>CAVGVB010000013.1:0-62420 GCA_963632705.1 bacterium | reverse complement strand
AAGATTACGGATTCCCACGTCGCTTCGCTCCTCGGAATGACAGAGTGGGTTTATCAACACGCTGCACCGACGTCACTGGCGTGGCAATCCGTTTCCAAGAAAGAAAAGGACGGCCTGAGTATGTATTTCGTGTATATTCTCTCAAACGCAACGAATACGACCATATATACAGGTGTGACCAACGATCTGAAGCGACGGCTGTGGGAGCATAAAAATCATGTTGATCCTGACAGCTTTACTGCCCGGTATAATGTGACCAAGTTGGTACATTACGAAATAACGCCGGATGTTCGTGCCGCCATCGAGAGGGAAAAGCAGATCAAGAGCTGGAGAAGACAGAAGAAAAACGAGCTTATCAGCAGAAGTAACCCGGAATGGAAAGATCTGCTGCCGCAAAAAGAAAACTGATCACGGGGAGAAGCATTGCCGTATTGGCAATGGTTTTCAATGACAGCGCTTCGCGCTGGGACGAGAGATACGGATTGCCGCGTCGCTTCGCTCCTCGCAATGACAGAGGTAAGGAGACTGAACTATGTCAAAAAAGCCCCAATACGACCCGGAAGAGATACGCTTCCCCGACCAGCACATCGTGGAGAGCCCACTTGTGCCGGAGATGGAGAAATCCTATATCGAGTACGCCATGTCCGTCATCGTGGGCCGCGCCCTGCCCGACGTGCGGGACGGTCTGAAGCCCGTGCACCGGCGTATCCTCTACGCCATGTACGAGGACAACCTGACCAGCGACCGCCCGTTCAAGAAGTCCGCCACCTGCGTGGGCGACGTGCTGGGCCGGTATCACCCCCACGGCGACGCCTCCGTGTACGACGCGCTGGTACGTCTGGCGCAGGACTTCTCCATGCGCTATATGCTGGTGGACGGCCACGGCAACTTCGGCTCGGTGGATGGCGACCCCCCTGCGGCCTACCGTTACACCGAGGCCCGGCTGAGCAAGATCTCCAACGAGATGCTCCGGGACATCGACAAGGACACGGTGGACTGGGACCCCAACTTCGACGAGAGCCGGAAAGAGCCCCGGGTGCTGCCCTGCCGCTTCCCCAACCTGCTGGTGAACGGCTCCAGCGGCATCGCCGTGGGCATGGCCACCAACATCCCGCCCCACAACCTGCGGGAGGTCATCGGCGCGTGCATCTGCGTGCTGGATGACCCCGACGCCACCCTCAGCGACCTGATGGAGCACGTGAAGGGCCCGGATTTCCCCACCAAGGGCATCATCATGGGCCGCAGCGGCATCCGCGCCGCCTACGCCACCGGCCGGGGACGGCTCATGGTCCGGGCACGGCACGAGTTCGAGGAATTCGGCAATGGCCGCACCCGCATCATCATCACCGAGCTGCCCTATCAGGTGAACAAGCGGATGCTCATCAAGGCCATCGCCGACCAGGTGGAGGACAAGCGCATCGAGGGTATCTCCGACATCCGGGACGAGTCCGACCGCAACGGTATGCGGATGGTCATCGAGCTGAAGCGGGACGCCAACCCCCAGGTGGTGCTGAACCGCCTGTTCGCCCAGACCCAGCTGCAGACCACGTTCGCCATCAATATGCTGGCACTGGTGAACAACCAGCGTCAGCCCAAGATCCTGTCCCTGCGGCACATCATCGACGAGTACCTGGCGTTCCAGGAGGAGATCATCGTTCGCCGGACGCGGTTCGACCTGAAGAAGGCCCAGGAGCGCGCCCATCTGCTGGAGGGTCTGCTGGTGGCCCAGGACAACATTGACGAGGTCATCCGCATCATCCGCAGCAGTTACGACAACGCCAAGGAGAACCTGATGTCCCGCTTCGGGCTGGACGACGTGCAGGCCCAGGCCATTCTGGATATGCAGCTCAAGCGGCTGCAGGGCCTCGACCGGGAGAAGCTCCAGGCGGAGTACAAGGAGCTGGAGGAGAAGATCGCCTACTTCCAGCGGGTGCTCAGCGACGAGGGGCTGGTGAAGTCCATCCTCAAGGAGGAGCTCACCGCCATCGCCGACAAGTTCGGCGACGACCGCAAGACCGAGATCCAGGACGTGGAGGACGAGCTGGACATCGAGGACCTCATCGAGGAGGAGCAGTGCGTCTTTACCCTGACGGAGAACGGCTATATCAAGCGCACGCCCGTCAGCGAATACGCCGCCCAGAGCAAGGGCGGCATGGGCAAGAAGGGCATCACCACCCGGGAGGAGGACACGGTGGTGGACGTGTTCACCGCGTCTACCCACGACTACATCCTCTTCTTCACCGACACCGGCAAGGTGTACCGCAAGAAGGGCTATCAGATCCCCGAGAGCGGCAAGGCCGCCAAGGGCGTGAACATCGTCAACATCATCCAGGTGGAGACCGGCGAAAAGGTCCAGGCCATGCTCCACTTCCGGGAGACGGGGGACGAGCAGCTGTATCTGTTCATGACCACCCGGAACGGCACGGTGAAGCGGCTGGAGGTCAGCGCCCTGAAGAACCTGCGGAACAACGGCATCCGCGCCCTGACGCTGGACGAGGGCGACGAGCTGATCTCCGTGGTGGAGACCCGGGGCAGCGACCGGGTGCTCATCGCCACCCACGACGGCCAGGCCGTGTGCTTCGACGAGACGGACGTGCGGCCCATGGGCCGCACCGCCGTGGGCGTGCGGGGCATCCGGCTGCGTGACGGCGACTACGTCATCGGCGCGGCCCGGGCCGACGAGGGCAAGACAGTGCTGTCCATCACCGAAAAGGGCTACGGCAAGCGCACCCCCATCGAGGAATACCGCATCACCAACCGCGGCGGCCTTGGCATCCGCAACTACATGGTCACGGACAAGACCGGCTGCGTGGTGGGCATGAAGCTGGTGGACGGCACGGAGGACCTGCTGCTGGTGACGGCGGCGGGCATCCTGATCCGCACGCCGGTGGAGAACATCCGCATCGCGGGCCGCGCCACCCAGGGCGTCATCGTCATGCGGTTCAAGGAGGAGGGCGACCGGGTCATCTCCCTGGCCCTGGCCGACCCGGAGGAAAAGACGGACACGGAGGAGACGGTATGAGCAGTGCCCCCAGAGAGGCCACCGTGCCCCTGACCCGGTGGCAGTATTTCACCAAGACGCTGTACCACAACGCGGCGGCGAAGAGCCAGTTCGTGTATAACAAGGTCATCTACGAAAAGGACGAGACCCTGCGGCAGGTGGAGGAGGTCAACGGGCGCATCAATATGGCTCTGCTGCTGGTGCTGCTGGTCATGTTCTTCAGCGCCAGCACCCTGCAGAACATCTGGATCATCGTGGCGGGCATGACCGTCATCGTGGCCGGGGAGATCGTGCGGCTGGTGCGCCTGCCCAGGGACATCACCGCCCATCTTACCGACACGGGCCGCCGGGAGCGCTGACTATGGCGGACATCACACCCATCGCCCGCATCGAAACGCCCTTCGGCGAGAAGTTCGGCGTGCCCCGCCAGAGCGGCATCGCCGACTGCCCCGGCCGCATCGTGTTTGAACCGGCCTACCGCGACCCGGAGGCGGTGCGGGGGCTGGAGGGCTTCTCCCATGTGTGGCTGATCTGGCAGTTTGACCGCGCCCTGCGGTCGACCTGGTCGCCCACGGTGCGCCCGCCCCGGCTGGGCGGCAACCAGCGCATCGGCGTGTTCGCCACCCGCTCGCCCTTCCGCCCCAACGGGCTGGGGCTGTCCGCCGTGGAGCTGGAGCGGGTATCGCTGGACGAGCCGGACGGCCCGGTGCTGTACGTCCGCGGCGCGGACATGGTCAGCGGCACGCCCATCTTCGACATCAAGCCCTATCTGGCCTATGCCGACAGCTACCCCGACGCCTCCGGCGGCTTCACCGGCGACGACGCCGGGGAGCGGCTGACGGTGGACTTCCCGCCGGAGCTGCTGGCCCAGTTCGACAGCGGCGAGCGGCAGGGCCTGCTCAGCGCGCTGGCCGCCGACCCGCGGCCGCGGTATCAGGACGACCCGGAGCGGGTGTACGGGATGCGCTATGACGGCAGGAACGTCCGCTTCACCGTCCGGGACGGCACGCTGTTCGTCACGGAGGTGGAGTAAGGCCGGAGGCCAAAGCCTCCCTCTGAGAGGGAGGTGGCACGGCCAAAGGCCGTGACGGAAGGAGAGACGGGCGGGGTAGAACCCCGCCCCTACGCCCGTTTACCGTAGGCGTGTGCCCACGGCGGCGTGTCGTCACGCCGCCCTACGAAAGGGCCACCGTTGACCTGTCCGTAGGGCGGGGTGACCACACCCCGCCGCAAGCAAAAGGAGAAGCTATGAGAACCGTAACGATCTACACCGACGGCGCGTGCAGCGGCAACCCCGGGCCGGGGGGCTGGGGCGCGATACTGAGCTACAAGGGCGCGGAGAAGGAGCTGTCCGGCGGCGAGGCCGAGACCACCAACAACCGCATGGAGCTCACCGCCGTCATCGAGGCCCTGTCGCTGCTGAAAGAGCCCTGCATCGTGGAGCTGTACGCCGACTCCAAATACGTCATCGACGCGCTGGAAAAGGGCTGGCTCTACGGCTGGCAGAAGAAGGGCTGGGTGAAGGCGGACAAGAAGCCCGTGCTGAACGTGGACCTGTGGCAGCGGCTGCTGCCCCTGCTGGCCCGGCACGACGTGCGGTGTCACTGGGTCAAGGGCCACGCCGAGAACGAGAAAAACAACCGATGTGACGTTATGGCTGTGGCAGAGAGCCGAAAATTCAGATAATTCCCGTTCAAATTCACAAAAAGTTCATGTGCGCTTCATGATTAAGACAATTTTGCCGGGTAATATAGCATCATCCAAAGGAACCACACTTCCTTATGTGATTTTCTCTCTCTCCTAACAAACACACAACACACAGAAAGCCCTCCGCCGCAAGGCGGAGGGCTTTCTGTATTCCAAGCTGGCGAAAAGGCCTGTCATTCCGAGCCAGTGACCGATGTCACTGGCGTGGGAATCCGTTCCCCGTTTCCCCGTCTCCCCACCCCATTTTCTTCGCCATGCGAAACATTTTTGCGCCTTTTCACCAAAATTTACACCCGGAAGCTGTACAAAACGCATATTTCGGGTCTTTTCTTTTTCGTCAGGCCATGGTATACTGATACAGTTATGAAACTGTCTGGAAAACCCGATATTGCGCCGCGTTCCCGCGCTGTCATTGCGAAACCAGTCCGCAGACTGGTTGTGGCAATCCGTTCTCCTCGGCTTGGAAAGACGGATTCCCACGCCAGTGTGAACACTGGCTCGGAATGACAGATACGATGCAGCGCGGGAACGCTTACCTGGATCGGATCATCACGAAAGGAAACACCCCTATGCAAAGCGAAAACAAGCTGGGCGTCATGCCCATCTCCAAGCTGATCTGGAATATGTCCCTGCCCATCATCGCGTCCATGCTGGTGCAGGCCCTCTACAACATTGTGGACAGCGTGTTCGTCAGCCGCGTCAGCGAGCAGGCCCTCACCGCCGTCTCCCTGGCGTTCCCGGCCCAGAACCTGATGATCGGCCTGGCCACCGGCACGGCGGTGGGCGTCAACGCCCTCATGGGCCGCGCCCTGGGCGCGGGCCTCCGCCAACGGGCCGACAAGGTGGCCAACAACGGTGTCTTTCTGGCGGTGGTGGGCTTCGTCATCTCCGCCATTCTGGGCCTGACCTGCTCCGACCTGTTCTTCCGCTCCCAGACCCAGATCGAGGACATCATCCGGATGGGCAACGACTACCTGCGTATCGTCACCGCCGGTTCACTGGCCATGTTCTGCCAGATCATGTACGAGCGGCTGCTCCAGGGCACGGGCCGCTCCATCCTCAGTATGTATACCCAGGGTTTGGGCGCGATCATCAATATCATCCTGGACCCGGTCTTTATCTTCGTGCTGAAAATGGGTGTGGCCGGCGCGGCCGTGGCCACCGTCATCGGCCAGATCTGCGGCTGCATCCTGGCCATCTGGTTCAACCACAAGAAGAACACCGACATCACCCTGTCCCTCCGGAGCTTCCGGCCGGACTTCCGCCTTATCGGCGAGATCTACGCCATCGGTCTGCCCAGCGTCATCATGATCGCCATCGGCTCGGTGATGACGTTCCTGATGAACAAGATCCTCATCACCTACCACGCCGCCCACGAGACGGCGGCCACCGCCTTCGGCACGTATTTCAAGCTGAACTCCTTCATCTTCATGCCTGTTTTCGGCATGAACAACGGCGTTGTTCCCATCGTGGCCTACAACTACGGCGCGCAGAACCGCCGCCGCATGGTGGAGACCATCAAGCGCGGCGCGCTGTACGCCTCCTGCATCATGGTGTTCGGCACGATCCTGTTCTGGGCCATCCCCGGCCCGCTGCTGAAGATCTTCGATGCCAGCGACACGCTGCTGTCCGTGGGCATCCCCGCCCTGCGCATCATCTCCCTCAGCTTCTGCATGGCCGGCGCCAGCATCGCCCTGGGCAGCTCGTTCCAGGCCCTGGGCAAGTCCTTCTACTCCATGATCACCTCCATCGTCCGCCAGCTGGTGTTCCTCATCCCCATCGCCTATGTCCTGGCCCGCTACGGCGCGTCCGTGGGCAACAGCGACCTGGTGTGGTGGAGCTACCCCATTGCCGAGGTGTTCGCCCTGATCCTGACACTGTGCTTCTTCCGCCGCCTGTATAAGACCATCATCGCCCCTCTCCCCGAGGGCCGGGAATAAAGCATTGAGGGCGAAATTTGACAAATTTCGCCCTCGATGTTATACTTGCCGTAAGGACGCTGCGTAAAACGGCAGGCGGTCGGCCACACCACCCGAAAGGGGGTGAGGCCATGTTCTGGACGCTTACATTTCATATCGGACGCTATTCCGTCTCGATACGGATCATGAAGCTGAAAAGCAGAAACCGCCACTCCCACAAGTGACGGTTTCTATTCGTAGAGATCTAATTCACTTCAAGGGCTGACCGCTTGTCGCAGCGTCCCCTTGTCTATTATTATATCTAATCTCCCCGCTTTGTCAACCCCCGTTCGCGGCTGCGGAATGCCCTGCCCCTGCACACCGCCTGCCGCTGTTCGACTCATCTCCGAAAAAAAGAAAGCCCGCAAGGGCTTTCTTTTTTTGCAAAGAGAAGAGGCCGCAGAAAGGCGGCCTCTCCGGAACGTATGGTTCTTTGGCAGGCGTGGCGTTCTCCTGCATCTCTCGGGTTTCCCCTGTCAGTACCAGCGGCGTGTGGATGCCACGAAATTGTCCACCTCAAAGAACCACTTTGTTCTAATTCGATTATAGAGGAATTATTCGGCCTTGTAAAGAACTTTTTTGGTACGCAGATAGCGTTTGTACCGTTTGTCCTCTACACGCAGAAATGTGATAACGGAGTTTTTGTATCCGGCAGCATCGCCTTCAATGGAAAGACGGAGGATGACCTGAAATTTTTCACCTTCAGACAGGAATTCTTTCAGGAGAAAAGCGGTGTGAGGTCTATTGGCCTCGAGAATGTAATCGGGGCTTTCGACGATACTTTTGAGATACTGTGCGAAACGCTCAAAATCATTGGGATGGCGCGCCATAATGTGGGCGATGCGTTCCTCTGTGATGATTACCTCATTCGTGCGGATATGGGGAGAGACCACGCTGTATTTTTTTATATCGATATGTCCGATAAGCAGCATAGTCCCGTCCGCCTTTCTGCGCTTTCCCTGTCATTTCCTGCGGTCTTTGCTCAATACGCCAGCTTCTCCGCCAGGTAGCTCTTCAGCTCGCTGATAGGCACGCGGACCTGCTCCATGCTGTCGCGCTCGCGGACGGTGACGCAGTTGTCGCCGGCCTTCTCCGCGTCGCCCACGGTGTCGAAGTCCACGGTGATGCAGAACGGCGTGCCCACCTCGTCCTCGCGGCGGTAGCGCTTGCCGATAGAGCCGGTCTCGTCGAAGTCGATCATCCACTCCTTGCTCAGCTCGGCGTAGACCTCCCGGGCCTTGTCGCTGAGCTTCTTGCTCAAGGGCAGCACGGCGGCCTTGAAGGGGGCGAGGGCCGGGTGCAGGTGCAGCACCACGCGGACATCGTTCTTCTCCGCGTCCACGACCTCCTCGTCATAGGCGTCCACCAGCACGGCCAGCACGCTGCGCTCCACGCCCAGGGACGGCTCCACCACGTAGGGGATGTACCGCTCGTTGGTCTCGGGGTCGAAATAGGTCAGGTCCTTGCCGGAGGTGTTCTGGTGCTGGGTCAGGTCGTAGTCGGTGCGGTCCGCCACGCCCCACAGCTCGCCCCAGCCGAAGGGGAACAGGAACTCGAAGTCCGTGGTGGCCTTGGAGTAGAAGCACAGCTCCTCGGGGTCGTGGTCACGCAGCCGCAGGTTCTCGTCCTTCAGGCCGATGCCCAGCAGCCAGTTGTGGCAGAAGGTGCGCCAGTAGTTGAACCACTCCAGGTCCGTGCCGGGCTTGCAGAAGAACTCCAGCTCCATCTGCTCGAACTCGCGGACGCGGAAGATGAAGTTGCCCGGGGTGATCTCGTTGCGGAAGGACTTGCCGATCTGGCACACGCCGAAGGGCAGCTTGCGGCGGGTGGTGCGCTGGGTGTTGACGAAGTTGGTGAAGATGCCCTGGGCCGTCTCAGGCCGCAGGTACACGGTGTTCTTCGCGTCCTCGGTGACGCCCTGGAACGTCTTGAACATCAGGTTGAACTGACGGATGTCGGTGAAGTTGTGCTTGCCGCAGGTGGGGCAGGGGATGTTGTTGTCCTCGATGAAGTCCTTCATCTCCTGCTGGGAGAAGGCGTCGATGGGCTTGGGCAGCGTCACGCCGTTCTGGCCGCACCAGTCCTCGATGAGCTTGTCGGCGCGGAAGCGCTCCTTGCACTCCTTGCAGTCCATCAGGGGATCGGAGAAGCCGGCCAGATGGCCGCTGGCCACCCAGGTCTGGGGGTTCATGAGGATGGCGGCGTCCTGCCCCACGTTGTAGGGGTTCTCCTGGACGAACTTCTTCCACCACGCCTTCTTGATGTTGTTCTTCAGCTCCACGCCCAGCGGGCCGTAGTCCCAGGTGTTGGCCAGACCGCCGTAGATCTCGCTGCCGGCGAAGATAAAGCCGCGGTTCTTGCACAGGGCTACGATCTTATCCATGGTTTTCTCGGTGTTTTTCATGTTTTTCTACTCCTTTATCTATGTTTTTTCAAGTTATTTTCAAACAAAATAAAAACGCCCTGATGCTAATTTAGCATCAGGGCGAACGAAAACTCGTCCGTGGTTCCACCTGAATTTGGATCGCTCCACACTCTCGTGCCGGTAACGGGGCTTCCGGCGGGCATTTCCTCCCGCAGCTCCGGGCTGCCAGACCCATCATCGCCTGTAACAGGCACAGAATAACACGTTTCGGGGAGGTTGTCAAGAAAAACCGCCGTTGTCAGGATGCCGTAAAGAAATATTACGAATAGCGAACTATTTCCCTGCAAAAAGCCGGGATTTGTAACACTTCCGTGAATTATCGGTCCGAACGCTTGCAACTTTTCCCCGCTGATGGTAAACTAACACATTATTGTAATTTCAGACTGGGGCGGAAGGCCCTGTCAAAGGAGCGGGCGTATGGCAAAATTCAGTGTGAAGAAGCCACTGACCATCTTTGTGGTGGTGCTGGCGGTGATCGTTCTGGGCGTGGTGTCGTATCTGAAAATGACACCGGACCTGATACCCAACATGGATTTTCCCTACGTCATCATCGTGACCACCGACCCCGGCGCAAGCCCGGAGGCGGTGGAGACGGACATCACCAAGCCCATGGAGCAGTCCATGGCCACGCTGGACCAGATCAAGGAGGTCACCTCCACCAGCCAGAACAGCGTGTCCATGGTGATGCTGGAGTTCGAGGACGGCGTGAACATGGACACCATCAGCGTGGACATCCAGCAGAAGATCTCCGTGCTGCAGGGCCAGTGGGACGACATGGTGGGCACGCCCTATGTGCTGAAGATCAACCCGTCGGTGCTGCCGGTGATGGTGGCCGCCGTGTCCCGGGAGGGCATGGACGTATACGAGCTCAGTGACCTGGTGACCGACGAGCTGACCAACAAGCTGGAGGGCATCAGCGGCGTGGCCAGCGTGTCCGTGTCCGGCGCGGTGACCCGGGAGGCCCACGTCATTCTGGACCAGCAGAAGATGGACGATCTGTCCGCCACGCTGGAGGACGCGGTGAAAAAGCAGCTGAAAAAGGCGGAGAGCAAGCTGTACGAGGCGGAGAAGAAGATCGAGGACGGCCAGAGCGCCCTGTCCAGCGCCAAGCGGACCATCGCCAACGGCGTGGCCGAAGCGCCGGGGAAGGCTGTGGACAAGATACAGGAGGAGCTGCGCAGCGCGTATAAGAACCTGGAGGACACGGACCTGAAGGAAGTGATCGGCAGTATCGTGTCCGACCCGGACAAGACGCTGGAGGAGCTTCAGAAAAATCTGGAGAAGATACAGGCCCAGCTGGAGCAGCTGATGAAGGACCTGAAGAGCGGCAAGCTCCGCTCCGAGTTCGAGGGCGACGTGTCCGACCTGCTGGTGTCGCTGATGGACGGGCTGACCCAGCTGACATCGGCGGAGCTCCAGCTGGAGACGGCCAAGACCCAGATCGAGAGCGGTCTGGAGCAGATCAAGGAAGCATACAAGAGCGTGTCGGAGCAGACGGACCTGGGCGGGATGCTGTCCATCTCCACCATCAGCAGTCTGCTGACGGCCCAGAACTTCTCCATGCCGGCGGGCTATATCAGCGACGACAGCGGCGTGAGCTACATGGTGTCGGTGGGGCAGAAGATCACCTCCAGCGGCGAGCTGGAGGAGATGGTGCTGTTCGACCTGGGGCTGGAGGGCGTAGAGCCTATCCGGCTGGGGGACGTGGCCACAGTGGTGGTGACGGACGACGCCGACCAGCTCTATACCAAGCTGGACGGGGAGAACGGCATATTGCTGTCCTTCACCAAGCAGTCCAACTACGCCACGGCGGAGGTGTCCAACAACATCAGCGACCGGTTTGAGACGCTGGAGGCCCAGTACGAGGGGCTGTCCTTCGTGCCGCTGATGGACCAGGGCGACTACATATACCTGATCGTGGAGACCATCATGTCGTCCCTGCTGTGGGGCGCGCTGTTCTCCGTGGTGGTGCTGTTCCTGTTCCTGCGTGACTGGCGGCCCACGGTCATCACACTGGTGTCCATCCCCGTCAGCGTTATTTTCGCCGTGGTGCTGATGTACTTCACCGGCGTGACCATCAATATGATCTCCCTCAGCGGTCTGGCGGTGGCGGTGGGTATGCTGGTGGACAACTCGGTGGTGGTCATCGAGAACATCTACCGCCTGCGGGCCAAGGGCGCGACCATCGTGCAGGCGGCGGTGTCCGGCGCCCAGCAGGTGCTGGGCGCGGTGACGGCCTCCACGCTGACCACGGTGTGCGTGTTCGCCCCCATCATCTTCGTGGAGGGATTGACCCGGCAGATGTTCACCGACCTGGCGCTGACCATCACCTATTCGCTGCTGGCCAGCCTGCTGGTGTCGCTGACGCTCGTGCCGGCTATGGCCTCCGGAATGCTGCGGCGGGACTTCACACCCAAGGCGGGGCTGCTGGATAAGCTCTATCCGGCCTACCGCAAGGCCATCACCTTCGCGCTGGACCACAAGGCCGGCGTGCTGCTGCTGTCGCTGGTGCTGCTGGTGACCACCGGCTGGGGCGCGGTGAGCCGCGGCTTCACGTTCATGCCGGAGATCGACATGAACAACCTGTCCCTGTCCGTCACCATGCCGGAGGGCACGACCCGGGAAGAGGCCGTGGCCCTGGCGGACGAGGTGATGGAGCGGGTGATGACGGTGGAGAACGTGTCCGACGTGGGCTTCATGATGGGCAGCGGCACGATGGGCGGCCTGAGCCTGACCAGCACGTCCAACAGCGACTATGACGTGACCGGCTACATCACCATGCCGGAGGGCACGTTCGGCTCGGACGCGGGGAAGGAGATCGAGGCGCTGTGCGCCGACCTGCCCTGCACCGTGACGGCCAGCGGCGTCATGAGCGGCATGATGAGCTATATGACCGGCAGCGGCGTGTCGCTGTCGGTATACGGAAACGACATGGAGGACCTGCAGAGCGCCGCCCGGGCGCTGGGCCAGCGCATGAGCCAGGCCGAGGGCGTGGTGTCGGTGTCCGACGGACTGGAGGACGCCGCGCCGGCGCTGCAGGTGGTGGTGGACCGGAACAAGGCCATGACCAAGGGCATCACCGTGGCCCAGATCTATATGCAGGTGGCGGCGGCCATGAGCGACAGCACCACTGTGGCCACGGTGACGCTGGACGGCGACAGTATGGAGATGATGGTGGACGCGGCGGAGGACGGGAAGCTGACCCGGGAGAAGCTGCTGGATCTGACCATCGACCCGGGCAGCGGCATGACCTCGGCCATGAGCGGCAGCACGTCCGCGTCCGGCAGCGCCGCCTCCGGGCTGAGCCAGCTCACCGGCGAGGACAGCGGGGACGAGGACAAGACGTTCAGGCTGGGCGACGTGGCGGAGATCCGGGAGACGGTGTCGCTGAACAGCATCAACCGCGACCAGCAGCGCCGCTGCATCACCGTGACGGCCGCCATCGCCGACGGCTACAACGTGACGAAGGTCACGTCGGAGGTCCAGCGGCTGGTGAACAGCCTGACGCTGCCGGACACGGTGACGGTGGAGTTCAACGGCGAGAACGAGCAGATCATGGACGCCATGGAGCAGCTGATGCTGATGCTGCTGCTGGGCGTGGTGCTGGTGTACCTGATCATGGTGGCCCAGTTCCAGTCCCTGAAATCCCCGTTCATCGTCATGTTCACCATCCCGCTGGCGTTCACCGGCGGCTTCATGGCCCTGCTCCTCGCGGGCATCGAGGTGTCGGTGGTGAGCCTGATCGGCTTCGTCATGCTGGTGGGTATCATCGTCAACAACGGCATCGTGCTGGTGGACTACATCAACCAGCAGCGGCTGGCGGGCATGGAGCGGCGGGAGGCCGTCATCGACGCCTGCGTCACCCGTCTGCGGCCCATTCTGATGACCAGCCTGACCACCATCCTGGGCCTGATCGTCACGGCGCTGGCCAAGAACGCCGGCACGGCGCTGATCCAGCCCATCGCGCTGGTGTGCATCGGCGGACTGCTGTACGCCACGCTGATGACGCTGTTCGTCGTGCCGTGTATGTACGAGATCATGAACAAGAAGGAGCTGCGGAAGGTGAACGAGGACGAATTGCAGCTGGTGGATATGTGAGCGGAACGAAAGCGCGTGCGCTTCCGTCTATATATACACACGAGGTTATCTACCCGGCAAAACGAGAGAAAGAAATGATTTGTCCGAAGGAGGATATGGAAATGACCAAAAAGATCATCGCCCTGCTGCTGGCGCTGGCCTGCGTAATGAGCCTGGCGGCCTGCGGCAAGAAGAATGAGACCCCTGACCCCGCCCCCGCCCCCGATCCCGATCCCGCGCCCACCACCATCACGGCGGAGTACACCCACGGCTTCGTGGACATGGCGCTGGAGCTGCCGGAGGGCTGGAGCTGGGAGACCGTCAGCGATGACGGCGACAACAAGACCGAGGGTATCCGCTTCTACAAGACCGACGACACCACCGTCAGCTATACGCTGCTGTGCTGGACCGGCGGCTACGGCGTCTGCGGCACAGACGTCACCAGCGAGGAGCTGACGCTGGCCAACGGCCAGAAGGTGTGGCAGCACACGGAGCAGGACGTGGACAAGGGCCTTATGGTGATGGCGGACATCTTCTTTGAGGATACGCCGGGCAGCTACGTGGCCGCCCCCTCGGAGACCATGACCACCCAGGTGTGGAACGCCAACCACGATGCGCTGCTGTCCATCCTGGGCACGGCCCAGATCGGGCGCAAGAGCCTGAGCCAGCAGGCGGCCATCGACGCGGCCAAGGCCATCTACACCGGCGAGTACGGCACGGTGTACGGCACGTATGACGTGACCAGCGGCGCGTGGATCGTCAGCTTCAGCAAGGGCACGGCAGACGGCAAGACCGACCGCGTCACCGTGGACGCAGCGGGCAAGGCCGTGCTGGGCACGAAGTAAACAGAGAACGGAAAACCGGCCTCGGAGCAGCGCTCCGAGGCCGGTTTTTTCATGTTTACAGCTTTACAGCGCGGCGAAGAAGGCGCGGATGGCCTCCGCCGTGCAGGCGGCGCTGCCCTGGGCGAAGCCGTTCCGGCCGCCGCCCCGGCCCGAAAGGGACTGGTTCATGGCCTTCACCAGAGGGGACACGTCCTCTGGGCTGATGACGGCGTAGCGGTACGCGCCGTCCGTGCCGGAGAACACGGCGCACCGGCCGCCGGCGCTTTTGGCCACCGCGTCGCACAGACGGCGGACGCCGTCGCCCTCCAGGGGGTCGGTGATGAGCAGCACGTCCACCGCGCCCTCATATTGGGCGGCGGTGTGGGCGAAGGACTGTTCCTCCAGCCGGGCGGCCTTCTCCTTGAGGGCCGTCAGCTCCGACTGGAGACGGGACACGGCGGGGGAGAGGTCGGTGGGCTTGACGGACAGGGCTTGCCCGGCCAGGCGGGACTGCTCCCAGCAGCGGGACAGGTAGTCCGCCGCGCGCTGGCCGCACAGCAGCTCCAGCCGCACGCCGTCACGGAACTTCTGCCAGCCGATGAGCTTCACCAGCCCCACCTGACCGCTGCGGGCCACATGGGTGCCGCAGCAGGCGCACAGATCCGCCCCGGGGAACTCCGTAAGGCGCACCGGGCCGGTGAGGGCCTTCTTGCTGCGGTAGGGCAGGGCGGCCAGCTCCTCCGGGGAGGGCCACAGGATGCGGATGGGGTGGTCGGCCCAGATGTACTCGTTGGCCCGGCGCTCCACCTCCAGCGCCTGCTCCCAGGTGATGTCGGCGTTGTAGTCGATGGTGACCACGTCCGCGCCCATGTGGAAGCCCACGTTGTCGCAGCGGAACGTGCTGCACAGCAGGCCGGAGATGATATGCTCGCCGGAGTGCTGCTGCATATGGTCGAAGCGCCGCGCCCAGTCGATGCGGCCTGTGACCTCCGCGCCCACCTGAAGCGGCGCGTCACAGGTGTGGACGATGATGCCGTCCTTTTCCTGCACGTCCAGCACCCGGGCATCGCCCAGCGTGCCGCGGTCGGCAGGCTGGCCGCCGCCCTCCGGGTAGAAGGCGGTGCGGCCCAGGACGACGGCGAAGCCGTCTTTTACAGCCCCGCAGGACTCCACCGCGGCGGTGAAGTCCTGCAGAAAGGCGTTTTCGTAATAGAGCTTGACGGTGGCCATCAGTCGTCCTTCTCCACTTCGCCCACGATGGCGATGTGCAGCTCGTCCAGCTGCTTCTGCTCCACGGTGGAGGGCGCGCCCATCATGATGTCCTGGGCGTTCTTGTTCATGGGGAAGGGGATGATCTCGCGGATGGAGCTTTCGCCGGCCAGCAGCATGACCATGCGGTCCACGCCCGGGGCGATGCCGGCGTGGGGAGGCGCACCGTAGCAGAAAGCGCTATACATGGCGGGGAACTTCTTCTTCACGTCCTCCTCGCCCAGACGCACCAGCTCGAAGGCCTTGATCATGATCTCCGGGTCGTGGTTACGGACCGCGCCGGAGCTGAGCTCCACGCCGTTGCACACCAGGTCGTACTGGTTGGCGTAGATGTCCAGCGGGTCGATCTCGCCCCGCTCAGCCTTCAGCAGGATGTCCATGCCGCCGTTGGGCATGGAGAACGGGTTGTGGCAGAACTCCAGCTCGCCGCTCTCGTCGCCGATCTCGTACATGGGGAAGTCCACGATCCAGCAGAACTCGTAGCGCTCCTTGTCGAAGTGGTTCTCGCAGGCCGCGCCGAAGGTCTTGATCAGCACGCCGGCGGACTTGGTGGCGTACTGGCCCGCGGCCACCACCACCAACGTGTTGGGCTTCAGGGTCAGCACCTTGGCCAGCTCGTCCTTCACAGGGGCGACGAACTTGGCGATGCCGCCGGCCAGCTCGCCGTTCTCGTCCACCTTGAACCAGTAGGCCTTCGAGCCGGACTGGACCTCGCAGTCGGTGAGCAGCTTCTCCACCTGCTTGCGGGTCAGGGCGCAGTCGGTGATGTCGATCATCTTCACGGTCTGGCCCTTGAGGGCCTCGAACTCGCAGCTTTCAAACAGGGCGGTGACGTTCTTGCAGGTCAGGTCGATACGCAGGTCGGGCTTATCCGAGCCATACGTCTCCATGGCGGTGTTGTAGGGGATGCGGCGGAAAGGCGCGGCGGAGGCCACGTTGTACGTGCCGAACTTGGCGAAGATGGGAGGCAGCACGTCCTCCAGCACGGCGAACACGTCGTCCTGGGTGGCGAAGGCCATCTCCATATCCAGCTGGTAGAACTCGCCGGGGGAGCGGTCGCCCCGGGCGTCCTCATCGCGGAAGCAGGGAGCGATCTGGAAATAGCGGTCGAAACCGGAGGTCATCAGCAGCTGCTTGAACTGCTGGGGCGCCTGGGGCAGGGCGTAGAACTTGCCGGGGTGCTTCCGGGCGGGGACAAGGTAGTCACGGGCACCCTCGGGGGAGGAGGCGGTCAGAATGGGGGTGGTGATCTCCAGGAAGCCGTGCTCGGTCATGGCGGCGCGGAGGGCGGCCACCACCTGGCAGCGCAGGATGATGTTCTGCTTCACCGCCGGGTTGCGGAGGTCCAGATAGCGGTATTTCAGGCGGGCCGTCTCGTCGGCCTCGCGGCTGCGGTTGATCTCAAAGGGCAGGGAGTTGTAGCGGCAGCGGCCCAGCACCTCGATCTTGCTGGGGACGACCTCCACATCGCCGGTGGCCTGCTTGGGGTTCTTGCTGGCGCGCTCCCGGACCACGCCCTCCACGGAGATGGTGGACTCCTTGTTCAGGCTGTTGATGATGGACATCATGTCCTCCGTCTCCACCACCACCTGGGTCGTGCCGTAGAAGTCGCGCAGCACCACGAAGGCGAAGTTCTGGCCCACGGTGCGGACGTTTTCCATCCAGCCCACGATCTTGACCTGCTGGCCCACGTGTTCCATACGCAGCTCGTTGCAGGTATGTGTACGCATCTGCATCATCGTTGTATCCTCCTGCTTTTGATAATGAATTGTATAATTTGATAAAAATATTACTAATTGTTGTTATTTCTCCACAATGACCTTGCCCTTGTTCCGCTCCGCCAGGCCGGTCTGGATGCGCCCGAGCGTCTCGTCGAAGGGCAGGGTGGTCTGCTCGCCGGAGGCCATGTCCTTGCAGGCGATGACGCCGGCCTTGATCTCGTCCTCGCCCAGGAACAGCACATAGGGCACGCCGGTCTTGTCGGCGTAGTTCATCTTGGCCTTGAACTTCTTCTGCTCGGTGTAGAGCTGGGTGCGGACGCCGGCGTCCCGCAGGCGGGTGGCCAGCGTCACGGCGGCGGACAGGTCCTCCGTCATGGGCAGGATCAGCGCGTCCGCCGGGGCGGTGGGCAGGTCCGGGTTCAGCATCCCCTGCTCACCCAGCACGTAGAACAGCCGGGTCAGGCCGATGGAGATGCCCACGCCGGGCAGCTGCTTGTCGGTGTAGTAGGCGGCCAGATTGTCGTACCGTCCGCCGGAGCAGACAGAGCCGATCTCCGGGTGGTCCAGCAGCGTCGTCTCGTACACCGTGCCGGTGTAGTAGTCCAGCCCCCGGGCGATGGTCAGGTCCACGGCGAAGTTCTCCGCCGGCACGCCGAAGGCGCTCAGGTACTTCACCACGGTGCGGAGCTGGTCCAGCCCCTCGTCAAACACCTCGTTCCGGCCGGTGTAGCCCTCCAGAGCGCTGAGCACCTGGTCGTTGCCGCCGGAGATGGCGATGAATTTCAGTATCTCGTCGGCGTTTGCGGCGGACACGCCCACCTCGTCGGTGAGCAGGGCGCGGACCTTGTCCGGGCCGATCTTGTCCAGCTTGTCCACGGTACGCATGATGTCGCCGGACTTCTCCGTCAGGCCCAGCATGGCGTAGAACCCGTTGAGGATCTTGCGGTTGTTCACCCGGATGCAGAACCGCTTCAGACCCAGCTCGGTGAAGGCCCGGTAGATGATGGCGGGCATCTCCGCCTCGTTGGTGATGTCCAGCTTGCCGTCGCCGATGACGTCGATGTCGGCCTGATAGAACTCCCGGAAGCGTCCCCGCTGGGCGCGCTCGCCCCGGTAGACCTTGCCGATCTGATAGCGGCGGAAGGGGAAGGACAGGTCGTTGTAGTGCAGGGCCACATACTTGGCCAGCGGCACGGTCAGGTCAAAGCGCAGCGCCAGGTCGGCGTCGCCCTTGTTGAAGCGGTAGATCTGCTTCTCCGTCTCGCCGCCGCCCTTGGCCAGCAGCACCTCCGCCGCCTCGATCACCGGGGTGTCCAGCGGAGTGAAGCCGTAGAGACTGTACGTGCGGCGCAGGATCTCCATCATGCGCTCCATCTGCTGCTGGGGTCTGGGCAGCAGCTCCATAAAGCCCGACAGGGTGCGGGGTGTCATCTCAGCCATTTTCTGTATCTCCTTTATCTTCAGTGGTTTCCTCGATTTTTGCTGCGCCGCTCTCCAGCGTGTGGGACGCCGCCTCGCGGGCGGCCTCGGCGTCGGCCTCATGTTTCAGCTCCCAGGCCACGTCCCGGTAGATGGCGTCCAGCTCCGCGCCCTTCTTCCGGCCCAGTTTGCCGCCGATCAGGCCCAGCACCACGGACAGGGGCAGGCCCACGTACCACAGACGGGTGGCCAGCACGAGGACGAAGCCCGCCAGGATACCGATCCACGCGCCGATCTCGGTGTAGTTGTGGCCCACGGCGTGGTACACGCCTTTCTTCTCCCGGAGCTGCCCGGTCCTTTTCAGCTGAGCCAGGCACATACCGATACGCAGCACACCCAGGGCGGTGAGGGGGATGAAGCAGTCGTACAGGTGCTTGTTGATGAAGTCAATGACAGCTTGCATAGCGATCTCCTTGTGTGAAATGGAATAAAAAAGCGCTCCCGTCCCCGTATTGGGACGAGAGCGGTGATGCGCTTCGTGGTGCCACCCAAATTCGGCCTTGCGGCCCTTTTCAGCTCCTGTTACGGGGAGCGCGCCGTGGATGTTTCCATCCCCGCTCGCCCGCTGTCTTGGCCTGCTCCTTGCCGTGACGCGCTTACAGCCGGCGGCGCGTCTCTCTGTTACGGCGGTGTGATGGCTACTCCTGCGGGGTCAACACGGTTATCCCTTATTTTATGCGATTTTCCGTGGGTTGTCAAGGGTGCGCGTTGACAAAAAATCGCAAATGTGGTACACTTTCGCCGTGAAGCACGGCGCTGGAAACAAGGGCAGGCGGTTTTGGCATCATCTCCGAAAGGGGGTGAAGCCATGCGTATTACTCTACATATTGGGACTTTTACAGTCACCATTATTGTCAAGAGACGCGAAAACCGCCACTCGGCCAAGTGACGGTTTTCCGGTTTTTTTAACTAAGGATAACTAAACTTACGAGCCAAAACCGCTTGTCACGGTGACCCTGTCTTCATTATACCCGGTGGTCTGCGTTTGTCAAGCCGCCGGGTATATTTTTTGGCTTTTTTGGCCTTTCACGCGGTGAAGGGCTTGCTCTTGGGGTTTACGATGTCGCGCCAGTCCAGGTCGCCCCGGTCCAGGCCCAGCACCAGCATCTCGGCGGTGGCCAGGTTGCTGGCAAAGGGGACGTTGTTCTGGTCGCACAGGCGGGAGATATAGGCAATATCGTCATCGGTGTGCTTCTGGCTGGGGTCGCTGAAGCACAGCACCATATCTATCTCGTTATAGGCGATGCGGGCCGCGATCTGCTGGCCGCCGCCGTGGTCGAAGGACAAAAAGCGGTGGATGGTCAGGCCGGTGGCATCGGCGATCTGCTGGCCGGTGCGGGCGGTGGCGCACAGGGTGTGCTTGGCCAGAATGCCGCAGTAGGCGGTGCAGAACTGGACCATCAGCTCCTTGCGGTTGTCGTGTGCCATCAATGCAATATTCATAGAAAGACTCCTTTCTCTTATGTGCGGGGGAGGTTATATCTTCATCAGGGGCGTCTTTTTGCCCATGATGCGTTTGGCGATGTTTTCATAGGCCCGGGCGGCGTAGTAGTTGTATTCCCGCAGCACCAGTCCGCGGTTCAGGCAGTAGGGGACGTCCTCGTCCTCCGGCACGACGCCCAGCAGGGGCAGGCCGGCGGCGTCGATGGCGTCGTCAATGGTGGTGTGGAGCTGGCGCAGCACCTTCTTGGATACGCGGCCCACCACCAGGTGTACCGTGCCGGTGGGGAAGGCGGCCAGCTCCATGGCGGTGCGCTGGGCATCCCGCATGGCGGACACGTCCGTGGTGGTGATGACCACCACCTGGTCGGCCATGCAGGCCGCCATCTGGAAGCCCTGCCCCAGCCCCGCCGGGGCGTCGATGAGACACCAGTCGTAGCTTTTCCGGATGTCGGCGGCCAGCTGCTTCACAGCGGCCACGGACAGCTCCAGCGGCCGGTCGGCCATAGGCGCGGTGAGCAGGGAGAGGGAGGGGTACTTCTCGTGGGCCACAGCGGCCTCGGCCAGCGTACAGCGCCCGGCCAGCACGTCGGAGAAATCCATCAGCGCCCGGTCGCTGAGCCCCAGCGCCAGGTCCAGGTTGCGCAGCGTCACGTCGCAGTCCATGCACAGCACCCGCTGGCCCATGGAGGCCAGCGCCAGCGCGGTATTGGCGGTGAAGGTGGTCTTTCCGGTGCCTCCCTTGCCGGACACCACGGCGATGATCTTGCCCATGGGAACTCCTTTCAGCGCAGCGGCGATTTTTTGATGCGGGCGAAGCTGCGGGGGAACTGCCGGGGCGTGGCCTTTACCTTTTCGATGATGACCGCCCGGTGGCGCACATCGGTCTGCGGCACGTCGTAGTCCCGCACGGCGGCGATCTGGCCGCCCAGCTGGGCCACGGCGCTGCGGGCCTCCTGGATCTCCTGGTCGGAGGAGGTGGACTTCATGGCGATGAACCGCCCGCCCACCTTTACCAGCGGCAGCGTCAGCTCGCACAGCACGTTCAGCTGTGCCACGGCCCGGGACACGGCCACGTCGTACTGCTCCCGGTGCTGCCCGGCGAATTCCTCCGCCCGGGCGTGGACGCAGGTCACATGGGTCAGGCCCATGTCGCCGCACACCTCCTGCAGGAAGTCGATGCGCTTGCCCAGGCTGTCCAGCAGCGTGAACCGGGCGTCCGGCGTCAGCAGCGCCAGCACCATGCCCGGCAGTCCCGCGCCTGTGCCCACGTCGATGACGGCCTTGCCCGCCAGAGGGGAGAGGGGCAGCAGGGCGGCGCAGTCCAGCAGGTGCAGCGTGGCCACCTGGTCCGGCTGGGTGATGGCCGTCAGGTTCATCACCTTGTTTTTCTCCAGCAGCGCGCCGGCATAGTGCTCCAGCGCCGGGGCGGCGGCGGGGTCAAGGCCCAGGCCGGTCAGCCCCGCAGTCAGAATGCCGGTCATTTCTGCTGTTCCTTCAGCAGGTCGCGGATCTCGGTGAGCAGCTCCTCGGAGGTAGGCCCTTTCGACTCTTCCGGCGCGGGGGCTTCCTCCTCTTTCTTCTTGGTCAGCTTGTGGAACTGGTTGATGGCCTTGATCATAAGGAAGATGACGAAGGCCACCAGGATGAAGTCGATGATGGTGCTGAGGAACGTGCCCAGGCCCAGCGTCACCGGCTCTTTCACCACGGTGTCGCCGTCCATGACGGCGGCCTTCAGCGTCAGGTTCAGCTGGCCCAGGTCGATGCCGCCGATGAGCAGGCCGATGAGAGGCATGAACACGTCGTTCACTAGGGACGTGGTGATCTTGCCGAAGGCAGAGCCGATGACCACGCCGATGGCCATGTCCAGCACGTTGCCCCGCATGGCGAATTCCTTGAATTCATTCAGAAACTTTTTCATGGGTAAAAACTCCTATACAAAGAGTATAATTATATGCGAATATTACGAAACGCTATCAATGAAGCGGGACGAGCCGCTCTTTGCCGCCCATGTAGGGCTGCAGCGCCTTGGGCACGAGGACAGAGCCGTCCTCCTGCAGGTTGTTCTCCAGCAGGGCGATGAGCATACGGGGCGGCGCGACCACGGTGTTGTTCAGCGTGTGGGGCAGGTACATCTTGCCGTCCTCGCCCTTGACGCGGATCTTCAGGCGGCGGGCCTGGGCGTCGCCCAGGTTGGAGCAGGAGCAGACCTCGAAATACTTCTGCTGCCGGGGCGACCACGCCTCAATGTCGCAGGACTTGCACTTCAGGTCCGCCAGGTCGCCGGAGCAGCATTCCAGCTGCCGCACGGGGATGTCCAGCGAGCGGAACAGCTCCACGCTGTAGCGCCACATCTTCTCGTACCAGTCCTTGGACTCCTCGGGCTTGCAGACCACGATCATCTCCTGCTTCTCGAACTGGTGGATGCGGTACACGCCCCGCTCCTCGATGCCGTGGGCGCCCTTCTCCTTGCGGAAGCAGGGGGAATAGGAGGTCAGGGTCTGGGGCAGCTTGCTCTCCGGCACGATCTGGTCGATGAACTTGCCGATCATGGAGTGCTCGGACGTGCCGATGAGGTACAGGTCCTCGCCCTCGATCTTATACATCATGGCGTCCATATCCGTCTGGCTCATGACGCCCTCCACCACATTGCCGTGGATCATGAACGGGGGGATGCAGTAGGTGAAGCCCTTGTCGATCATAAAGTCACGGCCGTAGGCGGTGACGGCGGAGTGCAGCCGGGCGATGTCGCCCATCAGGTAATAGAACCCCTGGCCGCTGACCCGGGCGGCGGCGTCCATATCCACGCCGTCGAACCGCTCCATGATCTCCGTGTGGTAGGGGATGGGGAAGTCGGGGGTCTTGGGGTCGCCAAAGCGCTGCACCTCCACGTTGCAGCTGTCGTCCGGGCCGATGGGCACGCTCTCGTCGATCATCTGAGGGATGACCAGCATGATGCGGTGCAGGTCGGCGGCCAGCTTCTCTTCCATCTGCTCCAGCTGGGCCAGACGGTCGGCATTGGCCTTCACCTGGGCCTTGGCCTCCTCGGCCTCCGCCAGCTTGGAGGGGTCTTTCTTGGCCTGGCCCATGAGCATACCCACCTTTTTGGACAGCTGGTTACGCAGGGCGCGGAGGTCGCTGGCCTCCTGCATGGCGGCCCGGCGCTCGGCGTCGATGGCTACGGCCTCGTCCACCAGGGGCAGCTTGGCGTTCTGGAACTTCTTGCGAATGTTTTCTTTGACGGCTTCGGTGTTCTCCCGAAGGAATTTGATGTCAAGCATGGTGTTGCACCTCGTTATCGTAGTAACTGTTTCACGTGAAACAGTGGTTTATTTTTTCAGCTTCTCCAGGGCCTCCAGCAGGGCGTTCAGATCGTCCACGCCGTAGTACTCCAGCTCGATGCGGCCCTTTTTCTTCCCGTTGACGATGCGGCAGGGACGGCCCAGCTTGCCGGACAGCTCCCGGGCGGCCTCCTCCACATAATTGACGGAGAGGGGGTCGGCGGCGGGCCGCTCTTTTTTCTCCGCGGTCAGCTTTTTCACCAGCAGCTCCGTCTGGCGGACGGACAGGCCGTCCTTTACCACCGTCTCGGCGGTGGTCTGCTGGAGCTTGGCGTTCAGGGGCAGCAGCGCCCGGGCGTGGCCGGCGGACAGCCGTCCGTCCTCCACCATGGCCCGGACCGGGGGCGTCAGCCCCAGCAGCCGCAGCGCGTTGGCCACGGTGGGGCGGGACTTGCCCACCCGCTGGGCGGCCTCCTCCTGGGTCATGTTGTACTGCTCCGTCAGCACCCGGTAGCCCTCGGCCTCCTCGATGGGGTTCAGGTCCTCCCGCTGGAGGTTCTCGATCATGGCCAGCTCCATGGCCTTGCGGTCGTCGGCCTCGATGACGATGGCGGGGACTTCCGTCAGCCCGGCCATCCGGGCGGCCCGCCAGCGGCGCTCTCCGGCGATGATCTGATAATACCCGGACTGGAGCTTGCGGACGGTCAGGGGCTGGATGATGCCGTGCTGCCGGATGGACTCCGACAGGTCGGCCAGCGCGTCGGGATCAAAGGCTTTTCTGGGCTGGGTGGAGCAGCTCTCCACCTGGCTGATGGGCAGCAGCAGGGAGGAGCGCTCGTCAGCGGGCGTCAGCACATTGTCGCCAAGCAGCGCGCCCAGGCCCTTGCCCAGACCTTTCATTTGGTTTGCCATAGGATGTTCTCCTTTCAGCGGTTCTTCTGCAGGAACTCCGCCGCCAGCGCCGTATAGGCATCCGCACCGCGGCAGGTGCGGTCGTAGGCGGTGATGGGCTTGCCGTGGCTGGGGGCTTCACTGAGCCGCACGTTCCGGGGGATGACGGTGGCGTACACCTTCCCGCCGAAAAAGCGCTTCAGCTCCTGGGCCACCTGGATGCTCAGGTTCGTCCGCCCGTCGTACATGGTCAGCAGCACGCCCTCGATGTCCAGGCTGGGGTTCAGGCTGCGGCGTACCAGCCGCACGGTGTTCATCAGGTCGCTGAGGCCCTCCAGCGCGTAATACTCGCCCTGCACCGGCACCAGCAGCGTGTTGGCGGCGCACAGCGCGTTCAGCGTCAGCAGCTCCAGGGACGGCGGGCAGTCGATGAAGATGAAGTCGTAGTTCTCCGCCACCTGCCGCAGCGCGGCCTTCAGCAGGAACTGCCGGTCCGGCAGGTTGATCATCTCCACGCCCGCGCCGGCCAGCGCCTTGCTGCTGGGCAGCACGTCGCCGTAGGGGGTGGTGACGATAAGCTGGGCGGTGTCCACGCCGTTGATAAGGGCGTCGTATACGCCGTTGCTGGTGGTCTTGTCCACGCCCATGCCGCTGGTTGCGTTGGCCTGGGGGTCAAAGTCGCACAGCAGCACCCGCTTGCCGGCGGCCTTGACGGCGGCGGCCAGGTTCACGCAGGTGGTGGTCTTGCCCACGCCGCCCTTCTGATTTACGATCGCAATAGTCTTTGCCACGGCAGTTCACCTTTCTGTCTCTTTCTTCATTCCAGTAGTATATACCACAGCCATAATAGGTTTCAAGTTTTTTTCGACGGGTTTAACAAAAAAATTAGAAATGTTTCACGTGAAACGTAAAAAGGGGGACTGTGTTTCACGTGAAACACACCTCCCTGTCTGCGTCAGATCAATATCACCCCGTCCAGCGGCGGCAGAGACACCCGCAGCTGGCCGTTCACCGCCAGAAACCGCTGTCCGGTCAGGCTGTCCTCCGCCGTGCCGCCGGGCCACGGCAGCGTCAGCGTCAGCACCTCGTCCCTGGCGTTCAGGGCGGCCATCGTCGTCTCGCCCTCCGTCTCCCGGGCGATGACCAGCCCGCCGCCCTGGGCGTAGATATAGGTAAGGCCGCCCGTTTGCAGCGACTGCCGCTCCCTCCGCAGCCTGCCCAAAGCGCGGAAAAAGTCCAGCAGTCCGGCGTCCTCTCGACCCCAGGGATACGTCCCCCGGTTCAGCGGGTCTTCAAAGCCCTGCATCCCGGCCTCGTCGCCGTAGAACAGCGTGGGTGAGCCGGGGAAGGCGTACAGCAGCATTCCCGCCAGCCGCAGCTTGGCCCGTCCCCGGGCCAGCTGGGCAGGGGAGAGGGCATAGGCCGCCCGCTCCTCCTTGGCGGCGGGCACATGGTCCGCCCCCAGCAGCGTCAGGATGCGGGGCGTGTCGTGGGTGCCCAGAAAGTTCATCGCGCCGTAAAAGGCGGCCGGGGGATAGTTGGCCCGCAGCGTCTCCATGCTCTCCCGGAACTCCGCCGCGTCGCCGCCGCCCAGCCAACGCAGCAGCGCCGTGCGGAAGGGGTAGTTCATCAGCCCGTGGGTCTCCCGGCCCAGCAGATACCGCCGCCGCTGGGAATAGGCGATCTTGTTGCTGCCGTCCTCCCAGACCTCGCCCAGCAGATACCCGTCGGGCTTCTCGGCCTCTATGGCCCGGCGGATGCCGGCGATAAAGTCGCCGGGCAGCTCGTCCGCCACGTCCAGCCGCCAGCCGTCCGCGCCGCACCGCAGCCAGTGCCGCACCACGCTGTCCTCGCCCTCAAAGATGAACTGCCGGTAGGCGGGCCGCTGCTCGTTGACGGCGGGCAGCGTTTTCACGCCCCACCAGGCGTCGTAGTCCGTGGGCCAGGGGTGGAAGCTATACCAGTCGTAGTAGGGGGAGTCCTGGCTCTGGGCCGCGCCCAGCTCCGGATAAAAGCCGTCCGCGTTGAAGTACCGGCTTCTCGACCCGGTGTGGTTGAACACGCCGTCCAGCATCACCCGCATCCCCCGCTTGTGGGCCTCCCGGCACAGGGTGCGGAACGCCTCCTCGTCGCCCAGCAGCGGGTCGATGGCCCGGTAGTCGGCGGTGTCGTAGCGGTGGTTGCTGGCGGCCTCGAAAATGGGGTTCAGATACAGCGTGGTCACGGACAGGCCCTGCAGATAGTCCAGCTTCTCCGTGATGCCCGCCAGCGAGCCGCCGAAAAAGTCCCGGTTGGTGATCTGTCCGTCCTCGTCGGGACGGAACACCGGCTGGTCGTCCCAGTTCTCATGCAGCCACCGGCGGCCCACCATACCCGACACATCCGGCGTGCCGGTGCGGCGGAAGCGGTCCGGAAAGATCTGATACGTCACGCCCCGGCCGAACCAGTCCGGCGTCCCGGTGTCCTCATACACCGTCAGCTGCCAGCGCTCCGCGCCGTCTTTGTCGTGCCGCAGGCCGTTTTTGCCAAGATAGGACACTGTGCCGTCCCACCGGGTCAGCCGGAAGACATACCAGCACAGCTCCCCCTCGCCGGGGGTGGTGTACGCGCCGGCAAAGCCGCCCTCCGCCGGGGGCAGGGGGCACACGTCCTCCGCACCGGCGAACTCCCGGTACACCAGCAGCTCGCAGCCGCAGAACGCATCGTCAAAAAGGGTAAAACGCACCTCGGTGCTGCAGGGCGCAGCACCGAAGGGCGTTTTGCATCGTGTATCGCGGGGATCGAAATAGGTTTCCATAGTGTACCTCGCTCACTGCAGCAGGGTGTTCTCCCCCGTGGTGACGCTGCTGCTGCCCCGGGAGAACCAGGCGTTGATGATGTCCACGGCGGCGTTGGCCAGCAGACTGCCGCTGCCGCCCTTCTCCACCACGATGGCCACGGCGATCTCCGGGTCGTCGTAGGGGGCGTAGGCCACGAACACGCCGTTGGCGATGTCCGTGCCCACCTGGGCCGAACCGGTCTTTGCACCGGCCTCCACCACGCACCGGGAGAAGGCGGAGGTCAGGGAGTCGTGGGTCAGGTCGTGCATACCCTTCGTCACCGCCGCCATGGTGCTGTCGGAGATGTTCATATCATTTATCGGTTCTTCGTCATAATTATAAATCAAACGCGAGTTATCGTATGATTTCACGCTCTTCAGCAGGTGTGCCGCGTAGTGCTCACCGCCGGATACCAGCGTGGCCACATAGTTGGCCAGCTGGAGGGGGGTAAAGGCGTTGTAGGACTGGCCGATGGCGGCGGTGATGGTCTGACCGTCGGTCCACTCCCGGTCGTGGGCCTCCGCCCACTCCGGGGAGGCCAGCACGCCGCTGACGTCGCCGATCTCGATGCCGGTGGACTGGCCCAGGCCGAACTGTGTGGCGTAATCGTCCAGCCGCGCGATGCCGGTGAGCCGTCCCACCTCGTAGTAAAAGTAGTTGCAGGAGTCCACGATGGCCTGGCTCACGTTGATACGGCCGTGGGTCATGCGGGCCTGCCGCCAGATCCAGCACGCGGGCTGGGGATCTTTGTAGTAGGTGTAAACGCCCAGGTCCTCAATAATGGTGGAGGGGGTGATGACGCCGCTCTCCAGCGCCGCCACGGAGGTACACAGCTTGAACGTGGAGCCGGGGGCGTAAATGCCCTGGGTGGCCCGGTTGAACATGGGCAGCCGGTCGTCCTCCACCAGCGTCTCGTAGTCCTGGTTGAACGTCTCCAGGTCGTAGGTGGGATAGCTGGCCATAGCCAGCACCTCGCCGTTGCCCACGCCCATCACCACCGTCGCGCCGCCGCGCTGGTAGCTGTCCTTGTCCATCATGCCCTCGATGGTGTCGGCCAGCGTCTGCTCCACCACGGCCTGCAGGTCGATGTCCAGCGTCAGGGCCACCGTGCCGCCAGGCTGGGGCTCGCGGGTATACAGCTCGCCGGTGAGCTTGCCGTTTTCGTCGGTGGTCACCAGCCGCCTGCCGTCCTCGCCGTGGAGATAGTCCTCAAAGGCCTTCTCCACGCCATCCTTGCCCACCAGGTCGTTCATGGCGTAGCCCCTGTCGGCATAGCCCACATACCCGGTCTTTTCGTCGCTGCTCCACTCCTCCTGCCAGATCGGGCCGATAGTGCCCAGAATGTGGCTGGCCAGCTTGGTGTTATACACGCGGGCGGAGGCGGTCTTGATGGTCACGCCGTCGAAATGCCCGTCCGTGATCTGACTGATGACCTCCGACGACACGTCCTCGGCGAAGGTGTAGCTGCTGCGGCTGTCCAGCTCGTAGCGCACCCCGGCGATGTCCCGGGCCTGGCTCACGGTGCAGCTGGCGTCGATGCCGTACAGCTCCCGCAGCGCCTCCAGCAGCTCCGCGGCGTCAGCGTTCACCGGCAGCTTCCGCTTTTCCAGATAAGACTGGAAGCTGGCGCTGCGGGCGGCCACCTTCAGCTGCGGCACAGGGCCGGTGGTCATGGGCAGGGAGTCGCTCCACGCCGTGTCCGTGTCCCGGCACAGGTCGATCAGCCGCAGAATGGCCGCGTTCAGCGCTGCGTCGTCCTTCTTGAACTCGCTGCGGTCGAACACCAGCGTGTAGGCCAGCCGGTTGGACACCAGCACCTTGCCGTTCCGGTCGGTGAGGATGCCCCGGGAGGCCGTCACCGTCTCGCTGGAGGCGTTGCTGGCGATGGACTTGGCCCGGTTTTCACTGCCGTGCACCACCTGCGCGTCGTACAGCACGGCGGCGAACAGCAGCAGAAACGCGGCGAAAAAGCCCAGCAGCAGCCGGACGCGCCGTTTTGTGGGATGGGGATTTTGTATCATAGAGGTCTCCTCTCGCTCAGACTGTCAGAAAACCAGTGGGTCAGTCCCGCTGTGTGGCCAGACAGACCTTGCGGAACGGGTAGTGGGCCAGCACCGTCAGGGGCAGGGACAGCAGCGCCTCCTTGCCCGCCAGCACCGCCGCCGCCGATGCGTTCACGGACTGGCTGCCCGCCAGCACCGCCAGATGCAGCAGACTGCACACCGTCAGCGACACCGCCGTGGCGGCCAGGGAGCATACCAGCCCCGCCGCCACCACCCGGCCCGACAGCAGCCACGCCAGCGCGCCGCTGAGTAGGAACGCCAGCGTGTAGAAGCAGGGCAGTCCCGCCACCGGCGACAGCAGGTCGCACACCAGCCCGAAGAATACGGAGAACAGCAGCGCCGCCTCGTCTCGCTCCAGCGTCACCGGGATCACGGCGATGGCCGGCAGCAGGAAGGGGTGTACGCCCCAGACCTCCACCCGCACCAGGATCAGGCCCTCCGCCAGCACCAGCGCCAGCGCGCACAGACCGTACAATATCCACTTTTGTATCATGGCACGGCGGGTCATAAGCAGTCTCCTTCGTTACTCGATCACGTCGAACGCCGTGATGATATACAGATCGTGCAGGTCGTTCAGGTCGCACCGGGGCAACAGCACCGCATAGCGGGCCAGGCCGCCGTCGTCGGTGCGTACCTCGTCCACCGTGCCGATGACCAGCCCGGAGGGGTAATAGCCGCCCAGGCCTGATGTCACCACCAGGTCGCCCTTGATCAGGTTGGCGGAGTCGGACAGGTACTGCAGCTTCACCTTGCCCTCGCTCATCAGGGACAGGTCGCCGCCGGCCACCGCCGTCTCCTCCGTTCGGAGCACCATCGCGCCGAACTGGGCCTCCGTGTCCGCCAGCGTGGCCATGCGGCACCAGTTCAGCCCCACGTCCGTTACCACGCCTGCCAGATTGCCGCTGCTGTCCACCGCGCAGTTGCCCACGGCCACGCCGTGCTGGCTGCCCCGGTTCAGCACCACCGTACTGGCCCAGTTGGACACGTCCCGCTGGGTCACCCGGGCCGCCTCGAACTGCAGGTCCGTGCGCTGCTGCCGCAGTCCCAGCAGCTGCCGCAGGTCCTTGTTCTCGTCGGCGGCGTTCTGGGCCTTCCGCAGCTCGTCCTCCAGCTCCGCCACCCGGCGGTTCAGCTCCGCGTTCTTCTCCTGAAGCTGCTCCACGCTCTCGAACCGGTCGCCGATGCCGGTGAACCAGTCAGCCACCGCCGTCCCGGCGGTGCGGAACGGCGACGCGATCACGCCCAGCGCATCGTGGAGAAACCCTGTGCCCGAGCCCAGGGCCGACACGATGCACAGCGCCACCGCGATGGTGGCCGCCGCGGCCAGCAGCCATATTCCCGTTTTCGTAAAAAATCGCTTCATAATCCCCTCAAATTACCCCAGCAGCCTTACTCCGAACTCCGCCAGCATCCGGCTCAGCAGCAGCACCGGCAGGCCCATCACGTTGAAAAAATCCCCGTCGATGCGCTCCACCAGCAGCGCCCCCTGACCCTGCACGCCGTATGCCCCGGCCTTGTCCATAGGCTCGCCCCCGGCGATGTAGGCTTTCAGCTCCGCCTCCGAAGCGGGCCGGAAATACACCTCCGTCCGCTGGGCGCGGGTCAGTGCCCTGTTGCCCTGCCGCACCGTCACGCCGGTGCACACCGCGTGGTGATGGCCCTGCAGGGCCGTCAGCATGGCCAGCGCCTCCGCCTCGTCGGCGGGCTTGCCCAGCTTCTTGTCGTCCAGAAACACCATGGTGTCGGCGGTGATGACGATCTCATCCTCTGCCGCCGCCACCGCCTGGGATTTCTCCCGGGAGATGTAGCACACCGTCTCCTCCGGCGTCAGCCCCTCGGGGAAATACTCCTCCACCTCCGGCACGCGGACGTCGAATTCCGCCGCGCCGATGCGGCGCAGCAGCTCCTGCCGCCGGGGCGACCCGGAGGCCAGCACGATCCTCGCCATGCCCGTCACCGTCCCGTCGAGCCGAAGCCGCCCGCGCCCCGGTCGGTGTCGTCCAGCTCCGACACCTGCACCACCGTGGGCTGCACCACCGGCGTCACCATCAGCTGGGCGATGCGGTCGCCGGGCTGCACCGTGTAGTCGCTCTGCCCCAGGTTCACCAGCCCCACGCCGATCTCCCCCCGGTAGTCGCTGTCGATGACGCCCACGCCGTTGCTCAGGCACACGCCCTGCTTGATGCCCAGCCCGCTGCGGGCGAACACCAGCGCCACATAGTCCGCCGACGGCAGCGCGATGGCGATGCCCGTGGGGATCAGCGCCCGCGCCCCGGCCTTCAGCGTCACCGGCGCGTCGATGCAGGCGCATAGGTCCATGCACGCCGCCCCGGCGGTGGCAAATTTCGGCAGGGGTATCTCCGTCCCGATCTTGGGGGACAGGGCCTTGATCTTCAGCTCCATAGTCGTTTTTTTCTCCTTAAATCCAATACGAATGGTATAATATGAAACAAAAATTACGGATAGTTTTCAAAAGCGGTCATTGCGAGGAGGGCAGCGCCCGACGCGGCAATCCGTTCTCCTTTTTCAGGGACGCGGATTGCCACGCCAGTGACATCGGTCACTGGCTCGAAATGACAGAGAACAGCAGGTCGGCTTTCACTCCACGCCCCGGTAGAACAGCCCTCTCGTCACGTCCGCACCGGCCGTGACCTGACCGCTCCGGTGTGCCCGCAGCACGGCAGCACACGCCTCCGGCGTCTCCGTGGTGAACCGCAGCCGCCCGTAGGCCAGCCCGCACCGGAACACCTCCGGCTTATCCGCCAGCACCAGCGTTTTGCCGTTTTCGATCTCGCACCGGCAGCCGTAGGTACACAGCACCGGGAACTGCGCCCCTGTGCGGTCCGTCAGCACGCTGCCGCCGCCGTGGGCGCAGCCCACCGCGTTCTTCGTCATGCAGTTCTCCGTCACCATCAGCGGCAGCCGCCCGTAGATAACGCCCTCGCAGGGGACGTACTTCGCCAAGTCACGCACCTGCTGCCACCGCAGCTCAAAGCTCACCGCCGCGGAGGTCAGCCCCTGCTCCTGCCAGAACCGCAGCGCCCGGCTGTTGTAGATATTCAGCCCCAGGTCGCCCCGCAGCGTTTTGCCCAGACCCTGCACGATGGGCAGGTGGCCCAAGTTGCCGATGGCCACGGAGGCCACCTCACCGTGCCGGGCCAGAATGTCACGAAAGACCTGTTCGTCCGCCGTGCGGAATATCCGGGGCAGCACGGCGCAGAACTCCGTCTGCCCCGCGTAGGGCGACAGATCCATGGTATCCAGCAGCTCCGCCGGGATATACACGATGGTCGGTTTTTCCGCCAGCAATTCCGCCGTCAGCTGGTCCGCCCGGGCGATGGAGCAGGTAAACTGCATCTCCGACCCGCCCGCCGGCGCATCCGGCAGGGGAGAGGGGTCGCACACCCGCCGCGCCGGGATGTCCGTCCGACGCTTCGCCAGCTCGTCCAGCAGCTCCCGCCGCAGGCCGTTGACGGCGCTGGCGGACACCATCAGCCCCTCGTCCAGCTCTATTTCGATCTGATCCGCCGCGAACACCGTGCCGCCGGTCTTGGTCAGCCGCTGCCGCAGCTCCTCCACCGTCACGGCGCGGTTGCGCGCCTCCTCCGGCATATCGCCTGTCGCCAGGACAAAGGTCACGCCGTTCCGGAAGGCGCAGGCGCCGCCCAGCCGCACCGGCTCGCCCCCCTTCACCGTCAGGCGGAGGTTCACCGGGATCTTCCGGTTCTCTTTTCCGTTTTCATATACCGCCCGGGCCTGGGCAAACAGCTCCTTCGGCTCGGGGGCGTTCTCCGGCCTTGTGCCGAACATGGCCTTTCCCTTGCGGCCCAGCCAGTATCCGTCGGTGAACCCGCTGCGGGAAAACGCCTGCTCCAGCACCCGGCGCTCCGCCGCCGTGGGGCGGCGCTGCTCGTCCAGCAGCCGGCGGTAGATGCCCGTCACCACCGCCACGTATTCCGGCCGCTTCATCCGGCCCTCGATCTTCAAACACGCTACGCCCATGCGCTCCATGTCCTGCAAATAGTCGGACAGGTTGGCGTCCTTCAGACTCAGGGGATAGTCCCCGCCGCAGGTGGCGTTCACGCCGTAGGGCAGGCGGCAGGGCTGGGCGCACGCGCCCCGGTTGCCGCTGCGCTGTCCCAGCACGGCGCTCATCTCACACTGGCCGGAGTAGCACATACACAGCGCCCCGTGGCCGAAGATCTCGATCTCCGCGCGGCACCCGGCACAGATCTCCGCTACCTCGCTGCGGTCCAGCTCACGGGCCAGCACCACCCGCTCCATGCCCAGCTTTTCCGCCTCCCGCGCACCGCCCAGGGTGAACAGGCTCATCTGGGTGCTGGCGTGGATGGGCAGGTCGGGCACGGTCTCCCGCGCCAGCGTCAGCAGTCCCCAGTCCTGCACCAGCACCGCGTCCACGCCCATATCGCTGGCCTTCCGCAGCGTCTCCGCCGCCTTGTCCAGCTCCCGGTCGGTGAGCAGCGTGTTCAGCGTCAGGAATACCCTGACGCCCCGCAGATGGCAATACTCCACCGCCGACGCGAATTCCTCGTCGGTGAAGTTCCTGGCGCTCCGCCGCGCGTTGAACGCGCCGAAGCCCATATATACCGCGTCCGCGCCGCTCTGTACGGCGGCCACCAGCGCCTCATAGCCCCCGGCGGGGGCGAGCAGCTCCATCATCCGCGGCGGTTCTGGTTTTGCTGGTTCTGCAGCTTCCGCCGCAGCTCGGCGGCCTCGCTCTTGGCCTGGCTGGCCTCGTCCAGATACGTTTTCAGCTGCCGCCGCAGGTTCTCCGAGCCGTCCTGCGCCTTGCACAGCTGGTCGGCCAGATTTACCGCCGCCAGCACCGCCGCGTTGTCCCGGCTCATGTGGGCGTTGTCCATCAGCTCGCGCATCTCCTTGTCCACCATCGCGCCTACCTTTTCCATGTAGGCGGCGTCCTCCTCCGCGATCAGGGTGTACTCCGTTCCGCAGATGGTCATGGTCACACGGTTTGCCATACGTAAGGCCCTCCTTTATATCTCCGTATCTCCGGTATACAGATACCTATTCATCATCCATTATAGCACAAAATCCTCCGCTGAAAAGGCTATTTTGCCGAAACCCGGAAATTTGTAAAAACGCCGCTTTACGAACAGCGGCTTTTCATGTAGAATAGGGTCAAATGACACGAGGAGGCGTCGCCATGGCCGGTTATATCCTGCGGGGCGGACAACAGAATATCTCCCTGCCCGCCGACGCGGTGGACAAGCTGCTGCAAAGCGGCCAGGGCGACGCGGCGCTTCTCTATCTGGCGCTCCAGCGCTTTGGCCGGGGCGTCACGCCGGAGGAGCTGGAAAAGGCCCTGCCCATCAGCCGTCTGCGTATCGACGCGGCGGAGCAGGTGCTCCAGCAGCTGGGGCTGCTGCCCCGTCCCGCCGCCGCGGCCGTTCCCGCCCCGTCGGAGGAGCGGCCCGTCTACTCCGCCGACGACATCTCCGCCCTCTTGCAGGACAACGAGGGCTTCCGCCTTCTGCTGCCCCAGGTGGAGCAGCAGCTGGGCAAAAAGCTCCGTACCCCGGACCTGCAGATCCTGGCCGGGCTCTATGACGACCTGGGCCTGCCCGCCGACGTGATCTACCTGCTGGTGTGCCACTGTGTGGAGCGGGCCAAGCGCCGCTGGGGCGAGGGCCGCCGTCCCACCCTGCGGCAGATCGAAAAAGAGGGCTACTACTGGGCGCAGCTGGGCATTTTCGACCAGACCAGCGCCGCCGCCTACCTGAAAAAATGGGCGCAGCGGGAGGAGAAGTCCGCCGCCTATATGCAGGCCCTCCACCTGCCCCAGCGGCAGATGGTGGAGGCGGAGCGCCGCTATATCGCCGACTGGATGGACCAGGGCTTCCCGCCGGAGACGGTGGCCCTGGCCTACGAGCGGACGGTGTTCTACAAGAAGGACCTGAACTGGCGCTATCTCAACGGCATCCTCCGCCGCTGGCACGAGAACGGCTGGCACACGCCCCAGCAGGTGCAGCGGGGCGAGGAGAAGAAACCGGCGTCCCAGCCGTCCAAGCCCGCCTCCGGCGGGGAGAAGGACGCCTGGATGCGGCGCTATATCAAGAGGTGAGACAGTATGGCATACGACGGTACTATCATGCAGCGGGCGCTGGCCCGCTTTGACCAGGCCAAGCAGCGCCGCGCCGACGAGCTGGAGCAGCGGCGGCGCATGGCCTTTGCCCGTCAGCCCCGTCTGGCGGAGATCGACCGGGAGCTGCGGGGGACGATGGGTCGCATCGTCACCTCCGCCCTGCAGAAGGGCACTGACCCGCTGCCCGCCATCCGGGTGCTGCGGGACGAGAACCTGGAGCTGCAAAGGGAGCGGGCCGAGCTGCTGACGGCCATGGGCGAGCCCATCGACTATCTGGACGACAAGCCCGCCTGCCCGCTGTGCGGCGACACCGGCTACCGCAAGGGGCAGGTGTGCGACTGCCTGAAAAAATACTACGCCCGGGAGCAGCTGCGGGAGCTGTCCCGCCTGCTGCCGCTGGGCGAGGCGTCGTTCGACACCTTCCGCTTCGACTATTACGACGACGCGGTGTGGCCGGATTACGGCACGTCCCCCCGGGCCAATATGGAGCGGAACTTCGACGCCTGCCGGGACTACGCCTACCAGTTCTCCAAGGGCAGCGGCAGTCTGCTGCTGTCCGGCGGCACGGGGCTGGGCAAGACGTTCCTCTCCGCCTGCATCGCCCGGGTGGTCAGCGACGGCGGCTATTCCGTGGTGTACGACACGGCGGGGCGCATCTTCTCCCAGTTCGAGGAGGCCAAGTTCCGGGGCGACGCCGAGGGCGACGCCGACGCCAAGCGCTGCCAGCGCTGCGACCTGCTCATCGTGGACGATCTGGGCACGGAGATGACCACGTCCTTCGTCCAGAGCGCCCTGTACCAGCTGGTGAACGGGCGGATGATGGAGGGCAGAGCCACCATCATCAGCACCAATTTAGCGCCGGAGGAGCTGGGCACGCGGTACGGCGGGGCGGTGCTGTCCCGGCTGGAGGGGGAGTACGAGATCCTGCCCTTCTTCGGGGAGGACATCCGGCGGCTGAAACGGCAGATGCAGTAAAAAAATCCATAGGGAACGCAAAAAGACGGCTGCGGCCGTCTTTTTTTTATGGTCGGCGGGATGTGCAGATAAACATGATTTCCCGACGTTTTGCGCGGTGTTTCGCGGTATGGGGTGTTGTAAAATAGTTGAAAATCCCTGGAAAGACCTTGAAAAAGCATTACGAATTTTCTTGAATGGAGGGGGAAAAAACTTGAAACGGGAGCAAAAGTCGGAATTTCTGTCCAGCCGGGTGCGGTACATACCCGTGAACACCATCCGCCCCAACCCGCAGCAGCCCCGCCGCCGGTTCGACGAGGAGGGCCTGCGGGAGCTGGCGGACAGCATCGCCGCCTACGGGATCTTACAGCCGCTGACGGTGCGGGACAGGGGCGGCTGCTACGAGCTGGTGGCGGGGGAGCGGCGGCTGCGGGCCGCCCGGATGGCCGGGCTGCGGCAGGTGCCCTGTCTGGTGGCAGAGGTGGGGGAGGAGGACGCGGCGCTGCTGGCCCTCATCGAAAATCTGCAGCGCCGTGATCTGGACTACATGGAGGAGGCCGCCGCCATCGCGTCGCTGATCCGGCGGTACGATCTGAGCCAGCAGCAGGCGGCGGAGAAGCTGGGCCGCTCCCAGTCCGCCGTGGCCAACAAGCTGCGGCTGCTGCGGCTGGAAGAGCCGGTGACGGCGGCGCTGCACCGCTACGGCCTGACGGAGCGCCACGCCCGGGCGCTGCTGCGGCTGGGCGACGGGGAGGAGCGATTGCAGGCGGCGGAGCATATGGGCAGGCTGGCGCTGAACGTGGCCCAGGCGGAGGCGTACATCGACCGGCTGGTGGCGGCGAAGCAGGTACAGCCGCCCCGGCGGCGGCCCACCTATATCATCAAGGACGTGCGGCTGTTTCTCAACAGCGTGGAGCGGGGGGTGCAGCTCATGCGGGGCGCAGGCGTGGGGGCGCAGGTGGCCCGGCAGGACACGGACAGCGAGATCTGCCTGACGGTGCGGATACCGAAGAGGGCCTCCTCGCCGTCGTAACGGATTTGTAACCCTTTTTCTGTTTCTGTGTTGTATAATAGCCGTGCGGCGGCCCTTTTGTCTGATGGCCGCCGGCAGAAACAGAAAAAGGAGGGGACATGATGAGCGAAGAAAACAAGGTGTCCTCTGTGCAGAAAACAGGCGGCGGCAAGCGGATCGCACCGGCGGAGAAGCCGGAGAAGAAGCCCCGCTCCGCCGGGAAAACGGCGGGGCTGGTCATCGGCATCGTGCTGGGCGTGCTGGCGCTGGGCTACGGCGCGGCCTGCGCGGCGGCCCAGATGGTATACGGCCACGCCGCGCTGCCCCACACCACGGTGCTGGGGCTGGACGTGTCCGGCATGAGCGCCCAGGAGGCGGAGCAGCTGTGGCAGGAGAAGGGCGCGGCGGTGCTGGAGAGCACGGCCATCGACCTGACCCGCGACGGGCAGACCGTGGGCGCGGTGACGCTGGCGGAGCTGGGCGTGACGGTGAAGCCGCTGTATATCAGCCGGGCCGCCGGGTGCGACAGCGCCTCCGACGATCCGTTGACCGTGGCGGGGAGCGGCTGGACGCTGCTGTGCAGCTATCTGCGTCCCACAGACGTGACGCCGCAGATGGACGTGGACGGGGCAAAGCTCACCGATACCTGCGGCACGCTGGCCGACACGCTGGGCTGCACGCTGGTGGACGGCAGCTACCGGCTGGAGAAGGACCAGGGACTGTATATCACCAAGCCCCGGGACGGCGAGAAGCTGGACGGCGAGGCGCTGCGGACGCTGCTGGAGCAGCGTCTGGCGGACCGTGACCTGTCGCCGGCGGAGTGCGTCTATCAGGCGCGGCAGGCCGCCGGGCTGGACGTGCAGGCCATCCACGACGAGCTGGAGGGGAAAACGGTCAGCGCCGTGTGCGACAAGTCCACCGGCAGGCCCACTCAGTCCCATGTGGGCGTGACGTTCGACGCGGCGGCGGTGCAGGCCCAGCTGGACGCGGCCGCGCCGGGGACGGAGTTCCTGGCGGACGCGGAGGTGCAGTTCCCCGCCGTGACCACGGAGGAGCTGGAGACGGCCCTATTCCGGGACGTGCTGGGGACCAGCACCACCAAGTGCGCCGGGCCGTGGGGACGCCACCAGAACATCAAGCTGGCGGCCAAGGCCATCAACGGCAACATCTATAACCCCGGCGAGGAGTTCTGGTACAACGCCGCCGTGGGCCAGCGGACGGAGGCGCGGGGCTTCCAGCCCGCCGCCGCCTATTCCGGCGGCCGGACCGTTACCTCCATCGGCGGCGGCATCTGCCAGGTGTCGTCCACGCTGTATTACGCCACGCTGCTCAGCGATCTGAAGATCGTGCTGCGGTACGCCCATATGTTCGACCCGGGCTATATGCCCGTCACCGGCTGCGACGCCACGGTGAGCTGGGGCGGGCCGGATTTCGCCTTCCGCAACGACACGGATTACCCCATCAAGATCGTCACCAGCTACAACGACGACACCAACGAGCTGACCGTGACCATCATGGGCACGAAGGTCAACGACAACTATGTGGTGATGACAAACCAGTTCCTGTCCTACTCGGAGTTCAAGGTCATCTACAAGGAGGACGAGAGCGTCGCGCCCGGCGACCAGGTGGTGGACCAGTACGGCCACAACGGCTACGAGGTGCGGACGTACCGCAATGTGTACGACGGCGACGGGAAGCTGCTGCGGAGCACCGTGGAGGCCACCAGCGACTACGACCGGGGTGACAAGATCATTCTGGTCGCGCCGGGGGAGCTGCCGGCGTGAGGTGAACAGGAAAAAGGACCGCCGACGGCGGTCCTTTTTTGCGTGTGGGAAAGCGGCGACACAGGCACAGAGGTGTGATCTCTTGGCCCCCTCTGGGAGGGGGCTGGCAGCGCGAAGCGCTGACTGAGGGAGAGAAATCCTTATACCGTCTCTCCCTCCGTCGCCCTGCGGGCGACACCTCCCTCACAGAGGGAGGCGAGGGGCGACGGATTCCCACGTCGCTTCGCTCCTCGGAATGACGGTAATGGGCTTATCGACACGCTGAGAGCGGTTTGTCAAGATGAAAAAGGAGGGCCGATGGCCCTCCTTTTTTGTTTTGTTGGGAAACGCCTTACTTGATGACCTCGCCGGCGGCCTGCTTGGCGGCGATCTCCTTCATGGCGTCCTTGTGGCTCAGGTTCACGCGGCCCTTCTCGTCGATCTCCGTGACCTTGACCCACATCATGTCGCCGATCTTGCAGGCGTCCTCCACCTTCTCGATGCGGTGGTCCGCCAGCTTGGAGATGTGCACCAGGCCGTCCTTGCCGGGAGCGAGCTCCACAAACGCGCCGAAGGTCATGAGACGCACGACGCGGCCGTAGTACAGCTGGCCCACCTCGGGGACGAACACGATGTCGTCGATGCACTTCTTGGCGATGGCGCAGCTCTCGGCGTCGGGGGAGGCGATGTGGATGGTGCCGTCGTCGTCGATGTCGATCTTCGCGCCGGACTCGGCCACGATCTTCTGGATGACGCTGCCGCCCTTGCCGATGACGTCGCGGATCTTGTCCGGGTCGATGTGCATGGTCAGCATCTTGGGGGCGTACTGGCTCACCTCGGGCCGGGGCTCAGCGATGCAGGGCAGCATGATCTGGTCCAGGATCTGGCAGCGGGCGTCGTAGGTGATGTCCAGCGCGTTCTGGATGATCTCCATGGTCAGGCCGTCGTTCTTCAGGTCCATCTGGATGGCGGTGATGCCCTTCTTCGTGCCGGCCACCTTGAAGTCCATCTCGCCGTGGAAGTCCTCCACGCCCTGGATGTCGATGAAGGTGGTGAAGCTGCCGTCATCGTCCTGGATCAGGCCGCAGGAGATGCCGGCCACAGGGGCTTTGATGGGCACGCCGGCGTCCATGAGGGCCAGGGTGCTGCCGCAGATAGAGCCCTGGGAGGTAGAGCCGTTGGAGGACACCACCTCGGACACCACGCGGATGGCGTAGGGGAACTCCTCCACGGGAGGAATGACGGGCAGCAGGGCGCGCTCAGCCAGCGCGCCGTGGCCGATCTCGCGGCGGCCGGGGCTGCGGGCCGGCTTGGCCTCGCCCACGGAGTAGCCGGGGAAGTTGTAGTGGTGCATATAGCGCTTTTCCGTCTCTTCCCAGATGGTGTCCAGCTTCTGGTTGGCGGACAGGGTGTCCAGCGTGCAGACGGACAGGACCTGGGTCTGGCCGCGGGTGAACAGGCCGCTGCCGTGGACGCGGGGCAGCACGCCCACCTCGGCGTCCAGAGGACGGATCTCGTTCTTCTGGCGGCCGTCCACGCGGTGGCCCTCCAGCAGCCACTTCTTGACGATCATCTTCTGGAACTTGTAGGTGATCTCCTCCAGGTACTGGTCCATGTTGGGGTACTCTTCCAGATACTTGTCGTGCCACTTCTCGATCATGGCGTTCCAGCGCTGCTCGCGGACGTTCTTGTCGTCGGTGTCCATGGCGGCCTTGGCCTCGTCCATGAAGTCCTCGGTGATCTTGTTGAACAGCTCGTAGTTGAAGTCGGCGTGGGGATAGTCGAACTTGGGCTTGCCGATCTCGGCCACCATCTGGTTGATGAGGGCGATCTGCTTCTGGTTCTCCTCGTGGGCCTGCTTGATGGCCTCGAACATGATGGCGTTGGGCACTTCGTTGGCGCCGGCCTCGATCATGACCACCTTCTTGCCGGTGGAGACCACGGTGACGTCCAGGTCGGAGACCTTGCGCTGCTCGGCGTCGGGGTTGAACACCAGCTTGCCGTCCACCAGGCCCACCTTCAGCGCGGCCACAGGGCCGTTCCAGGGGATGTCGGAGATGGCCAGGGCGGCGGAGGTGCCGATGAGGGCGGCGATCTCGGGGGAGCAGTCGTGGTCCACGGCCATGACGGTGCACATGACGGACACGTCGTTGCGGAAGTCATAGGGGAACAGGGGGCGGATGGGACGGTCGATGACGCGGGAGGTCAGGATGCCCTTCTCGCCGGGACGGCCCTCGCGGCGGTTGAAGCTGCCGGGGATGCGGCCCACGGAGTACATCTTCTCCTCAAAGTCCACGCTGAGGGGGAAGAAGTCGATGCCGTCGCGGGGACGGGGGGCGGCGGTGACGCAGCACAGCACGCGGGTGTCGCCATAGCCCACCATGACGGAGGCGTTGGCCAGCTCGGCCAGCTTGCCCACCTCCAGCGTGAGGGGACGGCCCGCCAGGTCCATGGTGTACTTGTGGTAGTGGGGGAACTGGCGCTTGGTGATGATCGTTGACATGATAACGTTTCTCCTTTTCGTTAAGATGCGTGTGCCGGACCATCACCATTTAGCACTTGAAAACGGGGAAAACGGCGGGGTTTTCGCCATTTTCAACTGCTAAAGGCGTGGGCAGGACCGGTACACAAAAATGTGAAAGAGGGGTGGTGCAGACGCACACCACCCCTGTTTTCCCTTACTTACGCAGACCCAGCTTGGCGATGAGGGCACGATAACGCTCGATGTCCTTCTTGGCCAGGTAGTCCAGCAGACGACGGCGCTTACCGATCATCATCTGCATACCGCGGCGGCTGTGGAAGTCATGGGGATGCACCTTCAGGTGAGCGGTCAGCTGGTTGATGCGCTCGGTGAGGATGGCGACCTGGACTTCGGGAGAGCCGGTGTCGGTCTCGTGGGTACGGTTGGCCTCGATGATAGAGGTCTTCTGGTCTTTCAGCATCATGGTTGTGTTTCCACCTTTCTTGAAATACGCCCGCAGCCTGAGACGAGGGAGAGATGGAACGCTCCGCACGCTAAGGCAGGGGTCATGTACGCACAGCGCGTACTTTGTGATGATACCACACTATTCGCAGGTTGTAAAGTGGTATTTTGCCCGGAATACCCGGAATTTCACGCTTTTACCTCGATGGCGGCCACGGGACAGCTATCCGCCGCCTCCTGCACGCCGATCTTGTGGACGTCGGGGATGGGATCGACCAGCACCCGGGCCGGTTCGCCGGCGTCCAGGGCGAACACCTCGGGGCACAGGCCGGCGCACAGGCCGCACTGGATACAGGCTTTCTGCAGAACGATGGCTTGCATGGTGAATACCTCCATAAGTTAGAATGGAGATATTTTCCCCGGCAGGACGCGGGGTTATACATGGGCAGTCAGTCCGCTGCCAGGCGGCGGGCGAAGGCGGCGGCGCGGCCGTCGATGCCGGGGAGCTTTACCAGGCTGCCCCGCTCGTTGGCCGTTTCCAGCAGACAGAAGTGGGGCGGCAGGAAGAAGGACTTGTTCATGTTCAGGGCGGAGATGAGCTGGCGGGCCAGCAGGTCGCCGCCGGAGTAGCCGGACACCACCAGGCCGAACAGCCGCTTGTCGTACATCCGGGTCTGGCGGAACAGGGCTGTCAGGCGGTTGATGCAGGCCGTCAGGTTGGCGGCCAGCGCGTCGTTGTAGTTGGCGCACAGCATGACCAGCGCGTCGCACTGGCGGACGGCGGGGTAGACCTCGTCCACCATCGGGCCGCCGTAGAAGCAGCCGCCCTGCTCGCCGAAGTGGAGACAGGCGGTGTAGCTGCATCCGTTGCAGTCGGCCATCGTGCCGTTGCGAAGGCAGATCTCCTGCACCTCCATGTCCGCCGGCAGGGCCGCCTTGACCAGCTCCCACAGGGCCAGGGTGTTGGACGTGGCCCGCTGGGAGGCGTGGAGGGCCAGCACACGGCGGATGGGCGCGGGCTTGTGCCAGTCCGTCAGGCGGCCCAGCAGCTCCGAGATGGCGGCATGGAAGGCCGTCTGTTCGTCCACGCCGCCCACCAGCGCCTGGGTGCGGAAATTCCGCAGCGAGCCGGTGGCCTCCACCAGCGGGCGGCCCAGAAAGGCGCAGCCCGCCTGATTGGCGGCGAACACCATGTCCCGGGCCACGTCCTTGGTGTAGAACTCGCCCACGCCGGTGACGACGCAGCCCGCCACGCAGCCATGGAGCAGCGTTTCGCTGCGGCGCAGGCGGGAGAGCATACGGTAATAGGACTGGTTGCAGCCGCCCTCGTCCAGGGCCACGGCGAAGAGCAATCGGCGGTCTTGCAGGCCGTCCAGCCCGTCATCCGGGTCGAGGATCACGCTGCCGGGGGGCAGCAGGGGCGTCAGCAGGGCGCGAAGGGCGGGGCTGTATTCATTTTCGGGGAGCAGTACGGTGAGCATGGCGGACCTCCTGTTATTTCACTCGATGGCGTCCAGCCTGGCGCGGGTGTCCGCCAGACGCTGCGCCAGCGCCGGCGGCAGGGGGACGTGCTCCGTCTCCGGGCCGGTGTCGGTCAGGCGGCTGCGGCATCCCATGAACACCCGGCCGTCGTACAGGGAGGCGTAGTGCCACTGGCGGCGCAGCAGGGCCAGCAGCGTCAGCGCGCCGGAGCTGAGGGCCGGGGCGACGTAGGGCTTGAAGCCCAGCTTCCGCATCTCTAAATTGGCGTGGGCCACCTTCTCCGTCAGCTCGCGGGACAGGGCGTCGTCGTAGTGGGTCAGGGAGTTGGCCAGCACCAGGTCCTCGCCGTGAGGGCCGAAGGCCCGGCCCTCCGTGAGATAGGAGGCGAAGCGGGGGTCGCGGCGGGCGAAGTACAGGGCGCGGGCGTGCATGACGCCCAGGCCGAAGCCCCGTATCTGCTCCGGGGACAGGCCCAGTCCGTCGTAGTCGCCGCGCTCATTTTTGTTGCTCTCCCGCAGCGCCCAGCGGCACAGAGGGTCTACCGGGTCGCTGACCACCACGAACAGGCCGCGGTACTGCTTCTCCCGGGCCATGCGGGCGTAATGGCCCACCAGCTCCCGGTTCAGGGCGTACTGCGCCATGCGCACGTCGCCCTGCACCACGGAGGTGTCGGGGATCATGCGGGAGGCGCAGAACAGGAACACGTCGCCGTCGAACAGCTGCTCCGGAGTGATGATGTCCGCCTCCGGCAGCGTTTCGCCGTTGGGAGGAGCAATCTGGTCCAGCTCGAACTCCCAGCGGGCGGCCGCGTTCTCCCGCACGTCGCAGATGCCCAGGGACGAGATCACATCGCCGCCCATGAGCCGCAGGCCCATGAGCAGGGTGCTGCCCACGTCGCCCAGGGCCAGCAGCGTGACCCGGGCCTTGTCCGGCAGGCGGGGCAGGGACAGGGGCGCGGTATTGAAAATTTCCATGGTTTGTCTCCTTATCAGTCGGCGGGGCGCATCCGCTTCAGCACCTCGATGTCGCCCTCCAGACAGCTGCTGGCGGCGCGGCTGATGTCGTAGGTGCAGCCGCCCTTGTCGGGGCACAGGGGCAGGATCACCGCCTCGCCCAGACGGTTCAGCGTCAGGTTGCGGGCGTAGAGGGCGCGGAACTCCGTCTCCAGCGCCAGCAGGATGTCCCGGGCGTTTTCCAGGCAGCACAGGCTCAGCTCCCACGCCGTTTTCTGGTCCATGCCGGTGAACTCCGGCGCGGCGTAGGGCAATATGCGGTTCACCGCCGGCTGCAGGCCGCCGGGCAGACCCTCGCTGCGGCGGACGGTGTCGCCGCCGATGAAGGGATACAGCGTGGACTCCACGAACCTGAGCCGCAGGTTGGGCAGGTAGTAGATGGCGTCGGCCTCGTAGCCCAGCTGCTCCATCAGGTCGCGGCCCATGCCGGTGAGGTAGCCCACCAGCACCATGTCCACGGGGGTGTTGGTCTCCGCCAGCAGCGGCGCGATGCGCCGGATGCGCTTGCCGTCGTGGAGCATATCGTCCACTAAGATGACGGGCCGGTCGAAGGCGTGGATGGTCCGCACCTGGTCGGGCAGGGGGGAGTAGTCCGGGTACGCCTCGATGGAGTAGGCGCTGAGGTCCGGCTCGTAGACCTTGTCGGTGCGCAGCGTCTTGGTGACGGTGTTGGGCACGGCCACGCCCCGGAGGATCTTGCCGTAGGGCACGCAGATGTCCGGGCCGAGGACGCGGGGCGTCACCGGGTCGGCGGGCACGCCGTTCCGGGCGGTGATGTGCTGGAGCAGGCGGTGGTAGATGACCCCCGCCGACAGGCTCAGCACCAGCGAGCCGGGCTGGAGGCGGGTCAGGGACGATTGCAGCCGCCGGTGGGCATTGCCGATGGCGGCCAGCACCCGGGGGGAGGTGCTGAAGGGGGCTTTGATGGCGGTGTCCACGTTGCGGCTGAGGACGATGGGGCAGCGCATATCCACCGCCAGCGTGTCGCTGCCCTCGGCGATGGGCAGGAAGCCCTGCAGGAGCAGGATCTGGCGGCCGTAGCCGGAGGCCGCGCCCTCCAGGGGGCAGTACAGGCCGTAGGTGTACTCCCGGCTCAGGGCCAGGGTCAGCACCTCCGTCACCAGCAGCTGGCACAGGTCGTTCTGCCGCTCGCCCCGGGGGACGAACAGACCGCTGATGAGCAGCGCCCGGCCGCCGGCGTTCTGCCGCACCAGCGCCGACAGGGCGGGGTCGCCCAGCCGGGCGAACAGGTGCTGGCTGTCCAGGCAGCGGTAGGATGCCGCGCCCAGCACCGTGCCGTCGGCGTCGCGGCAGACCATCACGTCGTCGCCGCAGCGCTGCAGAAGCTCCGTCAGGCTCTCCGCCGTGGCCCGGGGCAGCATGGTCCGCAGGAAGGCGGCCGTCTCCCGGATGCCGGCGGGGAGGAAGGACAGGTCCTCCGTCCGCAGGACAGGCTTGTCCTGGGGCTCGCGGAGGTACAGGCCCTGGCGGTAGATGAACTCCTGCACCGTGGGGTCGATGAGGTTAGACACGTCACGGTTGGCGTCCACCGCCTCCCGGATGCGGGTGGAGCTGATCTCCTCCAGCTGGGGCGGCAGCGTCAGCTCCACCACATGGCCGGTGATGCAGGAATAGTCGGCCTGCACCGCGTCCGGCTCGGTGCGGCGGAAGATGACGTGGTCGAAGGTGTGGATGGAGTCCGGCTGGGGCGGCTTCTGATAGGACGAGGCGTGGGCCACCACGTCGCTGCCCACCACGATGGACACGCTGCGGCCCGGGAAGGACTGGCGCAGCTGGCGCAGGTTCTCCGGGTTGGCGATGTTCACCGGGAAGTCCTCGGGGAAGATGTGGACGTGGAACTCGTCCGCCACGGACATGGACACGATGCGGCGGCGGACGCGGTAGGGCTGGGTGCGCTTGGACCAGGAGAATTCGTCGATGGCCAGCAGCACCTCGAAGCCCAGGTCGCGGATGGCACGGACGATGCCCTTGTGGGACAGGGTGAAGGGGTCGAATGTGCCGGGGAAGAAGGCCACGGGCCGGGGCGGGCCGAAGTCGAACCCGCCGTGGAACAGCCGCTCCTCGGTGATGAAGCGGTACAGCTTGCCCAGCATGAAGGCCCGGTAGTAGAACGTCAGCTCCCGGTCCGGGGTCTCGTAATGGGCGGCCAGCAGCTTCCGCTCCGTCAGCAGGAAGGCGCGGCGCTTCTCGTGGCGGCTCAGCTCCTTCGAGCCGAACACATGGCGGCCCAGTACGAACATGGCCTCCTGGCGGGTGGCGTCATCGATGCCGCACAGGCCGCGCATCAGCATACCCAGCAGCCGCTCACGGCGGCGGCGGTAGGCCTCGTCCGTCTCCGGGAAGCGGGCGCGGTAGACGTCGTATTCCTCGTAGATGACGCCCACCGTGTCCAGCACGGAGGCGGTGACGCGGCTGTCCGACGAGCTGAGGTTCACATGGAGGTCGTCCAGCACCTCGTTCAGCTCCGCCGGGGGCAGCCACAGGGCGAAGCGGCCCAGGTAGTCGGGGATATATTTGGTGAACTCCTGCTGGCCCAGCTCCAGGCCGCGGCACAGCTCCACCGCCACCTCGTTGCGCTGGTCGGCGGTGAGCCGGGGGGCGAGCTCCAGCAGGGCATTGCCGGCGCTGTGGCGCACCGTCACCCGGTCACTGACCTTGATGAGGTTGGAAAGATGGGTGGCGATGTGCAGGGCCGGACTGCGGCCGCTGCGGGCAAAGTCGGTGAGCAGGCGCAGGTTGGCCTGCTTGGTGATCCAGGGGGTAGCGGTCTTCAGGTTGTCCAGGAAGATCTCGGACACCACGTCCTCCGGCAGCAGCAGCGGCGCGCCGCCGGACAGCAGGTCGTCCCGCAGCCAGCGCAGGGTGGCGCTGTCGCCGCAGTTCACGGCGGCGATGGCCTCCATCGGGCCGTTCAGCTCCGGGTACAGCCGGTGCAGCCGGTCCAGCAGCAGCACGGCGGCCAGCCGCACCGTCAGGTCTTCCCGGCGGCACATGACCACCGCGAAGCCGCACAGCTCCCGGGCGTGGACGGGGGAGAGGGCGGCGTCCGGCAGGGCGGCGGCCGTGTCCAGCAGCTGGAAGGCCACGCCGTCCTCCGTCTCCTCCGGGCGGCGGTAGTAGGCGAACACCGGGGCGAGGAAGCGCTCCTCCCGGCCGGGACTGTGGCGCAGCAGGGAGATGACGGCGAATTTCAGGGCGTAGCTGATCCAGCGGCGGTGCTGGGGCATCAGCTTGTGGTCGGGGTAGAGCATCTTGTCCAGATACAGACGCCACTGGTCCACGTCGGTGGCGGACCGGGGGTCGGGGCGGCTGCCCTGGGGGCGCTCCTTGGCGTAGCCCGCGTGGAAGCCGGCGATGATCTCGCCCAGCAGCGCCGCCGCCTGGCGGCGGATGTCGCCCTCGCGGTGCATCAGCAGCTCGTAGAGGAACGTCAGCGTCAGCATCTTCTGGGGGATGTGCAGGTAGAGGGAGTAGCTCTCGAACACGCTCAGGTAGGCGCGCAGCCGCCGCCAGTTCGTCTCGCCCCGGGCCAGCTCCAGCAGCCGGGCGAAGCTCCGCTGGCCGGTGAGCCGGGCCATCAGCTCCATGTTGTGGGACACGCAGCGCATGGTCAGGGCGTGGAGGGCCTCGTCGTCGGTCATCAGCGCGGCGTGCTTCTCCGGCAGGGGGGCGGTGTCGCCGCCGCGGAGCGTCACGTCCACGCCCCGGTCGATCATGTAGCGCTCAAAGTCCTGCAGCCGGGCGTAGACCCGGGTGTAGCGCTTCTTCTTCTCGCCGTCCACGTCGTCCAGCTTGGACAGGATCACCTGGAACGCCTCATCCAGGGACGAGATGCGGGTGATCTCCCGGCCCTGGTCGTCGTGGATCTGCTTGACCCGGAAGTCGGCGTAGATCAGCAGCAGCGCCTCCACGGACAGGTAGTCCGGCTCCAAGTCCCACACGGAGTGGTTGGCGGCGATGTGGCCGATGTCCGTCATGCGGCGGCGTCGGAACCACAGGTCGGTGTAGTAGTAGTGCAGGTAGGGCACGCGCTCGCCGGGCTTGCAGCCAAATTTGCCGATGTCGTGGCCGGCGGCCGCGCCGGACACCAGCGCCAGGTCCGCCGCCGTGCCGCTGCGGTGCAGGGCGCGGGCTGCCGTCAGGGCCACATGGTGTACTCCGGCGATGTGCTCCAGCGTGCGGAAGGGCGTCACCTCCAGCCCCAGGCGCATCAGCTCGTAGACGTACTCCCGCTTCCACTGGCGCAGGAACTTGGCGTAGGACGGGGCGCAGGCGCTGTCCGCCAGCTCCTCCTCCGAGAGAAAATCAAAGGTATAGGCCGGGTCGTGGGGCAGCAGCTCCCCCTCGGCGGCGAACAGTACCTGTAAGACCGACAGGAAGAACACCGCGCCGGGGGCGCAGGGCTCGTCCTGCTCCCGCTCCGGGTACAGGAGACGCCGGGCGAAGTCGTAGGTATAGGCCAGCCAGCCCTCCGCCGGTTCAACCGGGCACAGCAGGGAGAGCTCCGGGCGGCACAGGTCCAGCACGTCGGCGCAGCGCAGCCGCGTGCCATTGAACAGCGGCGCGAACCGCTGCATATAGCTGTCGCCCTCCGGCCGGGCCAGCAGCTGCTCCCGGCCGTCCAGCCAGTCGGCGGCGCTGCGGTCCGCCAGACGGCGGCGCAGGGCCAGGTCCATTTGCCGTATGCGTTTCTTGTTCATGGCTCACACCTCTTTTTTCTGATAACCCAGGGCGGCGGACAGCATCTCGCCGGCGGACACCACCTGGCGCACCGCCTGGCGGAACTCGTCGGACCGGGTGCTGCGGAACATCCCCACCACGCCCACGGCGCAGCGCACCGCGCCGTCCACGCTGTATACCGGCGCGGAGATGGAGCGCAGGCCGATGCGGTACTCGCCGTCCTCGATGGCGTAGCCCTGCTGCCGCACCTGCTCCAGCGCGGCCAGCAGCGCTTCCGGGTCGGTGATGGTGTGGGGCGTCCAGGCCGTCAGCGGCTGGCGGCCCAGCAGGGCCAGCACCTGGGAGCGGGACATGGCGGCCAGAAAGACCTTGCCCTGGGACGTGCAGTACACGGGCAGCCGCCCGCCCACGTCGGACACCACCCGCAGGGCGCTGGCGCTTTCCACCTGGTCGATGGTGATGATGTGGCCGCCCTCGTGGACGGACAGCACCGCCGAGGACTGGGTCTGGGCGGCCAGATGCTCCAGGAAGGGCCGGGCCGCGCCGGTGATCTCCCAGCCGCGGCTGACGCGGCAGCCGAACTCAAACAGCCGCAGGCCTAGGGCGTAGCGCCCGTCCGCCGTCTGGGTCACGGCGTCGTACTGCCGCAGCGTGTTCAAAAGGCCGAAGGCCGTGGTCTTGGGCAGACCGGCCTGACGGGCCAGCTCCGTCAGTGTCAGGGGCTGGGCGCTGTCGCTCAGCCGCTGCAGAAGCTCCATCGCCTTGGCCACGGAGCGCACGATGCTGCTCTCTGCCATGGTATCCACCTCCCGGAAAAACTTACAGATACCTAATAATAAAACGCAGGGCGCGGTGCTGTCAATATTCTGCGCCGTTTTGCGCCGCTTTTGTCACCGCTTTGTCACCGGATTGTCTCCCTTTTTTAGGCGGTCCTTAAACTCTCGTTCACAGTTTGTTCACGAATAGACGGCCCTTGTCATGCTATGATAGGGGAGGTGAGGCGGCGATTTTTGGCAGGAATACGGAACGTTTTCCCCCGCCCCGCCGTCTATATAAGCGAGTACATGACCCTGCCTCCACGGAGGGAGGCGGCGAGAAATGGCGAAAAAGGAGAAAAGACATGAAAAAAGCTGCATTTTTGCTGGCACTGGTGATGCTTCTGGGTCTGCTGCCCGGGTGCAGCCAGGCGGAGGGCGAAGCCTCGGTCCAGTCGGTATCCATGATCTGCGGACTGGGCTCTGTGGGCCTGGCGGACCGCTTTGCCGGCATCGTCAGCCCCCTGGGTGAGACGAAGATCAAGAAGGACGACTCCCTGAGCGTGGACACCATCAAGGTGAAGGTGGGCGACGCGGTGGAGGTGGGCGACGTGCTGTTCACCTACGACCTGAGCGAGCTCCAGCGCAATCTGGAGCAGGCCCAGCTGGAGCTGGAGCAGCAGCAGAACCAGCTGGAGAACCGGGAGAGCGAAAAGGCCGACCTGGAGCAGCAGCGGGATCAGACCACGGACGACAACGCCCGCCGGGAGTACACCCTCCAGATCCGGGAGGCCAACGTGGACATCCTGACCTACAAGAGCAACATCTCCTCCAAGCAGAAGGAGATCGAGAAGGTGCAGAACAACCTGAAGAACAGCTCCGTCAAGTCCGAGGTAGCCGGCGAGGTCCAGGCCATCAATGAAAACGGCGGCAGCGACAACAACGGCAACGCCCTGCCCTTCATGACCATCGTGGAGACCGGCGGCTTCCGGGTCAAGGGCTACGTCAACGAGAACAACGCCTCTGCCCTGCGGGAGGGGACGGAGGTCATCATCCGCTCCCGCGTCAGCGATCAGACGTGGAAGGGCAGCATCGAGACGGTGGACTGGAACAACCCCGCCCAGCAGCAGAGCTACTATGACAGCGACACCAGCCTGTCCAGCAAGTACCCGTTCTATGTGACGCTGGACACCAGCGACGGACTGCTGCTGGGGCAGCACGTCTATATCGAGCCGGACTACGGCCAGGACGCTGAGCAGGACGCCAACGCCATCGATTTGCCGGCCTACTTCGTCAACGATCCGGACGGCAAGCCCTGGGTGTGGGCGCAGAGCAGCAAGGGCAAGCTGGAAAAGCGTGACCTGAAGCTGGGCGAGTACAACGCCGACACGGATACATATCCCGTGCTGGACGGCCTGACGGCGGAGGACTACATCGCCTTCCCCGACGAGAGCCTGAAGGCCGGCATGACCTGCGTGACCTATGACGACGCCACCTTCGACCCCGGCACGAATGACGGCATGGACGGCGGCATGATCGACGGCTCGGCGGATGTCCCCATGGATGAGGGCGGCTACATCGACGGCGGCACGGAGGACGGCACTTCCTCCGCTGCCGGCGGTGAGACCGGAGACATTGCCGTGGACCACAACGGCGATGACAGCGGCGTGGTCACCATGCCGGCTGTGGAGGGCTGACTATGATCCTTGAAATGCGCGACATCTGCAAGGACTACCCCATGGGCAAATCCGTGAACCACATCCTGAAGAACATAAATCTGGACGTGGAGGAGGGGGAGTACCTTGCCATCATGGGCCCTTCCGGCAGCGGAAAGACCACACTGATGAACCTGATCGGGTGTCTGGACGTGCCCACCAGCGGCAGCTATCTGCTGGGCGGGCGTGACATCACCCAATGCAGCGGCAAGCAGCTGGCGGAGGTGCGGAACAAGGAGCTGGGCTTCGTGTTCCAGTCCTTCAACCTGCTGCCCAAGCTGACGGCGCTGGACAACGTGGCGCTGCCGCTGCTGTACGGCGGCGTGAAGAAGGCGGAGCGGCTGGAACGCGCCCGGGCGGCCCTGGAGACCGTGGGGCTCAGCGACCGTGTGGACCACCGGCCCGACCAGCTGTCCGGCGGCCAGTGCCAGCGCGTGGCCATCGCCCGGGCTATCGTGGGCAACCCCAAGCTGCTGCTGGCCGACGAGCCTACCGGCGCGCTGGACAGCGCCAGCGGCGCACAGGTCATGGAGCTGTTCCAGCAGCTCCACGACAAGGGCTCGACCATCATCATGATCACCCACGACCGCAATATCGCCCACCACGCACACACCATCATGACCATCCGCGACGGTGTTCTGTCGGGAGGTGACGAGTATGAATAAGAAGCTGAAAAAGACCATTATCATCGCTGTTGTCGTCGTGGCCGTCTGCGGCGCGGTGTGGGGCGGACTGACCATCGCCCGCAACGCCCAGCGGGGCGACGTGAACGTGTATTCCGTCAGCGATTTTTCCATGACAAACTACTGGGGCGACTCGTCCAGCACCAGCGGCTCGGTGACCACGGACAATCTGCAGAAGATCTACGTGTCCTCCACCCAGACGGTGAACAAGATCTACGTCACCGAGGGCCAGCAGGTGAAAAAGGGCGACAAGCTGCTGAGCTACGACTCCACCCTGTCCGAGACGGAGGTGGAGCGAGCCAGGATCCAGTACGACCGCCAGGAGGGCCAGCTGCAGGAGGCCAAGGACGACCTGACGCTGCTGCAGAAGGCCAAGCGGAAAGAGGAGCTTGAGCCGGAGCTGGAGAAGCTGAAAAAGCAGCTGGAGGAGGAGAAGGCCAAGTACGACCAGCAGACGGGCTACGACTCCAACGAGCCGGTGACGGAGAAGCTGCTGGCCACCAAGACGCTGAAGGATAAGAACGGCCAGGAGTACAAGGTCTACTACTACGCCTGGCCCAGCACCTCCGAGCTGACGGGCGAGCACCTGCTCAGCGGCTTCGGCGGCCGCCTGCGGGTCAGCGAGACGACGCCGGTGCTGGAGACGAACATCGTGCTCGTCCAGCGCAGCGGCGACAAGGTGGGCGGCTATATCCAGGCCAACTGGGGCGTCAGGGTGACGGAGAACTACCGGCAGGTCAGCGCCACCGCCTATGAGATCACCCAGGACGTGCAGCTGGTGACGGATCTGCCGGAGTATGAAGACCCCGGCCACACCTACAACAGCGAGACCATCAAGAAGCTGGAGCAGAAGGTGGAGCGGGCGCAGGAGCTGGTGGACAGCGCCATGAGCTGGCACGATCTGGACATCGCCATCGGCGAGAAGTACAAAGAGGTCAACCAGCTGGAGACCAGCCTGAAGGTCGCCAAGCTGGATCTGGAGAAGAAGCAGAGCGAGCTGGGCGACGGCAACGTGTACGCCGAGTTCGCCGGCACGGTGAAGACCATCCGGGACGCCACGGAGGCCTATAACAACAACGAGGCCGTGGTGGAGGTGTCCGGCGGCGGCGGTTACTACGTCACCGGCACGCTCAGCGAGATGGACCTGGGCAGTGTGAAGATCGGCGACACCGTGCAGATCAGCAGCTGGCGCACCGGCGTGAGCTGCGAGGGCAAGATCGTGTCCATCGACAGCTATCCCACGGATTCCGGCAGCAACTGGGGCGACGGCAACAGCAACGTGTCCTACTACCCCTTCAAGGTCTTCGTGGACGAGGATGCCAACCTGCAGCCCTATGACTACGTGGAGATGCAGTATCAGAAGACGGCGGACACCGACAGCGCCGACAGTATGTACCTGGAGAGCTTCTTCATCCGCTCCGAGAACGGCAAGAGCTACGTCATGGTACGGGGCGAGAACGACAAGCTGGAGAAGCGCTGGGTGCAGACGGGCCGCGACCTGTGGGGCAGCTACACCCAGATCCGCGGCGGTCTGACGCTGGAGGATTACGTGGCCTTCCCCTATGGCCGCGACGTGGTGGAGGGTGCGCACACCCAGGAGGCCACCATGGACCAGCTGTACAGCGGAATATAAGGAGGCGGGACAATGGGTGAAAATATAAATCTCGCCTTTCAGGGCGTATGGAGTCACAAGCTCCGCTCTTTCCTGACCATGCTGGGCATCATCATCGGCATCGCCGCCATCATCACCATCGTGTCCACCATTCAGGGCACGAATGAGCAGATCAAGCAGAACCTGATCGGCGCGGGCAACAACGTGGTGCGCGTCCAGCTCATGCAGGACAACTACAGCGCCGACCTGAGCTATTCCGCTCTGCCTGACGGCGTCCAGCCCGTCACCCGGGATATGCGCGCCGAGATGGAGAAGCTGGACTGCGTGGACACCGTGTCCCTGTACTACCAGCGCCAGTGGAGCGACAACGTCTACGTGGGCAACACCGCCTTCAGCGGCTCGCTGTACGGCGTGGACGAGAACTACCTGTCCGCCGTGGACTATGCGGTGAACTACGGCCGCGCCTTTACCGCCGCCGACTTTGAGAACCGCCGCTGCGTGGCGCTGCTGGACACCAAGACCGCCCAGTCTCTGTTCGAGGGCCGCAACCCCATCGGCGGCACGGTGGAGATACAGGGCATGCCCTACACGGTGGTGGGCGTGGTGTCCGCCCGCTCCACCTCCGAGCCGGTGATCAACAGCTTCCAGGACTACTATATGTACTCCGGCAACACCTCCGGCACGGTCTTTATCCCGGATGTGACCTGGTCCGTGGCCTACCGCTACGATGAGCCCCAGTCCGTGGCCATCCGGGCCACATCCACCAACGACATGACCAAGGCCGGCGACAACGCGGCCAAGTACCTGAACGAGAACGTGATCTCCACGGATAAGTTCAAGTACCAGTCCGTGGACCTGCTCCAGCAGGCCAGTGACCTGCAGAGCCTGTCCGAGGCCACCAACAAGCAGCTCATCTGGATCGCCGCCATCTCCCTGGTGGTGGGCGGCATCGGCGTCATGAACATCATGCTGGTGTCCGTGACGGAGCGTACCCGCGAGATCGGCCTGAAGATCGCCATCGGCGCGCAGCAGAGCCGCATCCTGTGGCAGTTCCTGACGGAGGCCGCCGTGCTGACCAGCATGGGCGGTATCCTGGGCGTGGCCACGGGTATCGGTCTGGCGGAGATGCTGTCCCACATCATGGGCACGCCGGTGGCCATCAGCGTACCGGCCTGCGTCATCGCCGTGGCCTTCTCCATGATCATCGGCGTGGTGTTCGGCCTTGTCCCCGCCATGAAGGCCTCCAAGCTGAACCCCATCGAGGCCCTGCGGAGAGAATAAGCGAAGGCAAAAAGGCGCGGCCGCTGTCGGCTGCGCCTTTTCCCGCTTTGTAACCTGTTCGTTCCCCGGCTGTAACCCATTTTCCGCCCCGTTCCGGTATACTGAGCCTGTACCGCGAGAAAGGAGTGTCCCCCTATGAAGAAGAAACGGCTGCTGCCGCTGCTGGCGGCGCTCTTGCTGCTGCTCACCGCCTGCGGAAAGGCCGATGTCCCGGCCCGGACCGACCCGGCGGACGATACCGCCCAGACCGATACCGACCAGCTCGGGCAGGATGACGAGGGCCGCGCCCCCACCGCCGCCGAACAGCCCGGTGCCGTGGTGTGCACCGTCCTCCAGGAGCGGGAGCAGCTCCAGTGCCTGGAGATACAGGTGGGCACGGGCTTCCCGTTCACCATCACCGACCAGACGGCCATCCGGGAGGTCTCCGCCCTGTTCCAGAGCGCGGTGAAGCGTCCCGACGCCCCCGATACCTTTGAGGCCGTCCGGTTCTGCTTTGTGTATGCCGGCGGGCTGGTCACGCCCATGGAGGTGGACCTCAGCGCCAATATCTACCGCCTGAACAACGTGTACTACGACTTTTCCCTCCGGGCCGACGGCCAGGACCGCACCGCCGACACGCAGGACCTGATGCAGTGGCTGCTGGATGCGGACAACTGGCCGCCCTACTACCGGGAGGACTTCCCCGACCTGTTCGGCGGCTGGGATCGTCCCGCCGCCCCGCCGTCCCCGGAGGACACGGAGACCATCACGGCGGACCAGCTGACCATCTCCCCCGATGACGTGGTGTCGGCGGTGGTGTGGCTGGGCGACGCGCCCAGCTATCAGCGCTACCATGTGGCCATCACCGATCAGGACAGCGTCCGGGAGCTGGCCCGGCGCTTCCGCCATCCCAAGCTGCTGGCCGGCGAGCCGGAGGGTTTCGACCCCCACGCCCAGTTTATCCTGTTCTGTGCCGACGGCACCACCGTCACCTTGGCGGCGGACCTGCGTACCAACCTCTGCCGGTACGGCGAGACGTACTACAGCTTCTCCTTCCGCAGCGACGGCGAGGATCTGGACACCCTGACCCAGGGCGTGATGTATGAGCTGCTCCAGCCCCTGAGCTGGCCGGAGGAGGTCCGCAATGACTATGCCCAGCCCTACTATATGTACCTCCGCGGCACGCCGGGGTGGTAAAAAAGAACAGAAAAACGCCGTCCCCTTAGCCTAAGGGGACGGCGTTTTCGCGTCTGTTTCACTTATCCGGCTTCGTCCTGGGCGGGCTGGAATACCCGGGCCGCCATGTCGTGCAGCAGTGCCTCCGACGCGCCGCCGTCCACCGTCAGGCTGTAGGCCAGCCCCGGCACGACGTCCTTCCAGATGATGCAGCCCGCGCCGCCCTCGTCCCAGCGCAGGGACGCGGCACACCAGCGCACCTGCCCCTCCGCCGTCTGCTGGCCGCCGGTGTACCCGGAGATGTCGGGGATGCGCTCCGTCACGTCCATCGTGGGCGTCATGCGGTAGCGCCACGTCTGCCCGCCTGCGGCGAACGTCACCTCCGTCACCGTCTCGCCCTCCAGCTCGAACAGGTCGTAGCCCAGCACCGCTGCGCCCACCGGCGCGGTGGGGACGGTGTAGGCCTGGGCGCTGATCATGGCAAAGGCCGTCACCAGCGTTTCACCGTTGTCATCGGCGGTGCAGTACCACTGGATGCCGCTGCTCCCGCTGTACCAGCCCACCGCGCCGTCGTCGTACACCAGCAGCGTCAGGCCGCCCACCTGCCAGCTGACGCCGGGCAGCGAGCCGTCCGGGGCGGGCAGGGGAGAGGTGGTGTAGACCGCGCCGTAGCTGTAATCCAGACCGTCTATCTCCACCGTGCAGGACGCGGCGGTGACAGCGCCGCTCTCGTCCCGCCGCAGGTCGTAGTCCGTCAGCAGTGCCGCGTTTTCCGGCAGCGCCAGCGAGGCGCTCAGCTGCTCTGCCTGGGGTGCGGCGCAGAGGGCGGAGAAGGCCGCGCCGCCGTTGTCGCCCGCCGTGCCCTCATCGGCGGTGTTTTTGCTCCACGGCTGCCACAACGCCAATGCCAGCGCCGCCGCACACAGGCAGGCCGCCAGCGCGCCCCAGCGCCGTCCTGCGGAGGCCCGGGGCAGGGGACGCTGGGCTTCCTCTAAGAATTCATCGTCGATGGCGTCCATCCACCGCTTGAACCGTTCCTCGTTCACAGCATCCCCTCCTTTTCCAAAGTTTTCCGCAGCCGCTGCCGGGTGCGGAACAGGGAGGACTTGATCTTTTCCTCCCCCGCGCCGCAGCTCTCGGCGATCTCGCGGATGCTCTCGCCGTACCAGTACCGCCGGACGAAGAACGTCCGGCTCTGCCGGGTCAGGGTGTGCAGAAAGTCGTTCAGCGCCCTGCCGAAGTCCTGCCGCTCCACGGCGGCCTGGGCCTCGTCCGGCCCGGACAGGCAGTCCTCCAGCTCCTCGAACGCTACGGTCAAGTCGCTGCGCCGCTGGGTGGCGCGGTTGTAGTCGTATCTGTCCAGCGCCGCACGCCGAGTGACGGTGGTGATATATGCCGCCAGTGAGCGGGGCCGCTCCGGCGGGATGGCGTTCCACAGCTGCAGCCACACGTCGCTGACGCACTCCTCCGCGTCCCGGTCATCCGGCAGGATGTGCCGGGCGGCGGCGAGGCAGCGCTTTTCGTATTTTTCCTGCGCGGCGGTAATAGCGGACTCGTCGCGGCGGAAAAATCCGTCTATGATCTGGGAATCCTCCATAGGGTACGCCCCCTTTCTGTGTCGGTCGGTCAGACCATTATAGCACACAAAAAGGGGGAATACCAGTTACAAATAAAATCAGAATTTGGCGAGGAACTCGTCGGGCACGGTGCAGCCATCGGGCATGACCTCAAGCACGACATAGTTGCCGTTGACGGAGATCTGCGCGTTGTTCTTCCAAAGCTCCGCCTCGTTGACATACTCGGTGTCGCCCGCCAGGGTGTCGATACGGGTCTGGAAGATCTGCTTAACGGTGTCCACATCGGAGGCATTGGCGACCTCGACCATCACCACATCACAATAGGTGCCGGTGGGAGAGAGGAAGAACACGGACTGCTTCAGCTCCACATCGTTGATGCCGGGATACACATTATTGATGTAATCCTTATCCGTCTCCTCCAGCAGCACCGGCGCGTTGTCGCCCAGCTCGTCCTGCACCTGCTTGATGCCCGCCTCGTATGCCGCCCGCAGGTCCACGGACTGATCGCCGGCCGTGTCCCCGCCGATGGTGTCCTCCTTCTTGCCGCAGGCCGTCAGGCTCAGCGCCATCACCAGCGCCAAAAACAATGTGATCATCCTTTTCATGATGTATATCTCCTTTCCGCGGCAAAACGCCGCTCCTGCCTATACTGACGGCGGGAAGCGGCGTTTCGTTGCGTATTCCGTTATCGTTCGTAGGGCCGGGGCGCGTTCCATCCCTCCGGGAAGTTCCGCAGCACCCACCGCCGCACGTGGTCGATGAATACCTGCGTGGAGTGGGACAGTGCGTTTTTGTCCTTCACGCAGATGCCGATATCCCGGTGGAACACCTTGGGCAGCGTGCTGGACGCCAGCGGGTAGGCGCACCGGTACAGCATCAGCTCCTCCATAACGCTGATGCCCAGCCCGCCGGACACCATGGCCAGAATGGTCTGGTCCTGCTGCACGGAGTACTGGACCTGCGGCTGGATGTGGTAGTGGTCGAAGATGGCCTGGATCTCATAGTCGTCCCCCTCGTCCAGCAGTATCATGGGGTACTGGGCCAGCGCCTCCGGCGGGAAGGGCTGCCGCCCCGCCAGCGGGTGGTCGCAGGGCATGATGACCTTCCACTGATCCCGCTGCAGCAGCCAGTAGTCCAGATATTTCTCCGCCGGGGTGGGCAGGGAGATGAACCCGCAGTCCGCCTTGCCCTGCAATACCCAGTCGGAGATCTCGTTGTTGAAGTTGGAGGGCAGCAGCTCGAACTCGATGCGGGGGTACTGCTCCTGGAACGTTTTCAGCATCCCCGGCAGCCACTTTTCCGACACGCTGGTGAACGTGGCCACCCGCACAAGGCCCGTCTCCAGCCCCTGCAGGTCCTCCGCGTGCTGCTCCAGCCGGTGCTGCAGGGCGCACATCTCCTCAAAGTACGGCGTCAGCGCCCGCCCGTCCGCCGTGGGCGTCACGCCGCCGTGGCTGCGTACCAGCAGCGTCACCCCCAGCTCCTCCTCCAGCGAGGAGATGGCGTGGCTCACGCCGGACTGGGTGAAGTTCATCTCCCGGGCCGCCGCCGTAAAGCTGCCCTTCTCCACCGTTTTCAGGAATATCTGATATTTGGTCACGCTCATGGCCCATTCCCCCTTTGTGATCCCATTCTACCATCCCACTCCGGCAACTGCAAACTTTTTTTCATCAAGTTGATGAAAATGATGCGTTTTACATTTGAGCATCATCGTGGTACAGTATAGTCAAGTTAAGGAACCGACAAGAAAGGAGGCGCTGGAAATGGCACTGAACCTGGTATTGGCCGCGCTGGCTGCGCTGCTGGTGGTAGTGGGTGTTGTCAGCCGTCTGGCCAAGTAAACACCGCACATTCCTCCTCATCAAATATGACCTCACAAATTGGAATTCCCTTTGTTTTTCCCCCTTCCCCTTCAAGAGCGCGCCGCCCACACCCCCGGGCGGCGTGTTCTTGCCTTTCCCGGCAAAATATGCTATCATACATCTCAATTATGCGGGAGGTGTCCCATGAAACAAGAAAAAGTCCATATCCTCAGCCTGCTGGCCGCGCTGGTCGCCTCCGTCATCTTCGGCATGAGCTTCATGTTCTCCAAGCTGGCCCTGGCCGTGGCCCTGCCCTCGGTGCTGCTGGCCTTCCGCTTCACGGTGGCCGTGGCGGCCATGACGCTGGTCATCGCCGTCAACGCCCTGGCGGGCAAGCTCCGGGGCAGGAAGCTCTTCGCCTTCAACCTGTATCACAAGCCGGTGGGCCGCCTGGTGCTGCTGGGCCTGGTCCAGCCGGTGGCCTATTTCATCTTCGAGAATTACGGCATCCTCTACACGTCCTCCGCCGTGGCCGGCACCATCATCGCCGCCGTGCCCGTGTGCTGCATCCTCATGGACGTGCTGGTGCTCCACGAGCGCGTCACGGCAAAGCAGGTGCTGTGCGCCCTGGGCGCGGTGGGCGGCGTGGCGCTGATCTCCGCCGGCGGCGCGGTGATGATCTCCGCCCTGGGCCTGCTGTTCCTGCTGCTGACCATGCTCAGCGACACGGTGTACTACGGCGTCAGCCACAGCGCCGCCAAGCAGTTCACCCCCTTCGAGATGACCTACGTCATGTTCGTGGTGGGCATGGTGGTGTTCGTCCCCGTGGCGCTGCTCCAGGCCGGCGGCCCGGCCAGCCCCCTCATCCTCGAGCCGGCCCAAAACGGCGATTTCTGGCTGGCGGTGCTGTATCTGGGCGTCCTGTCCTCCGGCGTGGCCTACGGCCTGCTGAACTTTGCCAACAGCCACCTCACCGTCACCGAAACGTCCCTCTTTTCCAACGTCACCACCGTGGTGTCGGTGCTGGCCGGCGTGGTGCTGCTGAAAGAGCCCTTCTCCCTGTGGCAGGTGCTGGGCGTGGTGCTGATCCTGGCCTGCGTGTTCGCGGCCAACGTCTCCGGCAGATCCGGCAAAAAAGAATAAAAAAAGAAGCGGCGCAGCCGCCTCTTTTTTTATTATCCCAGATGCCGCTTGAAGTTGCCCACCACCCGGACGCCCTCCTGCATCACGAAAAACGCGTTGGGGTCGATGTCCCGGATGACCTGCTCCAGCGTGTCGATCTCATACTTGGACAGACACACGCACAGCACCTGCACGTCGTCGCCGGTGTACGCGCCCTTGGCCTGCCAGTACGTCACGCCCCGGTCCAGCTGCTCCATGATGTATTTCGGCAGCGCCGGGTCCTTGGACTTGGTGAAGATCATCAGCTGTACCGACACGTTCTGCCGGTGCAGCCTGTCCAGAAACAGGTTGCTCAGCACGTTGTAGATGGCGGAGTAGATGGCCGTGGCGGCGTCGAACAGGATGAAGCACAGCAGGTACAAGCACACGTTGAAGGAGATGCAGAACCGCCCCACGGTGAACTTGTTGTTCTTCTTGCTCAGATACAGCCCCAGAATGTCCAGCCCGCCGGTGGAGCAGCCGCAGCTCAGCACCAGCCCGGCGGCGAAGCCCACCAGAATGCCGCCGATCATGCAGCTGGTCAGCGGATCGGGGATGATGGGCGCGGCGGGGGAGGGGATCAGCGCCAGAAACACGGAGTTGGAGATGGTGCACACCGCCGCCTTCAGGCAGAACGTCTTTCCCAGCGTCCGGAACGCCAGCAGGAACAGCGGGATATTCACGAAGAAGTACAGCACGCCCGCCAGGTCGAAGGTGGTCTCCACCCCCAGCTTCGTCTGCAATAGTGTACGTATGACCTGGCACAGGCCGTATGCGCCGCCGGCGTACAGCCCCTGGGGCACGATGAATACGTTGATGGCCACGCTCATCAGCAGCGAACCCAGCAGTCCGCCCACCAGCCGCAGCCCCTTGTTGTGCATCAGCTTTGTATACAAGCGTTCTCGCTCCTCTCTCGCGTGTAATAAGTCCCGTACCGGCATTATCTCCATCAGACCGCCGCTTGTCAAGGCTTTTTTCGCCCCGTTTACAGACTGTACTCCAAAAAGTGCCGCAGCCGCTCCTGCCCCCGGCGGAGACACCGTGACACGGTGGACTTGTTGACGTCCAGCAGCGCCGCGATCTCCGACATGGACCGGTTCTCGAAGAAGTACAGCGCCATGATCTCCTGCTGCCGTGGCGTCAGCTCCCGCTTCATGGCCCGCCGCAGGTTGCGCCGCAGCCGCTCCCGCCGCTGGCTGTTGTCCCCCGCCGTCTCCCTGAGCCAGTGCTCCAGCCCGGCCCGGTCCATGATGTCATAGGCTGTATTCGTCATAGCGGCAGAAATCCGGGTCGTAGTAGTGGGCCGTCAGCTGTGACAGCTTCCGGCACTGGGTCAGCAGCGGCCGCAGCGTCTCGATGCGCCGCCGCAGGCGGCAGGCCGCCTCCGCGTCCTCCTCCTGCCGCAGGGCCAGCCGCAGCTCCGCCAGCCGCCCGGAGAGCAGCCCCGCGCTGATCTCGTACTCCGTGGATAGTTCAGCAAGTGTCATGTTCTTCTCCCCCCCTTCTGTGTCTGTTGTGTTGTGGTGCTCATTGTTGCCATTGCGAGACCAGTCCGCAGACTGGTCGTGGCAATCCGTTCCCCCGTCCCTGCCTCCCTCTGTGAGGGAGGTGTCAGCGCTTCGCGCTGACGGAGGGAGAGACATTTATACGCCGTGCCCCTTGTACCCGTTTGTAGGGGAGGGGCTCTGCCTCTCCCGCGGGCGGGGTAGAACCCCGCCCCTACACACCTTCTGATGTACCGTGTGAGCGTCC
>CAVGVB010000012.1:0-66632 GCA_963632705.1 bacterium | reverse complement strand
GCCGCACAGCTCAATCAGATCGTGACTGACCTTCTGGAAGGGGCAGCCGCGGATACGAACGAGATGCCAGAGGGAAAATAGCGTTTTCGCATAATGTTTTTTTCACGAGGCCAATTAGCAGCTCTTGAAAGCACCCATTAAAAAAGTTTGAGAAAAGTTAAAAAAGAACGGAGAATTCCGACTTGCACATGGCATTTTTGAACCGGGGGTTCAAAAATCTACAGTGGTACGGCATGACATAAAAGGAACATAAAAAAGATATGTTCCGCAAAAACCCCGATTTTATCGGGGTTTTTTGCTGCCCAGATGCCGGGACTTCGAGATGCATATTTGAAGATGTAAAACCGCTGTTTTCCCTTTGGGTGCAGTATCGAACTCCCGTACAACCAAATATTCGCAGACGGCGGACAAGCCAAAACTTGTCCGCCGTTTTGCATTTTCCATGCCCGAAGTTTTGCAAAAGACTTCGGGCTTTTTCTATTTCACGAAAAAGGAGCGATCAGAATGTACTTCACCAGCACGCCATCCCTCAACAGCACGGAGGCCATCATGCAGCGACCACCTGGCAGAAACCAACGTGGCGGTGGCACGCTCCGTAGGGCATATCCATTCAGCAAAGCGGACTGTGATTGCAGGCTCTGCTTCTACCACAGAAAAAAGAAAGGCTGCTCCATGGAGGTCTGCCCGGTATTAGATGTCAGACTCACCTGCGGCGCTGCTTCTCTTCATGAAGCCGTTCATGCGGCATTCGCCGCCGCAAGACATATCCCGTTTCAAAGACGACTTTCAAATCTCTACGACAGAAAGGATGATGCCCCTATGATTTTTCAAACCGATCAACACCGGCAGCGCTTTGAGGCGCAGAAACTGTACCTGCGAAAGTCGGATCATCGCAGCCTTGCCGTACTGTACCTCTTGACTGCGGACCATACCTTGTGGTCCAAGACAAGGCGATACTTCTCAGACCGTGGTAATGTCGATCTGCAGGCAGTACGTCTTGGCGATGTGTCTACAGACTGCTATGCTCTTTGGAAAGCGGTCAAGGAATTGCAGACCGGCCAGCGGCAGATCTCGCTGTGTGAGCTGGCCGACGGCAGCGTGATCTCAGATTGGGCCTTTCGCCTGATTGTGCAGGCAGTCACCATTGCCCGCTTCGGTGCGGCGGTGCTGGAAACGGAGGTGCGCCATGCTTAAAGCCATGATTTCGCACAGCGAACAGACCGCCATTGTGGAGCTGCCCATGGATCGCCTGAGCCTGCAATATGAACTGTCGCAGATCGGTATTCGCAGGCAGGCCAAGGGCATTCCGATCATGGATGAGGAAGATCAGCCGATCTCCGTCAAGCTCTATTCCGAGTCGGATGTGGGGCAGAATCTCGCCGCACTGTTCCGCCCGTCCCATTCGCTGGAGGATGCCAATGTGTGTGCGCACGCTGTGGTACACGCCAGACCGGAGGTGCAGCATGAGATCGAGCAGAGCATCGTATATGGGCAGTATCATTCGCCGCAGGCGGTTTTGGCAGACATTCAGGCAATGACGGCGGATCTGATCGCCGTAACCATCAACTACTACTGCCCGCTTCAAGTCCGTATGACGGACGAGGAATATGGCGATTGGTATGAGGTGGACAACGGCTATGCGCTCGACAATGAGCGAGCGATCCGGGAGCTGCTGCAAAAAGAGCAGAATGAGGATCTGAACGATATGAGGAATTCGATGCCCCGGAGGGCTATCGTATCGACACGACACCCCACGAATTTGAGATCACCGAGGACGGACAGATCGTCAAGGCAGAGATGACCAACGAGAAGATCCCCACGCCGGATGTACCGCAGACCGGCGACGAAAGTAACCTTGGCTTCTGGATCGGGCTGGGCAGCATTGCCCTTGGCGGTGCCATCGCCTGCGGCATTCTGTTTGCCAAGCGTAAAAAGGACGATGACGGCGACGAATGAAAAAGGTGTATCTGTGTGCGCCCCTTGGCGGCGATGTAACCGCCAACCTTGAAAAGATCCGACAATACTGCAGATATGCTCTGCTGTGCGGCACGGCTCCGGTCGTGCCGCATTTCTATGCGGAATGCCTTGATGACAGTGTTCCGGCGGAGCGTGAGGTCGGACGCAGTGCCGGAATGTCTCTTTTATGGTTCTGCGACGAGCTTTGGCTGTTCGGCGATACCGTGACCGAGGGCATGGCCGCCGAGCTGCAATTTTGCAGGCACCTGAACATTCGCATCCGGAAGATCCGGAAAAATGAAATTCAAAAAGTATTGGGAGGTAACGCATGATGAGAAAGAAAGCAACGCGGACACTGCTCCTTGTGGGGCTGCTGGCCGTGATGATCTCCATGTGCTCCATGACCGCATTTGCCGCAGGCGATGTGGCCGGAGCCATTGAGCAGACTTGGAATACGGCGAAAGCCCAGATCCAGACGGTGGTCAACAATGTGGTGTTCCCGGTGGTGGATATGATCCTGGCGATCCTGTTCTTCGTCAAGGTCGGTACCAGTTACTTTGAGTACCGAAAGCACGGGCAGTTTGAATTTGCAGCGCCCTGCATTCTGTTCGCCTGCCTTATTTTCACCCTGACTGCACCGCTGTATATCTGGTCTATCCTCTGATCCGTCACGCGGGGCCGCTGCGAAAAGCGGCGGCCCTGACAGGAGGTGAAGTGATTGTTTGATTGGTTAGGGGATATTTTTTTCGGCATCGGCAACGCCATCGGGAGTACCTTTGAGGCACTTGGCGAGCAGATCTCCAATGTGATCTGGAATACCATGCTGCAATGGCTCTACGAAACGATCTATAACGCCGTAGCCGACTTCTTTACCATGATGGGCAACATGGGAGCTGACATTTTCCAACTGGACTGGATACAGGCAACGATCCGGCTGTTTACGCTGTTCGGCTGGGCACTGTTTGCAGCCGGGGTGGTTGTGGCGATTTTCGATGTCGCCATCGAATACCAGTGCGGACGGGCCAACATCAAGACAACAGCTATCAATATTCTGAAAGGCTTCTTTGCCTGCTCACTGATCGGCATCGTGCCAGTGGAGCTGTACAAATTCTGCGTCAGCCTGCAGAACACCTTCTCTCATGATCTGTCTGCCATTTTCGCCGGTGGCCGAAGCATTGACCTTGCCGGAGAGAGCACCAGCGTGCTGGTCGGCAGCTTTTCTGTAGCGAACAATGTCAGCTTCAATCTGTTCAACATCCTTGCGCTGATCGCCTTTGCCTACTGCGTGATCAAGATCTTTTTCGCCAATATCAAGCGCGGCGGCATTCTGCTGATCCAGATCGCAGTCGGGTCACTGTATATGTTCAGCGTACCGAGGGGCTATCAGGATGGTTTCAACCAGTGGATGAAACAGATCGCAGCACTGTGCCTGACGGCTTTCATGCAGACCAGCCTGCTGTTTTTGGGGCTTCTGACCTTCCCCGGTAATATGCTGTTGGGCCTTGGCGTCATGCTGGCGGCCAATGAGGTGCCCCGCATTGCGCAGCAGTTTGGCCTTGACAGCTCTGTGCGCGTCAACATGATGAGCGTTGTCCATGCCACGACGACTGCCGTCAATCTGACCCGCAGCGTTGCACGAGCCACGGGCAAATAACGGGAGGAACCAGTATGACACAATATCTGTACCCACAGAATCTGAAAGCCACGGCCAATCTGTGGCTTTGGGGTCTGCGGGATTTTTGTATTCTCGGCATTGCGGCGCTGTTGTCCATTGTGACCTTGGTGCAGCTCGGATTCTTTCTTCCGGCAGCAGCAACGCTGTGCTTCGGGTTTCTGACCATCCGCATGGATGATACCACCGTGCTGGATTTTATCAAATACGCTGTGCGGTACTTTATCAGCACTCAGCAGTATTACGAATGGAGGTGAACCCATGGCAGAAAAACAGCAGAAAAAGAAAAAGGGGCGCTCGGTGCAGGAGCTGCTCGGCATCCGCACCTTTACAAAATACGGCCTTGCGGTGGGCAAATACGAGATGCTCTTTTATCTCGTAGCGCCCACCAACATCTCGGTGCTTTCTCATACGAATATTGAGATCAAGATCCGTCACCTGATGATGGTGCTCTCGGCCATTCCGGACATTGAGATCACCTGCACCGACTCCTCGGAATGCTTTGACGATAACAAGGCGTACCTGACCGGCAGACTGGTCGAGGAACACGATCCCAAGGTGCGGAAAATCATCAAAAGGGATATCGATCATCTGGACCATATAAGGACTTTACCGATGCGCAGATCGACACCATAGAGATCCTGCTCTCGAAGCTGTATGCCCGATTCGGTATCACCGACAGCACGGATTACAGCATGAAAAAGCCATCCGACTTTCCCATTATGGAGGACTTCTACAAGCTGTGCGAGGAAGAATTCTATGGCTATGACAAGCAGCGCAAGTACCTCTATACCGAAGAAACGCTGCAGGAGGTCTGTCTCGGCATCCATTCCATGTGCGTCGGTGCGGAAAGCAAATACTTCAACGGCCACACCAACATCACCGGCAGCGACTTTCTGGTGTTCGGCGTGAAAGGCTTGCTGGATACCAACAAGCGCCTGAAAGATGCCATGCTCTTCAACATTCTGTCTTTCATGAGCAATCAGCTTCTGGGCCGGGGCAGCACAGCCGCCAGCATCGACGAGCTGTATCTGTTCCTCACCAATATGACCGCAATCGAATATATCCGCAACGCCATGAAACGTGTGCGTAAAAAGGACTCCTCGATCATTCTGGCCAGCCAGAACATCGAGGATTTTTTGATCCCTGCTATTCGAGAGTATACGAAACCGCTGTTTTCCATCCCGACCCATCAGTTTCTGTTCAACGCTGGGCAGATCAATCCAAAAGAATATATGGATGCCTTGCAGGTCGAGCCGAGCGAATTCGAACTGATCAAATACCCGGAGCGAGGCACTTGCCTCTATCGCTGCGGCAACGAGCGGTATCTGCTGCAGGTCATTGCGCCGGACTATAAGGCAGCGCTGTTCGGCAAGGCAGGCGGACGATGAGCGCAACGGTAGCCGCAGCACTGAAGAAGATCGCCGTCGCATTGCTGACGGACAAGAAAGCGCTCAAGACGATCGGCGGGATCGTGCTCGGCGTGCTTAGAGCAGTGATGTCATACCTCCAAACATGGCCAGCGGAGGTTCGAATCCCACCAAGGAAACCGATAAAATATCTTTTTCATGTGCCGAGGACAAAAAGAAGAGACACACGTTCGTGTGTCTCTTCTTTTTGGCGCTGCACTTTTGCCGTACAGGCGGCGGAAGGCCGCTCGCAGGTTTCCTGCTCTGCGTGCTACAGGAACGTAAATTTCCTCTTGACATTCTTAAAAATGAGAATATAATGTATATATGAAATAATGCAAGGAATGGTAATGTTAGATGGAGATAGCGGAAGTGGTCATGAATCCCGTCCGGCAGAGGATATTCCAGTATTTTCTGCTCCACGGAACGGGCACGGCGAAGGATCTCAAAAAAGCGCTGCCCGATGTGCCGAACGCCAGCCTGTACCGGCATATCAGAATTCTGGCGGATCACTCCATTCTTGTGGTCGTGGGGGAAAACCGAATTCGCGGCACAGTCGAAAGCGTTTATCAGCTGAACAAGGAGGCCCTGGCGGCGGAGGATGAGAGCGGGAACGCGGTGCAGATGTCACTGCTCAGTATCTGCGCGTCGTTTGCCAGATATTTTGCCGGCGGCAGTGCTGATCCCCGGAAGGATATGCTGCTTCTCACAAACTGCACGCTGGTGCTGACGGATGAGGAGTTTTCCGGTTTCCTTTCGGAGATCAACGAGATCGCCCTCAAGTATATGAAAATGGAAGCCGCCGAAGGCAGCAAGACGCGGCAGATCACCCTTATCTCCGCCCCGACGAATGAACCGGTGAAATGACCAGACCCCTGAAAACGGAATTGGATTGGCTTCGCTGCCCCCGATGCGGCGGCAAGACGAGAACGCAGATACGGCCGCATACGGTGCTGGAGGATTTCCCCCTGTTCTGTCCCAAGTGCAAGTACACCTGCGTGATCCATTTTAAGAACGGTAAAACAGAAGAGATCAGAACGCCAGACGCTTAGACGCAGTGCAGACCGACAGATCGGTCTGCGCTGCGTTTGTTGTTTTTGGGCGGCGCGGGGCGGCTGTTCGGAACGGTAAACAACAATAGTCAACAAGGAGAGAAGCAATGAGCCTGAAAGATACGATCACCGCGCTTTTGCTGGCCCTTGTTCTGGGGTGCGCCGCATTTGCGGCCGTCTGCGGCCAAAGGGACTTCGCCGGACAGCGTGCGGCGTCCTCCGATTTCTATCGGCTGGACATCCAGCGCATGACCGGTACGGACCTGCATTCCATAGAGCTCAGGGCTGGCGCTGCGCTCCAGATCCGGTTTGAGACGGAAATGGGATTTCTGCACCTGGAGATCAAAGCCCCGGACGGGACGGTGCTGTATGCCGGCAACGGCCGGGAGACAAAATGCTTTGCCGTGAGCATTTCCCAGAGCGGCGTTTATCCCGTGGCGGTGGAAGCCTATCATGCGAAGGGGAAAATTGATATTCAGCTGAAGGAAAATACATAGAATACACGGGGAACCGTGCTGCTGCAGGCCGCGGCGCCGGGTATGGCGCTGCGGTCTGCGCTGCGGTTGTGATTTTTTCCAAATTTCGCAAAGAAATTTTGTCACAATGACGATTGCGATACGGACCGTTCCGTGATACACTTGCTATACAGAGTGCGGGAGTGTCGAAAGACTTCGGCTTCCCGCTGAAAACACGGAAAAACGATCGGCAGGGGGCTGGATATGAGACCGTGGGGGAATGCAGAACATAAAAAACTGAATATCGCGCTGCTGCTTCTGCTGGTCGTGGCCTTGCTGGCCCTGGCAGGGGTGCTGTTCATGTGCGCAAAACCGGATGCTGTGTCGCCGGACAACCACATCGAGAGCGGGGAAAAGCTCTCGGTGATCGTGTCCCGCACGGCACTTTTTAGCGCCCTGAACGGGGAGGAGAGCGGCGCGGCCCTGCTGGACGCCGAGGTGTCTCTGCCCGGCGCGCAGGAGGCCATGGGCATGGACGGGATGCTGCCCGGTGACAGCGTGGAGAAGGCGTACACCGTTTCCGTGAAGTACAGCGAGCCGGTGAAGCTCCATTTCGGGGCGGCGCTGCGGACCAACGGCAGTGCCGACAGCCAGTTCCTGGCCGAGGGTCTGCTCATCACCGTGTACCGTGACGGCGAGCTGCTGTATGACGGTACGGTGGCGGGGCTGGCCGAGTCCCAGCAGGCGCAGGAGGGATTGGAGATCCTCGAGCCCTCGCCCACGAAGCTCACCTATACAATAAAGGTAACGCTGCCCACCTCGGCGGGGAACGAGTATCAGGACAAGACTGTGACCGTGGACCTGAAGTGGTGGCTGACCTCCGACAGCGGCGGCGGAAGCCATCCCGGCGGCGGGGAAGTGATCGTTGTCCCCAAGACCGGCGACGATTTTCCGATGGAGCTGATGATCGGCGCGGCGGCGTTGGCGCTGGTGCTGCTGGTGGTGCTCCTGGGCAGAAGGAGGGCGCGTCATGACTGAACGTGTGACCAGCCGCCGCTGGATGGGCAGTGCGGTGGTGACGGTGCTGCTGGCGCTGGGCCTTGTGGTCACCACGCTGGCGATCGCCCTGTCGGTGGCGGAGCGCCCCGACAACATCATCTCCACGGGGAAGATCAAGCTGAATTTGAACGACAGCAAGCCTGTCATTACCGAAAATGAGTATCTCTTCGAGCCGGGTATGACGGTGAACAAGCCGTTTTTCCTGAAAAACGAGGGCGCGGATTGCTGGTATAGGCTGTATTTCAACAACGTGAGCGGCAGCCTGGCCTCTGTGCTGGATGTCACGGTGTCGGACGGAGAAACGGTGCTGTTTACCGGTAAAATGAGCGACCTGACGCAGAGCAGCGCGGATTGGCTGGGTATCCTGCCAGCGGTCGGCGCGACGGGGAGCTACCGTACCCTGACCATCACGTTCCATTTCCCGGAGGACGCGGGCAACGCGGCCCAGGGCGGTACGCTGCAGTTCGACCTGTGCGCCGACGGTACGCAGGTGCAGCTCGGTGATCGTGATAAAGTTCCCGATAGGGATCTTCCGATAGAGAAAGCCCCAAGGAGTGACGTATGAAACAAACCTTTAGCAAGATCCTGCGCGTGGTCACTACGGTGCTGATGGTGGTCTCCATCTGTATCATGCTGTTCACGGTGGTGTCCGTGCTGACCTTTAACCGCACGGACCGGCAGCTTTTCGGATACCGCGCGTTCATCGTGCTGTCCGACTCCATGTCCGCCACGGACTTCTCCGCCGGCGACCTGGTGCTGACCCGGGACGTTGACCCGTCCACACTGCAGCCCGGCGACATCATCGCCTTTACCAGCACCAACACAGAGAGCTACGGGCAGGTGGTGACCCACAAGATCCGAAGCCTGACCACCACCGACAGCGGCGAACCCGGATTTATCACCTACGGCACGACCACGGACACCAACGATGAAGCCGTGGTGACATATATGGATGTGCTGGGCAAGTACAGCGGCTGTCTGGCCGGTGTGGGACGCTTCTTCAACTTCCTCAAGACCACCCCGGGCTACATCCTGTGCATCTTCGTACCGTTCGCGCTGCTGATCCTCTCCCAGTCCATGGAGACGGTGCGGCTGTTCCGCCGCTACAAGAGCGAGCAGATGCAGGAGCTGCAGCAGGAGAAGGACCAGTTGGCGGAGGAACGCCGCCAGAGTGCCGCCATGCTGGCGGAGCTGCAGGCCCTGCGCGCGCAGCTGGGCGTGAAGGATGAGACCAAACCGGCAGAGGGCGGAGCACCCGCCGGGAGCGAAGCGCCTGCACCGCAGCCGGCGGAGGGCGGCGACCCCGATGTACCGGCTGATGAGGAAAAGACCCCGGCGGAGCACGTTTGATGTGTTTCCCGCCTGCCGCCCTGTGAATACCAAAAGAAAGGGAGTACCGATATGACTTTTCTGAGACCCAAGCGACTGGAGAAAAAGACCAGTGACGCCCGCGAGCCGAGCTTATACCGCTCTATCTGCACCAGCATCATCAGCACCCTACTGAGCCTTGTTATGCTGGTGGGTACTACCTTTGCATGGTTCACCGACAGCATTACCAGCAATGTGTTTACGATCACGGCGGGTAGCATTTGGACAACAACGTCTTATCACATTGGAGATGAGAACCTAACTGCTAATGAAGGCTGGACACTGCTGAATAATACAAGCGATATTTTTGGCGGGGTAACGTTCAGCAAAGATGTTGCCCAGACTGTCTATCTGAAGCTGGAAAACAAAGGCCGGAATGCGGTGAAGTATAAAATCAACCTCTTCAAGGTTGGAGATGAAACGGAAGGTTTGCTGAGCGTCGACAGCACGACTATTGATGATACGGGCATTGCCACTTATGCAAATGATGCTCCTGAAGTGCAGCCTGTTCTCCTAAGCGAGATGATGAGCTTTGAGTATGTGGTGGCCGAGGGCGTGAACGAGTTCTTGGTGGCGACACAGTCGGGAGAGGATACACTTGAAAATAGCAGCGTGCAGTTAAGCGAGTCTGCGAAAGAACCTTTTGAGATTGAAGTGCCAGCTGAGGCTACAAGGTATGTGAAGCTGACATTGAAGTTGGAATATGACGGAGAATGGGCATCGCTTCCCAGCATCAGTCTGAAGCTGAAGATTATTATTACTCAGCCTGGTAATGATGAGGAGGTAATACTGGAGAATGAGCAGACCTCCCAGCAACAGAACGAAACCGAAAATGTGACAGAACCTGCTGAGGATGTGAAGAAGCCGATAGTGACGGTGGGCGTGGATATGACCACGGAGATCGAAACACCTGCACAGCCTGCGGCCCAGCCGCAGCAGCCCGCAACTGGGAAAACGGAGAACAATGACGACAATGCTGTCGGCAGTAACGAAAACGACGGCGACACTGATACCGCCGGGAATGGCGAAGATGCCAATACCGTTGGTGACACGACCGACGATACCAACACTTCCGGCGCGGCCGAAGACGGCGGCAATGCTGGTACTTCGGACGGTGCGGTGGACACCGCTGCTGACACCGCCGCGGTCGAGCCCAACACCGCAGATGACGCGCCCGCCGCAGACCCCGCGGCGTGACCGACAGAACTGACACAAAAAACAGGACATAGCGCAGCTATGTCCTGTTTTCTATATGACCAAAAATAAAACCACCCGATAGGGTGGTTTTATTTTTGGAGCTTGTGGCCGGATTCGAACCGGCGACCTGCTCATTACGAGTGAGCTGCTCTGCCAGCTGAGCCACACAAGCAGGGAAACGACACTGGGTACTATACCACACTTTGTCTCCCGCGTCAAGACACTTTCCCGCTGAAAAAACGGGAAAAGGTTTCCCACAGAAAACGGAAAAGCGGCAGCCTACCGGCTGCCGCTCCCTGCGATACCGCTCAGTGCATTTTGGATGTGACGCTGACCCAGGCGGAGTCCATCGCGTTACCCAGCCGCTGCATGGCCTTGCCCACAGCGGTCTTCCGGACCTTCGGGCCGGGGTGCGCCGCCATATCCATCATCGCGCCGGCCACCATGCCGACGCACATCCCACCGACAAAAGCGGGTATTTTCATGATCATCCACTCCTTTTCTGTCCGCTGGTAGTTTGCCCCGCGCCGATAAAAAAACACGCGTGCTTCCTTGCCAAATCGTGGCGCTTTGCGCTATAATATAGTTTAATATATTTCGCCAAGGAGGAGAACCATGTCTCTTACCCAACTGCAGGAGCGCATCCGCGCGCGCAAAACGCCCCTGGCGCTGACGCTTTCCCCTGATCCCGATCGGCTCAGTCCGAAGATCCTGAAAAACTTTACCGATATGTTCGGCGACGTGCCCATGGCCCGGGCCGAGGCCCTGCGCTATCACGGCACGAGCCTGCTGGACGCGGCGGCGGGCAGACTGCCCGCCGTGGTGCTGCGGGCGGATGCATACCTGTCCCAGGGCATGATGGGCGCGGACGTGCTGAGCAACCTCGTCACCGCCGCCCACGCCAAGGAGCTGTACGTCATTCTGGATATCAACGCCGCCGATCCCGCGCCGTGGCTGTCCTATGGCGAGGACGCCGTGACGGTGTGCCCCTACGCGGGGAAGGACTGCCTGGCCGTGCCGGAGGACCGGCTGGCCATCGCCGCCGTCCGCACCGGCAATCCCTCCGGCGGGGAGGTGCAGACGCTGCTGGCCGGCGACCGGGCGCTGTGGCTCTCCCTGGCGGAGAAGATGGCCCGCCGGGGCGCGGCGCTGTCCGTGGCCACGGGGTACAGCCTGGACGTGCGGGATGTGCGGCGGGTCTGCCCCAGCGCGTTCTTGCTGCTGCCCGGCTGTGACGGGGAAAACGCCCTGCCCGCCTTTGACGACTTCGGCCACGGTGCACTGCTGGCCGACGAGACGCTGCAATACGCCGCCGACCCGGCCGCCGCCGTGACGGAGGCGGTGGCCGCCCTGAAGAAGTGGGTGACGGTGGTATGACCCGGCTGTATCTGATCCGCCACGCCGAGGCGGAGGGGAATATCTACCGCATGGCCCACGGCCACCACAACGGGCTCATCACCAACGACCGGGGCTATCAGCAGATCGACGCCCTGCGGGAGCGCTTCCGTGACGTTCCCATCGACGCGGTGTATGCCAGCGACCTGTACCGCACCCAGATCACCGCCCGGGCCATCTGGCTGCCCAAGGCGCTGCCGCTGCATCTTGAGCCGGCGTTCCGGGAGATCCGGCTGGGCGTCTGGGAGGACCAGACCTGGCAGGAGCTGCGAAACCGGTATCCCGAGGAGATGGACCACTTCAGCAGCCGGCTGGACCTGTGGCGCGCCGAGGGCGCGGAGACGGCCCAGCAACTGGTAGACAGATTTATCCCGGCGCTGCGCCGCGTGGCCGAGGCCCACGACGGCGGCACGGCGGCGGTATTCTCCCACGGTGCGGCCCTGCGTATCGTGCTGGGCGTGCTGCAGGGGCTGTCGCTGGCGGAGGTGGGCACAAGACCTCACGGCGACAACACGGCGGTGTCCCTGCTGACGTGGGAGAACGGTACGTTCCGGGTGGAATACCGGGATGACAACAGCCACCTGGCAGAGCGCGGCCTGTCCACGTTCGCCAAGCAAACGTGGTGGCAGGAGGAGCGCATGAAGGAGCAGGGGGAGGAATACCGCCCGCTGCCGGAGACGGAGCGCGGCCGTTTCGGCGTGCCCGCAGGCGATGAAGCCACGGGCATCTGGTACGGCGGCGCGCTGATCGGCGCGTTCAGCTTTCACCGGGAGGCGGACGGCCTGCGGCTGACCCGGTATATCCTTGCCCCCGAGTGGCGGGGCAAGCGGCTGGGCGTTCCGCCTATGGGACAGGTGCTGCGCTATTGCCGCCATCAGGAGTTGCCCTGGCTGCGGCTGACCTGCGCCGAACCGGCGCTGCGGCTGTTTTTCGCCCGTCTGGGCTTTGTGGCCGTCGAGGGTGACGAGATGGTGAAGGACGCCCGCTGCGTCCTGCCGCCGCTGCCGGCGGCCTATATGCGATGAAGGGGGAGAACGGTATGATGACCAAAGGTGTGGAATTTCTCCCCGTCAGCCGGGACGAGATGATCGACCGGGGCTGGTACTACTACGATTTTCTGGTGGTGACGGCGGACGGCTATATCGACCATCCCAGCTTCGGCACGACGCTCATCGCCCGGCTGCTGGAGAGCAAGGGCTACCGGGTGGCGATCCTGCCTCAACCGGACTGGCACACGGCGGACGCGTTCCGCGCCATGGGCAAGCCCCGGTACGGCGTGCTCATCGGCGGCGGCAACCTGGACTCCATGGTGGCCCACTACACGGTGGCCAAGCGCCGCCGCACCCGTGACCTTTACAGCGAGGGCGGCGTCATGGGCAAGCGCCCCGACCGGCCCACCATCGTCTACGCCAACCGCGCCCGGGAGGCATTCCCCGACACGCCCATCGTCATCGGCGGGCTGGAGGCGTCCCTGCGCCGCTTCGCACACTACGACTACTGGGACGACAAGGTCCGCCGCAGCATCCTGTTCGACGCCCCAGCCGACCTGCTGGTATACGGCATGGGCGAGAGCGCCACGGTGGAGATCGCCCGGCGGCTGGCCAAAAAGACGCCGGTATCGGACATCACCGACATCCCCGGCACGGCCTATATCACCGACCAGGTGGGAGAGCTGAAGTTCCACCGGGCGGACTGCCCCTCCTACGAGGAGGTGTGCGAAGACCTGACGGCCTACGCCCGGGCCACGAAGATCGAGTACGACGAGCATGACCCCATCCGGGGCTGCGCGGTGCTGCAGCCCTGTCAGGGCCGGACGCTGGTGGTGAACCCGCCGGCCCGCCCCCTGCGCCGGGAGGAGCTGGACGCGCTGTACGCCCTGCCCTATACCCGGGAGGTACACCCCATGTATACCGGCGGCATCCCCGCCATCGAGGAGGTGCGCTTCTCCATCACCCACAACCGGGGCTGCTTCGGCGGGTGCAATTTCTGCGCCCTGGCCTTCCACCAGGGCCGCATGGTCACCAGCCGCTCCATCCAGTCCGTGCTGGAGGAGGCGGAGCTGCTGACCCACAATCCGGAGTTCAAGGGCTACATCCACGACGTGGGCGGGCCCAGCGCCAACTTCCGTCACACCAGCTGCCAGAAGCAGAAGCGGTGCGGTATGTGCAAAAACCGCAGTTGCCTTGCCCCCGAGCCCTGTCCCAATCTGGACGCGGACCACTCGGAGTACACGGAGCTGCTGCAGAAAATGCGGCAGATCCCCGGCATCAAAAAGGTGTTCGTCCGCTCCGGCATCCGCTACGACTATATGCTCCAGGACAAGGACAAAAACCAGACCTTCTTCCGCGAGCTGGTGAATTACCATATCTCCGGCCAGCTGAAGGTCGCCCCGGAGCACTGCGTCAGCTCCGTGCTGGACTATATGGGCAAGCCCCATTTCGACGTGTTTGAGAAGTTCTGGCATCAGTACCGCAAGCTCAACGAGGAGCGGGGCACGGAGCAGTACCTCGTGCCCTACCTCATGTCCAGTCACCCGGGCTGCACCCTCCGCGACGCGGTGGAGCTGGCGGAGTTCCTCCACCGCTCGGGCCGCGTGCCGGAGCAGGTACAGGATTTCTACCCCACCCCCGGCACGCTGTCCACCTGTATGTACTACACCGGCATCGACCCCCGGGATATGTCCCCGGTCTACGTGGCCAAAGATCCCAAGGACAAGGCCATGCAGCGGGCGCTGCTCCAGTGGTCGCGGCCCGAAAAGCGGGCGCTGGTGGTGGAGGCGCTGGAGGAGACAGGCCGCACCGATCTCATCGGCTACGAGAAGAAGTGTTTGCTCCGCCCGCGAAAGGGCGAGCCCTACGGCCAGCCTGCCGCCAGACCGGAAAAGCCGGAGACGCCGGAGCGCCGCCCCCGGCGGAAGGGCAAGGAGACCGTGGGCAACCGCGGCCGCCGCAATACCCCCACCGCCCGCCAGCCGGTGCAGAAGGGGAAAATGTCCCCCCGGAAGAAGGCGGCCTTTGCCAAGAAACGGCAGGGGAAATAGAGCGTAAAAATGTACGGAAGCTGCCCGATGGGCAGCTTCCGTACATTTTTTGAGGAATGCTCGGTTTCTTGCCGATTTTCCTCACACATTGTGCTTTTTGCAACGAAAAAACTCTTGTCATACATCTGAATATTCAGTATAATTAAAAGGAAGCGTCAAGACATCAATAGACGGCATTAAGCTCCTGTTAAGATTTCGACAGAAACCGACACGCCGCCTGTTCATGGCCGCGCCGCTTCTGCCGCCATACAGAGCGACGCGGCACGAACACAGACCGTATTGTAAAGGTGAAAGAAGAATGGAAAAAAAGAAGAAAACAAGGTTCATCGTGGTGTGGCTGCTCATCACCGCGGCGTTCCTGGCCGGCTCTCTGCTCATCCCCGGACACGGCAAGTCGGAGTCGGTACAGGAGGCCATGCGTGACGCGGTGCTCCACGGCACGAACCGCATCAGCCTGTTCGGGCTGAAGGACGTGAACCCCGCCTACATATCCTCGTTGGTGGTGGTAGGTGTCATCCTGGTGGCGGCGCTGCTGCTGCGTCTCTTCGTCATTCCCCGGTTCAAGCTCGTCCCCGGCAAGCTCCAGATGGCGCTGGAGACGGTGGTGGGCCTGTTTGACGGCATGGCGAAGGGCAACAGTCCCCACCGCAACAAATTCCTGGGCGCGTACATCTTCGGCGCAGGCGTGTATATCTTTATCGGCACGCTGTTCGAGCTGTTCGGCTTCCAGGCCATCACCACCGGCGGGCACACCATCGCGCTGCCCGCACCGCTGTCCGACGTGAACGCCGCCATCTCCCTGGGCTGCCTGTCCTACGGTGTGATCCTGGTGGGCGGCATCGTGGCCAACGGCCTGAAGGGCGCGGGCAAGGCCCTGAAGGACTTCTCCCTGCCCATCTCCATGAGCTTCCGTATGTTCGGTGCGCTGCTCAGTGGTCTGCTGGTGACGGAGCTGGTGTACTACTATGTATCCCTGAGCTTTGTCGTGCCAGTGGTCGTAGCCGTGCTGTTCACGCTGCTCCACGCGCTGATCCAGGCCTACGTGCTGACCACCCTGACCTCCATGTTCTACGGAGAGACCACGGAAAAACACGCGCCCAAGCCCAAGAAAAACAAGAAAATCAAAGCTGAAACTGTAAATAACTGACGGAGGAAAGAGAAATCATGAAGAAACTGTTCAACAAGAAGGCGTTTGCCCTGCTGCTGTGCCTGGTGCTGGCACTGACCGCTATGCTGACCGTGACCGTATTCGCTGACACCGCCCCCGCCGACGGCGCGGCTGTCACCGCCGCCGAGGAGACCGCTGACAGCGGTGTGAGCGCCAAGGCTATTGCCTCCGGCATCGCCATCGGCGTGGCCGCCGCCGGCGGCGCTATCGGCATGGGCCTGGCCATCGCCAAGTCCGCCGAGGGCATCTCCCGTCAGCCGGAGGCCGAGGGCAAGATCCGTACCACGATGATGCTGGGCCTGGTGTTCCTGGAGACCGCCATCATCTACGCCCTGCTGGTGGTCATCCTCATCATCTTTGTGCTGTAAGGAATAGGGAGTAACGCTATGAGTAATATCCCACTGAATATTGATTGGCAGCAGATCCTGCTGCACTTCTTCAACTTCTCCATTTTGGTGGGCGGACTGTATCTGCTGCTGTTCAAGCCGGTAAAGAACTTCATGGACAAGCGCGTCAAGCACTATGCCGACATGGAGAGCGCCGCCCAGGAGCGGGAGAAGAACACCGCCGACCTGGAGGCCGCCATGCGCCAGCGCGAGGCCGCCTTTGACGCCGAGCTGGAGGAAAAGCGCGCCGCCGCCGCCAAGGAGGCCGAGGCCTTCGCCCAGCAGCAGCGCGCCGCTGCCCAGCAGCAGGCCGATAAGATCCTGGCCGCCGCCCGCGAGAACGCGGAGAACGACCGCAAAAAGATCGTGGCCGAGGCCAACCGCGAGGCCGTGGCCATCGCCGAGGACGCCATGGAGAAGCTCCTGGCCGCCCAGACCGCCCGCGCCTACGACAGCTTTGTAAACGCCGCCGAAGGGGAGGAGAGCCATGAACAATGAGCCTCGCCTGACGGCCATCCTGCTCAGCGCCTGCCCTCCCGATGACGCCCAGCAGCGCCGCCTGGAGGACGTGCTGACGAAAAAATATGGCAAGCCCGTGTCCCTGACCTGGCAGGAGGACAAGACCGCCGCCGGCGGCTTCCGCATCCGCCTGGGCAGCGAGATCATCGACTGGACCGCTGAGGGCCGCCTGACCCAGCTGAAGGATAAGCTGGCGTCCCTCCGCCCCGGCGAGGGGAACGTCATCTCCCTCATCCGCGACACCGTCCGCGGCTGGACGCCGGAGGTCTATGCCCGTGAGGAGGGCCATGTCCTCTCCGTGGCCGACGGCATCGCCTATGTGGAGGGGCTGGCCAGCGCCACCTACGGCGAGATCCTGCTCTTCGAGGGCGGCATCCGCGGCATGGTGCAGGAGCTGCGGGGCGACCGCATCGGCTGCATCCTGTTCGGCCGCGTGGAGGAGGTCAGCGAGGGCACGGTGGTCTACCGCACCGGCAAGACCGCCGGTATCGGCGTGTCCGATGCCATCATCGGCCGCGTGGTGGACGCCCTGGGCGCTCCCATCGACGGCGGCGGCGAGATCCCCGTGGACGCCTACCGCATGATCGAAAGTCCCGCCCCCGGCATCATCGACCGCCAGCCGGTGAACACCCCCATGCAGACCGGCATCCTGTCCATCGACTCCATGTTCCCCATCGGCCGGGGTCAGCGTGAGCTGATCATCGGCGACCGCCAGACCGGCAAAACGTCCATCGCCATCGACACCATCCTGAACCAGAAGGGCAAGAATATGCTCTGCATCTACGTGGCCATCGGCCAGAAGGCCAGCTCCGTGGCCCAGATCGCCGAGCTGCTCCGCCGCCACGGCGCCATGGACTATACCACCATCGTCTGCGCCGGTGCGGGCGAGTCCGCCTCCATGCAGTACATCGCGCCCTATGCCGGCGCGGCCATCGGCGAGTACTTCATGCACCGGGGCAAGGATGTGCTCATCGTTTACGACGACCTGAGCAAGCACGCCATCGCCTACCGTGCCCTGAGCCTGCTGCTGGGCCGCTCTCCCGGACGTGAGGCGTACCCCGGCGACGTGTTCTATCTGCACTCCCGTCTGCTGGAGCGTGCCGCCCGTCTCAGCGACGAGCGCGGCGGCGGCAGCATGACCGCCCTGCCCATCGTGGAGACCCAAGCCGGCGACGTGTCCGCCTATATCCCCACCAACATCATCTCCATCACCGACGGTCAGATCTTCCTGGAGAGCAGCCTGTTCTTCTCCGGCCACCGTCCCGCCGTCAACGTGGGCCTTTCCGTGTCCCGTGTGGGCGGCGCGGCCCAGACCAAGGCCATGAAGAAGGCCGTGGGCACGCTGCGTCTCGACCTGGCCCAGTACCGCGAGATGGAGGTCTTTACCCAGTTCTCCAGCGACCTGGACGAGGAGACGAAGAACCAGCTGGCATACGGCCAGAGCCTGATGTATATCCTGCGTCAGGGCCGCAGCAGCCCCCTGAGCCAGGCCCAGCAGATCATCACCCTGGTGACGGCCATGGCCCGCATCTATCAGAAGCTGCCCATCGGCCAGGTGCTGGACTTCCAGAAGTACCTCCTTGCCGCCTTCAACAGCGCCCAGCAGCCCCTGCTGCAGGATCTGGACGGCGGCGCGGCGCTGACCGACGAGGTCCGCAAGCAGATCACCGACTTTGCAAACACCACGCTGGAGCGCTACCAGTGTGCAGGCGGGCGGTGAGCGTATGGCCAGCACCAGTGAGATCCGCCGGCGCATCGGAAGCGTCCGGCAGACCCAGAAGATCACCCACGCCATGTACCTCATCTCCCAGGCCAAGCTGCGGAAGGCAAAGCAGGAGCTGAGCAACACCCGGCCCTACTTTGACGCGCTGCAGAACGAGATCGGCCGCGTGTTCAACGCGGACGCCGCCGTGGAGAGCCGCTACCTCGAGCCGGCCCAGCTTCCTGTCAAGGAAGTGCCGCTGCGCCCAGCCTGCCTGCTCATCACCGCGGACAAGGGCCTTGCCGGCGCGTATAACCAGAACGCCATCCGCCAGGCCCAGCAGTATATGACCGCACACCCGGACACCGTCCTCTATGTGGTGGGCGAGTACGGCCGCCGCTGGTTCGCACAGCGGAACATCCCCATTGAGAAGAGCTTTCTCTACACGGCGCAGAACCCCACCCTGGGCCGCGCCCGCCAGATCGCCGAGCTGCTGCTGGAGCGGTATGACGCGGACGAGATCAACGCCGTGGTGGTGATCTACACCGATATGAAGAACGGATTGGAGGCTGTGGTCCGCCAGGCCCAGCTCCTGCCCCTGCACCGGGAGCGCTTTATGGCCGCCGCGGCCAACACGGCCCGGGATGAGCTGTACGAGTTCATTCCCTCGCCGGACGCGGTGGTGAACAATGCCGCCCGCAGCTGCCTCACCGGCTACATCTACAGTGCGCTGGTGGACAGCTTCTGCAGTGAGCAGAGCGCCCGCATGACCGCCATGAACGCGGCGGATCAGAACGCGGAGGAGCTGCTGAAGGACCTGTCCGTTCAATTCAACCGGGCGCGTCAGGCCGCCATCACCCAGGAGATCACCGAGGTCTCCGCCGGTGAGCGCGCCCAGCGCAGCAAGAAAGAAAAGGAGGGCGACCTCAGATGAAACAAGGAACTATCACGGGCATTTCCGGCCCTGTGATCGACGTGCGCTTCCCGGAGGGCACTCTGCCCGCCATCAACGAAGCGCTGACCGTCCAGGTAGGCGACACCACCTATACCATGGAGGTGGAGCAGCACCTGGAGAACAAGACCGTCCGCTGCGTCATGATGGCCGGCAGTGACGGCCTCAGCCGCGGTCTTACCGTCACCGCCACCGGCCACGGCATCGCCGTGCCGGTGGGCGAAAAGACGCTGGGCCGTATGTTCAACGTGCTGGGCGATCCCATTGACGGCGAGCCTCCTGTGGACGCGGAAGCGCCCCGCTGGGAGATCCACCGCAGCGCCCCCACCTTCGCCGACCAGATGCCCGCCGCCGATATTCTGGAGACCGGCATCAAGGTCATCGACCTGATCGAGCCGTACCCAAAGGGTGGCAAGATCGGCCTGTTCGGCGGCGCGGGCGTGGGCAAGACCGTGCTGATCCAGGAGTTGATCCACAACGTGGCCATGGAGCACGGAGGCTATTCCATCTTCACCGGCGTGGGCGAGCGCAGCCGCGAGGGCAACGACCTCTGGGGCGAAATGCGCGAGAGCGGCGTGTCCGACAAGACCGCGCTGGTGTTCGGCCAGATGAACGAGTCCCCCGGCGTCCGTATGCGCGTGGCCCTGTCCGGCCTGACCATGGCGGAGTATTTCCGCGATGTGGAGCACAAGGACGTGCTGCTGTTCATCGACAACATCTTCCGTTTCGTGCAGGCGGGCAGCGAGGTGTCCACCCTGCTGGGCCGTATGCCCTCCGCCGTGGGCTACCAGCCCACCCTGGCGGGTGAGATGGGCGCGCTCCAGGAGCGCATCACCTCCACCAAGGACGGCTCTGTCACCTCCGTGCAGGCGGTGTACGTCCCCGCCGACGACCTGACCGACCCCGCCCCCGCCACCACGTTCTCCCACCTGGACGCCACCACGGTGCTGAGCCGTAAGATCGCCGAGCAGGGCATCTACCCCGCCGTGGACCCGCTGGAGTCCACCTCCCGCATCCTTGAGCCGGACATCGTGGGCGAGGAGCATTACAACATCGCCCGTGCCGTCCAGTCCACGCTGCAGAAGTACCGCGAGCTGCAGGACATTATCGCCATTCTGGGTATGGAGGAACTGAGCGACGAGGATAAAAAGACCGTGGCCCGCGCCCGCCGCATCCAGCGCTTCCTGTCCCAGCCCTTCTACGTGGCGGAGAAGTTCAGCGGCGCGCCCGGCGTGTTCGTGCCGCTGCACGAGACGCTGCGGGGCTTTAAGGAGATCCTCTCCGGCGCGATGGACGACTATCCCGAGGCGGCGTTCTTCAACGCCGGCACGATCGACGACGTGAAGCGCAAGGCCGAGGAGCTGAAGAAAGGCGGTATGTGATGGCCGCCACCTTCCATCTGGACATTCTGGCCGCCAGTGTTCCCTTTTACCGCGGCGACTGCGTGTCGCTGGTGATCCCCACCGAGGACGGCGAGATCGGCGTTCTGGCCGGGCATTGCCGGTCGGTGGGCGCTGTGTCCGCCGGCGAGCTGCGGTTTGAAACGGCGGAGGGCGAGCAGCGGAGGGCGGCGGTTGCACCTGGAATTTTTAAGATCGATGGAAATCGGGTGCTGCTGCTGGTGGACGCCGCAGAGCGGCCCGAGGACATCGACGTGAACCGCGCGATCCGCGCCCGCGAGGAGGCGGAGGAGCAGCTGCGGCAGAAGCGCAGCATGGCGGAATACCAGCTGGCACAAGGGAATTTGGCCCGTGCCCTGAACCGACTCCGCGTCAGCGGCAGGATGTAAATATGCCTGAAACCGAAAGAGTGACGCCGCTGACGCGGCGTCACTTTTCGACGTTTCTGAGAAATGTGTTCATAAAAAAGCGTGGAGAACACTTGAAAAAACGTAGAAAAATTTTGAAAAAAACTTGAAAATGTACTTGAAATGTACTTGAAAAAAGATGGAAAAAATGGAATACGGGTGAGGGCGCGGGAAAACCTTACAAAAATGCAAAAGTGTGTAGATTTTTTCCGCGGATATCCTGTATAATGTAAACTGTGATTTTATTGCCATCTCAATATTTTTCAAGGAGGCACTATGAGAAATATCTGGAAGGTTTTTTGCACGGACCTGCGTTCTCTCAGCCGGAGCTTTTTCGCCTGCGCCGTGGTGGTGGGCATCGTGCTGCTGCCCAGCCTGTACGCGTGGCTGAACATCTACTCCAACTGGGACCCTTACGGCAACACCGGCGGCATCTCCATCGCCGTGGCTTCGCTGGACGAGGGCTATGACGACGACGGTACATACGTCAACAAGGGGCAGGACGTGGTGGACGACCTGCGGGAGGCCACATCCATCAACTGGGTCATTGTGGACACGGAGCAGGAGGCCACCGACGGCGTGTACGCCGGTGACTACTACGCCGCCGTGGTCATTGACAGGGACTTCTCCGCCAAGATGTACCGGATGCTGACGGACTGGACGGGAAAGCCCGCCATCACCTACTATGAGAACGCCAAGAAAAACGCCGTGGCCACCAAGATCACCGACACGGCGGTGGAGAGCCTGAAGCGCTCCATCAGCGAGAACTATCTGGAGGTGGTCATCAGCGGCATCATGGAGCAGGGCAACCTGCTGGCCGCCGACCTGACGGAGGACGACCCCGAGACGGCGGTGAAAGGGCTGCTGTATCAGGCACAGGACCTGCTGTCCGCCAGCCGCCGGATGATGGACGCCTTTGAAACGGCGGGCAGGACCGGCGTGGTGTCCGCCCAGGACGCGGCGGCGCTGGAGACGGCGCTGGCCGACCTGAACAAGAGTCTGCCTGACGGCGACCAGCTCCAGCAGTCCGCGGCGGAGATCCAGCGGGCGCTGTATGTGGCGCTGGAAAAGACGGAACGGGCGCTGGAAAAGCTGGAGGACGCCATGGAGCACGCCGCGGAGAATGCCCCGGCGTTGGAGGACGCCCAGCAGGCGGCGCTGAGCGCGGCCAAGGACCTGCGGAAGCTGGCCTCTGATCTGACGAGGCTGGCGGACAGAGTGCCGGGCCATATTTTACAGACACAGCTGCGGGACATGGCCGCCAAATGCACGGACTTGGCCGACAAGCTGGAGCGCATGGCTTCCGCGGACGTGCAGGGGCTGCTGGCGGACTGCGACGCGCTGGTGAAGTCTCTGCGGGCCATGGCGGACAGACTGCCGGTGACGGCGGGCGCGCTGCACAGCGACCTGAACCTGGTCATGGGCCAGATCTCCAATACGCTGGACGGCGTGAAGGACCTGTCGGCGGACGCTAAGGCCATCCGCTCCGCGCTGGGCGATGTGACCCAGTCGCTGGACGTGACCATGGAGCTGCTGCGGCCCGCCGCGGAGAAGATGGTCAGCTCTCTGTCCGACACCATTGACCAGCTGCAGGGCATGGACGGCGACGGCTATCTGGACATCCTCATCGACATTTTGGGCGGCGATCCGGTGGCCTACGGCGAGTATTTCCCGGAGATGGTGCAGACCACTGTGAACAAGGTCTATCCCATCGCAAACTACGGCTCGGCCATGACGCCGTTTTACACGGTGCTGGCCATCTGGGTGGGCGGCGTCATCCTGTCCTCCATCCTGAAGGTACACGCCCGCACTGAGGGGCTGACAGACCCCAAGCCGGCGGAGCTGTACTTCGGGCGGTATCTGCTGTTCTTTGTGCTGAGCCAGCTGCAGGCGGCCATCATCGTCACCGGCGACCTGTACCTATTGAAGGTGCAGTGTCTGCATCCGGGGCTGCTGTATCTGACGGCGTCGCTGACGGCCTTTACGTTCAGCCTGCTGATCTACTCCATGGCGCTGTCCTTCGGCGACGTGGGCAAGGCGCTGGTGGTGGTCATCATGGTCATGCAGATCGCGGGCTCGTCCGGCACGTTCCCCATTGAGCTGCTGCCGGAGATCTATCAGAAGATATACCGTTTCTTCCCCTTCCCCTATGCCATTGACGCCATGCGGGAGTGCATCTGCGGGATGTACGGCAGCTACTACGGCCAGCAGCTGGCATTCCTGCTGCTGTTCGCCGTGGCGGCGCTGCTCATCGGACTGCTGGTGCGCCGTCCCTTCATGGGGCTGAACCACTTCATGGAGGAAAAGCTGGAAGAGACGGAGCTGCTGTGAAAGGAGGTGCAGGACCATGTCCAAGGAAAAGGAATACCACGAATTATACGACCGATTGATGGCGGAGGTGGCGGCCCTGCACCAGAGCAACCGGCGGCGTATCCGCAACGGGATGCGTATGCTGGTGGCGGTGACGGTGGGCCTGATGCTGCTCATGTTCCTGGCGGAGGGCAACAAGGTGTTTACCCTGATGCTGTGGATCGCGGCTATGTTCGGCGTGGCGTCATATCTGATCGCTGTGGAATACGCCGACTATGAATTGCAGAAGAAGCTGGAACAGATCACCCAGATGGAGCAGGAGAGTCTGGGGGCGCTGCTGGAACTGCCGGAGCTGCCCAGCCTGCCCCATGTGGGCCATCTGCCCGGTCTGCTGCACCGGGGCGGGGAGCAGGAGGGCCGCCATGCACCGCAGGCGGAGATACCTGCCGCACCCGAGGTAAAGCAGGAGACCGCCGCGCCGGCGGCGCAGAGGACATCTGTCCCGGAGGAAAAGACGGAGTACACCGTGGAGGAGATCCTGCGGGAGACGCTTCCCGGCGGGGCGGCGCAGACACCGGCGTCCGCCCAGGTGCTGGAGCGGCTGCTGCAGGACCCGGATAAGCTGGCGGACGATCTGCTGCTGCTGACGAAGGCGCTGCAGAACCTGTCCGACGACCTGCGCCGCGGCTCGAAGCCCGACGGCAAGGGGGAGGTGGATGCATGAAGAATATATGGAACATCTTCCGGGCCGATTGGCATCGCATCACCGCCAGTGTGGTGGCGGTGGTGGTACTGCTGGGACTGTGCCTGGTGCCCTGCCTGTACGCCTGGTTCAACATTTTGTCCAACTGGGACCCCTATGGGGAGAGCTCTACCAGCCGGATCAAGGTGGCCGTGGCCAGTGAGGACGACGGCTGCGAGGTGCTGGGCCTGCACGTGAACATCGGTGAGCTGGTACTGCAGGGGCTGGAGAGCAATAAGCAAATGGGCTGGGTGTTCGTGGACGATGAGACGGCGGCGGTGAGCGGCGTGGAGGCCGGCGACTACTATGCCGCGCTGGTGATCCCCCACGAGTTCACCGGGGATTTCGTCAGCATTCTCTCCGGCGAGCTGCGCCATCCGCAGATACAGTATTACGAAAACGAGAAGAAGAACGCCATCGCGCCCAAGATCACCAGCAAGGCCAAGACCGCCGTGCAGGAGCAGATCAACACCACCATCATCGGCAAGGTGGCGGACGCGCTGACCACCGCCGGGTCTGTGTTCAAGGCCATGGGCTGGGACGGGCAGGACATCGCGGACAACCTGCTGGGCAGGCTGGATGAGGCGCAGCGCCAGATGACACAGCTCAGTGCGGTGCTGGCTTCGCTGAAGGATGTGATGGACGGGGCGGAGTCGCTGCTGGATGCGTCCGCCATCACCATCCGCGACGCGCAGGGCGCTGTGGACAGCGCCAACGCTGCCGCAGGCAGCACGGTACAGCTGATCGGCGGCGGACTGGACGCCGCGGACACCGCCAACGGCGACCTGCTGGCGGTGCTGAACAACACCTACACGGTGCTGGACGACGTGGGCGCGCTGCTGCGTATAGGGGACACCGAGGCGCTGGACCAGCAGATGCAGGCCCAGATACACCGGCAGCTGCAGGCGGTCATCAAGGCGCTGGAGGTGCAGGCGGCCATCGTCACCGACCCGGAGATGCAGGCCCAGCTCCAGGCCGTCATCGTGAACCTGCGGGCGCTGGACGAGGCGGTGGACGACATGAGCGTGTCCGCCGTGAAGAACTCGGTGCTGGATATGCTGGCCCAGGTGCAGGAGAACCTGCGTATGGCCGCCCTCAAGACGAACCAGGAGGTGAACGACTACCTCCACAACGCCGGGGCGGAGGCACAGGCGTCGCTGCGGGCTTTGCAGCAGCTGCTGGCCGCCGCGTCCAGCGGTCTGAACAGCGTGGACTCGTCCCTGTATACCTATGCGGACGCCGTGGCCGCCACCCAGCCTACGCTGGACGCGGGCATCGCGCTGGCAGACACCGTGTCCGGCTATCTGGCGGACATGGAGGAGGACCTGCGGCGCGTCACCGACAGCGGCGCGTTCCAGCGGTTCTGCGAGCTGATGGAGTCGGACTCCAGCCACATGGCGGACTATCTCAGCTCGCCGGTGCAGCTGAACACGGAGATCGTCTATGAGATCAAGGACTACGGCTCGGCTATGGCGCCGTACTATGTGATGCTGGCGCTGTTCGTGGGCAGTCTGCTCACCGCGGTGATGATCAAAGTGCCGGTGACACAGCCGGAGTTCGTGGGCTGCCCGGCCATCCAGCGGTATTTCGGGCGCTTCGCCATCTTCTTCCTGATGGCCATGGGGCAGGCGCTGGTCACGGCGTTCGGATGCCTGCATTTCGTGGGGATGACGGTGGCGGAGCCGGCGCTGTTTGTGCTGGCCTGCTGCGTGTGCTCGCTGAACTTCGCCGCCATGAACTACGCGCTGGTCTACTCTCTGGACAACATCGGCATGGCGCTTTCGGTCATCATCATGGTATTGCAGGTGGCCGGGTCGGGCGGGTCGTATCCCGTTCACGTGCTGCCGCAGCTGTTCCAGAAGCTGTATCCCGTTATGCCGTTCCACTACGGCATGGATATGCTGCGGGAGACCATCGGCGGGATGTACGGACAGACGTATCTGCGGTGCGTGCTGACCCTGCTGGGGATGTGCGTGGTGTTCACCGTGTTCGGGCTGGTGGTCTATTACCCGGCGCGGAAGCTGAACGCGGCCATCGCGGCGGGGAAGGAAAAGTCCGGCGTTATGTAAACAGAATAGGGCAGCAAAAAGGACGCCGGAGGGCGTCCTTTTTGCTGGGTTTGCGGGGGAGGACGGAGCTCTTTTTGCTGGCTGTATGGGGGAGGAAGGGGTTTTGCCGTTTGGTGCAAAAAAGGGGAGGTGTTTTTGTATAAGACGGAGAAAATTTTGCGGAGTGAGGAAAAATTCGTTTTTCCGGTTGCGTGGGAGGGGGTTCTATGGTACAGTACTCATGGTGTGTTACTAAATTAACGAAGTAACGAAAAAGTGAACAATTTGAGGCATTTAGGAGGAAACAGCATGAAACCAGAGCGGGAGAGAACGGAAGCGATCGTCCGCGCCCACGGCTGCGACAGCGCCAAGCTCATCGCCATTTTGCAGGAGATCCAGGCGGCAGAGAATTACCTGAGCCAGGAGAACATGACGCTGGTGGCGGATATGTTGGGCATCAGCGTGGCGCGGGTATACAGCGTGGCCACATTTTACGAGAATTTCTCCCTTGAACCCAAGGGAAAGCATATCATCAAGGTCTGTGACGGCACGGCCTGTCACGTCCGCAAGTCCGGGCCGATCTACGACGCCATCCGGGAGTATCTGGGGCTGGAGGGCAAGAGAAAGACGTCCGACGACGCTATGTTCACGCTGGAGACGGTGGCCTGTCTCGGCGCGTGCGGCCTTGCCCCGGCTATGACCATTGACGGCGAGGTGTACGCCAAGATGACGCCGGAGACGGCGCTGGCGGAGCTGGACGCCATCCGCGGAAAGGAGAGTGCCTGATGTCTACACTGACACGCGCCGGTTTCCACGCCATGCGGCAGCAGGCCCAGGAGGCGCTGAACAGAAGCCGGGAAGCACTGAATGTGCTGATCTGCGCCGGTACGGGCTGCATCGCCAGCGGCTCGATGAAGGTATATGAGGAGCTGCGGAAGGAATGCGAGAGCCGCGGTCTGCCGGTGTATGTGGGGCTGACCCACCACGGCGATGCGGAGAAGAGCCTCCACGTGAAGATGAGCGGCTGTCACGGCTTCTGCGAGATGGGACCGCTGGTCCACATCGAGCCCATGGGCGTCATGTATATCCACGTGAAGCCGGAGGACTGTCATGAGATCGTGGAGAAAACGCTGCTGGGCGGCGAGGTCATTGAGCGGCTGACGTACCACCAGAACGGCGTGTCCTATCCCCGGCAGGAGGACATCCCCTTTTATAAGAAGCAGCACCGGGTGGTGCTGAAAAGCTGCGGCACAAGTGATGCCGAGGATCTGGAGGAGTACATCGCTAAGGGCGGCTACACCGCCTTTGAAAAGGCGCTGTTCGACATGACGCCGGAGGGTATCTGCAAGGAGATCTCCGACTCCGGTCTTCGCGGCCGCGGCGGCGGCGGTTTCCCCGCCGGGCGCAAGTGGGAGAGCGTGCGGCGCAACGTGTCCGACGTGAAGTACATCGTGTGCAACGGCGACGAGGGCGACCCCGGCGCGTTTATGGACCGCTCCGTCATGGAGGGCGACCCCCACTCCATTCTGGAGGGTATGCTCATCGCCGGCGTGGCCACCGGCGGCACGGAGGGCTATATCTACGTCCGCGCCGAGTATCCGCTGGCGGTGAAGCGGCTGCAGGTGGCCATCGACAAGGCCACGGAGGCCGGGCTGCTGGGCGACGACATTATGGGCAGCGGGTTCAGCTTCCACATCCATATCAACCGGGGCGCGGGCGCGTTCGTCTGCGGCGAGGGCAGCGCCCTGACCGCTTCCATCGAGGGCAAGCGGGGCATGCCCCGTGTCAAGCCGCCCCGCACCGTGGATCAGGGCCTGTGGGGCAAGCCCACGGTGCTGAACAACGTGGAGACGTTCGCCAACGTGCCGGGCATCATCCGCAGCGGCGCGGCCTGGTATCGTACCATCGGCACGGAGGGCAGCGCCGGTACGAAGACCTTCGCCCTTACCGGCAACGTGGTGAACACGGGACTGGTGGAGGTGCCTATGGGTGCGACGCTGCGGGAGATCATCTTCGACATCGGCGGCGGCGTGAAGGACGGCAAGAAGTTCAAGGCCGTGCAGATCGGCGGCCCGTCCGGCGGCTGTCTCACCGAGGAGCATCTGGACTATCCCATGGATTTTGACAGCCTGAAAAAGCTGGGCGCGATCATCGGCTCGGGCGGTCTGGTGGTCATGGACGAGGACACCTGCATGGTGGAGGTGGCCCGGTTCTTCATGCACTTCACCCAGAACGAGAGCTGCGGCAAGTGTACGCCCTGCCGGGAGGGCACGAAGCGTATGCTGGAGACGCTGGAGCGCATCATCGCCAACGAGGGCACGCTGGAGGATCTGGACCTGCTGGAGGCCCTCAGCGACACCATCACCGACACGGCGCTGTGCGGCCTGGGACAGACGGCCTGCAAGCCGGTGATGTCCACGCTGAAAAACTTCCGGCAGGACTATCTGAACCACGTGGTGGAGCACCACTGTCCCATCTGCAACGGGCGCAAGCGCCGGTTGGAGATCAAGGCCGACCTGTGCAAGGGCTGCGGCAAGTGCGCCCGGAACTGTCCCATGGAGGCCATTTCCGGCCAGCCCCGTATGCCCTATGTCATCGACAACGAGAAGTGCATCCACTGCGGCGCCTGCTGGGGCGCCTGCCCGTTCGGCGCCATCGACGCCATAGAGGAGGAGTGAGCCATGGCCAAGGGAATTATGATCATCGACGGCCAGCGCGTGCCGTTTGACGGGGAGAAGAACGTACTGGCCGTTATCCGCAAGGCGGGCATCGACATCCCCACATTCTGCTACTACTCCGAGCTGAGCACCTACGGCGCGTGCCGGATGTGCATGGTGGAGGATGTAAAGACCGGTAAGCTGGACGCGTCCTGTTCCATGGAGCCCCGGGACGGCATGGAGATCCGCACCAACACCGCCAAGCTGCTGAAGCACCGGCGGATGATCCTGGAGCTGCTGCTGGCGTCCCACGACTGCTCCTGCACCACCTGCGCCAAGAGCGGCAACTGCCGCCTGCAGGAGCTGGCCCAGCGGTTCGGCGTGCGGCACGTGCGCTTTAACGACACGAGGCCGCGCCGGGAGAAGGATTACACCAGCGCCGCCATTTTCCGCGACCCCAACAAGTGCATCCTGTGCGGCGACTGCGTCCGCGTGTGCGAGGAATTGCAGGGGCAGGGCATACTGAACTTTGCCTTCCGGGGCAGCGAATTGCAGGTGATGCCCGCCTTCGACCGCAAGCTGGAGGCCACCAAGTGCGTGGGCTGCGGTCAGTGCGCCGCCGTGTGTACCACCGGCGCGATCACCGTGAACGACCAGATCGGCACGGCCTGGCGGGCGCTCCACGATCCGCAGAAGCGGGTGGTGATGCAGATCGCCCCGGCGGTGCGGGTGGCTATCGGCGAGGCCTTCGGCCTGCCTGCCGGCACGAACGTCATCGACCAGCTGACCACGGCGCTGAAGCTGATGGGGGCAGACGAGGTATATGACACCAACTTCGGCGCGGATATGACCACCATCACCGAGGCGGAGGAATTTTTGCAGCGGCTGAAGACCGGCGGGCCGTTCCCCATGTTCACCAGCTGCTGTCCCGCCTGGGTCAAGTATCTGGAACTGAACGACCCCAAGTATCTGCACAACATCTCCACCTGCAAGTCCCCCATGGAGATGTTCGCCGCGGTGATCCGGGACAAGTACGCCGCCAAGGACGCGGCGGACGGACGCACCACCTATCAGATCGCCATCATGCCCTGTACCGCCAAGAAGATGGAGGCGGCGCGGCCTGAGTTCACCCACGACGGGCGGCCCGACGTGGATCTGGTGCTGACCACCCGGGAGCTGGTGGATATGATCCGCGAGGCGGGCATCCAGCTGCCGGAGCTGGAGCTGGAGTCCCCGGACCTGCCCTTCGGACTGGGCAGCGGTGCGGCGGTGATCTACGGCGTCACCGGCGGCGTGGCCGAGGCGGTGGTGCGCCACTGCCTGCCGGACAAGAGCAAGAATGCCCTGCGGGCCGTGCGGGTCACGGACCTGCGGGGAGACGGCGCGATCCGGGAGGTGACGCTGACGGTGGAGGGGCAGGAGCTGCGCATCGCCATCGTCAACGGCCTGATCCACGCCAAGGAGCTGATCGCCGACATGGAGGCGGGGAAGTGCTTCTACCATCTGGTGGAGGTCATGACCTGCAAGGGCGGCTGCGTGGGCGGCGCAGGCCAGCCCTACGGGCTCAGCGGCGTGAAGAAAAAGCGGGGCGAGGGGCTGTACGCCGCCGACGCCTCCGCCATGTTCAAGCGGGCGGAGAAGAACCCCATCGTCACCGCCATGCTGAAGGAGTACGGCGAGGAGCGCTGCCACGAGCTGCTCCACGTGCATTACGGGGCGTGAGCAGTTGACCTTTTCCTCCCGGGATATTATAATGGGTATATCAACCATCGGGAGGTACATGACCATGCGCTTTTCCGACACGCTGAAGCAATACGCGCTCATCACCGCCGGCTGTGCCCTGTACGCGCTGGGCTTTTGCTGGTGCTGCCAGCCGCAGCATATGTCTATCGGCGGCCTGACCGGCGTGGCCCAGGTGCTCAACGTATTTTTCCCGGCTCTGCCGGTGGGTACGGTGACGCTGGTGCTGAACATCCCCGTTTTCGCGCTGGGGTTGAAGCTGCTGGGCAGAAAGGTGCTTATCAGCTCGCTGTACGCCATGGCCGTCAGCTCCCTGATGATCGACGGCATCAACGCCGTGCATCAGTTCCAGCCTCTCGAGCCGGTACTGGCAGTGGTCTACGGCGGCGTGCTGTGCGGCGCGGCCATCGGGCTGATGCTGCGGCAGGGCGCGACCACCGGCGGTACGGAGCTGATCGCGCGGCTGCTGAAGCTGAAATTCCAGCAGCTGCCCATCGGGAAGCTGTGTATGCTGGTGGATCTGGTGGTCATCATCACCTACTCGCTGACGTTCCGCCAGCTGACACAGGTGCTGTACAGCATCGCCATGCTGTATATCCTCACGTTCCTGATGGATAAGGTGGTCTACGGCGGCAACGCCGCCAAGCTGTCCTTCATCATCAGCGCCCGCAGCGAGGATATCACCCGGGCGCTGCTGGAGATGGACATGGGCGTGACGCTGCTGTCCGGCACGGGGGCGTACAAGAACCTGCCCACGCAGGTGGTGATGTGCGCCTTCAGCCGGGGGTATATCATCCCGGTGAAGAAGCTGGTGCAGCGCATCGATCCGGACGCGTTCGTCATCGTGTGCGACACCCACGAGATCCTGGGCGAGGGGTTCGGCACATACGATCCCACCGGATTGTGACGGCGGGGAGGACATTTGAAGGCATAAAAAAAGCACCCGTAAGGGTGCTTTTTTTATGGTGTTGAGGGGGAGTTTGTGCTGTTATCTGGCGTTGTAGGCGGCGATGCCCTTGGCCAGCAGGTCCATGGCACGCTCCAGGGCTTCCTGCTTGAGCACGTAGGCGATGCGGATCTCGTTCTTGCCCTTGCCGGGGGTGGCGTAGAACGGCTCGCCGGGGGCGAACATCACCGTGTCACCGTTGTCGTCGAATTCCTCCAGCAGCCACTTCTGGAACGTGTCGGCGTCGTCCACCGGCAGGGCGGCCATGACGTAGAACGCGCCCTTGGGGCATTCGCAGACCACGCCGGGGATCTCGTGGAGCTTGCGGATGACGGTGTCGCGGCGGCGCTTGTACTCGTCGCGGACGGCGGCGAAGTAGTCCGGGCCCACGGAGTACAGGGCGGCGGAGGCCACCTGGTCGATGGTGGGGACGGACAGGCGGCACTGGGCGTATTTCATAGCCTGGGCCATCAGCTCCTTGTTGCGGGAGATGAGACAGCCGATGCGCGCGCCGCAGGCTGAGAACCGCTTGGACACGGTGTCGATGACGATGACGTTCTCGGCGGCATCCTCGAACTGGCCCATGGACTGCAGGGGCTCGCCGGCGTAGACGAACTCGCGGTAGGCCTCGTCGCCGATGATGAACAGGTCGTGGGCCTTGGCGATGTCCACCATCATACGCATCTCCTCGGGGGTCAGGACGCAGCCGGTGGGGTTGCCGGGGTTGGTGACCATGATGGCCCGGGTGTGCTCGTTGATCTCCGCTTCCACCTTGGCACGGTCGGCGTAGTGGTAGCCGTCGTGGGGGGAGGTGGGGATGGGATGGATCTTCGCGCCGCAGGTGTAGGCCATGGTGTTGTAGTTGGGGTAGAACGGCTCGGGGATCAGGATCTCATCGCCGTCGTCCAGGATGCAGTTCATGGCGATCTGGAGGGCCTCGCTGCCGCCGTTGGTGATGAGGATGTCGCCCTTTTCAAAGTGCATATCCAGATCGTCGTAATACTTCTGGATGGCGTCGATGAGGGCGGGGATGCCGGGGGAGGGGGCGTACTCCAGCACCGGCAGGTCGAAGTGCTTCACGGCGTCAAAATACGCCTTGGGCGTTTCGATGTCCGGCTGGCCGATGTTCAGATGGTAGATCTTCTTGCCCTTGGCCTCGGCGGCCACGGCGTAGGGGTGGAACTTACGCATGGGTGAGAGCCCGCATTTCAGGACCTTGCTGGAAAACTTCATACTGTATCCTCCTTTACCACTCTGTGTAGCAATATAGTAGCGCGTTTGCGGTTGACTTTCAATAGAAAATTGCGAAAAAGGCCGCCAAAAGGCGGCCTTTCAGGTTCAGTTCATCTGACGGCGGCGGGACAGGTTCACCGTGCCGTCGGTCATGGAGTTCAGGGAGTCCAGGCTCTTGCCCGTGCCCTCGGCCACGCAGGAGATCGCCCCCTCGGCCACCATGGTGTGGATGCCGGTGCGGGCCTCGATGAGCTTGTCAAAGCCATCCACCAGGCTGCCGCCGCCGGTCATGACGATGCCGTTGTTGGAGATGTCGGCCACCAGCTCCGGCGGGGTGCGCTCCAGCACGCCGTGGACGGCCTCCAGGATGCGCTCCACCGGCTCTTCAAAGGCCTCCAGCATCTCCGTGGAGCTGACGTTGATGACCTTGGGCAGACCGGTCATCAGGCAGCGGCCCTTGATCTCGATGGTGCTCTCCTGCTCCTTGGGGAACACGCAGCCGATCTGCATCTTCATCAGCTCGGCGGTACGCTCACCCACCAGCACGTTGTGCTTGCGGCGCATATACTTGACGATGGATTCGTTGAACTGGTCGCCGGCCACCTTGATGGAGGCGCTCTCCACCACGCCGGAGAGGGAGATGACGGCGATGTCGCTGGTGCCGCCGCCGATGTCCACCACCATGTGGCCGTCGGGCTTGGAGATGTCGATGCCCGCGCCGATGGCCGCCGCCACAGGCTCTTCGATGAGGTACACGCGGCGCGCACCGGCCTGGATGCCGGCGTCCACCACGGCACGCTCTTCTACCTCGGTGATGCCGGAGGGCACGCAGATGATGACACGGGGCTTGAACAGCTGGAAGCCGCCCACCACCTTGTGCAGGAACTCGCGGAGCATACGCTCGGTCATGTCGTAGTCGGAGATGACGCCCTCGCGCAGGGGACGGATGGCCACGATGTTGCCGGGGGTACGGCCCAGCATGGCCTGAGCCTCTGCGCCCACCTTCAGCAGCTTGCCGGTATTCTTGTCGATGGCCACCACGGACGGCTCGTTCAGCACCACGCCCTTGCCCTTGACGTAGACCAGTACGGAAGCGGTACCCAGGTCGATACCGATGTCTTTAGCAATAGAACACATAATGACTGCACCTCTGTTTTCTCTTTCGTTATGCTGCAGGGCGCGCCGCGCCCACTGTTCGTCTAACTCAGTATTATACCGGATGGGAGCGCGTTTTGCAACGGGGAAATGCAAAACATCGCATTTTCTGTATTTTACACGGCTGGGCCGCGTTCCATACCTACTTGTCCCGCACCATGGCCAGCGTCAGGCACACCACGTCCGCCGCGCCGGCGTCCTTCAGCACCCGGACGCACTCCGTCAGCGTCGCGCCGGTGGTGAGGATGTCGTCGATGAGCAGCAGGCGTTTGCCGCGGAAGGCCGCCGGGTCAACAGGCTCGTACACGCCCAGCACGTTGGCACGGCGCTCCGCCGCGTCCTCCAGGCCGGACTGGGGCGGGTTGTCCCGCACCTTCCGCAGCGTCTCCAGGGGCTGGGTGTGCCAGTCCACGCACAGGCTGGCGCAGAGCATACGGGACTGGTCAAAGCCACGCTTTTTCAGGCGCTTCTGGCTCACCGGCGTCCAGGTGACGGCGTCGAAGCGGTCGGCAAAGGCGCTGGCCGCCGTCTCCGCCATCAGCGCGCCGAAGCAGTTGAGGTTTTCTATCTTGCCCCGGAACTTGAAGGCGAGGAGGGCGTCGCGGACGGCGTCCTCGTAGTACAGCGGTGCGGCGCACTCGCCGAATGGGCCGGTGCGGACCTCCGTGCAGCGGGGCAGCGTCTGGGCGCACTGCTCGCACAGCAGCGCCTTTCCGGCGACGCGCCCGCAGAACGGGCAGCGCTGGGGAAAGAAAAAGTCCAGCATACTCCGGGACATCTGGTTCAGGGAGTCGTTCAGGTTCATGTCATGCCCTCCTTCAAGCGGCGGCGCAGGCCGCTGTAGCGGCGCTGCTGGCGGTCATTTTCCGCCATTCTGGCGGGAACGGCGTCGTCGCCCACCAGGATCAGCAGCCGGCGGGCGCGGGTGATGGCGGTATACAGCACGCCCCGCACCATCAGCGACGGCGCGGCGGGGGCGGACACCAGAATAACGGCAGGGTACTCGCTGCCCTGGGATTTATGTACGGTGATGGCGTAGGCCATGTCCAGCTGGGACAGCAGGTCGGCGGTGTAGGTGGCGGTGCGGTCGTCGAAGCGGAGGACGATCAGCTCGCCGGAGCTGTCGATGTCCTGGATGACGCCTACGTCGCCGTTGAAGATGCCGCTGCCCGCCGTGCCGTCGTCCTTTTCCCACAGCACATCGTAGTTGTTCTTCGTCTGCATGACCCGGTCGCCCACCCGGAACGTCACGTCGCCCCACTGCTTCTGCCGCTTCTGGGGCGACGGCGGGTTCAGCGCCGCCTGTAAGGCCCGGTTCAGCGACACCGTGCCGCAGGCGCCCTTGCGGGTGGGGGAGAGGACCTGTATCTGCTCGGCGGGGATGTTCATGTTCTTGGGCAGCCGGTCGCGGCACAGCTCCACCACCGTCTGCACCAGCCTGTCCGGTGAGCGGCGGCACAGGAAGAAGAAATCCCCCTGGTTGCTGTCCAGCTGGGGCGGCTGGCCCATGTTGACGGCGTGGGCGTTGCGGATGATGGCGGACTGCTCCGCCTGGCGGAACACCTGGGTCAGGGACACGGTGGGCACGACGGTGCTGCGGAGCAGGTCACCCAGCACGTTGCCGGCGCCCACGGAGGGCAGCTGGTCCGGGTCGCCCACCAGCACCAGCCGGCAGCCGGGACGCAGCGCCTCCAGCAGCGCCTGCATCAGCTCCAGATCCACCATGCTCATCTCGTCCACGATGACGGCGTGGGCCTCCAGCGGGTCATTGCCGTTTTTCTTGAAGGCCACCTGGCCGGTCAGGTCGTTGTAGCTCATGCCCAGGGCGCGGTGGATGGTCTGGGCGTCGCAGTCCGTCACCTCGCCCAAGCGCTTGGCGGCCCGGCCGGTGGGCGCCAGCAGCGCCACGTCCAGTCCCATGCGGCGGTACAGCGCCACGATGCCCCGCAGGGACGTGGTCTTGCCCGTGCCCGGGCCGCCGGTGAGCAGCAGTACGCCGCCCTCCACCGCCATGCGTACCGCCTGACGCTGCAGGGGTGCGTAGGACACGCCCTGCTCCTTTTCGATGGCGTCGATGGTCTTGTCCACCTGGCGCAGCTGCTCCACCGGGGTGCGGAGCATGGACAGCAGCCGCTGGGCCACGAACGTCTCCGCCTGGTACATACGGGGCAGGTAGCAGCCCCGGACGTTGGCAATGGGCTTTTCCACCACGGCGAAGCTGTCGATGAGCTTGTCCAGCGCCACCTCCACCGTGTCCGTGTCCACGCCCACTAGCTGGGCCGTGGCGGTCAGCAGCTTCTCACGGGGGAGGAACACATGGCCGTTCCCGGCGTTGTGGGCCAGCTCGTACTCAATGGCCGTCCGCAGGCGGCAGGGGTCGTCGCCGCCGAAGCCCATGCTGATGGCGATGGCGTCGGCCACGGCGAAATCCACGCCGAACTGGGCGCGGCTGAGAAGATAGGGGTCGTCCCGCAGGGCCTGCAGGGCGTTGTCGCCATAGGTGCGCTGCACCGACATGGCCAGGTGCACCGGCAGGTCGTAGCGGGCCAGGAACTCCATCACCTGCCGCAGACCCGTCAGGGAGCGGAAGGCCTCCGACAGCTCCATGGCCTTTTTCGAGGTGATGCCCTTGATGGTCTTGAGCCGCTCCGGCTCTTCCTCCAGCACCCGGAGGGTGTCTGTGCCGAAGCGCTCCACCAGCCGCTGGGCGGTGGCCGGGCCGACGCCCTTGAGGATGCCGGAGGACAGGTAGCAGACGATGTCCTCTTCCTCCTGGGGCAGGCGGCGCTCCACGCTCTCGGCGGAGAGCTGTGGCCCGTGGACGGGGTGGTTCACCCACACGCCGGTGACGGTCATGCCCTCCCCGGCGGCGGCGCAGGGGATGCAGCCCACCACGGTGATGGGTTCGTCCTCGCCGTCCACACGCAGCAGCAGGACGGTATAGCCGTTTTCCTCGTTCTGGAAGATGACAGCGTCTACGCTGCCCTCTACGGTGACGCGCTCACCCATGGCGTTCACCCCTTTCTCGTTTCCTGTGTAAACAGAGCCGGAAGCTCTGATGGCGTCATCAGTGTCACCGTGTCCGACACGGCCAGCGACGCCGCCTTGCGGCCCTCCTCCGTCAGGCCGCAGTCCACCAGCACCACCGGCAGACGCCGACTCTGGGCCAGCGCCCGCAGCGTGACATCCAGCCCCGCGCTGTCGCCGGACAGGGACACGATGTACCATGTGTCCCGCACCGGCGGCTGCCGGAACAGGGCGGAGGCCAGCAGCCAGAGGACCGCCGTTACGCCGATGGCGGCCAGCGCGGCGATAACGCCGTCGTGCAGCAGCTCCATTCCATCACCTCCCCGCTCCATTCTATGAGAGGGAGCGGGCGGTGTGTCAGCGGAGGTATTTTTTCAGGTATTGGCCGGTGTAGGACGCTTCGCAGGCGGCCACCTGCTCCGGCGTGCCGCAGGCCACCACCGTGCCGCCGCCAACGCCGCCCTCCGGACCGAGGTCGATGAGGTAGTCGGCGCATTTGATCACATCCAGATTGTGCTCGATGACCAGCACCGTGTTGCCCGCGTCGGTGAGACGCTGCAGCACCTCCAGCAGCTTCCGCACGTCGTCGGCGTGGAGGCCGGTGGTGGGCTCGTCCAGAATATAGATGGTGCGGCCGGTGGAGCGCTTGCTCAGCTCCGTGGCCAGCTTTACCCGCTGGGCCTCGCCGCCGGACAGGGTGGTGGAGGGCTGGCCCAGCTTCACATAGCCCAGGCCCACGTCGTACAGCGTTTGCAGCTTTTCGCAGATGGCCGGCACGGCGGAGAAGAATTCCAGCGCCTCGGTCACGGTCATATCCAGCACGTCGGCGATGTTTTTGCCCTTGTAGCGCACCTCCAGCGTCTCCCGGTTGTAGCGCTTGCCGCGGCAGACCTCGCAGGGGACGTATACGTCCGCCAGGAAGTGCATCTCGATCTTCAGCATACCGTCGCCGCCGCAGGCCTCGCAGCGGCCGCCCTTGGTGTTGAAGGAGAACCGGCCCGGGCCGTAGCCCCGGGTCTTGGCGTCGGGGGTGGAGGCGAACAGGTCGCGGATGGCATTGAACAGGTTGGTATAGGTGGCGGGGTTGGAGCGGGGCGTGCGGCCGATGGGGCTCTGGTCGATGGCGATGACCTTGTCCAGATGCTCCATGCCCTCGATGGCGTCGTGCTTGCCGGGGCGGACCTTCATGCGGTTCAGGGATGCGCCCAGGGCTTTATACAGCACCTCGTTCACCAGGGAGCTTTTGCCGCTGCCGCTGACGCCGGTGACGCAGGTGAACGTGCCCAGGGGGAACGTCACGTCGATGCTTTGCAGGTTGTTCTCCCGCGCGCCCCGGACGGTGAGGAAATGCCCATTGCCCTCGCGGCGGTGGGGCGGCAGCGCGATGCGCTTTTTGCCGCTGAGGTACTGGCCCGTCAGGCTGGCGGGGTTCGCCATGACCTCCTCCGGCGTGCCGCAGGCCACCACCTGACCGCCCAGCGCGCCCGCGCCCGGGCCGATGTCGATGAGGTAGTCGGCGGCCCGCATGGTGTCCTCGTCATGCTCCACCACGATCAGGGTGTTGCCCAGATCACGGAGACGCTGGAGGGTGGCCAGCAGCTTGTCGTTATCACGCTGGTGCAGGCCGATGGACGGCTCGTCCAGAATATACAGCACGCCCATGAGGCTGCTGCCGATCTGGGTGGCCAGGCGGATGCGCTGACTCTCGCCGCCGGACAGCGTGCCGGAGGCGCGGGACAGGGTGAGGTAGCTCAGGCCCACGGACTGGAGGAAGCCCAGCCGGGCGTGGATCTCTTTCAGTATCTGGGCGGCGATGAGCTGCTGGTTGCCCGTCAGCGCCAGCCCGTCGAAGAAGGCCAGGGCGTCGTTCACCGGCAGGGTGGTGGCGTCGTAGATGGACTTGCCGCCCACGGTGACGGCCAGCGCTTCGGGCCGCAGCCGCTTGCCACGGCAGTCCGGGCAGGGGCAGGGGGTCATGCAGCTCTCGATCTCTTTCTTGCTGGCGTCGGACTGGGTCTCCTGATACCGGCGTTCCAGATTATGGCAGATGCCCTCGAAGGCCTGGTACAGCACGCCCTTGCCCCGGGGCTGGTCGTAGTGCAGCTCCAGCTTTTCGCCGCCTGTGCCGTAGAGAATGACGTTCTTCACCTCGTCGCTCAGCTCGTCGTAGGGCTGGGACAGGGAGAAGCGATAGCGCTTGCTCAGGGCTTCGAAATACATACGGCTGATGCCGTCGGAGCGGATGGAGGCCCAGCCGCTGGCGGTGATGGCGCCGTCCAGGATGGATTTTGAGCCGTCGGGGATGATGAGGGCCGGGTCGGCCTTCAGCTGCACGCCCAGGCCGGTGCAGGTGGGGCACGCGCCGAAGGGGCTGTTGAAGGAGAACAGACGGGGCGTCAGCTCCTCGATGGAGATGCCGCAGTCCTCGCAGGCGTAGTTCTGGGAGAAGGTGATGTCCTTCTCCTCCCGCAGCAGGTTGACGGTGACAAGGCCGCCGGCCAGATTGGAGGCCGTCTCTACCGAGTCGGTGAGCCGTCCCACGATGTCGGGGCGGACGATGAGCCGGTCCACCACGATGTCGATGTGGTGCTTGAGGTTCTTCTCCAGGGGGATGTCCTCGCTGAGCTCGTACAGGTTTCCGTCCACCCGGGCGCGGACGTAGCCGCTGCGGCGGGCGTCCTCCAGCACCTTGGCGTGCTCACCCTTGCGGCCGCGGACCACAGGGGACATGATTTGGATGCGCGTGCCCTCCGGCAGGGCCATGATCTGGTCGATGATCTGATCCACCGTCTGCCGACGGATCTCCTTGCCGCAGTGGGGGCAGTGGGGCGTGCCCACCCGCGCCCACAGAAGGCGCAGGTAGTCGTAGATCTCCGTCACCGTGCCCACGGTGGAGCGGGGGTTCTTGCTGGTGGTCTTCTGGTCGATGGAGATGGCGGGAGACAGGCCGTCAATGTAGTCCACGTCCGGCTTGTCCATCTGACCCAGGAACATCCGGGCGTAGCTGGACAGACTCTCCACGTAGCGGCGCTGGCCCTCGGCGTAGATGGTGTCGAAGGCCAGGGAGCTTTTGCCGCTGCCGGAAAGGCCCGTCAGCACCACCAGCTTGTCCCGGGGGATGGTCACGTCGATGTTCTTCAGGTTGTTCTCCCGCGCGCCCTTGATGAAAATTTCCTTTTGCATGGTATTCCTCGTTTCTGCAACTAATTTCGCAGATTAAGTGTAAATAAACTAATTTTTAATGTCAAGAATGGAATAAAAATTATACAATGATGTCCGCTGTTTTCGCCCGCAGCAGGGCGATGAGCGCCTGGGGATCACACTCCACCTGAGCGCCGATCTTCCCGGCGCTGACGCAGACGGTGTCGTACAGCAGCGCCGTCTCGTGGAACACGGTGGGGAACTGCTTCTTCATGCCCACCGGGGAGCAGCCGCCGTGAACGTAGCCCGTCAGGCCCAGCAGCTCCTTTTGGGGCAGCATGGCCACGGATTTTTCCCCCACGGCTTTGGCGGCCTTTTTCAGGTCCAGATTTTCCGCCACAGGGATGTCGAACACATAGTATGCCCCGCTGGCGGCCTTTGTCACCAGCGTTTTGAACACCCGCTCCGGCGGCTGGCCCAGCGTCTGGGCTACGGAGACGCCGTCAATAGGTCCGTCCGGGTCGTAGTTGTGGGCGGTGTAGGGTATTTTCTTTTGGTCCAGCGTCCGCATGACGTTGGTTTTTTCCTCTTTATGCTTTGCCATCATGTTTACTCCTTTGCGGCCGGAGCGCTGCCGCCCTCACGGGCCAGCAGGATCACGCAGCCGAATACGCAGGCCACGCCCAGCACCGTCCACACGGTGAGGGCTTCCTTGAATACGAAGATGCCCACCAGCGTCTCCACCACCGGCTCGATGTTGGTGATGATGGAGGCCCGGCCGCTCTCCACGCCCTCCAGGCCCTTGGTGTAGAAGATGTAGGGCAGCACCGTGGCCACGATGACCACGCCGCATACGCCCACGATGCTCTGGGTGCTGGAAAAGGCCAGGGGCAGCGTCCTGAAGTCCGCGAAGAAGATAGAACCGAGACCCGCCACCAGGAACGTCCAGTAGATCATGGTGTAGCTCTCATAGTGGGCCAGCCCGTAGTGGGCGAACACGGTGTAGCTGGCGTAGCACAGGCCGGACAGCACGCCCAGGCCGATGCCGGCCCAGGAGGCGGTCATGTCGCCGCCCAGGATGCCGCTGACCATGACGCAGCCCAGCAGGGATACCACCAGGGCGATGAGCTTCCGCTTCGTCAGCGGCGTTTTCCACAGCACGGCGCTGAACAGCACCACGAAGGACGGCGCTAAGTACAGCAGCACCGCCGCCACGGACAGGGAGCACATGGTCTGGCACTGGAAGTACACCGTGCTCAAAAGCAGGATGCTGATGAGGCCGGAGCACAGGAAGATGGGCAGGCGCTTCCACTGGATGCGGAACACCTGCCGGTGGAACAGGGCGAACACCACCGTCAGCACCAGCAGCGTGCCGAAATTGCGGATGAACACCCGGTTGCCCAGCTCTACCCCTGCGGCGGTGAGCAGGCGGTTGGAAAAGCCGATGAAGCCCCAGCACACGGCGCTGAGGATCACGTAGATATAGGAAATGTACTTTTTCATGGTCGATACCTGACTTTTATTTCTTTCACATGGTTCGCGATGACAGGAGAAGAAAACTATTTCTCGCCCCGCAGCTCGATGATCTGATCGCGCAGCAGCGCGGCATATTCGAATTCCAGCATACGGCTGGCCTCTTTCATCTCTTTCTCCAGCCGGGCGATGGTCTCCGCGCGCTCCTTGTCGGAGAGCTTCTTCTTGCTGAGCTTGGACGCCTCCTCGGCGCTGTGGCTGATCTCCACCATCTCCCGCACGCTCTTGCGGATGGTCTGGGGGACGATGCCGTGGGCCTTGTTGAAGTCGTCCTGTATCTTACGGCGGCGCTCCGTCTCGTCCATGGCCGAGCGCATGGAGGGGGTGACGGTGTCGGCGTAGAGGATGACCAGGCCCTCGGCGTTGCGGGCGGCGCGGCCGATGGTCTGGATCAGGCTGGTCTCGCTGCGGAGGAAGCCCTCCTTGTCCGCGTCCAGAATGGCCACCAGCGACACCTCCGGCAGGTCCAGACCCTCGCGCAGCAGGTTGATGCCCACCAGCACGTCGAACTCGCCCAGCCGCAGGTCGCGGATGATCTCCATACGCTCCAGGGCCGACACGTCGGCGTGCATATAGCGCACCTTGATGCCCAGGCCGCGGAAATGGGTGGTCAGGTCCTCGGCCATGCGCTTGGTCAGCGTGGTCACCAGCACCCGCTCGTTCCGCTGCTCCCGGGCGTGGATCTCCGCCACCAGGTCGTCGATCTGCCCCACCACGGGGCGCACCTCCACGCGAGGGTCAAGCAATCCCGTGGGGCGGATGACCTGCTCCACCACCTGGTCGGCGTGCTGCTTCTCAAAGTCGCCCGGCGTGGCGGACACATAGATGGCCTGGGAGAAGCGCTCTTCAAACTCCTCGAACTTCAGGGGGCGGTTGTCGAAGGCGCAGGGCAGGCGGAAGCCGTAGTCCACCAGACTCTGCTTCCGGGCGTGGTCGCCGTTATACATGGCCCGCACCTGGGGCAGCGTCACATGGCTCTCGTCCACGAACAGCACAAAATCGTCGGGGAAGAAGTCCAGCAGCGTCATGGGCGCAGAGCCGACGGGCCGCTGGGAGATGACCCGGGAATAGTTCTCGATGCCGGAGCAGTAGCCCAGCGTACGCATCATCTCCACGTCGTAGCGGGTGCGCTGGTCGATGCGCTGGGCCTCCACCAGCTTGCCCTGCTCCTCGAACCACTTTTTCCGCTCCGCCAGCTCCCGCTCGATCTCCTCCGCCGCACGCTCCAGCTTGTCCTTGGGCGTGACGTAGTGGTTGGCGGGGTAGATGGCGATGTGCTGCAGGTCCTTCATGGCCGCGCCGGTGACGGGGTGGAACTCGGTGATGCGGTCGATCTCGTCGCCGAAGAACTCCACGCGGATGGCCCGGTCCTTGTAGTACGCCGGGTACAGCTCCACCGTGTCGCCCCGGACGCGGAACATATTCCGCTGGAAGGCCACGTCGTTGCGCTCGTAGCGGTCCTCCACCAGACGCCGCAGCAGCTCGTCCCGCTCCATGGTCATGCCCGTCCGCAGGGAGATCATCATGTGGGCAAAGTCGTCCGGCTCGCCCAGACCGTAGATGCAGCTCACGGAGGACACCACGATCACGTCACGGCGCTCCAGCAGGGCGCAGGTGGCGGACAGGCGCAGACGGTCGATCTCCTCGTTGGTGGAGGCATCCTTCTCGATATAGGTGTCCGTATGGGCGATGTACGCCTCCGGCTGGTAGTAGTCGTAGTAGCTGACGAAATACTCCACGGCGTTGTGGGGGAAGAACTCACGGAACTCCTCACACAGCTGGGCCGCCAGCGTCTTGTTGTGGGCCAGCACCAGCGTGGGGCGGTTCACCCGCTCGATGACCTTGGCCATGGTATAGGTCTTGCCCGAGCCGGTGACGCCCTTGAGCACCTGCTCTCGCAGGCCGTTTTCCAGTCCGGCGGCCAGCTTGTCGATGGCCTGGGGCTGGTCGCCGGCGGGCTGATATTCCGATACGACTTTAAAATCAGGCATATGTGCCTCCTTAGTCTGTCAAAAGGCCGCTCTGGGCCATGGATACATAGTCGCGGTCGGCTACGATGATGTGATCCCGCAGTTTGATGCCCAGCGGCGCCAGTGCGTCCCTGACCTGCCGCGTCACCACGATGTCCGCCTGGGAGGGCAGGGCCACGCCGCTGGGGTGGTTGTGGGCCAGCAGCACGCTGTCCGCCCCGGAGTACAGGGCGTTTTCCACCACCTGCCGTATTTGCAGCGGCGACGAGGTCACCGTGCCCTTTGTGATGCAGCGGCAGCTGAGCAGCTTGCCCTTGCCGTCCAGACACGCCTCGTACAGCAGCTCGCGCTTCTGCCCCAGCAGCAGCTCGGCAAAGTACGCGCCGGCCCGGCCCGGGGAGTTCAGCAGCTTCTCCGGCAGCGCGGCCTTCCGCGCCCGGAGGGACAGGTCGCCGGTGAGACGCAGCAGCACGGCGGCGCTTTCCCCGACGCCCTCCACGGTGGACAGCTCCTCCGGGGCGGCGTACAGCACGCCCTGCAGAGAGCCGAACCGCTTCAGCAGACGGTGGGCCGTCTCGTTGGTGTCGCACCGGGGAATGGCGTAAAACAGCAGCAGCTCCAGCAGCTGATGATCGTCAAAGCCCTCCGCCCCCGCGCGGAGAAAGCGCTGCTTGCAGCGCTGACGATGACCGTCGTGCAGACCCATGGGATGCCTCCTTCCCGGCGGAAGGACCGCCGCATTTCAGACATCTCAGTATACCACATACGGGCCTGTCTCACAAGCGCTTTTCGACGAGAATTGCTGCGATAATTCCTGCGATCGGCAGCTCTCCCTTGCTTTCTGACGGTTTTCGTGGTATTCTATTGGCGGCCCTTTACGGGCTGGGCGCTGCACGAACGGCAGGCGGTTGGCTACACCACCCGAAAGGGGGTGCTGCTCATGCGTATCACATTACATATCGGACGGTTCACCGTGACGATCATTGTGAAAAGCAGAAACCGCCACTCGGCAAAGTGACGGTTTCAAGGCTTCGCTTTGAAATTTTGACTGATCCGGGCTGACCGCTTGTCGCAGCGCCCTTTTTCTATGCTCATTATAGGCGGCTTTTCCGGCCTTGTCAAGTCTCGGGTTTATCCGGGGTGCGGTTGACTTTTCCTGCGGCGTGTGGTACAGTAACGGTGCTGTCTGCCGCCGCCGGGTGGCGTTCGCGCGTTCACAGGGACACCGTTAGGCCATAGAAGGTGCGCCCCGTGGGCGCATTTTGTTTTTTTGGAGGTTTTTTATATGGCGTGGGTGTATCTGTTGGTGGCCGGAGGGCTGGAGGTGTTCTGGTCCACCTTTTTGAAGCTGTCGGAGGGCTTTACGAAGCTGTGGCCGTCGGTCTGGGCGGTGGCGGGCATGATCGCCAGCTTTTTCTTCCTGTCCCAGGCCACGAAAACGCTGCCTATGGGCACGGCCTACGGTGTCTGGACGGGCATCGGCGCGCTGGGTGCGGTGCTGGTGGGTATTCTGGCGTTCCACGAGCCGGTGACAGCGCCCCGGCTCATTTTCGTGGGGCTGCTGCTGGTGGGCATCGTGGGACTGAAGCTCACCGCGTGACGAAAAAAAGACCGCGTGAGCGGTCTTTTTTTATGCACTTATGGCCGGGCCTTCGGCAGACTCCAGCGGAAGGCGGCGGCGCAGATACGCAGCGCCACCGTCATGGCACAGCTGGTCAGCATGGCCACGTTCTGGCCGGAGGTCCACAGCAGCAGACATACCGCCGCGCCGGCCAGGGACGCCAGGGCGTAGATGTGCTTGGTGAAGATATAGGGGCGCTCCATGCAGCACACATCCCGCAGCACACCGCCGCCCACGCCGGTGACGACGCCCACGAACAGCGCCAGAAACACGCTGCTCTCGTATCCGGCCTGTATGGCCACCGCCACGCCGTGGGCGGTGAAAATGCCCAGGCCGATGGAGTCCGCCACCAGCAGCAGCACCTCGCGCCAGGGATGCTGCGCCGCGGCGTGGGAGTGCTGCCACACGATGAACACCAGCACCGAAACGCCGATGCCTACCAGCGCCTGCAAGGGGTCACGGAGCGCCGACGGCGGCGTCAGCCCCAGCAGCACGTCACGCAGGATGCCGCCGCCCACGGCGGTGGTCATGCCCATCATGGCCACGCCGAACAGGTCCATGCCCTTTCGCGCGCCCAGCGCCGCGCCGGAGATGGCGAAGGCCACGACGCCGATCATCTCAAAGTAAAACTGAAAATTCACGATCCTATCCTCGTTCCTGTCCGCCCCGCGGACCGTGTTCATGATAACAGGAAAAGCGGAACTTGTAAAGCGTGCAAAAATACCCCTGAAAATGCCAAAGGCAGGGCAGGCATAAGACCTGTCCTGCCGATCGGCATAGGGAGAAATAGGAAGAAAGAAAGAATTTGGTTCATGCGGCGGGAAGGGGGGACTTCCCTGACCGTGGCTATATAGTAGCACAAAAAGATTTACTTGTAAAATTGGATATTTTTGTGTAAAATATAAGCGAAAGCTGATATTATAGTAAGCAAAGGTGGTGGCTCTTTTGACAAAGATCGACCTGGAGACGTTCTGGGCCGTGGTGCAGCACGGCACGCTGACCGCCGCGGCGGAGGCGCTGTTCATCACCCAGCCCACGCTGTCCATGCGCCTGCGGGCGCTGGAGGAGCGGGTGGGCACGCCGCTGTTCATCCGGGGCAAGGGGCAGCGCCGCATCCAGCTGACGGAGGCGGGGCAGAAGTTCCTGACGCTGGCCCAGCGCTGGCAGCAGCTCATCACGGAGACGGACTCCCTGGCGGAGCTGGAGCAGCGGGAGTACCTGCGTATCGCCGCCACCTACACCACCAACCAGTATATCCTGCCGCCGGTGTACCGGAAATTCCTGTCCCTGCGGCTGCCGGTGTCCCTGTGGATACACACCCTGCGGGATGTGGACATCGCCCAGGCGCTGCTGCGCCATGAGCTGGACTTTGCGTTCATCGACAGCAACACCGTGTTTCACGAGCGGCTGACGGTGCGCCCGGCGTTCCGCGAGCCGTTTTTGCTGCTGTCCGCCCAGGACAGCCGATACCCCGACCCGGCAGACCCGGCCACGCTGGACGTGGAGAACGAGATGCTCATCACCTGGGACCCGGAGTTCATCCGCTGGCACGACGAGTGGTTCGGCCCGGGGGCGCGGCCGCTGCTCTATGCCGACACGCTGCAGGCGGCGGATTTCCTGCCCCAGGAGGAGGATCTGTGGGTGGCCGCGCCGGCCATCGCCGCGGCGGAGCGGGTGCGTACCCGGGCGCGCCGGGCCTGCCGCTTCACGCAGCCGCCCCCTGACCGGGTGAACTACCTGGTGACCCGTGCGGGAGAGGTGCTTTCCGACCCGGCCCAGCGCTTTTTGCAGGAGCTGACGGACCATCTGCGGACGCTGGAGAACGTGGAAGTGCTGCTGTAGGGGATCTGTGCAAAAAAACCGTGAAAAACGCCTTGACACAGGGCGCTTTTTGGCATACCATAGACGTGTTGAAGTGCATAAAGTCTATCCGGTAGGTAAGGCTACCGCGAGGGATATGGGCTGCTGCCGCGAAATGGTGGAGACACCATGAGATGGTTTGAGCAGGTACTATCGAAACCAAGGTGGTATCTAACGCAGCTTCACTGCCCCGCGATGCTAAAGCTCGTAACGGTAATCCAGCGGCCGCGCAGGCGGCGCTGTCATATCATCCGCAGCGGGCATATAAGGCCGCTGCGGCATTTATTTTGCATGAGAAGGGAGGGAACAGGTTTGATCAATTATCAGGAGGATCTGGAGCGCTATCAGGAGGAGATAGAACAGCTGGCATCGGAAAAGCGCTACGCCGAGCTGCGCGACCTGTTCCTGCCCATGGAGCCCGCCGACATCGCCCTGCTGCTGGAGGAGGGCCGCCAGGAGCTGATGCCCCTGCTGTACCGTCTGCTGCCCAAGGAGACGGCAGCGGAGGTGTTCGTGGAGCTGGAGCCGGAGAGCCAGGAGATGCTCATCAACGGCTTTTCCAACACGGAGCTGACGGAGGTGCTGGACGAGCTGTATCTGGACGACGCCGTGGACATCGTGGAGGAGATGCCCGCCAGCGTGGTCATCCGTATTCTGGATAAGGCCACGCCGGAGATGCGTAAGTCCATCAACGAAATTCTGAAGTACCCCGAGGACAGCGCCGGTTCGATCATGAACATGGAGTTCCTGTCCCTGAAGAAGGATATGACCGTGGCGGACGCCTTCAAGCGCATCCGCCGCATCGGCGGCGACATGGAGACCATCAACATCCTGTACGTCACCGATCCCACCCGCCGCCTGCTGGGCGTGCTGTCCGTCCGCGACCTGCTGCTGGCGGACGAGGACGACCTGATCGAGGACATCATGGACCCGGACGTGGTGTGGGCCAAGACCACCGACGACAAGGAGGACGTGGCCCAGGCCCTGAGCAAATACGACTTCCTGGCCATGCCTATCGTGGACCTGGAGAAGCGGCTGGTGGGCATCGTCACCGTTGACGACGCTATGGACGTTATCGAGGAGGAGACCACGGAGGACTTCGAAAAGATGGCGGCTATGCTGCCCTCGGACAAGCCCTATCTCCGCACCGGCGTGCTGGCCACCTGGAAGGCCCGTCTGCCCTGGCTGATGGTGCTGATGCTCTCCGCCACGTTCACCGGCATGATACTGAACCACTATGAGAACGCGCTGGCGGCCTGCCTGGTGCTGAACGCCTACATCCCCATGCTGTCCGGTACGGGCGGCAACTCTGGCACGCAGGCCAGCACGGCGGTGATCCGTGCCCTGAGTCTGGACGAGGTGGACTTTTCCGACGTGCTGAAGGTGCTGTGGAAGGAGCTGCGGGTGTCGCTGCTGTGCGGCGTATGTCTGGCCGCGGCCAACTTCGTGAAAATGCTGCTGGTGGACCGGCTGCTGCTGGGCAACGACGCCGTCACGCCCATGGTGTGTCTGGTGGTGTGCCTGACCATCCTGTTCGTGGTGGTGTTTGCCAAGTGCGTGGGCTGCTCGCTGCCGATCCTGGCGGAGAAGGCGGGGCTCGACCCGGCGGTGATGGCCAGTCCGTTCATCTCCACCATCGTGGACGCCACCAGTCTGCTGATCTATTTCAGCTTTGCCTCCGCGCTACTGGGGATATAAAAAGGCCCTGTTCGAGCTGTGCTCCTGCGCTATTTGCAGTTGTCATTCCGAACCAGTGACCGATGTCACTGGTGTGGGAATCCGTATCCACGGATACAGAGAACGGATCGCCGCACCAGTGTGAGCACTGGTTCGCGATGACGGGACGGGAATGCACCGCGCTGCTGGGGATATAAAAAATCGTGCATAGCTGTCCGTTCCGCGGGCAAGAATAAAGTCAGGCTTTCGGCCTGACTTTTATTTTTTCAGGGAGGAAACACCATGAACAGAGCTTGCACCAACGACGGGTGTGCCTGCACCCCCAACGCTTCCATCAAGTGTACCGTTACCAACTGCGCCCATCACTGCCAGGATGTGGACAACTGCGGCCTGACCTCCATCCAGGTGGGGACGCACGAGAGCCGTCCCTCCATGGACCAGTGCACCGACTGCCAGAGCTTCCAGAAGCGCCAGTGACCCGTGCGCCCTCGGGCGCACCTACATACACGCGACAGGGGGGTGACACCGTGAAGCAAAAGACCCGTTACGCCGTGTCCGGGGCGCTGGCCGGTGCGGTCAACGGCCTGTTCGGCGGTGGCGGCGGCATGGTCCTCGTGCCGCTGCTGCAGCGCTGGTGCGGACTGGAGGAGCGCAGGGCCTTCGCCACCTGCGTGGCGGTGATCCTGCCGCTGTGTCTGGTGTCGGCGGCGGTGTACGTCCTGCGCCGGGGCGTGGACCTGACGCTGGCCGCGCCGTACCTGCTGGGCGGCCTGATCGGCGGCTTTCTGGGCGGGCGGCTGTTCCCTAAGGTCAGCGCCGGGTGGCTGCGGTATCTGTTCGCCGGGTTTCTGCTCTACGGCGGCGTCCGGTATCTGCTGTGACGGGCTGGATCATCCCCCTGCTGGTGGGCTGCGGTACGGGTATTCTGTCCAGCTGGGGCGTAGGCGGCGGCACGCTGCTGCTGCTCATCATGACGCTGGTGCTGGAGGTGCCGCCGGGGGACGCCATGGCGGTGAACCTGCTGTACTTTCTGCCCACGGCGGGCATGGGGCTGCTCCAGCACCGGAAGAACGGCCTTCTGGAGCGGGATGTGCTCCGCACCGCCGCCCCGTGGGGCGCGGCGGCGGCCGTGGCGGCATCATGGCTGTCCACGGCGGTGGACGTGGAGCTGCTGCGCCGTCCCTTCGGCATCTATCTGCTGCTGGCCGCCGTCAGCACGGTGCGAAGAAAAAAATAGCGGGAGGGGATAGACCCTCCCGCTGTTTTTGTGCTCACAGCTTGGCCAGCTGCTCCAGAAGATCCAGCGCAACGGGCTTTACCGACGGGGCGCAGGCGTTGAACAGCTCCACCACCCGCTCCCGCTGATACCCCGCCGACACCGGGGAGGCATCCTGAAAAATGCTGCCGAGATCACAGCATACCGCCTCGCATACCGCCTGCAGAAGATCGATGGTAGGCCGCACGTGGCCGTTTTCTATTTTGGAAAGATACACGACCGTGATACCGGCTCGTTCGGCTACGGCTTCCTGGGTCAGGCCCGCCTGCTGGCGGTAAGTCTTGAGCCGGAGGCCGATCACCTTGTAGTCTACCATAAAATCACCCTGATACAGTTTACCAGAATTATCCAGTGATTTTAATAAACCATAAATTTAACTTGACTTATCAAAATAATGAGACTATACTTTATCTGTCAAATTTGGACGATATACGGGACGAAATGCCGCCTGAAAGGTAGAAAACCACGGGGACGGCGCGTCCCCGTGGTTTCTTTCCCCCCTCTTGTCCTGTCGGGCAAAGGTCGTGTGCGGTGTTACGCGCGGCCGCGCTTCATCCGAAGCTGAAGCCGGTCGGCGATCATGGCGATGAATTCGCTGTTGGTGGGCTTGCCCTTGGCGGAATTTACCGTATAGCCGAAGTATTTCTGCAGCGTTTCCAGATCACCTCTGTCCCACGCCACCTCGATGGCGTGGCGGATGGCGCGTTCCACCCGGCTGGGGGTGGTACAGAAACGCTTGGCGACCTCCGGGTACAGCACCTTCGTTACGGCGTTGATCACGTCCATGTCCTGCACGGTGATGATAATGGCCTCCCGCAGGTACTGGTAGCCCTTGATGTGGGCCGGTACGCCGATCTCGTGGATGATGGCCGTCACCTGGCCCTCCAGCTGGGGCAGCACCGGCGCGGCAGGCTCTTCCGGGCGGAGAGCCCGGCGCATATGCTCCATCAGCGACTCGGTGTTTACCGGCTTGGGCAGGAAGATATACACGCCCAGCCGTTCCGCCTCCCGCTGGAAGCGCTCCGCGCAGAAGGCGGACAGCATGATGCAGCAGGGCGGCTGTTCATCCTGCTCCCGCAGCGTCCGCAGCACCGCCATGCCGTCCAGCGATGGGAGCATGGCGTCCAGGATCAGTATCTGCGGTTTCATCTCCTGCACCATCTGTACCGTGTGCTGGCCGTCCTCCGCTTCCCCCACGATGCGGAAATCTCCGCATTTTTCCATTTCTTCGCGGAGCGCTAATCGATACTCCGCGCTGGAATCTGCCAGCAGAACTGTGATCTTCTCCATAATGAATTTCCCCCTGAATTTTGATTGTTTTGCCCATCCATCCCCCGGCAATTCCGAAAAATTGCACAAATCGGTGGGCTGTTATAAAAAATAGCATATTCGGACATCGTTTTCAAGGCGAAATTGTCGAAGGTGTCTATATATCTCGTGAAACTTTTCGACAAAAATGGGCATAACTGGAAATGTGAAACAGGGACAGACCTCGTGATCTATGAGGCCTGTCCCTGTCTGCGTTATGGATTTGTATAAAATGACGTTTTCGCGTGTGCGTTCCGTGTCGATCTGCGCGGCCGTGTTGGAAATGCGTATAGGGCCTTATTTCCCGTAAAGCAGGTAGATCAGCCAGTTCAGAAACCGGGCGGGCAGCACCTTTGCCAGAAAAGCGAAGAACTTATAGTCGAAGCGGATGGCGTACAGCGGGTGGCGGTTTCCGTCACGCAGGGCCACCCTGGCGATGTACGCACCGGCCTTGGCGGGGTCCATGCCCGTCTGCTCGTCGTGCTCCATCCGCACCACGGAGCGGCTGATGCGGCCCTGATAGATGTCGTCGCCCTCGCCGATCTTACGCCGCGCCGCCGTGAAGCCGGTGTGGATGTCGCCGGGCATGACGGCGCACACCGTCACACCGAAGGGCCGCAGCTCGTTGGCCAGGGCCATGGTGTAGGCGTTCACCGCCGCTTTCGTGGCGGAGTAATATGCCTGGAAGGGAATGGGAACAGGGGCGGCCACGGAACTCAGGTTCACGATGCGGCCCCGGCCCGCCTCGCGCATCAGCGGCACGACGGCACGGTTCATGTTCACCATGCCGAAGAAATTCACGTCGAACAGGGACTTGGCGTCCTCCGTGGAGGTGAATTCGATCGCCCCGGAGATGCCGAAGCCCGCGTTGTTCACCAGCAGGTCGATGCGGCCCTCCCGGGACACGATCTCCGCCACCGCCGCCCGGACGGCGCTTTCGTCGGTCACGTCGGCGGAGATGTGGTGCAGACCCTCCACGCCTTCGGCCCGGCGGGACAGCTCGTACACCGTGCAGCCCGCGCCCTTCAGCGCCAGGGCCGTGGCCCGTCCGATGCCGGACGTGCCGCCGGTGACGACGGCCACTTTTTTCTCATTCATGGGCCATCACCTCGCCGATGATGTCCATGGCCTCGTCCAGCAGCGCCTCCGTGTGGGTGGCCATGTAGCTGGTACGCAGCAGGGCCTCGCCCTCCGGCGTGGCCGGCGGCAGCGTGGGGTTCACATACACGCCCCGGTCGTAGATCTCCGCCGCCACACGCAGGGTGCGGTACGTCTCATAGGTGTAGATGGGGATGATGGGCGTGGGCGCTTCCAGCGCCGAGGGGCGGATGGTCAGCCCCCGCTCCGTCAGGCCCTTGCGGGCGTAGATGCTCAGCTGCCGCAGCCGCTCCGGCAGCTCCGGATGCTGCTCCAGCACGCGGAGGGCCGCCAGCGCCGTGGCGCAGTTGGCAGGGGGGATGGACGCGGAGAAGATGAAGGGCCGGGAGGCGTGGCGCACGAAGTCCGCCACCTCCGCCGACGCGGCCATGTAGCCGCCCAGGGAGGCCAGCGACTTGGAGAACGTGCCCATATATACGTCCACCTTGTCCTCCAGCCCGAAATAGCTGGCCGTACCCCGGCCGCCTTCGCCCAGCACGCCCAGACCGTGGGCGTCGTCCACCATGACCCGCGCGCCGTATTTTTCCGCCAGTGCGCAGATCTCCGGCAGCCTGGCGATGTCGCCGCCCATGGAGAACACACCGTCGGTGACGATCAGCGCACCGGCGGTCTCGGGCACTTTCTGCAGGCACTTCTCCAGCTCCGCCATGTCGCTGTGGCGGTAGCGCAGCATCTTCCCGTAGGACAGCTGGCAGCCGGCGTAGATGCTGGCGTGGTTCTCCCGGTCGCAGATCACGTAGTCGTGCCGACCCACCAGCGCGGAGATGATGCCCACGTTGGACTGGAAGCCCGTGCCGAAGGTGACGATGCCGGGCTTGTGCAGGAATTTGGCCAGCGCGTCCTCCAGCTCCAGGTGCATCTCCAGCGTGCCGTTGAGGAAGCGTGACCCGGAGCAGCCTGTGCCGTATTGCTCCAGCGCCTTGATGCCGGCCTCCACCACCGCCGGGTGGGTGGTCAGCCCCAGGTAGTTGTTGGAACCCAGCATGATGCGGCGCTTGCCCTCCATGATGACCTCCACGTCCTGCCGGGACTCCAGCGCGTGGAAGTAGGGGTACACACCCTTTTCCTTCAGCTCCGTGGCCAAAGACGGCGCATAGCATTTCTCAAAAATGTCCATAAATGACCTCTCTATTTGATATACTACATTAGATATACTTGTATTTTTTGAATGAAAATATTATATAGATAGAGAAGCCGCTTGTCAACGGGAACATCATCGACCCAGGTGGTCGATGAGCTGGACGATGCCCCGGCTCAGCGCCGCCGCACCGCACACCGTGCAGATGAATGTGATGGCTTCCATAGAAAAGTCCTCCTTCGCGGTTTTTCTGTATCATACCGAAGGAGCAGACCGGAAAAACGGACAGTAAATAAGTTTGAGATGGAGGGAACTTTTTTGTGAGTTGTTTCATCTAAGGGATGTAACCCAAAAACGAAAGGAAGGTTTTCCCTATGATGAAGAAGCTCGTGTGCGCCGTGCTGGCGCTGGTGATGGTGCTGTCTCTGGCGGCCTGCGGCAAGAAGGACGGCGGTAATGACGTGGACCTGACCGCCCAGCAGGTGGTGGACGCCCTGAAGGAGAAGCTGGGCGACAGCTACGGCTGCGACGCCCAGAGCGACGCCGACTACATGGTCAACTATTATGGCCTGGATATGGACAAGATCCAGGACTGGGCGGCTGAGTGCGCGTCCATCAGCGCCATCGATCCCAGCACCGCCGTGATCCTGAAGGTGCAGGACGGCTACGCCGACACCGCCGCCGGACTGCTGCGGGAGCGCTATCAGCAGCTGCTGGATTACAGCAAGCTGTATAACATGAACGTGCCCCAGGTGGAGCAGGCCCGCCTGTTCGTCAACGGCAATTATGTGGCGCTGCTGGTCCTGGGCCAGACCAGCGACGAGGACAGCGCCATGGCCGAGAGCGAGGCCGCCAAGGTGGACGCCGCCTGGAAGGACATCTTCGGCAGCGCCGTCAACCAGATCAGCGCATAGTGACAGCATGAAAAAAGACCGCCCTTAGGCGGTCTTTTTCGTTATGGAAAGGGATCTCAGAAATTCTTGATGATGTCCACGATCTCCACGCCGATGCGCTCCTGGGCCTCGTTGGTGGCAGCGCCGATGTGGGGCGTGCAGGACACCATGGGGTGGGAGTACAGGGCCTTGTTGGTGGCGGGCTCGTCGGCGTACACGTCCAGGCCGGCGGCGCGGACCTTGCCGGACTCCAGAGCGGCCAGCAGAGCGGCCTCGTCCACGTTGGTGCCGCGGGAGGTGTTGATAATGACCACGCCGTCCTTCATCTTGGCGATGTTCTCGGCGGAGATCAGCGCACCGCCATCCACAGCGGGAGCGTGGACGGACACGAAGTCGGCCTTGGCCAGCAGCTCATCCATCTCCACGTAGGGGATGCCCAGCTGCTCCTCGATGCCGGGGATGTGGAAAATATCAAAGGCGATGACGTTCATGCCGATGGCCTTGGCCATCACGCCCAGGTGCTGGCCGATGCGGCCAAAGCCCACGATGCCCAGGGTCTTGCCCTGCAGCTCGATGCCCTTGCCGTAAGCCTTCTTCTCCCACTTGTCCTCACGCATGGTGTGGCCGGCGATGGAGATGTAGCGGGCGCAGGAGAACATATGGCCCATGGCCAGCTCCGCCACGGACTGGGAGGAAGCCTTGGGGGTGTTCTTCACGGTGATGCCGTTGGCCTCGGCGTACTTCACATCGATGTTGTCCACGCCCACACCGCCGCGGATGATGAGCTTCAGCTTGCCGCCCTTGGCCTCGTCAATGTGGTTGGCGCGGACCTTGGTCTTGGAGCGGACCACCACGGCGTCGAAATCGCGCAGGGCAGCGCCCAGCTGATCCGGCTCGTAGAACTGCTCAACGACCTCGTGACCCATCTCGCGCAGCTGCGCCATAGCGGTCTTGTCCATACCGTCAGTAACCAAAATACGCATGATACTTCTCCTTTATAATAATGTTGGGGGTATTTTACTTGTGCTCGGCCTCGAACTTCTTCAGGAACTCCACCAGCGCCTCAGCGCCCTCGATGGGCATGGCGTTGTAGACGGAGGCGCGCAGGCCGCCCACGGACTTGTGGCCCTTCAGGTTGTCGTAGCCGGCGGCCTTGGTGGCGGCCACCACCTCGGCGTCCAGCTCGGCGCTCTCGGTGACGAAGGGGATGTTCATCAGGCTGCGGAACTCGGGCTCCACCGTGCCGTTGAACATCTTGGACTGATCCAGGAAGTCATAGATGACCTTGGCCTTGGCGATGTTGCGCTTGTGCATCTCCTCCAGGCCGCCGATGCTCTTGAGGTACTTGAAGACCTTGCCGCAGCAGTAGATGGCCCAGCAGTTGGGGGTGTTGTACATAGAGCCGTTGTCGGCCTGGGTCTTGTAGCTCATGTAGATGGGCATCTTGGGGTCGATGTCCTCGCGGATCAGATCCTCGCGGATGATGACCACCACCATGCCGGCAGGACCGACGTTCTTCTGCACGCCGGCGTAGATCATGCCGTAGTCGGACACGTTGCAGGGCTTGCTCAGGAACATGGAGGACTGGTCGGACACCAGGATGTGGCCCTTGGTGTTGGGCAGCTTGTTCCAGGTCACGCCGTGGATGGTCTCGTTCTCGCAGATGTAGACATAGTCGGCGTCCTCGGGGATGTCCAGATCGGAGCAGTCGGGGATGTAGGAGTAGTTCTTATCCTTGGAGGAGGCGGCCACGATGACCTCGCCGTACTTCTTGGCCTCGGCAATGGCCTTCTTGGACCATGCGCCGGTCTCGATGTAGACGGCCTTGCCGTTCTTCATCAAATTCCAGGGGATAGCCGCGAACTGCAGGGTAGCGCCGCCCTGGATGAACAGCACCTTGTAGTTGTCGGGGATGTTCATCAGCTCGCGCAGGTCGGCCTCGGCCTCGTCCACGATCTGCTGGAACACCTTGGAACGGTGGCTCATCTCCATGACGCACATGCCGCTGCCGCGGTAGTTCATCATCTCGTCCCGGATCTCCTCCAGAACAGGCTCGGGCATCATGGCAGGGCCGGCGGAGAAGTTAAAAGTACGACCGTATTTCATTTGGTTTTCCTCCTATTTGTATATTGTTGGGTCTTCCTCGTGCCTTTTTGCGCTTGGTAACATATAGTATACGGCATCGCCGCGCCATAATCAACAGCAAAAATGAAAAAAAGTCAGATAAACTCAAAAATTTTCAGCTGTCCGGAAGAAAATTCAGACACGGTTTGACACCGCCTGCGCCGGGTGATACAATAAACGCTTGCAAAGACGGTGTTAAGGAGAAACGAGAGAAGCATGGACAGACTGAAAGAACGGATGGCCCATATCGGGCTGTATGTGGCGGCGCTGCTGAAATGGGTGGCGGTGGGCGCGCTGGTGGGCGGCGTAGGCGGCTTCGTGGGCGCGGCGTTCCACCTGGGCGTCAGCTGCGCCACCTCGGTGCGGCTGGCCCACCCCTGGATACTGTACCTGCTGCCCGTGGGCGGCGTGGTCATCGCCGGACTGTATAAGCTGTGCAAGCTGGAGGGGAAGGGGACGAACGCCGTCATTGAGTCCGTCCACTTCGGCAAGTCCGTCCCCACGCTTCTCGTGCCGCTGATCTTCGTGTCCACCGTTATCACCCACCTGCTGGGCGGCAGCGCGGGCCGCGAGGGCGCGGCGCTGCAGATCGGCGGCGGCATCGGCTACCGCACCGGCACGCTGCTGCATCTGGGGGAGAAGGACCTGCCCCTGGCCACGCTGTGCGGCATGAGCGGCGTGTTCGCCGCCCTGTTCGGCACGCCCCTGACCGCCACGGTGTTCGCGCTGGAGGTCATCAGCGTGGGCGTGCTGTACTACGCCGGGCTGCTGCCCTGCATCACCGCCTCCCTGACGGGCTATTACATCGCCACGGTCATGGGGGTCGAGCCTACCCGCTTCACGGTGGTCATGCCCGCTCTGAGCTGGCCCACGCTGGGATTGGTGACGGCACTGGCGGTGGGCTGCGCGCTGGTGAGCATCCTGTTCTGCCGGGGACTGCACATCACAGAGCATCTGGCGGAGCGCTGGCTGAAAAACAGCTTCCTCCGGGCCGCTGCGGGCGGCGTCATCATTGTGCTGGCCACGCTGGCGCTGGGGACGACGGACTATAACGGCGCGGGCATGGACGTGATCCAGCGGGCCGTGGAGCAGGGACAGGCCGACGGCTGGGCGTGGCTTTTGAAGCTGGCGTTCACCGCCGTGACCATCGGCTGCGGCTTCAAGGGCGGCGAGGTCGTGCCGTCGTTCTTCGTGGGGGCGACGTTCGGCTGCGCCGCCGGGGCGCTGCTGGGACTGCCGCCGGCCTTCGCGGCGGCTGTCGGGCTGGTGGCCGTGTTCTGCGGCGCGGTGAACTGCCCCATCGCCTCGGTGATCCTCAGCGTGGAGTTGTTCGGCGAGGGAGGCATGGCCTATTTCGCCGCCGCCTGCGCGGTGAGCTATCTGCTGTCCGGCTACTGCGGGCTATACAGCAGCCAGACCATCCTGTACTCCAAGCTGCGGGCGGAGTTCATCAACGTGCACACAAAGGAATAAAAGAAAATGCCGCCGGGAGGCGGCATTTTCCGCGCCTGCGGATAAGAAACTATAAACTATAAGAAAAATACAAGGGCGAATTAAGCAAAATTTTAACATCTGTTCAAATAATCCTGTTAAAAACGTGGTAAGCTGTGGGCAGTACGAAAGAGAAAGGTATACCTCCATGAAACGTTCTTTGACGGAAAAACAGAAAAAAACGCTGTCGGTCGCGGCAGTTGTCATATTTGTGCTGCTTTTTGCGGCGCTGGCCTGGTTCGTGGGCCGGCCCATGATCCGCTTCGCCAACCAGCCGGAGCAGTTCCGTGCCTGGGTGGACAGTCACGGCGTCTGGGGCTGCGCCGCCTATGCCGCCATGGTGTTTTTGCAGGTGGTGGTGGCCATCATCCCCGGCGAACCCCTTGAGATCGCAGGGGGCTACGCCTTCGGCGCGTGGTGGGGGACGGTGCTGTGCCTTGTGGGTGCGGTGCTGGGCAGCGTGGCGGTGTTCGCCCTGGTGCGCCGGTGGGGCAGGCCGCTGGCGGAGGTGTTTTTCCCCAGGGACAAGCTGGACAAGCTGCAGTTCCTCCACTCCTCGCCCAAGCGCACGGCGCTTTTCTGGCTGATCTTCACCGTTCCCGGCACGCCCAAGGACCTGCTGTGCTATTTCGCCGGGCTGACGGACATGAAGTGGTCCTCCTGGCTGCTCATCGCCACCGTGGGGCGGCTGCCGTCCATCGTCACGTCCACGGTGGGAGGCGGCGCGCTGGGCGAGCAGAACTACACGGCGGCGGCCATCGCCTTCGGCGTGGCGCTGGCGGCGGCGGGGGTGGGGTATCTTATCTATCGGATCGTATGCCGCCGAAATGGGCAGGACGGCAGGAAAGAGGCGTAAAACCGACGCGGCGGGCGGAATATTTCCGCCAATCTGTCCAAAAATGACGTTTATTTTTGGACAACCTGCCGAAATGTTAAAAATTTCCCCGCAGGCTCTTGCAGACCCCGAAATGGGGTGCTATACTCAACTCACAAGTGCAGAGCGGCATCGAAGCGCCCATGGGCGCTTGATCCTTTGTTACACAAAGGATAGGTGTGTTGTATCTGCCGAAAAATTTATTGTAAAGGGGCACAAGAGCATGAGCAACAAAAAAGCAACCAAACGCGCATTGCTGACCAGCATCACGGCGCTGGCCATGTGTGTAGTCATGCTGGTGGGTACTACGTTCGCGTGGTTCACCGATACGGCTACCGCCAACGTCAACAAGATCCAGGCCGGTAAACTGGATGTGGCGCTGGAGATGTTCGACACCGCGCAGAACACGTGGGTCACCGCCGAGGGCAAAACCTTGGAATTCAAGAAGGCCGATGCCGCACCGAGCGGCGAAAAGGTCCTCTGGGAGCCGGGCGCTACATATGAGCTTCCCAAACTCCGTGTCGTCAACAACGGCAATCTGAACATCAAGTGCAGAGTGGAAGTTACCGGTATCAAGAAGGTCACGACTGCAGCTACTCCGGCTGGCACGTTTGATCTGAACGACGTGATCGCTTGGACAGCTACCGGCTTGGATTTGGATACGAACTTCATTATGGAATCCACCGATGACGCAAAGGAGTTTACCATTTCCGGTACAATGGACACCGCTGCGGGCAACGACTATCAGGGCCTGACGATTGACGGCGTGTCCATCACCGTCTATGCAACGCAGGCCGAAGGCGAGTTTGACAGCAACCGCGACGATTATGACAAGGATGCTACATACACTCGTACCAATGCCACTGTTATCGATGAGACAACAGGCAAAACCGTGACCTTGGAAAAGGGCAAGAACTACACGGTTGGCACGGCCACGATTACGGTGAGCGACAGTGGTGACATTACTTACGTGAATAACGGAAGCAGCGGCCAAAAGGTGACAATCAACACGGATGGCGGCAATCTGACTGTGAATGCGGCTAACGACACTGTGTATCACTATGGGCGCGTGGGCATCGTGGAGGTCACTGCTGTGGCGGGTGACTCCTATCACGAGTTCGGCAATGCAAGCGTGCTGGCTATTGCTACGGGCCGTGCCGTTATTGAGAAGGCCGACGCTATTAAGGTCCTGCAGGTTACGGGTAATGATGCTATCATTGCTGTCCCGCAGAATGTAGTGGTGGACACCAAGCTGGAAAAGGCTGCTGGTGTCGATACAATCGTTATCAACACCATTGACAACAACGGTGCTGTTGTTAATAAGACTACAATCACTGGTAATTTTGCCACGACCACCAAGGGTGAGAACGAGAGCGCTGCTACTCCCAATGAGCTGAGCAATATCATTACAGACGGTATAGCTAAAGTCGAGACGGCGAAAGAGTATGCCGCTATGATCGGCAGCACCGGTTATGCGTCTCTCGCGGATGCTGTTGCGGCGGCTGAGGATGGCGATACCATCACGCTACTGAAAGATGCTGAGGGCGCTGGCCTGAAGGTGAATGGCAAGAACATTGCCATTGATTTTGGTGGACATACTTATGCTGCAAATGTACTGGTAGGCAGCTCTGGCAGCGAAAATCAGGCAGCTCAGCTCCTTAAGGGTAGCACGGTTGCCATGAAGAACGGTACGCTGAAGGTCGCTGACAGCGTAGCTTCCAAGGCAAAGATTTTGATTCAGAACTACTGCGATCTGACTGTCAACAACATGGTCCTGGACGGCAGAAATCTGCTTCTGGCCAGCCAGCAGCCCGTTACTTTGTCCAACAATGACAATGTCGTGAAGTTTACGGACTGCACGGTGTATGCGGCGGAGCGCGACAATGCGATAGCTGTGGATGCGGCTATTTGGGGCGACTACGCTGGCGCAGACGTGACACTGACGAACTGCACTGTGTATGGCAAGCTGGATGTTGCTAAGTATGCGTATGATAAAAACGCTAAAATCTGGTATAAGGAAAAGGATCTTGCGGCAAAGACCGATGGTACGCCCTGCCTTACCGTGATCGGCGGCGGTTACACCGACCTGAGCGGAGCAATCTTGGCGGCGCAGAGCGGTACGACCATCAAACTGGCGGCGGATGCTGCTGGTTCTGGCCTTGCCAGTCTTGACGGAAGTAAGACCAGCGTGGTAAGAGATAGCCTGACCATTGATTTTGCCGGCCATACCTACACCATGGTCAACCCTGCTGTTGGCAGTAAGGGAACGGAAACGCAGGCCATGCACTGGGGTACGTCCCTGAGCAATATTACCATGAAGAATGGTACGTTTAAGGTCGCCGATAGCGCAACAGAAGTGGCGATGGCGATGCAGAACTACATCAACTTTACCGCTGAGGGCATGACATTTGATTTTACCGGTATTTCGGTCGCACATTACGCTGCGGATGAGTTTACGGGGGCTAATGCAATCTTTAACGGAAGAGAATGCCCCATGTTCAATAACAATGGTGGCAATGTTGTGTTGACCAACTGTGTCGTTACACTTCCTGAGGCCAGCGAATTCGGCAGCATCATTTCCGGTAAGATGGAACTGAATGACACTACTTTCAATGGCTATGTTGGGTTCAATGATATTGATGGAACGGTCATCGTTAGCGGAACTTCCTCCATCAAGGGTGGTGAAGTCAAGGACTATTTTGACAATTTGACTATCGTAAATAATAGCGGTACTTGGACTGCTACCAAGAGAGCCTAACACAACTAACTGAACCAACTCCCATTCGGGAGTTCCAAAGAGGGGAGACGCGCGCGTCTCCCCTCTTTTCTTTCTGACCGGACGGCGGGTTTTTGCCAAATGGGCTTGACAAGTAAGCATCTGTATTCTATAATAAGCAACAGATTAGAAAACGAACACGCGCTTAGGAGGTGGACGGTGTGACACAGCGGGAGCGGCAGATACTGGAATGGATACGGGAGAACCCGCTGATCTCCCAGCAGGAGCTGGCGGAGAAGGCGGGCATCACCCGTTCCAGCGCCGCGGTGCATATCTCGAACCTGATGAAGAAGGGCTACATCGCCGGCCGGGGCTATCTGCTCCGGGAGGAGAAGTACATCGTGGTGGTAGGCGGCGTGAACATGGACATCGGCGCGGTGAGCGGCGCGCGGCTGGTGGCCCGGGACTCCAACCCCGGCCGGGTGACCACGTCGCTGGGCGGCGTGGGCCGCAACATCGCCCACAACCTGTGTCTGCTGGGCGAGCAGACGGCCATGGTCACGGTGCTGGGGCAGGACGCCTTTGCCCAGTCGGTGCAGGAGAACGCGGCGGACATCGGGCTGGACCTGCGCCACAGCGCCACCATCCCCGGCGGGCGAACCGGCACGTATCTGTTCATCGACGACAGCGACGGCGACATGGCGCTGGCGGTAAACGACATGGCCATCTACGACCACATGACGCCGGAGTTCCTGCGCCAGCGGCTGGATTTCATCAACCACGCCGGGCTGGTGGTGGTGGAGACGAACCTGCCGGAGGTGTCGCTGCAGTGGCTGTGCCAGCACTGCACCGCACCCATGCTGGCCGACCCGGTGTCCACCATCAAAGCGCCGAAGCTGAAGCCGGTGCTGGGCCGCCTGACGGCGCTGAAGCCCAACCGCATGGAGGCGGAGCTGCTGAGCGGCGTGCGCATCCGGTGCGATGCCGACGCGGCACTGGCGGCGCAGAAACTGCTGGAGACGGGCCTGCAGCAGGTGTATATCTCCCTGGGCGCGGACGGGCTGTACGCCGCCGACCGGGAGGGGCACACCGCCCGGGTGGCCTGCCCCAAGGTGCAGGTGGCCAACGCCACCGGCGGCGGCGACGCCATGGCGGCGGCGCTGGCAGCGGGCATCGCCCGGGGCTGGCCGCTGGAGGAATGTGCGCGGCTGGCCGCCGGCGCGGGCGCGCTGGCCTGTACCGCTGAGACAACCATCCACCCCGGCATGAGCTGGGAGAATATAGAATACATGCTCAACAAGGAGGAACAGTGATATGAACCGTTATCTGGACGTCGCCCCCGAGGTGCAGGAGGCTATCAAGGCCGGCAAGCCCGTTGTGGCGCTGGAGAGCACCATCATCAGCCACGGTATGCCCTATCCCCAGAACGTGGAGACGGCGCTGAACGTGGAGAAGATCATCCGCGAGCACGGCGCTGTGCCCGCCACCATCGCCATCATCGGCGGGCGGCTGAAGGCCGGACTGACCCCGGAGGAGATCGACTATCTGGGCAAGACCGGCGCGGGCGTCACCAAGGCCAGCCGCCGCGACCTGCCCATCCTGGTGGCGGAGAAGCGGGACGGCGCTACCACCGTGACCACCACCATGATGATCGCCGCTATGGCGGGAATCGAGGTGTTCGCCACCGGCGGCATCGGCGGCGTGCATCGCGGCGCGGAGACCACCATGGACATCTCCGCCGACCTGGAGGAGCTGGCCCAGACCCCGGTGATGGTGGTGTGTGCCGGTGCGAAGTCCATTCTGGACCTGGGGCTGACGCTGGAGTATCTGGAGACCCACGGCGTGCCGGTCATCGGCTATCAGACCGAGGAGCTGCCCGCGTTCTACACCCGGAAGTCCGGCTTCGGCGTGGACTACCGGCTGGACACCCCTGTCCAGCTGGCGGAGGCGTTCCATGTCAAGCGTGAGCTGGGCCTGCGGGGCGGTATGCTGGTGACGAACCCCATCCCCGAGGCATACTCCATGGACGCGGACGTGATCAACAAGGCCATCGACGAGGCGGTGGAGGAGGCCAAGGAGCAGGGCATCCACGGCAAGGCCACCACGCCGTTCCTGCTGGCGAAGATCAAGGACATCACCGGCGGCGACAGCCTGGCCGCCAACATCCAGCTGGTCTACAACAACGCCAAGCTGGCGGCGGATACCGCCTGCGAGCTGGCCAAGCTGCGGAAGGCTGACTGACGGTGGAGACGCTGCTGTCCAGCCCCGCCGGGTGGCTGGCCGTCTACCTGGCGGCCATCAACCTGGCCACGTTCATCGTCTACGGCGCGGACAAGCGCCGCGCCCGGAAAGGGAAGTGGCGCGTGCCGGAAAAGACGCTGTTCCTGCTGCCCCTGCTGGGGGGCAGTCTGGGCGCGCTGCTGGGAATGCGGGTGTTTCACCACAAGACGAAGCACTGGTATTTCGTGTGGGGCATCCCCGCCATATTGCTGGCGCAGATCGCGCTGGCGGTGTGGCTGCTGACGAAATAAGGAGGACACCATGGAGATACGGAAAGCGACAGAGGCCGACATTCCCGCCGTGGCCGCCATCTATGACGCGCTGCTGGACAGGGAGGAGCAGGGCCTGCTCACCACCGGCTGGACGCGGGGCGTATACCCCACGGCGCAGACGGCCCGGGACGCGCTGGCGGCGGGCACGCTGTATGTGCTGGAGGACGGCGGCCGGGTGACAGCCGCCGCCAAGATCGACCAGACCCAGATGGCGCAGTATGCCCAATGCCGCTGGCAGCACGACGCGCCGCCGGAGCAGGTGCTGGTGCTGCACACGCTGGTGGTCGACCCGGAGGTGAAGGGAAAGGGCTGCGGCACGGCCTTCGTGGCGTTCTATGAGCGGCTGGCCCGCGACACGGACCGCCCGTACCTGCGTATCGACACCAACGCCCGCAACACCCCGGCCCGCGCCCTGTACGCCAAGCTGGGCTATACGGAGGCGGGCATCGTGGACGGTACGTTCAACAGCATCCCCGGCGTGCAGCTGGTCTGCCTGGAAAAGAAAGTGTAAGTGTTGCATCTGCAACTTTTATTTCCCGGAAAACGGCGTATACTACATCCAAAAGAAATACAAAGGAGTTGGTAGTATGGCGATCATCCATGCCAATGAAGCGAGCTTCAAGGAGAATGTGCTGGAGGCCAAGGGCACGGTGCTGGTGGACTTCTGGGCCAACTGGTGCGGCCCGTGCCGTATGCTCGCCCCGGTGCTGGAGGAGGTGGCCGCGGCCCATCCCGACGTGCCGGTGGTGAAGGTGGATGTGGACGAGAACATGGCCCTGGCGGCCGCGTTCCAGATCGAGAGCATCCCCATGCTGCTGGTGTTCCGCGATGGCCAGCTGGCGCACAAAAGTATTGGTTTTGTCTCCCGTGAGGAGATAGAAAAGCTCATCGGCTGAAAAAGTCCCGCAGGCACTGGCCTGCGGGACTTTTATGCCTTGACACCGCCCTGTTTCCCGGGTACAATGGGGCAAACTTTTACACACAGGGAGGTAGTGTTATGAATATCGGTCTGCTGGGCTTCGGCGTGGTGGGCGGCGGCGTGTGGGAGCTGGCCGCCGGCCGTCAGGACGTGAACGTGACGCGGGTGCTGGTGCGCCGTCCCAAGGAGGGGCTGCCCGCCGCCGCTGCGACGATGGACGTGAACGACATCCTGGGCGACGACGCCATCGACACGGTGGTGGAGGTCATGGGCGGGCTGCACCCGGCCTATGAGTACGTCACCGCCGCCATGGAGCGGGGCAAGAACGTGGTCACCGCCAACAAGGCCCTCATCGCCGCCTATTACCAGGAGCTGATGGCGCTGGCGAAGGAAAAGGGCGTGGCCCTGCGCTGCACCGCCGCCGTGGGCGGCGGCATCCCCTGGCTGGTCAATCTGGCCCGGGTGAAGCGGCTGGACACCGTGTGCGAGGTGGGCGGCATCATGAACGGCACGACCAACTTCATCATGGACGCCATGCACAAGAGCCCCGTCAGCTTCGACGCCATTCTGAAGGAGGCCCAGGACCTGGGCTACGCCGAGGCCGACCCCTCCGCCGACATCGACGGCGACGACATCCGCCGCAAGCTGTGCATCTCCGCCAACATCGCCTTTGACGCGGTGCTGGACGAGACGGCCATCCCCACCTTCGGCATCCGCACCGTCACGGCGGCGGACATCGCCGCGTTCCAGGCCCACGGCTTCGTCTGCAAGCTGCTGGCCACCGCCCAGGCGGCGGAGGACGGCGTGTGCGCCTTCGTCGAGCCCACGCTGGTGGACAAGTCCGAGCCGGAGGCCGCCGTACCCGCCAACTACAACCTCATCGGCTACACCGCCGAGAAGGTGGGGAAGCAGACGTTCTTCGGCCAGGGCGCGGGCCGTTTCCCCACCGCCAGCAACGTCATGCAGGACTGCCTGACCGTCCTGGCAGGGGAGAAGGGCTTCTACACCGGCAAGGCCGCGCCTGCCGCGCTGTGCGCCGCCGCGGCCCATCCCTACTATGTCCGCACCGCCGCGCCGGACGAGTTCCTCCGCAGCCGCGTGGCCGACGACTGGGGCACGGGCGTGGTCACCGGCGCGGTGGACGTGTACGAGATGCTGGCCTGGGCCAAACAGCAGCGGAAGAAAGACCCCGCGTGCTTCATCGCCGCCATCCGCTGACGGAGAATTCCCCCGTGCCTCCCTCTGTGAGGGAGGTGTCGCCCGTAGGCGACGGAGGGAGAGACGTAAGGATCTCGTAGGGGAGGGGTTCTACCCCTCCCTTACGCTGTCATTGCGAGACCAGTCCTCAGACTGGTCGTGGCAATCCGCTCCCCCGTCCTGCCTCCCTCTGCGAGGGAGGTGTCAGCGCTTTGCGCTGACGGAGGGAGAGACGGTTTTCCTCCGCAC
>CAVGVB010000011.1:0-67201 GCA_963632705.1 bacterium | reverse complement strand
CAAATTTTTCTTAGGTCAAGTCCTGCTTGGGGCTTGACTTTTTATTTGCAGGCTTTCTTCGTCATTCAGCAGCAGCACGGCGGTGATGTTATCCGGCGCGCCGCGCTGGAGGGATATTTGCAGCAGATGCTCCAGGCAGCCGTTCACATCGCCGTCATGCAGCACTTCAAACAGCATCTCCTGGTCGGACACGGTGTTCACCAGTCCGTCGGTGCAGAGGAGTATATACTCCCCGCTGCGCCAGGGCAGGGTAAATGTGTCCGCCTTGGCGTCGATGTCCGGGCCCAGCGCCCGGGTGATCAGGTTGCGGTTGGGATGGCGGCGGGCCTCCTGGGGCGTGATGTCGCCCTTGGCTACCATGTTCTCCACCACCGAGTGGTCGCGGGAGATCTGGCGGATGCCCTCCTGGGTGATATGGTAGGCGCGGCTGTCGCCGATGTTGGCGATGAGCGCCAGGTCGGGACGGGCCAGCACGCAGACCAGTGTCGTGCCCATGTGGCGGTAATCCACATTGCGCTCCGCCTCACGGCGGATGGCGTCGTTGGCGTCGGCAATGGCCGCCAGCATCACATGACGGAGCTGGTCGGCGGTCATATCCGCCCGCAGGTCGGTCTGTATCTCCTTTTGGAAGCAGGCCACGGCAATGGCGCTGGCCACCCGGCCGCCGTGGGTGCCGCCCATACCGTCGCAGACTACGGCGGCGGTGCAGCCGCCGGCCTCGAAAGCGGCGTAGGCGTCCTGGTTCTCCCGGCGGACAAGGCCCGTGTTGGTGATACCCCATAGCTTCACACTGGTTCACATCCTTTTCGTGATAAATGGTCTGACAAGGAAACAAGCTTTACAGCTGGCCCGTTTCCTGCATTTGCTTTCTTCGCAGCTGGCCACAGGAGGCGTCGATGTCGCCGCCCAGGCTTCTGCGGACGGTGGCCGTCACGCCCAGGCTCTCCAGCTTCTGCTGGAAGGCGGCGATGCGGCGGCTGGGCTTGTAGGGGCTTTCCACCACGTCGTTCAGGGGGATCATATTGACGTGGCCGGGCATACCCCGGAGCTTTTTGGCGATCAGTTCCGCCTGCCAGTCGTGGTCGTTGACGCCGTCGATCATGGCGTATTCGAAGCTGATGCGGCGGCCTGTCTTTTTGAAGTAGCGATGGCAGGCGGCGAACAGCTCCTCCACATCATACGCACGGTTCACCGGCATGATACGGCTGCGGGTCTCGCTGTCCGGCGCGTGGAGGGAGACGGAGAGGGTGAGCTGGAGCTGCTTCTCCGCCAGGGCGTCGATGCCGGGCACGACGCCGCAGGTGGACAGGCTGATGTGGCGCATACCGATGTTCAGGCCGTTGGGGCTGTTGACCAGCTCCAGAAAGCGCAGCACGTTGTCCATGTTGTCCAGGGGCTCGCCGATGCCCATGAGCACGATGTTGGAGATGGGCACGCCGCTGTCCAGCTGGGTGAACAGCACCTGGTCCAGCAGCTCCGAGGGCCGCAGGTCGCGGACCTTGCCGGCGATGGTGCTGGCGCAGAAGGCGCAGCCCATGCGGCAGCCAACCTGAGACGAGATGCAGACGGTGTTGCCGTGGTGATAGCGCATGAGGACGCTCTCGATGCAGTTGCCGTCGGCCAGCTCCCAGAGGTATTTGATGGTGCCGTCCAGCCGGGAGACCTGCTTACGGGCCACGGTGGGTGCGGTGATGAAGCACTGCTCCGCCAGCTGGGTGCGGAGGGGCTTGGACAGGTCTGTCATCCCGTCGAAGGACGTGATGCCCCGGTGCAGCCAGGTGAATACCTGCCTGGCGCGGAAGGCGGGCTGGCCCAGGGCATTAAAATAAGCGGTCAGTTCCGCTTCCGTCATGGATTTGATGTCGGTCATAGTTGTTCCTCGCTGCGGCGGCGCATACGGCAGATGAAGAAGCCGTCCGTTCCGGTACGGTGGGGATAGAGTGTCACAGCGCCGTCACAGCTGCCGATGCCAGGCAGCGTGAAGGGCGTTTTTTCAAATTCAGGGTGAGCGGTCAGGAAGGCGGACACCTGGTCCTCGTTTTCCTCCGGCAGGATGGTGCAGGTAGCGTACACCAGCACGCCGCCGGGGCGAACGTAGCGGCAGACGTTGTTCAGGATGGCCTTCTGGATGGGCGGCAGCTGGGCCAGCTCCGCCGGTTTCTTATAGCGGATGTCCGGCTTCTTGCGGATGATGCCAAGTCCGGAGCAGGGCACGTCCGCCACCACCAGGTCCGCCTGGCCCAGCCAGGCGGCGTGCTCCTCCCTGCCGTCCGCCAGGGCGGTGCGGATGGAGCGGAGGCCCAGCCGCTGCGCGCCGTTTTCGATGAGCTTCAGCTTGTGGGGATGGACGTCGCAGGACAGGATGTCGCCGCCGTCGGCCATATCCATGGCCAGGGCGAAGGATTTGCCGCCGGGGGCGGCGCAGACATCCAGCACCCGGGCGTGCTGATCCGGGGCGGCGGCCAGGGACACCAATCGGGCCGCCGCGTCCTGCACGGTGCAGCGCCCCTCGGTGAAGGCGGGCAGCTTCTCCAGGTCGCCTGTGCCGGTGACGGTGAAGCAGCCCTCCAGCCACGGGTGGGGCGTGACCTCTACCCCCGCCGCTTCCAGCTCCTGCCGCAGGGCGGCGGGGGTGGTTTTCAGGGGGTTTGTCTGTATGGCGGTGGGCACGGGCTGGTTGTGCAGCGCCAGGAGCTGCTCCGTTTCCTCCCGGCCCAGCAGCTTTATGAGCCGCTCCACCAGCCAGCGGGGGTGACTGTATTGCAGCGCCAGCCGATCCGCATCATCCTTGCCGCGCAAGGGCGGTAAAGCGTCTTTGCTTGCCACGCATTTCCGCAGCACGGCGTTGATCATGCCGGCGGCCCGGGCCTTGTTCCAGCGCTTGGCCTGCTCCACGGCCTCGTTCACCGCGGCACGGTCCGGGATCTTGTCCATAAACAGGATCTGGTAAACGCCCAGCCGCAGGATATAGGCCACCACAGGCTCTAAGCGGCTGGCCCGCTGACTGCACCAGTGGTCGATGTAGTAGTCCAGCAGAGCGCAGTTCTGCACCACGCCATAGACAAGACGGCTGCACAGGGCCGCGTCACGGCTGTCCAGCCCGGCCCGCTGCACGGTGCGCTTCAGGCTGCCGTCGGACCAGCCGCCCCGGCTTGTCTGCAGCAGCGTTTCCAGCGCTGCGTCCCGGGCGTTCTTTACGTTGGTCATGCGTCCACCTGTACCGGGTGGCCGCAGAGATAATTCGCCGCGGTCATACGCTTGCCGCCCTCGGCCTGCAGCTCAAGGATGCGCAGCGTTTTGCCGTCGCCGCAGGCGACGTCGATGCCGTTCTTCCCTGCCGCAAGGATCTTCCCCGGCGCGGCGGCGGTATCGCCGCCCACGGCGGTGCGGTAGACCTTCACCATCTTGCCGTCCAGCGTCATGACGGCGCAGGGCCAGGGGATCAGGCCGCGGACCTGATCGTGGAGCTGCCGGGCGGGCTTGGTGAAATCCAGCGGCGACAGGCTGCGGTCCAGCATGGGCGCATAGGTGAAGGCGCTGTGGTCCTGGGGCGTCCGGGTGGCCGTGCCGTCCTGCAGGCGGCACACCGCTTCGCTGAGGGCCTCCGCGCCCAGCTCCGCCAGGCGGTTGGTCAGCGTCAGCGCATCCTCGTCCGGGTCGATGGCCGTTTCGCGGCAGAGGATGATGTCCCCCGCGTCCAGCTCCTTGGCCATATACATGATGGTCACGCCGGTGGCCGTCTCGCCGTTGAGGATGGCCCAGTTGATGGGCGCCGCGCCCCGGTACTTGGGCAGCACCGAAGAGTGGACGTTGATAGAGCCGTAGGGCGGCGTGTGCAGAATGTCCTCCGGCAGGATCTTGCCGTAGGCCGCCACCACGATCAGCTCCGGGGCGAGGGACTGGACGATGGACAACGCCTCGCCGTCCCGCATCTTCAGCGGCTGGTACACCGGGATATTCTGCGTCAAAGCATATTCCTTCACAGGGGAGAACGCCATTTTATGGCCGCGGTTCTTGGGCTTGTCCGGCTGGGTGAACACACCGCAGACGTCGTGCCCGTCCTCCACCAGCCGCCGCAGCGACGCCACGGCGAAATCCGGCGTTCCCATAAACAAAATACGCATCAGGTATCCTCTTCTTCCGTCTCTTCGATCTCGTATTCGTCGGCGTGGTCATCCAGCCACTTCTGCAGCTCCTCGCCCTCCAGCAGATGGTCGGTGTGCTCCACGAACAGGTGGCCGTCCAGATGCTCGATCTCGTGGCAGAAGCAGCGGGCGGTCAGGCCCTCGTCCTCCGCCTCGAACCAGTTGCCGTCCCGGTCCTGGGCGCGGACGCGGACGATATAGGGCCGCGTCACCTCGCCGTATTTCCCGGGGACGCTGAGGCAGCCCTCCAGGCCCGTCTGCTCACCCTCGGTGTAGATGATCTCCGGGTTGATCAGCTCGATGAGCTGGTCGTCCTCGTCCAGCACCACGCACACCCGGCGCAGCACACCCACCTGGGGTGCGGCCAGGCCCACGCCGCCAGATTCCTCCAGCGTGTCTGCCATGTCGTCCAGCAGCGTGTGGAGACGGCTGTTGAAGTCGGTCACGGGGCGGCAGACCTTGGTCAGGCACTCCTCGCCCTGCAATGCTATCTTTCGTAATGCCATATCGCTTACCTCTATTCCAAAATCAAAATTCACTCAATCCATCAGGTCGCAGTCCACGCGGATATGCAGCCGCCGGTTCTCCGGCCGCTGGGCAAAGGCCCGCATGAAGGAGGACAGCAGGCCGCGGACCTGGGCGTTGTTCTCGCCCAGCAGCAGCAGACGGTAGCGGTAGCTGCCGTTGACGCGCACCACCGGCGCAGGGGCAGGGCCGATGAGCTCCAGCCCCAGACCGTCGCAGGGCGGTTTCTTCACCGCGGCGTCCAGGCCGCTTCGCAGCAGCCCCACGGCGCGGCGGACGGCGTCCTCCTCCCCGCCGCTGACCGTGATGATGAACTGGTCGGCAAAGGGCGGGTCGCGCCGCAGGCGGCGCAGCTGTATCTCGCTGCGGTAAAAGCGCTCGTAGTCCTGGGCCGCCGCGGCCTGGATCACGTCGTTCTCCGGCGTGTAGGTCTGGATCACCGCGCGGCCCTCCTTAGCGCCCCGTCCGGCGCGGCCCACCACCTGGGTCAGCAGGTTGAAGGTGCGCTCGGCGGCGCGGTAATGGTCCACATACAGCGACAGGTCGGCGCTGAGCACGCCCACCAGCGTCACATTCTCGAAATCCAGCCCCTTGGCCACCATCTGCGTACCCAGCAGAATGGGCACGCGCCGCTCCTCAAACTGGCGGAGCAACGCCTCGTGGCCTGCGGACACGGTGTCCGCGTCCATACGCAGCACCTCCGTGCCGGGGAACAGCTCGTGCAGCTCCTCCTCCACCCGCTGCGTGCCGAAGCCGATATGCTTCAGCGCGCCGCCGCAGTCGGGGCAGCGCTCCAGTGCGGGCTGGGAAAAGCCGCAGTAGTGGCACATGAGCCGGTCGTTGGCGCTGTGGTACGTCAGGTACACACTGCACCGGGGACATTCCGGCACATAGCTGCACTGGGGGCACAGCAGCTGGCGGCTGCTGCCCCGGCGGTTCAGGAACAGGATGCTCTGCTCCCCTGCCGCCATGTTTTTTTGCAGCTCGTCGTACAGCGGCTGGCTGATGATGGTGCTGCGACCCTGCCGCAGCTCGTGGCGCAGGTCCGCCACGATGACCCGGGGCAGCGCCTGCCGGTTGAACCGCTGCCGCAGCTCCAGCAGGCCGTAGTCCCCCCGCTCCGCGTGCCAGGCCGTCTCCACCGTGGGGGTGGCGGAGCCCAGCAGCAGCCGCGCGCCCTCCTGGGCGCAGCGGTACTTGGCCACGTCGCGGGCATGGTAGCAGGGCGCGTTCTCGGACTCGTAAGAGCCCTCCTGTTCCTCGTCCATGATGATAAGGCCCAGCTCCGCCAGCGGTGCGAACACCGCCGAGCGCGTGCCCAGCACGATGCGGGCTTCGCCCCGGCGGATGCGCTTGTACTGGTCGTACCGCTCCGTCATACGCAGGCCGCTGTGCAGCAGCGCCACCCGGTCGCCGAAATAGGCGGTAAAGCGGGCCATCATCTGGGGTGTCAGGGCGATCTCGGGGACTAAGATCATCACGGACTTGCCCCGGTCCAGCAGCAACTGGGCCAGACGGATATACACCATGGTCTTGCCGCTGCCGGTAACGCCCTGCAGCAGCGTGACGCCGACCTCGCCCCGGTCTATCTGCGCCAGCAGCGCGTCGCAGACACGCTGCTGCTCGTCGTTCAGTGTAATGTCAGTCGCCTTTACAGCGTACTGTTTTTCGGAGATGCGGTATTCCTCCTGCTCGCGCAGGGACACCGCGCCCAGCCGGCACAGGTCGTCCACGGTCTTTTTGGCCGCGCCGGTGAAATACCGCAGGTCGTGAAGGGCCGTTTCGCCGTTTTGAGCCAGAAACGACACCACTTCCCTGCGCTTGGCTGACCGGCCCGCCAGGTCTGCGGCCTGTTCCGCCGGGACACAGAGGGACGCGAACGTCACCACCTTGTCGCGGACCTTTTTCTGCTGCTCCGTGGTGTGGGTCAGCAGGCCCGCCTTCTCCATGCGGCGCAGCAGCGGCGGTATATCGTCGCCCAGGGCCTGGCACAGCTTGTCCTCCGCCAGCGGGCCGTCCTGCAGAAGCCGGGCCACCGCCTGCTCCCGTTCCGGGGCGTCCGGCAGCAGTACCGGCTGGCGCAGCGACCAGATCTCCCGGTAGCGATACCACACGGCGGCGGGCAGGATGGTGTGCAGCGCGTCGTAGAACGTGCAGAAATACCGGCGGCTCATCCACAGTGCCAGACGCAGCTCCTTCTCCGTCACCACCGGCTCGTCGTCCAGCAGCGAACGGACGGCCTTCAGCGGCTTGGCCGGCACTTCCTGCCGCAGGGACAGGATCACGCCCTCGCTGAGCCGGTTGCCACGCCCGAAGGGGACCAGCACGCGGCAGCCCACCCGGCCCGGCAGCCCGTCGGGCAGCAGGTAGTCATACGCCTTGTCGATGGCATACGTCGCCGCCTGCACGGCCAGCTTGGCGACAATGGGCATCTCAGTTCTCGTCTTCCTCGATGACGGGATCGCTGTGGTACTTGCCCTCCGCCACCTCGCCGATGGCCATGGTCACGGGCTTCTCGTCCAGATGCATACCGGTGGTCTCCGCCTCGGCGGCGATCTGACGGGCACGGCGCGCCACCACGTTCACCATCATATAGCGGTTGGGGATATACTGGGTCAGCTTGTTCATAGCGGGATAGAGCATAGACATAACGTTCACATTTCCTTTCTGTTGATGATCAAATTCATACGCTCGGCGGGCTTGCAGTGTTCGGCGCACAGTATGGCGCGCAGCTCCTCCACCGCCTGGTCCACCGTGTCGTTGATGACAAAGTAATCGTAGTCTCCGGCCATCTCCAGCTCCACCTGGGCGCGGATCAGGCGCTTTTGTACTTTCTCCGGCGTGTCTGTGCCGCGGGCGGTGAGCCGGCGCTCCAGCTCGGCCCAGCTGGGCGGTGCGATGAAGATGCGCACCGTCTCCGGGCGCTTGGCGCAGACCTGCACCGCGCCCTGGCGCTCGATGTCCAGGATCACGTCCTTGCCCCGGGCCATGGCGTCGTCCACGTACATCTTGGGCGTTCCGTAGAAGTTGCCCACGTACTCGGCGTACTCCAGAAACGCGTCGGCGGCGATCATGTCCCGAAATTCATCCGGCTGGATGAAGTGGTAGTCCACGCCGTCCCGCTCCCCCTCCCGGGGCTGGCGGGTGGTGGCGGAGATGGAGAAATACAGGTCGTCCCGGCCCTGAAACAGGGCGTGGAGCACCGTACTCTTGCCCACGCCGGAAGGCCCGGACACGATAAATGTTTTTCCAGTTCTATGCACGCTCATTCATCCTCCTCTGTCAGATCCTTCACCGCAAGGCCCAGCCGGGGCGCTAAGCGCTCCGCCGGCAGGGCGGACAGCACCACATGGTCGCTGTCCATCATCAGCACGGAGGCCGTCTTGCGTCCGAAGGTGGCGTCGATCAGCATACCGCGGTCACGGGCCTCCTGCACCAGGCGCTTCACCGGCGCGGAGTCCGGGCTGACCAGCGCGATGAGCCGGTCCGCAGACACGAGATTTCCGAACCCGATGTTTATAAACTGCATTCGGGCCACCTCATTCCATATTCTGGACCTGCTCGCGGATCTTCTCCACCTCGGCCTTCATATTCACCACATCCTGGGCGATGGTCAGGTCGTTGCACTTAGAACCGATGGTGTTACACTCACGGTTGACCTCCTGGATCAGGAAGTCCAGCTTGCGGCCCACCGGCTCGTCGCTCACCAGCATGGCCCGGAGCTGGGCGATATGGCTGCGCAGGCGCACCGTCTCCTCATCCACGGCGATCTTGTCGGCAAAGATGGCCGCTTCGGTGAGGATGCGGCTCTCGTCGATGGCGGTGGACTGCAGCACCTCCTGCATCTTGGTCTCCAGCCGCTGGCGGTAGGCCGCCACGGTCTGGGGCGAGCGCTCCTCCACCTTGCCCACCACCGTCTCGATGGTGGTAACGCGGCCGTCCACGTCCGCCGCCAGCTTCTCGCCCTCCACGGCGCGCATGGCATTATATGACGTCAGCGCGTCGTCCAGCACGGCGCAGATGTCGGCGGCGATGGCCTCCACATCCTCCTCCGCCTTGGTGACGGCCAGCACGTCCGGGAACTTGGCCAGCACCTCCGGCGTAACGTCGCCGGGCAGGTCGAACATGGTCTTCAGGCGGGTCAGCGCGTCGTAATACCCCCGGGCCAGCGGCTCGTTCACCGCCACCACCGCCGCGTCGGCGGCGCTGGCATCGATGGTGACGAACACGTCCACCTTGCCCCGGGAAATGGCCTGCTGCACCCGGGCCTTCATGCGGTCCTCGGCAAAGATATAGGCACGGGGCATCTTCACCGTGCAGTCCAGATAGCGATTGTTGACGGAGCGCACCTCCACCGTAATGTCGCGCCCATTGCGCATCTCACGGGCACGCCCGTAGCCGGTCATACTCTTGACCACTGGATCATCTCCTTTGTTGTAATGGAAAGGGACTCACGTCCCTGTATCGTCTTGTTCAGCAGAAGCACACCGGGACGCCCAGGGCATTGCAGCACAGCGTCGCGCCGCACAGGCGCAGGCAGTCCGCGTTGCCGCAGGAGGTGGTGGTCATATTGCTGTAGCCATTGGGACGGTAGCCGTCCCGGCCCTCCGCCACGTCCAGCGCCCGCTGGTACTCCACGTTGTCCGGGTCCATCTGCACCGCCGTCTGGTAATACCGCCGGGCGTCATCCAGCCAGCCCCGACGGTAGCAGATCGCGCCCTTGAGGAAGTTCCACTCCGCGTCGTGGTCGGACTGGGCGTTCAGCAGCTCCTCCGCCAAATTCAGGTTGCCCTGCTGGATGGCCATACGCACCCGCTGGTAGCGGGACGTGTAGCCGCCCTGATAATCGTAGCTCTGGCCATAGCTTTGACCATAGCTCTGGCCGCCGTAGCTCTGACCGCCGGCGCTGTAGCCGCCGCTGCGGGCGGCCTTGCGCTGGGACTGGACCTCCTCGTAGGCCTCGTTGATCTCCTTCATCCGCTCCTGGGCCAGGTCGGCCAGGGGGTTATCATGATAATTGTCCGGGTGGTACTTCCGCGCCAGATCGCGGTAAGCCTTTTTCACCTCTTCATCAGTGGCGGTACTGGGAACACCCAGCACCTGATAGGGATCACGCATGATCGGTGTCCGCCTTTCGTATAGGTTCTTCTCTCTTTACCCTTTGTTTATGAAATGTACCCGCCAGCACCGACGCGCCGACGGCGTACAGCCCCTCATACACCACAGATCGTATCACCGGCGTATACACGCCGCAGTCCGTCAATTCAAATGCCGCCGCCATGGCCCGCACCGAGCCGTCCAGCGTGGCGGCCAGGGACTGCTCGTCCTCCGGGGACAGCTTCCCGTCCACCGGGCGAAACCGCAAAGTCAGCGGGTTATAGCTTCCACTCTTCAAATCGTCGGACAGATCGTCCGCCGCGTCGATCAGATACACCCACCGGCCCAGATGGTACAGCAGCTGTTCCGTCACCCGGCGGCGCTTCTCGTCCGGTTCTCCGGCGGCAGCGCCGGCCAGCAGCGATGCAAAGGCGTCCGCCGGGGCGTCCAGCGAGGGACAGCGCTCCCTTTCCAGCGCGGACAATTTGGCCAGATGGGCCGCCGTCTGCCGGTCGAAGTCCTCCCGGCAGCGTTTGGCTTTTCGGTAGACCGGGGTCAGCAGCCACGCGGCCAGCCGGTATTTCAGTCCCCGGAAGAAGCCGTGGTCGGCCACGCCGTCCCGCAGCTGCCACCAGGTCAGGATCACGCTCATGTCCGCCGCCGTATCAAAGGCGGGGTCGCCTGCGGCGCAGCGCCGCTTCCGGAAGGGGTGCACCGCGCAGCGGCGGTCACACGTCTCCCCTGTTCCCCGGGACAGCACCATGGCCAGAAACGTCAGGTCGTAGTTCAGGATCATCCGCCCGGCCAGCCCATACCGGCGGCCCAGTGCGTGGCACAGGCCGCAGTACGCGCCGCGGAACGTCTCCCTGTCCGACTCCGTCAGCCGCCCGTCTGAGGGTCGCACATAACCGAACACGTCTTAAAACACCCGCAGGATGGTGTAGGTCAGGCTCTCCTCCCGCCGCGCCTTGCGGTCATAGGCCACGCTGGCCAGGAAGGACAGCGCCGCCGCGCCGATGGCGATGGCGTAGCGCCAGCCCTCCGTCAGGCCCTCCGACAGGAAGTAGCCCAGCAGGAAGCAGACCACCGGCAGCACATATACCAGCGCCACCACGCCCAGCAGCTTTTTGGTGCTGCTCTCCACCACCACTTTCTGTCCCACCGCCGCACCGGGGTCGTTCTTGGCCCGGGCGCGGATGGCCGCGCCGGTCATACCGCAGCCGGCGCACTCCTCGCAGTCGTGCCCGCAGGCCGTTTTCCGCGGTACGGAGATCTCCGCGTAGCCGCCGGGCAGAAGTTTTTCCACTGTTGCGATCTGTGTCATGCTCTCACCTCACGCCGCTGTCTCCGGCGGTGTTGTCGTCGTTGTATGCTCGGTATTTTCCGTGTTTCCGGTATCGGCTGTACCGTCCTCCACCGGCTCGGTGGTGCTGGTCGGGGTGTCCGGCTCGATCTGGATGGGAACGTCGGTAACGGTCACCGTCAGCTCATACGTGCCGCGGACAGTCACATCGTTGAAGCCCGTGACCGTCACCGTCACCGGTACGGTGACAGGCCCTTGCCCGGTGACGGCGCTCATGTCGGCGTAGACCTTCAAATTCTCCGGCTGCACCTGGGCGATCTCGTCCGCCAGTCCCCACAGCCGCACCGAAATGGCGGACAGCGGCACGGCATACAGGCCGCTGGGCAGGTTTTCATAGGTGATGTCCGTGGCCAGCACCGTGGTCTCCTCGATGCCGTCCAGGGTGATCTCCACCTTGGCCACCTCGTTGCCGTTCACCAGCCACGTGCCGTCCGGCGGCGTGACCACATAGCTGTTCTGCTGGGTCAGCTCCAGATCCTCCACATACAGGGTGGCCAGCACGATCTGGTCGATGCCCGCCAGGATATCAGCCTCGCCGTTGAGGCGCACGGTCTTGGGTGTGATGTCGCAGACGATGCTGTGCAGCGCCGCACCGGGTATGCCGGAGAACTCCACCGCCAGCTCCACCTCCTTGGTGGTCAGCACCGGGACTCTCGCCTGGATCAGGCTGGCGTTGGTGCGGATGTTGTCGTTCTCCACCAGGTTTCCGTCGAAGTCGTAGAGCTGCACGTCCACCGTCTGGACCACGGAGCGGGTCGCGCCGGTGATGTCCACCGTCAGCTTGGCGTGGCTCACATTCAGCAGGTCGTCGCGCTGGGCGCGGAGCGTCAGCACCTCCGGGTCAAGCACCACGTCGCCGGTGAAGTATCCCTCGGCCACCTGGCCTACCACCTCGCACTCCACCGGGACTTCCTTGGTATACAACTCGCCCACCGTAACGGTGATCTGGCTGAGGCTGGCCTTCTCCACGCTGACATCGGTCCGCACCACGCCGTCCGGGTAGCTGACCGTCCAGCTCAGCTGGTGCACGCCCACGGAGTCGATGCTGGAGGTGCTGGCAACGACCCGCACGTTCTCGCTGTCCATCTTCACCAGCTCACGCTTCGGGCCGCGGATGGTCAGGTCGACGGTGGTATCATAGCCGGACAGGAGCATCAGGTTCTTGTCCGCCAGGGTGGTGTTCTCGCCGGAGAACTCCACCGGAATGTCGCGGATGGTCTTGGTACGCAGCGGCGCTTTGTCCAGATCCACATACACCCACATGGCGATGGCCACCAAGATGGAGATCACGATACGCACCGCCTTGCTGCGGTTAAAGGGAGGCCGCTGCTCTCCGCCGTTATTCTTCTCAGAGATCTGCGTCGTCATCGGTATCCTCCTTTCGATGCAGGCCCAGCAGCTCCACCAGTGAACGGCGGGGCTTGTCCTCGCTGTCCTCCTCCGGCGGCATCAGCTCGTTCCGCAGGAGCTTGGACAGCGTCTCCGGCATCAGGTGGCGCTTCAGCATACCGCCGATGGCCACAGAGATCGAGCCGGTCTCCTCCGACACGATGACCACCACCGCGTCGGAATTCTCACTCATACCAATGCCGGCCCGGTGACGCATACCCAGGTCGCGGCTCAGGTTCACATTCTTGCTCAGCGGCAGCATACAGCCCGCGCCCAGTATCCGCCCATGGCGGATGATGACCGCGCCGTCGTGCATGGGCGCCTTCACGAAGAAGATGTTCTTCAGCAGCTCGGAGGACACGGCGGCGTCCAGCGTCGTGCCGCTGCGGACCATGTCGTCCAGCCGGATGTCGCGCTCGAACACGATCAGCACGCCGGTCTTGCTCTGGGACATCTCGCTGCATGCGATGACCGTCTGGTCGATGGCCGTCTCCAGCGCCGTCTGCTGCTGGACGGGGTTGAATGCCTTGAATATCTTGATGTTGCGGCTACCCATCTTTTCCAGGATCTGCCGGATCTCCGGCTGGAACAGGACGATGATGGCGATGATGCCCACCTGCACCAGGTTGCCCATGATGTACGTCACCGCGTTCAGCTGCAGAATATCGGCAATACCCAGTGCCAGCAGGAACATGACCACGCCCTTGAGGATATTCTCCGCCCGGGTGCTCTTCACCAGCCGCAGCAGGCTGTATACCAGAAAGGCGATGATCGCGATGTCCAGAATGTCGGAAAACCGTATCAGCACTAAGTAATTCCCAATATTTTCTAAAAAAGCAAGCACCTTATCCATGCCTTCACCCTTCCTGATGCAAGGAAATCTTCGCATAAAAATAGATATTACTATTATATAGAAAATATTGGGAAATTGCAACAAAAAATTATGCCCCCGATTTTGCAGTTTGCCCAACGATCGCCGCTGTCTCCCGAACCAGCACATCCACCTCCTGCCGGCGGTTGAACGCCGACGGGCTGAACCGCACCGTGCCGGTCTCCAGCGTTCCCGCCGTCCTGTGGGCCAGCGGCGCACAGTGCAGCCCCGCCCGCAATGCGATGCCCCGGGCCGCCAGCGCCTCGCCCAGTTCCTCGCAGTCCATGCCCGCCGCGCGGAAGCTGACCACGCCGGTCTGGGCCGAGCCGGCAAACACCTCCACGCCGGGAATATCCGCCAAACGCCGGGCGGCATACCGCCCCAGCTCGTTCTCGTGGGCCGCGATACGGTCCACACTCTGGCGCTGCACGAACCGCAGCCCCTCCAGCAGCCCGGCGATGCCGGGCATATTGTGCGTCCCCGCCTCCAGCCGGTCCGGCAGCTCGGCGGGCATCTCCTGCAAAATGGACTGTGACCCCGTACCGCCCCGCAGCAGCGGTTCAGGCTCGCAGCCGCACAGCAGCAGCCCCGTGCCCTGCGGGCCGTACAGCCCTTTATGGCCCGGCATGGCGATGAAGGACGCCCCCAGCGCCTTCATGTCCACCGGCAGCATCCCGGCGGACTGGGAGGCGTCCAGCACGAAGGGCACGCCTTTCTCCCGGCACAGTGCCGCGATGTCCTCCACCGGCAGCGCATAGCCGAACACGTTGGACACATGGGTGCAGATCACCGCGTCCGCCGGCCGGGCCAGCGCCTGACGGAACTGCTCCAGCATGGCCGCCGGGTCGAACAGCGGCCCGTCCGCCACCACGATCTCCACATGGGGAATGGCGTGGAGCGGACGGGTGACGGCGTTATGCTCGTACCCGGAGATGACCACCCGACTGCCCGGCTTCACCAGCGTGCGGATGGCGATGTTCAGAGCGTGGGTGGCGCAGGACGTGAACACCACCCGGGCCGGATCGTCCACATGGAACAGCTCTGCCGCCGCCATCCTGCACCGCAGGTCCGTCTCCTCCGCCCGCCGGGTGGCGGGATAACTGCCCCGGCCCGGCGAGGACAGGGTGTTCACCGCCTGGTACATGGCCCGCCGCACCGCGTCCGGCTTCTGGAGCGTGGTCGCTCCCGCGTCAAAATAGATCATAGCTCCACCTCACTGTATCCCTCATCCCGGCGCTGAAACGCCTGCGCCGGGGAAAATCCCATCTCCCGCAGCAGCCCCCAGGCGGCCGCCGCCTTCTCCCTGCCCCGCAGCCGCAGCACATAGCCGCAGCCCTTGCCCGTCAGTCCCATGGGCGCGCGGGCCACCACAACGTGCAGCCCTCTCCGTTCCAGCGCCTGAGCCATCCGCTGTGCATGGGTCACGGAGCGTGCGGTGATCAGATACTCCTCCATATCGCACCTCCTTTGTACGCACCCCATCTTATGCCGGGGCGAGGGATGCTGCCACATATCTCTCCCTCCCTAAGAAAGCGCTTTTCTTTTTTTCATCTGTGTGGTATACTGTACCTTACAGGAGGTGGTCTTGTGAGCGATTTCAACAGATCTGCCTATTGGTTTGACGGTGCGGAGTATGACTTACAGACTGCCCGCGCCATGCTGGAAACACGACGTATGCTCTATGTGGGCTTTATGTGCCACCAGGCCATTGAAAAAGCGCTGAAAGGCTGTTTCGTCACCCGCAAGCCGGATGAAGACCTGCCCTATATCCATAAACTGATGCGGCTGGCCAATCTGTGCGGACTGTCCGCCGAGATGAGTGAGGAACAGCTGGACCTGCTGGACACGCTCAGCCCCCTCAATATTGAGGCGCGCTATCCCCTGCAAAAGGAACACCTGTTGGCTTCCCTGACTATCCCGCGCTGCGAACAAATGATCAAGAAAACGGAGGAGCTGTATCAATGGATCAGAAAAAAGTGCTGAATATCGCCAAAGACTACGCCGCTTCCGTGCGAAGGGTCGTGGATGCCTCGGATGTGTTTCTCTATGGCTCTTACGCGCGGGGAACGGCTACCAAGGACAGCGATATTGACATTGCCGTTATCGTACAGCAAATGCCGGAGGACTATCTGCGCACTATGGCAACGCTCTGGAAGCTGACACGCGGTGTGAGTGATAATATTGAGCCGGTGCTGCTGGCCGCGGACGATGATGCCAGCGGTTTTCTCAGCACCGTGCGCAAGACTGGCATTGCAGTCTGATGTATACGCAAAAAAGGACGCCAAAGGCGTCCTTTTTCATATCTCCATTCTTGGGCCGGGGCGGTACTCCTCCCCCTGCCGCGTGATCTGTATGCTTCCGGCGGACAGCTCCGTCAGCCGGAAGGCCAGCGCGTCCACGCTCTCCCCCGGCAGCGATACGTCCAGTCGTATGTCCGCGCCGTACTCCGCGCCGTCGATGATGCCGCCCAGCGCCGAGACCTCGCCCTTTACCCGCTCGAACAGGCCGTAAGGGCACGGGATGGAGACGGCGGCCCACAGGCCCATCTCCGATGCGCCGGCGGCGCACAGCGCGTCCCGCGCACTCTTGGAATAGGCCCGGGTCAGTCCGCCCGCGCCCAGCAGCACGCCGCCGAAATACCGCGTGACCACGCAGACCACATTGGTCACGTTCTCCCGCTGGAACACGTTGAGCATGGGCTGGCCCGCCGTGCCTTGGGGCTCGCCGTCGTCGCTGTAGCGCACCACGCTGTCGCCGATGAGGTAGCACCAGCAGTTGTGGCGGGCGTCGTAATACTTCTTTTTCATCTGCCCGATGAATTCCCGGGCCTGCTCCTCGGTATCCACCGGCAGCAGGTGGCCGATGAACCGGGAGCGCTTCTCGGTAAACTCCGTCTCCGACGATTGAAACGGCACGCGAAAGCCGCTCATTCCCAGTCCTCCTTCGGCTCGGTCCAGCCCTCGATGAACTGGTGGAGCTGGCCGATGATGCGGGGCGTACACACCGCCACCACGTCCACCGTCGTGCCATACTCCACGCTCTCCACCTTGGCCTCCCGGTACAGGGCGTCCAGCGCCCCGGCCTTGTCATAGGGCAGGTGCAGCGTCACACGCTTCGTGCCCTTGTCCAGCTTCTTGTCGATGGCCGCCAGCAGGTCGGCCACGCCCTCCCCCGTCCGGGCGGACAGGGTCACGGCGTCCTCTTCCTTCCGCTGGAAGCCGAAGGCCACGTCGCACTTGTTATAGACCCGGATGCAGGGGATGCTGTCCGCGCCCAGCTCACGGATCAGGTCGTCCACGATGCGGGCCTGCTCCTCCCACTCCGGGTTGCTCACGTCGATGACGTGGAGCAGCAGGTCGGCGTATTCCAGCTCCTCCAGCGTGGCCTTGAAGGCCTCCACCAGCTGGTGGGGCAGCTTGCGGATAAAGCCCACCGTGTCGGAGATGACCACGTCCAGCGTATCGCTGACGGTGAGCAGGCGGGTGGTGGTGTCCAGCGTGTCGAACAGCCGGTCGTTGGCGGGGATGCCCGCGCCGGTGATGGCGTTGAGCAGCGTGGACTTGCCCGCGTTGGTGTAGCCCACGATGGCCACCACGGGGATCTCGTTCTTCTGCCGCCGCTGGCGCTGGGTGGCCCGCACGCGGCGCACCTCCTCCAGTTCCTCCTTCAGCTTGTCGATCTTCCGGCGGATGTGGCGGCGGTCCGTCTCCAGCTGGGTCTCGCCCGGGCCCTTCGTGCCGATGGGCGAGCCGCCGGTGCCGCCCTGACGCTCCAGATGCGACCACATACCGATGAGCCGGGGCAGCAGGTACTGGTACTGGGCCAGCTCCACCTGCAGGCAGCCCTCCTTCGTCCGGGCCCGCTGGGCGAAGATGTCCAGGATCAGGCCGCTGCGGTCCAGCACCTGCACGCCGCACAGCTCCGTCAGGACGCGGATCTGGGATGGCGACAGGTCGTTGTCGAAGATGACCATGGTGGCCTCGCTGTTCTCCACCATGCGCTTGACCTCCTCCACCTTGCCCTCGCCGATGAAGCTGTGGGGGTCGGGCTTCTCCCGGCTCTGCAGGATCATGCCCACGCTCTCCGCGCCGGCGGTCTCCACCAGCGCGGCCAGCTCCGCCAGGCTCTCCTCGTCGGCGCTGTCACGGCCCAGCACCGGAGAGCGCAGGCCCACCAGCACCGCGTAATCCCGCACGCCCTCTTTGTTCTGTTCAATGGTCTTTCGTTCCATATATTGCCCTCATTGGTCTGATTTTTTGCTGATAGTATACCACAAGCGTGGTGAAAAGTAAAACAAAACCCATGCCAAACGGCATGGGTTTTGTGATGTGACGTGTCTTTTACTTGTCCAGACCGAAACGCTTGTTAAACTTGGCAACGCGTCCGCCGGTATCCACCAGCTTCTGCTTGCCGGTGAAGAAGGGGTGACACTTAGAGCAGACTTCCACGCGAATATCCTTCTTCGTAGAACCTGTCTCAATCACATTACCGCAGGCGCATTTGATAGTAGTCTGCTGATAATTGGGATGGATTCCTTCCTTCATTGCTCTTGTTCACCCCTTTCTGGTTCACTTGTCGCCGCGGCATAGCCGCAAACGCAACTGTGATAATAGCACACTCCGATGTCAAATGCAAGCACTTTTCGGCAATTTCACAAAGAAATTTCCGCCCCGGCTGTAAAGAAATACAATATCCGCTCCGTCACCGGCTTCTCCAGTATTTTCTCCAGCGCCGCGGCGTAGGCCGCCAGCTGGGGACGGTACGTCTCCGCCCGCTGGGCCAATGCCGGGCCGGTCACACGGTCTGTCTTGAAGTCCACCACCACCAGGCCGTTCTCCGTTTCAAAAACGCAGTCCGCCACGCCCTGGAGCAGCATCTCCTCCCCGGCGGCAGCCGGGTCGTACACCCCGCCGTCCACCAGCAGGGCAAAGCGGTACTCCCGCCACACCTGCCGCGCCCGGCGGATACGCTCCGCCAGCGGCGAGGACAAAAACCGCACCAGCGCCGGTATGTCCAGCGACGCGGCCTGCTCCGCCGTCAGCAGGCGGCGCTGCGCCAGCGCCGCCACCTGCGCCCGGACATCGTCACCGTCCGCCGCGCTGAGGTCAAGGTACTGCATCACCAGGTGCATGGCCGTGCCCCGCTCCGCCGCGCTGAGGCCCTGGGCCTCCTGTATGAACCGGGGCTTTTCCGGCGTCAGCTCGTGCCGGCGGAGGGCTGTACCCTCCGCGATCTCCTGGTCCAGCTCCCGGCCCTTCAGCTGGGTGGCCGTCACCTTGGAGGGCGTCACCGCGGCCGCCGGGTGGCCGTAGCGGAACGACAGCGCCGCCTCGTCCGGCAGCACGTCCTCCGCCCGGACCGTTTCCGGCGCAGGCATCGACTCCCGCAGCGTCTCACCGCCGCCCACATGGTGCAGATGTATCGTCAGGCCCTCCGGCCCCTCGTCCAGCTCCTGCGGCCACAGGCCGGCAAACTGATGCAGCTCCCCTGCCGCCGCGGTGTGCAGCAGCGGCAGCAGCAGCCAGTCGCCGGGGCATTTCGCGCCGGACACAGCTTCCGGCTGCACCGGCACGCCGCTGAGGGCGGTCAGCTCCCGCAGGTGCTTTTCTCCATGCTTCATGGCGTCCACCAGAATGAGCTTCTCCTTGGCACGGGTCAGCGCCACGTACAGGATGCGCATCTCCTCCGCTTTGCTCTCCCGTTCCATCGTCAGCGCCAGCGCCGACTTGGAGATGGTGTCGTAGCGGATATGCCGCGTCCTGTCCACCCGCTCCGCGCCAGCGCCCAGCTGCGGGTGCACCAGCACGGGCTGGTTCATATCCTGACGGCTGAACATACGGTTCAGGTCCGCCAGCACCACCACCGGGAACTCCAACCCCTTGGACCGGTGTACGCTCATGATACGCACGCCGGAGGCGGAGGCCGCCGTGCTGATCTCCGGGGCGTCGCCCTTTTCCAGCAGGCTGCGGAGGTACACGATGAAATCGAACAGCCCCGTTTTGCCGCCCTGCACCATCCGCCGGGCGTAGTCATACAGTGCGTGAAGCCGGGCCAGGCGCACCTCGCCGTCCTCCATCGCACCGAACACCGCCGCCGCATGGCAGCGGTCGTAGATATACCACAGCAGCTGGTCCGCCTCCATCTCCCGGGAGGCCGTCCGCAGCTCCTCCAGCAGCGACAGAAACGCCGCGCTGTCCGGGGCACTGTCCTTACACAGCGCTTCGTAATAACCCCCATCCGGCTGGAGCGCCCGTATCTGCGCCAGCCGGTCCGGCGTCATGCCCACCAGCGGCGAGCGCAGCACGGCGATCAGCGGCACGTCCTGCCGGGGGTTGTCCACCACCTCTAGCAGCGACAGCAGCACCGCCACCTCCATGGCGGCGAAGAAGTCCTCGCTCTCGCCGCCGTCGCAGGGGATATTCTCCCGCTCCAGCGCTGCACAGAACGCGGGCAGCCGCGAGCTGGGCGACCGCATGAGGATGACGATGTCCTCCGGCGTCACAGGCCGCAGCTGACCGTTCTCCCCCTGGACGGGGAAGCCCTCGTTCAGCAGGGCGCGGATGCGCCGGGCCACGAACCGGGCTTCCGCTTCAACGCGGTCGAACCGCTCGTCCTCCGTGTCCTCCACGCTGACCAGATGGAACTCCACGTCCCGCTCCGCCGGCGTGTAGTATTCCGCGCCGAAGTACAGCTTCTCCTGATCGGTGTAGTCCATCTCGCCCATTTCCTCGGACAGGATGGCGCCGAACACGAAGTTGGTCACGTCCAGCACCTCCCGCCGGGAGCGGAAGTTGCGGCTGAGCACCATGCGCCGGGGCTGACCCTCCGCCGCGCCGGCCGCGTCGGCAAACGTGCGGTATTTCTCCAGGAAGATCCCCGGCTCAGCCAGGCGGAAGCGGTAGATGCTCTGCTTCACGTCGCCCACGGCGAACAGCCGCCGCCCGTCGTCGGACGCGGCCCGGAAGATGCAGTTCTGCACCTCGTTGGTGTCCTGATACTCGTCCACCATCACCTCCCGGTAGCGGTGGGACACCTGCTCCCCCAGCTCCGTGGGCAAGCCGTCCTCGTGGGCCAGCAGCGTCAGGGCGTAGTGCTCCTGGTCGGAGAAGTCCAGCGCGTTGCGCCGCACCTTCTCCACCTGATACCGCTGCCCGAAGGACGCCGTCAGCCGCAGCAGCCCCCGCATGGCCGGGGCGATGGCCCGCAGGTCGCCCAGATGCTCCGCCTCCGTCGTGTCGTAGGGCGCGGTCAGCTTTTTCAGCTCCGTCTTGCACTTTTCCATCACCGTGCGGACGGCCTTTTTCGCCACCTCGTTTTCCTCGCCCTTTACGATGCCCACCCGGCGGAAGGCGGGCTGCACCGCCGCCATGGCGTTCCAGCCGCTCCGGGCCGCCTGCCGGTAGCTCCGCAGCCGGTCGGCCACCTCTATAAAGCGGTCGGCGTAGGCGTCCCGCACCGGCGGGCAATCCTCCATAAGGTCCACCATCTGTTCCAGCTGCTCCGCCCAGAACTCGGCCCGGCGCACCGTGTCCGCCATCACCGTCTGACCGTACACGCAGTCCGCCAGATGCTCCGGGATGTCCGTCCACCCCTCCGCCGCCTGGGCCAGCCATTTCTCCGGGTAGGGATGGCTTTGCAGCTTGCCGTACAGCTCCGGGATCAGCCGGGCCAGCGCCCGGTCGTCCCGACCCGCACCCAGGGTGTCCGCCAGCAGGGCGTACTCGTGGTCGCCGCTTTCGATGGCCCGGTAAAAGTCCTCCAACACCGCCTCCAACGCCCGCTCCCGCAGCAGCGCCGCCTCGCTCTCGTCCAGCACCCGGAAATCCGGCGTCAGGCAGCGCCCGTCCACCGGCGGCAGGAGGTGCACGTGCTGCCGCAGCAGTTGGGCGCAGAAGCCGTCCACTGTCTTGATGTCCGCCTGGTACACCCGAAACATCTGCTGCCGCAGATGGCGGTCACCGGGGCTTTGGGCCACCCGGGACGCCAGCTCGGCGGCCAGCTTGCCCCGCAGCTCCGCCGCCGCGGCACGGGTGTAGGTGATGATGAGGAAATCGTCCACATGGCAGCGTTCCTCCACCAGATAGGAGAACACCCGCTCCACCAGCACCTTGGTCTTGCCCGACCCGGCGGCGGCGGACACCAGCAGGCTGCCGCCCCGGTTCTCCACCGCGGTGCGCTGCTGCTCCGTCAATCTGATCTCAGCCATGGGACACCTCCCGATCCACCAGCGCCCAGAATTCCTCCGGCGTGGTCTTTTGCAGATAGCGCGGCTTGTCCCGCCGCTCATCGAACCAGCAGGCCGACGCGAAGGCGCAGCGGTCGCAGGCGCTCTCCTGCGGCCCGCGGACGCAGGGGTCGGCGTCGATGCTGCCCGCGCCGATCTCATGGGCCACCCGGTGCAGCAGCTCGTCTACGTAGCGGCCCAGCTTGCCCAGCTGCACCGCGCTGGCCAGCGAGCCGGAGATCGTGCCGTCCCGCGATATGCCCATAGGCAGGAAGCAGGGCGACTCCAGCGCCTCGTGCTCCATAGCCGCCAGTACGTCCGGCTCGGCCAGCACCATGCCGCTGCGCCGCAGCTCCCGCCGCAGCGACGCCTGCAGCTTCTCCGGCGGGATGGCCCGGTCCGCCCGCAGTATCACGTCCCGGGCGGGCAGATACAGCACCCCCGCCGGTTCGACGGGGCGGCCGAAGTACGCTCCGCCGCTTTTTTGCAGGGCGAACAGGTACAGCAGCATCTGTATGCCCAGGCCGTACCGCACGTCCGCCAGGTCGAAGGACTTCTTCCCCGTCTTGTAGTCCATCACCCGCAGGTACAGCCGGCCGTCCTTCAGCCAGCCATCCACCCGGTCCACCTTTCCCGTCACGGACAGGGTGGTTTCCCCCTCGGTGACGGTGATGGCGGGCAGCTGGCCGTCCCGGCCGCCGAAGCCCAGCTCGAAGGCCACAGGGCAGAAATCTGAGTGCTGCATCTCCTCCACCGCGTTTTCCACAATGGTACAGGCCGTCTCCCGCAGGCGGGAGAACAGATAGCGGAAGCGGGCGCTCTTGTCGCCGTAGCCGTCGATGACGGCGGCGATGTACTGTTCGGTGTACTGCGCCACCAGCGCCCGCAGCCGCTCCGGCTGCGCCCGACCGATGCCCTCGCCGTTTTCCAGCTCGCGCAGCACGTTCTCCAGCAGATAGTGGAGGAACGTGCCGATCTCCGGCGCTTCAAATTTCGCCGTTTTCCGCTCCTTGGCCCGGAGGCCGTACTCCATGAAATACCCGAAATGGCAGGTCTTGACCTTGTCCAGCCGGGATGCAGACATGGCCACCGTGCCGCCGTACAGGCTGCGCACCGCCTCCGGCGACAGCCGCCCCCGGCCCATAGACCGGGCCGCCGCCATGCGGTCCAGCACCGCGCCCTGCCCGTTTTCCCGGAAATAGCGCCACAGTGCCCCCTCCGGGCAGCGCCCCGCCAACGTCAGCGCCGCAGCGGGCAGCTCACGGCGGTAGCCGCCGGTCTCTTTCTCCACCTGCACCTCGGGGAACAGCTGGCGTATGCGCTCCACCACGAAGGACGGCAGCAGCCGCGCACCCGTCTCGTCCCCGGCGGGCCACGTCACCGTCAGGCTCTCCGTGGGCTGGGCCAGCGCGGCGTAGATGTTCTGCAGCTCGCTGCTCAGGTCGTCGAAATCCGCGTCCGCCAGGGCGATGCCCTGCTGCTGTAAAAGCTCCCGCTCCTCGCTGTCCAGGATACCCGTGTTGGGCGACACCGTGGGCAGCACGCTGTCGTTAGCCCCCAGCAGGAACAGGTGCTTCACCGGGTGGCGGTCGTTCCGGGTCAAAGGGCTGACCTTCACCTGATCCAGCGTAGCCGGGATGGTGGCCACAGCGTACTGGCTCAGCGTCAGCCGCAGCAGCCGCGCGAACTCCTCGCCGTCCAGCTCCGTGTCGCCCAGCCGCTCCACGAACTGATCCAGCACCTGGCAGAAGATATGCCACAGCTGGGCGTACTCCTCCGCCGCTTGCACATCGCCGCTCTTTTGCAGCGCCTCCGTCCGGCACTGCAGTATCTCCGGCGTGCCCGCCAGCTCCGCGAACATGTAAAGCACTTCCGCCTTACCCCTTGCGGTTTTGTTATCCTTCAAGCCGTCGCTCAGCTGCAGAAACAGCGCCCGCACCTTGCGCCGCACCCGGTTGACCTCCGACAGCTGCTCCTGCCGCCGGGGCGTCATCTCCAGGCCGTAGCCGTCCGGGCAGGCCGTCCAGTCCACATCCCGCAGCCACATCTGCCCCCGGATCTCCCACCGGATGGCGTAGTTCTCCAGCAGGTCGCACTCCTGCTCCGTCACGCTGGTCATGCCGGTCTTGAGGCAGCGGAACACGTCTTCATATTCAAAGCCGCCCGTCACCGCGTCCACGGCGGACAGCAGCAGCGTCAGCACCGGCTTATCCAGAATGTCGCTGCGGCGGCTGATATAGGCCGGGATGTCATCACGGCGGAACACCGCCTCCAGCAGCGGGCCGTACACCTCCATGTTCCGGGCCGCCACGCCCATATCACGCCAGCGCACGCCCTGCCGGGCCAGACGCCGGAGCTGGGACGACACATACTCCACCTCGGAGAACGCCGTGTTGGCCTGATACAGCCGGATGGGCACATCCCCGCCGCGCCACACCTCCGTATCGCCGAAGCAATGGCGCTCCAAATGCCCCAGCGCCGTATCGGATGTGCTGACAAGGTGTTCCACTTCACAGTACGCACCGTTATCCTTTGCCATCCGCTCCAGCCGATAGCGCTGGCCAATGGCGTTCTGAAACAGCTGCACATCGTGCATATCCCCCAGCAGCGTCACCGTCAGACTGTGCGCCTGGTGCAGCACGGTGGTCAGGATGTCCTCCTCCACCCTGTTGAAGTAGGAAAAGCCGTCCACATACACGTCCTTGCCCGCCAGATAGTCGTCCTCCGGCAGCGCGTCGCACAGCTTCTGCACCCGGGGGCGCACGTCAAAGCCGCTGCCGTGCAGACGCGCGTCATAGGCCGCAAACACCAGCGCCGCTGAGCGCAGCTTGTCCCCCGCCGCGCCGGGGATGTTCTCCACCTGCCGCAGCAGCGTCTCCGGCCGCACCTGGTAGGCGTACAGCTCGTCCGCCAGCGCCACCAGCTGCCGCAGGAACGCGGGCCGCTGGGAGGGCCGCGCGAACACCGTCAGCCGTCCGCTGACCTCCTGCAGCGCCCGCCGCATGGTCAGCAGCTTGCCGCCGACGTCCAGCGTTACATCCGCCAGTCCGCCGGTGCGGCCCAGCACGCGGGTGGCCAGACTGCGGAAGCTCAGCACCTCCGCGTCACGGCTGGCCGTCGGCCCGCAGGCCCGGCACAGGTCCAGCTCCGCCTCGTGGGAGGCGTGTTCCGGTACAAGCAGCACCTGCCCCCGTTCGCTCCGCCGCGCGGTGATCTCCTCCAGCACCCGGCGGCTCTTTCCGGCGCAGGCCCGGCCCATCAGGATATGCAGTTCCATGGGCGCATCCCCCTCTCCTGTTCTCATTTCACGACCATAGTATACAACATCTTCCGACCGCTTGCAAAGGATATTGCCCTGCGGCGCGGAAAAAAGGACACGCCGAAGCGTGTCCTTTTCCGTTATTTCCGCTGTGCCAGCCAAAGGCGCAGCGCATCCCGGTTTTCCTCCGTCACCGTGACCAGGCGAACGCCCGGATGGGCGGCCACGCGGTCCAGAAACGCGCTCTCCGCCTGCTGTAAAACGCCGATGATGGGTATATCCCCGTCCAGCGCCCGCAGCACCGCCTGCTGGAACGCGGCGGCCTGTGCCTCGTGCGGGCCAAGCTCGTCCATCACCAGCACGTCGCAGTCTCCGGCTTCCGCCAGCGCTCCGCAGCCCAGCTGCTCGAACCGCTGTATATCCGCACCGCCGCCGCAGTAGAACAGGAAGTTCTCCGCCGACGGCACATCCGCCGTTCCGGCCCGCAGCAGGTGGACGGAGGGCCGCTCCAGCACGCCCTCCACCCGCTTGGTGAAGAACCCGCCGATGCGCTTTCCCTCGATGGCCGCCCGCACCAGCGTGGACTTTCCCACGCCCTTGCGTCCGGTGAAAAACAGATGCTCAGTGCATGGGGCAGCCATGATGCGCCTCCCCGTTGGTCTCCCGGGCCGTGGCCCGCACCAGGATCATCTCTCCGGTGATGGACACGGCGATCTCCTCCGGCGTCACGGCCTTGATGGCCGTGCCGATAGGCGTATGCACCGAGGCGATAGCTTCCTCGCTGATGCCCGCCTCCCGCAGCCGCTGGTTCACGAAGGCCGTTTTCTTCCGCGAACCGATAACGCCCACATAGGCCGTTTTGCGCTGCAGCACCTGCACCTCCGTCTGGAAGTCGTGCTCATGGCCGTTGGTCATGATGACCACATAGTCCTCCGGCTGGATGGCGGCATAGTCCTCGATGCGCGCAAAGTCGCCGCAGATCACCTGATCCGCCTGGGGGAAGTTCTCCCGCGTGGCCAGAGCCGGCCGGTCGTCGAACACCACGGCCCGGAAGCCCACGGTGTGCAGCAGCGGCACAAGGGCCTTGGCGATGTGGCCCGCGCCGAAGATCAGCGCCCGCTCACCCACCGGCAGCACCATGGAAAACCGGCTCTCGCCGTCGCTCTCGTCCGTGTCCGTAATGGCGGCGGGGCTGCCGTCCAGGGGCAGCGTCAGATACCCCGGCACGCGGTCCTTCACCCGGCGCAGCACCTCCGTGGCCACCGCGCCCCAGGCGTCATCACCGGCGGGAATACGGCAGAAATACACCGTCACATCGCCGCCGCAGACCATGCCCACCTCGCCGTCCTTCTGCAGGCGGAAAAAGTGGGTATAGCCGTTTCTGCCGTCTTGCAGCATCTCCCGGGCGATCTCGATGGAACGGCCCTCTACCGCGCCGCCGCCGATGGTCCCGGCCAGCAGCCCATCGCCGTCCACCAGCATCTGACTGCCCCTGCCCCGGGGGGCAGAGCCATCGTCCCAGATAATGGTGGCCAGCACGGTGTCCTTACCCTTTTCCCGGGCGTAGACCAGTTGTTGAAAAATGGCGTTCATAGCACGCGCTCCTTCTTTCGGGATACCGTCTCCGTTACGCCGCCGCCTGCGCGTCTGCGGGCAGGGAGTTGGCGGTCATGGCCGCAAACTGGGCCTCCGTCAGCTCGCAGTGGTAGAACATCTGGAAATAGGTGCTGGCCGCCTCGTACATATCATAGTCCACCGCATCGGGGTACAGCACGGTCGCCATCCACTGCATACCCAGCAGCCGCTGGACGCTGGGCGGGAAGCCCATCCAGTTGTACGGGCCGAAGGGCACTTCGTAATACTCGCCCTCCTTGATGGCGGTGATGGTCTGCCAGTTTTCGTTGCCCGCCACGGTGCTGTAGATGCTGCCGGGGGCAAACAGGATGACGTCGGGATCCCAGTTCAGGATCTGCTCCATGTCCACCTCGTTGCCTGTGCCCTTGCTGGACGGCTCATCCACCACGGCCAGGTTGTTGGCCAGCATATCAATGACCTCCGCGTGGTAAGAGCCCTGGGCGATAACGTTCAGGCCCTCGTCGCCCGTGATGTAAAGCAAATTCACTTTATCCACACTGTCCGCCACGGCCTTCACCTTGTCATAGGCGGCGCGGCAGTAATCCGCCAGGCCCTGAGCCTCGTTGGGCATGGCCAGCAGGTCGCCCAGCATGGCATACGTCTCGTCCATGGTGGCCAGATAGGCGTCGATGTGGACGAAGGGGATGCCGGTCTGCTCCTGCAGCGCGTCCATATCCTCCACGATGCTGCCCTTGGGCTCGCCCACGTCGATGACCACGTCCGGCGCGGTCGCCAGCAGCGTCTCCAGGTTCAGCTCGCCCTTGCCGCCGTACAGCTGGCCCAGCAGGGGCAGCTCCAGATACTTATCGTCAAAGTATTCCTTCGCCGTCTCGTCCCAGGCATTGGACACGCCCACCATCTTGTCCGGGGCGATGGCGAACACCACCATCTGGGCCAGCGGGCCGGACACGGCCACCTTCTGCACATCCGCGGGCACAGTGACCTCGCGGCCGCAGGAGTCGGTGAATACACGGGTGGTCTCCACCTGTGCATCGTCCTGTTTGTCATCCTGCTTGTCGTCCTGCTTCTGTCCGCAGGCGAACAGGCTCAGGCTCATCACCAGCGCCAAAATTAGCGCCAGCAGTCTTTTCACGTTGTTTTTCATAGTTTCCTCCTCATTTATTTCCCCGGCTCACGCCGCAGAATACTGTGTTTAGCTCCCATTACCAGTCTGAAATACGATCAGGCCGAAGTCCCGGCGGCTGGGCAGCCGCCACGGGAATTCCGGGTCGCCTGTCTCCACTAAATGCGCACGCCTGTCCTCGCTGCCGCCGTATAGCTCGAAGAACCGCCGGGCCGCCTCCAGACTGCGGAAGGGCTGGTCGAAGTCAAAGGACGCGGTCTTTGCCGTAAAGCCGATTCCCTTTTCAGCCAAGATGCGGCAGGCGGCCTCATAGCTGTGCCTTCCCGGCTCGCGGTCCTTGCCGGAAAACCGATGGCGCGCATCGTTCCGCACCACCGCCAGCACCGTGCCGCAACAGCACCGCGCTGCTGTCGCCACGATCTCCTCCATGCTGCCGAAAAAGCAGAACACCATGGCGTCGAACCTCGTGTCGGGCCGATAGGCCAGCATATCGCCCCGCACCGCCGTCACGTTGGCGATGCCCCGGGCCTTGACCTCCCGCTCCAGCACCGCCAGCGCCTGACCGTCCTGCTCCACCGCCGTCACAGCGCCCACATACGGGGCAAGGGCCAGCGACAGATACCCCAGCCCGCAGCCCGCATCACAGATGCGGTCCGTCTGCTCGAGGTACGGTCTCAGCTCCGCTGCCAGCCGCTGGTGAAAGTCCGTCCGGCGGCAGGCGTCGTCCATATAGGCGATGCGCTCCTGTGTCCACTTAAACATGGCCGCCTCCCTTCGGCACGACCACCGGGCCGTGCTCCGTGTCCAGCAGCGCCGCGTCCACGCCGTACAGCCTATCCAGCAGCGTTTCCGTCAGCACATCCCGGGTGTCGCCGAAAGCGGCCACCCGGCCGTCCCGCAGCGCCAGCACCCGCCGGGAGAACCGCAGCGCGTGCTGGGGATCGTGGGTGGACAGGATCACCGTATAGCCCTGCCCTGCCAGCTCACTGACCCGCTGCAGGACCCGCAGCTGGTTTCCGTAGTCCAGCGAGGACGTTGGCTCGTCCATCAGCAGCACATCCGACCGCTGGCACAGCGCCCGGGCGATAAGCACCAGCTGCTGCTCGCCGCCGGACAGCGTGGCAAAATTCCGCCGGACGAGGTGCGCCACGCCCACCTGCTCCAGCGCCTCCATGGCCCGTCTCTCCTGCTCCGCCGAGGGGGAGCGGAACGGCGACAGCTCCCGGGTCAGGCCCATCAGCGCCGTGTCCAGCACCGAATAGCCGAAGGTGGGCCGGTGTATCTGGGGGATGTAGGCGATGTGGGCCGCCAGCTCCCGCCGGGACAGGCTGCGTACCTCCCGGCCATCCAGCTCGATCGAACCGGAATAGCCGTCGATGCCGCCCAGCAGGCAGCGGAACAGCGTGCTTTTCCCCGCGCCGTTCGGCCCGAGCACGGAGAGGAACTCCCCCTTCTCCGCCGCGAAGGACACACCCTCCAGCACCGGCACACCCCTGGTGTAGCCATAGGACAGGTCGTTCACCGTCAGTGTCATACCCGATCGCCCCCCTTTATCATCAGATAGAGAAAGAACGGCGCGCCCACAAAGGCGGTCAGGATGCCGATGGGGATCTCCACCGCGGTGAGACACCGGGCCATGTTGTCCACCAGCAGCAGAAACGCCGCGCCGAACAGCATGGACATAGGCAGCAGCCAGCGGCAGTCGTTGCCCACGATGCGGCGGCTGAGATGGGGAATGACCAACCCCACCCAGCCGATCATACCGGATACGGACACCGCCGCCGCTGTCAGCACCGTGGCGGACAGGATCACCGCCAGCCGCAGCCGGTCGGTATGCACGCCCATGGCCCGGGCCTCGTCGGCGGACAGCGTCAGCAGGTTCATCCGCCAGCGCAGCAGCAGCAAGGGGATCAGCCCCACCGCCATGCACACGGCGGCGAAGCCCACCGTTTTCATCCGCGTGCCGGACAGGCTGCCCATGAGCCAGTAGGTGATCTGGGGCAGCTGATTGGTGGGGTCGGCCACCAGCTTGATATAGGACGTCCCGGCGGTGAACAGCGACCCCACCATGATGCCCGCCAGCAGCAGGTTCACCACCCGGTTTCCCCGGGTACGGCTGCCCACAAGATACACCAGCGCCACGGACAGCAGACTGGCACAGAAGGCGTACACCGTGACCATCACATTGCTCTGCCCCGTCAGGATGGCCAGCGCCGCGCCGAAGCACGCACCGGAGGACGCGCCCAGAATATCCGGCGCGGCCATAGGGTTCTGAAACACCGTCTGGTACGACGCCCCCGCCGCCGACAGCGCACACCCCACCAAACAGGCCAGCAGGATGCGGGGCAGCCGCACGTTCCACACGGCGATGGCCATATTGTCCGTCCACGTCTGAGCCACCGGGAACAGCCGGGACAGCAGGATGCGCACCACCTCCGGCAGCGGCACATCATACCGTCCCCAAATGAAGGAGAGCAGGAACAGCGCCAGCAGCACCGCCGCCATCGCAGCCACCCGGCCCGTTGGCCGTCTCTTTTGCAGTTCCACAGGCGCACGCCCCCTTTCCGGAATTTCGCTCTCCATTTTACAGGATAACGCCCCCCGCCGCAAGTCCACCTGTTCCGTATTATCGAATAATTTTTCCGTAATATAAAATCATTCTATGTTGGGGTTTTCCTCTTGCAATCAGCGCTTCAAAGCGTTAAAATACCACATAAATTCGAAATAAGGAGGAAACGCCATGTATTATCAGGTGTCCAAAGAGTTTTTTGAAAAGCTGCCCAATGCCTGCTTCGGTGCGGTCGCCGTCCGCGGGCTGGACAACACCCACGACATCCCGGAGCTGGAGCAGATGCTGGCCGAGAATGTCGCCGCCTGTGAGGTCTACTTCACCGGCAAGAAGCCCAAGGAAACGGAGGACATCCTGCCCTACCGCCAGGCGTTCACCTCTTTGGGTATCAACCCCAACAAGTTCCTCTGCTCCATCGAGGCGCTGCTGACCCGCATCGCCAAGGGCAAGGGCTTCCCTCACATCAACGCCGCCGTGGATCTGGGCAACGCCGTGTCCATCAAGCACCGCCTGCCTATGGGCGCGCACGACCTGGACACCATCGGCGAGGGACTGGACGTACGTCTGGCCCGGGAGGGCGACACCTTCATCCCCTTCGGCAGCACCGAGGAGGAGACCCCCGACGTGGGCGAGGCCGTCTACGCCTCCGGCAGCGAGATCCGTACCCGCCGCTGGACGTGGCGTCAGTCGGAGCGCGGCAAGATCACCGAGGAGACCAAGGCCATCCTCTTCCCCATCGACGGCTTCTCCGATGTGAACGCCGATGAAGTCCAGGCTGCCGCCGACGAGCTGGTGGCCCTGCTGCACAAGTACTTCGGCGACGGCATCGAGATCGAGACCGGCACGGTCACCAAGGACCACCCCCGCTTCGATTTCTTCCTGTAAGCGCAAAAAAGAACCGCCTCCCGGCGGTTCTTTTTTACGTGTGCCATACAGCGCTATTCCGGCAAATTCGTTGATCTCAGTCCAGCACGACACCCTTTTTCTTCCCGTTTTTCTTTCTCGGATACTGCCGGATACGGGTGACGAAATCCAAATTGATGATCTCCAGCTCGCCCGAATTCTTTTCAATGACCATACCGCCGTCATCGATCTCCTTTATCACGCCCTGTACGCTGCCGTCATTTGAAGTGATCGTATAAATGATGCACTCTTCTCCGATAAGGCGCTTTGCCAATTCTTTCATTTCGCTGTTCTCCTTGTTCAGCTTTTTTTGATTTAAAATATGTCTGACTGCCGCCAGTCTCCTTCGCCGCATGATCCATGGGATGATCACGAGGAGGAGCAGGGCAAGCAAAATGAGGTAATAACTGTCCATTTGCGCGTCCCTCCCAATCGATACTCAGGAGATTTTATTCCCCGCTTTGGAATATCGCATTGCTTCCCTGCAATACACCGACAGATTGACGATCCAGACAAGGCAGACCACAAACGAAGGCAAGAAGCCTATCTCAAACACAAGCGCACTGACCGCAAGCACGATGGCCAAAACCGCGCAGACCATATTTGTCGCGGCGTATGCTTTGAACGCACACCTGCCGATCATGATTTTCTCGGCTTCGTCACATTCCTCCAGCCACTTCTTCTGAAATCTCATATCGTAGACAGACGCCTTCTTTTCGGGATTTGTCTGCTTGGCGGTGTCCACGCACTTCTGCTGGATGATGATCGCCTCGACCATAATGGCGAAAAAGGCCGCAACGCCGATAGAAAAGACGATCGTGCTGTCCTTGCTGTCAAATGTCGCAAAGCCCCCGGAGTAGGACGCCGCGATCAGAAAATAGGAGAGGATCAACGCTGCGCTTGTGATCCAGATCACAGTGGACAGCTTTCTGTCGATCGTGTCCGAGGTGTCCTCATCCTCGCCGTCCCACGCGGCCGCCAGTTTCTTTGCGCCCCGGTAGATAGGGATACAGACCGCCGGTATGATCACCACCAACGCCAGCATCAGCCACGGGGCGATATGTGTTCCGAAAAATGACCCCGCGTCTTTCATCATGCCAACCAGTTGATCCATCCCGCCATTTGCCGCACCATGACCGGAATAATACCCGATCACGCCGCCGATGATCGCACATACCACTGCAAAAAGCAAAAACTTCGGAAGCGCTTTGCGATTGGCGCTTCTGATCTCATCATTCTTCATTTTCCGCTTCCTCCTGCAAATAGAAGACTTCTTCCACCGTAACGCCGCAGACCTGCGCGATCGTCAGAGCAAGGGTGACAGACGGCGAATAATCCCCCCGCTCGATCAGGCTGATCGTCTGCCGTGACACGCCGCACAGGCGTCCCATCTCCTGCTGATTGACATTCAGTGCGGCCCTGCGTTCCTTCAACCGATTTCGCAGTATCATACGACACCTCCGTCCGACAACTATCTTTGTCTATATGACAACTATCATTGTCATAATGTATTATATTGTTGTCATTCAAATTTGTCAAGAGGTTAAAAAAGACCGCCCTGAGGCGGTCTTTTTTCATGTCAGCTTTCCTTCTTCGTCAGCATCCGCACCGCGTAGCGCAGGAACATCTTCACCGCCGGCGAAGTATCCGTCCGGGAGTGCAGGGCCACACCCAGCGTGATACTGGCCGGAGGGTCGATGGGGATCATGGCGATGTCGCATACCCGCTTCTGGGTGATGAGCCGGTTCATCACACTGACGCCCAGTCCCTGCTCCACCATGGACATGGCGGAAAAGCTCTCCAGCGTGGTATAGCAGATGTTCGGCTCGATATGGCCGCGGGCAAACAGCGCCTCCACATCGTCGTCGCAGCCCAGCGCCGGCATAATGAACCGATCCTTGGCGCAGTTCTCCAACGGATAGGCCTCCGCCTTTGCCAGCGGGTGATCCTGCGGCAGCAGCGCCAGCATGGGATCGTCTGCCAGCGGTATCCAGTCGTAGGGCATATTCTCCTGATAGCTCAGAAAGCCGATATCCGCCACCCGCTCATCCAGCCACTGGGACACCTCCTGCCAGATACCCTCCATCAGCTTGATCTTCACGTTGGGGTAATCCCGCTGGAATTCCCGTATCACCACCGGCAGCCAGTGGGTGGCGATGCTGGAATAGGCCGCGATGCTGACGCTGCCGATCAGCAGTCCGTTCATCTCCGCCGACAGCTCGAAAATGCGGTCCTCCTGCCGCAGGAACTCCCGTACCACCGGTAGCAGCAGCTCCCCGTTGGCCGTCAGCGCCACGCCCTTCGTGTTGCGGCCGAACAGAGAAAACCCCACCTCCTTCTCCAGCGCCGATACCAGCTGGTTCACGCCGGAGGGCGTATATCGCAGGGCCTCCGCCGCCCGGGAAAAGCTCCCCGTCTCCGCCGCCGCCAAAAAAGCCCTGCACCGTGCCGTTTCCATGATCGTCACCTCCAAGATCTGCTATTAGTACCACTAACATCCATTATAACAAAGTACAGCTTTACTTTTCTCGTTATTTATTCTACTATACAGACAACAAGAGCACAAGCCCCTGAAACAAAGAAATTCCAACATATAACATACAACTTTTTTAAGGAGGACATTATCATGAAAAACATCTCCGTTCAGATCGCCGTCGCTATCGTTTCCCTGGTTCTGGTCGTCGCTTCCGCTTTTCTGATGACCGCCGCCGACGTCGAGATCCGCGTTCTCGCCAACTACCTGACCCTGGGTTGGGCCGCGGTGTTCACCGTCTCCGCCACCCGCGCACTGCTGCTGGAGCGGGCCGATGAGCTGCTGCACAACCGCAAGTCTCACGCCGCTGCCTGATCGGCACATACAACAGACCTGAACAACAAAACAGGCGGCACTCAGCCGAAGCTGAGTGCCGCCTGTTTTTCTGCGTCTCAGCATTGGGCCTCCCTCGCGGTGAAGCAAGGATACCGTTGAAAACCGAGCCTCGTTGTGTTATATTGCGGTGTGCGTACATACAAAAAGGCGTCGAAGGAGCTGCAAACATGAACATCCAACAGCTTTCATCCCAATACACCGTCCGTGACTTGCTGCCGGCAGATGCGGAGGCGATCTATGAGGTGCTGAAGGCCAATACCATTTTCTACAAGTACCATCCGCCCATGGCGACTGTCGAAGGCATCCTGGAGGACATGAAGGCCCTCCCGCCCCGCAAGAGCTATGCGGACAAGCATTATATCGGCTTTTTTCGGGGTGACACCTTGACCGCGGTCATGGACTTGATCGAGCATTATCCGCAGCCCGGAATTGCGCTGCTGGGCTTCTTTGCCATGAACGCTGCCCTGCAGGGACACGGCATCGGAACGTCCATCATCTCCGACAGTCTTGCCTATCTGGCGCAGCTGGGCTTTGAGAAGGTCCGCTTGGGCATCGACAAAGGAAACCCGCAGAGCAAAGCCTTTTGGCTGAAAAACGGCTTTACTTTTACCGGCGAGGAATATGAAGGCGAAAGCTCCACGATCCTGCCAATGGAGCGAATGCTGTAAAAGTGGGACAGGCACGACCGGAGTCATGCCTGTCCCAAAAATTTGAATTTTACCGTCCTGCCGTCAGCGCCGCCCATAGGCGGTTTTCCGGGTATAGATATATCTACGGATTGAGGATGACACAGGCTGTGCAGACGCCGTTCTCCACCTTATAATGCACCTCGCCCTGATAACGGGCGGCAGCGGAGACGATGCTGTCGATGCCGATGCTTCGGGCTGCGGGCAGGCCGTTTTCCAGCTTCAGGCCGGAGGGACAGGGGTTGCTCACCGCGATCACCGTTTTGCGCCCGATGTCCCGGATATGGACCCGGATAGGACCGCCGCTGCCCGTTTCCACACAGGCGTTCAGCGCATTTTCCAGAAGATTGGCGAGAATAGCCACAAAGTCCACATCAGACACCCCGGACTGCTCTGGTGTGTCCGCCTGCGCCGCAAACGCCACGCCGGCCTCCCGCGCCTTACCGGCGTAGGAGCGCAGCAGCTCATTGACCATCCGGTTCGGACACCACGCAGGAAAGCTCTCGATGCTCTCCTGCTCCTGTTCCAGATAGCGCAGGATGCCCTCGGTGTCCCCCGCCCGGGCCATAGCGGCAATGCAGGCGTCGTGATGACGCTTGTCGTGCCGGATGCGCCGGCTCTCCTGCTCCGCCCTGCTGGCGGTCTCCACGTAGCTCGTCAGGTATTCCACCTTCTGCTTGACCAGCGCCTCCTGCGCCTCTTTCCGCATATAGACGATATTGCTGATGCTCAGCACGGTGACCGCCGCAAAGGTACACACCGCAATGCAGAACACGAACAGCGTTTCGCCCTCCACTCCGTTGTCCTGCCGTATCCATGACATAAGATCCACGAACAGGAACAGATAGATGCAGGAAACGGCGCTCAGTATCCGCCAGCTCCGCTTCTGAAAGCCGCTGACCTCACGAAACAGCGGCCGGCCGTACTTTCTGTATGCCAGCAGGATCGGTAGCGCGGCGGCAAAATGGAGTACCGTGCGGACGAGATATTGTACCGCCGCGGAGCTTTCCGGCAAGAAGAAATAGCAGAGGTACAGTCCGATCGACCAGGAAATACAGCACACGCAGAAAAAAGTGATCAGCAGATAGGCCTTTTTCCAGAAACCATCTGCGGACACAGCCATAAAAACACCCGCGTAGCTGAGAAATCCGATGGCCAGTGATACCGGCAGCCGCAGGGACGCCGGCAGAAGGCCAAAGCAGAGATACATATCCAGCAGCAGAATAAGCCCTTCCGCGCCCCACAGCAGCGCCGTCTTTTTGACGGAGTATCTCCGCTCCTGCATCAAAAGGCCGGCCGCCAGCAGCGCCGCGTAGATCGACAGGCTCACATACAGGATCGTCCCGATATAATGGGGGTCTGTCATCGGCCCTTGACCTCCTCCAGATAGAAATCAAAATACGTCTGTTTGATCTGGGCGCGCAGCCGCCGGGGAACAGGGATGCGCTGGCCGGTGTCCATGACCAGATCTGTGCCGGAAAAACAGCGGACATGGCTGAGATTGACCACATAGGACGCCCCGCACATGACCATGCCTCTCCTGCCCGCCAGGCAGTCCTGCAGCTGGGCGGCGGACATTCTCGCCGCCAGCTTTTTCCCGGAGGCCAGGGAAAAAATACGCCGCTTGTCATCCGTCTCTATGTACAGAACATCCTCCAGGGCGATGCGGTGCAGCTCTCCTTCACTGGGGAGCAGAAGCCACGTCCGCTCCTGCCGCAGGGCGATCACCCGGTCCAAAGATGCCTCAAATTTTTCCCGTGTATACGGCTTCTGGATATAGTCCGCAGCGTGGATGGAAAAGGCGTCCACCGCGTAATCCGAGCTGGTGGTCAAAAAGATAATGTCCGTGGTTTCGCTGTGTCCCAGGATCTCCCTCGCCAGCTCCGTCCCCAGCATATGGGGCATACAGATGTCCAGCAGGGCTATATCGGGACAGCCGGTATTTTCAAAGGAGTCCAGCATTTCAAAAGCGGAGGTGTAGACCGCGCATTCGATGCCGCATTCACCGTGCGCGGCGGCATAGGCGCGAAGGTCCTCCGCGATCCGCTCCCGATCCCTGGCGTTGTCATCACAAATGGCTATTTTCAGCATGACCCCACCCCCCCTGTTGTATTTCGGCTATTATCATGTATTATATGCCAATGCCGATCATTTTGCAAGCGACAGGCAGATAGCCGCCCCACGGACCTGCTGCGCTGCGTATTCTTCAGCGACAGCGGTGGAAACGCCGTACACAGCAGCAGAGGCACGGCCTTCAGCCGTGCCTCTCTCATCATTTAACTCATTCCACCAGCAGCTTCAGAAGATACTGCACATCCTGCACGTTGACGCTCCGGTCGCCGTTGACGTCCGCCCGCAGCCACATGGTCTGGGTCAGCTCATCCAGCGTATACACGTTCATGTACATATCGTAGATCATCTGCGCGTCGTTCACATCCAGCACACCGCTGTTGTTGGCGTCGCCGACCACCACCAGTGCTTCCACCTGTCCCGTCACAGTGCTGATGGCGCTCCGGGCCTCGTCCAGCGTCACAGCTCCGTCCACCACGCACATATAGGCCCGCCGTCCGCTGGAATAGTACATCGGAATGCCCTTATAGACCAGCGCCTTGCCCACCGGCACGCTGACGGACGCCTCCACCAGCCACAGCCGGCTGGACAGGTATTCCGTCACCTGCACATCCATGCTCAGCCGCGTGGTCTTGGTCACGGACACCGTCAGGATCGAGCCGGTCAGCAGCGCCGCAGGGATGGTATACGTGCCATTGCTGCCCGTGATCGTCCGGCCGTCCACCATCACCACGTAGTCGCAGTTCTCCTCCTCTTTCACCGTAAAGCTGTAGGCGGTGCCGCTGCGGCAGGTGTGCTCCTGTCCGCCGTCCACGTCCGCCGCGCCGCTGCCGATAAACAGCACCAGCGTCGTTCCCGCTTCCGTCACCTTCGCCACCGTGATCGTCACCGGGCCGGTCACATCCTTGCCTGCGATGGTATAGCTGTCCCCATCCCGGCTCAGCTCCACCCGCACACCGTCCACCACGGCGGACACAGCGTATTCCGTCAGGTCCGTCCTGCTCACAGAGAAGCGGAAGTTCTGCCCATAGGTCGCCAGCTTCCCCGCGGTCACATCGGCCTTGCCGCTGCCCACCACTGTGACGGGGTAGGACTTTGGCGTGCGCACCACATTGGTGATCCGCAGCGGGCCGTTGACGGTCTTGACCGTGTAGCTGCCGTCGCCGTTGTCCTGCGCCTGCGCCGGGTCGCCGCCGACAGTAATATCAAATGTATAGTCGTAGTGCGGGTCTGTAGTGAATGTATAGTCCCCGCTGGCGGCCACCGCCGCGTCACCGTAAACGCCCGCTCCCTCCGGCAGCTCTACCGTGTAATAGCCGCTGGCCACCGTGTAAACAGACTTGTCCGCGTCCAGCTTTGCCGGCCTGGCGTCGGCCCTGGCCTGCGACCGGGCGCTGATCTGCGCCTCGGTGAGCTGTACCTGTGTCAGGCAGTCCTTTTTCACCTTGAATTGCAGCTTCACCGCGCCATTGCTCACCGCCAGATCGTCGCCGCAGCCTGCCACCGTCACCTCGCCATTCCGTGCCGATGCCTTCAGCTCCCGCGTCACTTCCTGCGGCGCGACGTTGCCCGCGCCGACAAACTCCAGCGCGCTGTCGTCATAGGCCAGCGTCAGCCAGAAGGCGTTGTATGTCTCCTCCGTGTCCGAGGCGACAAAAACAAAGACGCTGGCTATACCATCGTCTTCACACTTTCCGTTCAGGGACACCGTGTACGGGCCTGTGCCGTCCCCTGCCGCCACTGCCGGCAGCAGCACGAGCAGCATCGCCAATGACAGCAGCACAGACAACACTCGTTTCATAAAATATCCCCCGTTTTTCTATAAATTTATTATAGATCTACCATAGGCATATAAAGTTCTTTCTATAAAATTCAACAAAATTCTATCATCCGCCGCCAGCCTTTTCAAGACTATCTTCACATTTTCCATTAGAAATTCGCGCTTCATTTTTGTATATCTTGCACAAATCACCTGTTATGCGGTAGCGACAAAAGCCTGCCGAAAGGCAGGCTTTTGTCGCTACCGCCGCGCACCGGGCAGCTCGTTCTTCACATAGGTCTCCCACACGTCCAGGCGGTCGCCCTCATCGATCTGCCGCAGCACCTTGGCAGGCACACCGGCGGCAATGCTGTTGGGCGGAATATCCCGTGTCACCACCGCGCCGGCGGCGATGATACTGCCAGCCCCAATGGTCACGCCGCCGCACACCGTCACACCGGCGCACAGCCAGCAGTGATCCTCAATGGTGATGGGCTGGGCATACTCCAGTTCGTGGCAGCCGTTGGGATAGTCCGTATAGGCCCGTTCCTCCGCCAGAAACGGATGGTTGGGCGTGGCCAGTGTCACATTTGGTCCGATGAGCACGTTGTCCCCCAAGGTAATGGGCGCTACGTCCAAGAATACGCCGTTGTAGTTGACGAAACAGTTCCGTTCCACATGGATATTCACGCCGTACTCGCAGTAAAAGGGCGCAAACGCCTCAAAATTCCTGCCCTTCGCCGAGGGGATCAGCCGCTCCAGCGCCCGCTGCTTGGCCTTGGTACGCCACAGCGCGATGCGGTTGAAGCGGTCACAGCGGCGCATACCCGTGCGATGCCGCTTGGCGATCTCCGGATCAGTGGGGGTATAAAGCCGCCCCGAGATCATACGTTCCCATTCACTGAACGTCCTGCTCTTATCCATGATCTGTCCTCCTTTATACGCGCCTGTACCGGTACAGGTACAGTGCTGTTTCCAGCGCCATCCGCTTCACCGGGTCGGCCGGATCGGCCGCCAGCAGCGTCCACAGCTGCTGAAGCCGATAGCTCACCGTGTTGTAGTGCAGGTGCAGCTCCCGGGCCATCCGGCGCTGGTTGCCCATGCAGCGCAGCCAGCTGTCCAGCGTGTCCAGCAGTTCCTGACACCGCAGCTCCGGCTGCCGCAGAATCGCCCCCAGCTGCCTGTGGATATATGCATCTGCTTCCGCCGGGGATGCGCCTTCCAACAGGCGTATCACCCCCGCCGGGTCGTCGGTCACGCAGGGTACTCCCGTCCGCTCCGCCATACGGAGCGCCGTGCGGGCGCTCCGGTCCGCTTTTCGGAAACCCGCCGCACCGCTGTAAGGGCGGCTGACACCGCAGATAACGCCGCGGACGGCGGCAAAGTCCGCCATCATCTGCCGCAGCGGCGTTTCCAGCGCGAACAGGTCGTCCGCCTCCAGTGCCAACAGAATATCCGTGTCCAAAAGTGCGCCCCATACGTCCAAGCCCAACATTCGGCATGGTTCCTCTGCCTCGTGCAGCCAAGAACGCCGCTGTAATTCCGGCACATCTGCCCGTATCCGCAATAGGATATGCGGGCGTTCCAAATGGATGCCGGACTCCGCCGCCTGCCGCTCCACCGCTTCGTCCAGCAGTGTGCCGGAAATAAGACGGTGCAGCAGCACGGCCAGCTGCCGCTCCTGCTCCGCCGGTATCCGACGCCGTGCGATCTCGCGGGACACCGCATCGGCCAGTTCGGTGAAGCGCACATCCCCCGGCAATTCCAGCAGCGGCAGTCCCAGCCGGTCAGCCGCCTCCGTCAGTTCTGCCGGCAGCGGCTTGGGCAGATAGCGCCCCGGCTTGATGCCCACGCCGGACAGTCCCTTTTCCGCCGCCGTGGGCAGCAGCGCGTCCACGGCCTGCGGATCATCCGCGATGGCAAAGCCCGTGGTGATGAGAAGTTCCCCCTGCGCCAGCCAGCGGGCGTAATCCGGCGTGTCCGTCAGGTTGACGCCGCCGACCCGGCGGTCAAGCCCCTCCGCGCCGCCGCGGACAGTACAGCCCGCAAACGCGGGCAGACACAGCACCTCCCGCAGGGTTGGGTAATCTGCCGTTCGTTGTGATGCCATGGCTTCCGCCTCCTTTGTGATCATATCACAATTTCCGAGAGAATGTTCATTTAATTTTGCCGATGGATCATACCGTCCGTTGTTTTATGATAGCGGCAGCAAAACGAACGGAGGTAAGTCCATGGCAAATCGTCAAAAAGAGAATACACCCCCCACTCCCCGCAAGCGGAGACTGGCCACGCTGATAGCAGCCGCCCAGTGCGGCGGAGAGAAAAGCGACACGCTCTCCTGCCACGCCCGCCGCTGCACAGCCGCGTCCATGGCGCAGGGGCTGAAGCACTACGCCTGACGCGGCACACACTCTGGCAGACACCTCCGGCACATATGCCGGGGGTGTCTGTCCGTTCAGGACTCTTTGGGCTCTCTCTTCAGCAGGGACGCCGCCGTGATGATGGTCAGCACCGACTCCGTTACCATGCCGGAGTACGACCGCACCGCAATGACATATACCAGCCACGACAGGCCGCTGACGATGCCCGCTGCCTGTATCACCCGCTTGTTGGACTGGAAGAACGGAAGCAGCGCCGCCAGCGAGGCCACAATGGGCAGCAGCGTCACCGGCGTTTCATAGGTCACCACGGCGATCAGCAGGAACACCGCCACGATGGGGATGGCCGTGACCAGCTTGTTCCAGCCAAACTTTTCCTGTAACAGAAAAAGCAGCAGCACGACGATCTGAAAGAAGCTGCACAGCGCGCCGGAACGAGCGTGGAGCAGCGTGTAGTGGATGGCGAAGATCAGATTGGCCGCCACCTGCCACAGCAGAATGGTGTGCTTGTCCTTCTGCCAGTAGCTGAGCCCCATGGCGATCAATGCGCCGAAGCCGATGAGCTGGTAAAATACATTCATCCGTCGTTCCTCCCGTAAAAAAACGCCACGCACCAATAAAGGTGCGTGGCGAAAAATGGACGCGATGCTCCAGAAAAATCCACACTGATTTTGGAATTTTATTGTAACACGACCCCATCGTATTTGTCAATCGCGCCGTTCAAAAGCTCCTGAGACGTCGCAGGATGACGCGTCCCTGCTCAAAGGCCCAGGCTCTCCACCCACTTCTGCACAGAGGCGGCGCTCTCCCGGCTGCTCAGGCGCTTGCCGGGCAGCCACTTGGCCGCAGGGCAGATATCTTTGAGAATGCTGTCCGTTTTGCCCATGCCGCTGCCGCCGGAGGTGGCAAAGGGGATGACGGTCTTGCCGGAGAAGTCGTAGCTCTCCAGGAACGTTTCAATGATGCGCGGGGCTTGATACCACCAGATGGGGAAGCCCACGAACACCGTGTCGTACTGCGTCATATCCGCGACTTTACCCACGATGGCAGGACGGCTCTTGGGGTCGTTCATCTCAATGGTGCTGCGGCTCTTCTTGTCCATCCAGTCCAGATCGGCGGCGGTATAGGCCGTCTCCGGTGCGATCTCAAAGAGGTCGCCGCCGGTGACACCGGCAATGGTCTGGGCCAGCTTTGCGGTCTGACCGCTGGCGGAAAAATAGGCGACTAACGCTTTCATATTCTTGTCCTCCGTTATTTTTTATTTCAGCTTTGTGTATTCCTCGTCCGCGACCGGCTCGCACCACTCGTTGCGGGTGTTCTCACCGGGCACCTCCACCGCGATGTGGCTGAACCAGGAGTCGGCCTTCGCGCCGTGCCAGTGCTTTACCTCCGGCGGGATGGTGATGACCGTGCCGGGGGTCAGGCTGACGGCGTCCTTGCCCTCCTCCTGATACCAACCCTCACCGGCGGTGCAGATCAGCAGCTGGCCGCCGCCCTTGGCGGCGTGGTGGATGTGCCAGTTGTTCCGGCAGCCCGGCTCAAAGGTCACATTGGCCAGGAACACGGCGGACGCACCCGGCTGCGTCAGGGGCTTCAGATAGGACCGGCCGATAAAATACCGGGCATACGCGTCGTTGGGCGCACCGATACCGAAAGCGTCCTGCTGCGCAAATGCTTCCTTATCCATTGTTTTCATGCAGTTACACTCCTTTTTGATCTCGTAAGATACGCAGTCCCATACGATCACCTCACTATGATGATAGCGCAGACCAGGCATTTTTACAAGGCAATTATGCTCATTTCGGCGTCTTACAGAATGGACATGAACCACTCCACGGTCTTGGGGTCGTAGTGGGAGAAGAACAGGCTCTCGCCGCCGTCCAGGGCTTCCATGGCCGCCATGTCCTCCGCCGTCAGCGTGAAATCGAACAGGTCGAAGTTCTGCTGCATCCGGTCTTTGTGGGTGGATTTGGGGATGATGACCACATCGCTCTGCAGCAGGAAACGCAGGGCGGTCTGGGCGGCGGTCTTGCCGTACTTCCTGCCGATCTCCGTCAGCACCGGGTTGGTGAACATATCCTTGCGGCCCTCCGCGAACGGGCCCCAGGACTCGATCTGGCAGCCGTACTTTTGGAGATACTCCTTGGCCACCCTCTGCTGCTGGAACACATGGGTCTCGATCTGGTTCACGGCGGGCTTGACCTCCGCAAAATGCTGGATGTCCAGATAGCGGTCCGGGCCGAAGTTGGAAACGCCGATGGCGCGGAGCTTACCCTGATGATACAGCTCTTCCATGGCCCGGTAAGTGCCGTAGTAGTCGCCGAAGGGCTGGTGGATCAGCAGCAGGTCGAGGTAGTCGGTGTGCAGCTTCCGCATGGACTCCTCGATGGACGCCTTGGCTTTCTCGTAACCCGCGTTGGTGATCCAGACTTTGGTGGTCAGGAAAAACTCCTCGCGGGGCAGACCACATTCCGCCAGTGCCGCGCCAACGCCCTCCTCGTTGTAGTAGGCCTGGGCCGTGTCGATGCTGCGATAGCCCACGTCGATGGCGTCCAGGACGCAGCGCTTGGTGTCCTCCGGCGGGGTCTGATACACGCCGTAGCCCAGCTTGGGCATCTTGATGCCGTTGTTCAGGGTGACATATTCCATGGTAGTACCTCCATTTTCTGAAAAGTTGATTTTCTTCCTATTGACACTTTACAACAGTTTTCCTATGTTGTACACTATCGATACCGGAAAGCACTTTTCAAAATATGAAATGCAAAGGACAGCACCATGATCGACTTATATGAACTGCGCCAGCTCGTGGCGTTTGCCGACCTCTGCACGCTCAGCCGCGTGGCGGAGGAATTCCATATCTCCACGCCGTCCGTGACCCGATCCATGCAGCATCTGGAGGACGCCTTCGGCGTACCGCTCTTCACCAGAGGGAAAAACAGGATCGAGCTGAACGACACAGGAAATGTGGCGGTAGATCGCGCCCGCAAACTGCTGCGGGAAGCGGAGCAGGCCGTGCAGCAGGTACGGGATTTCGACCAGCGGCAGCGAACCATTGTCATACGGTCCTGCGCGCCCGCCCCTCTGTGGGAGCTGCTGCCGAAGCTGAACACCCAAAAGCCCGGGATGATGGTATCCTCCGCGATCTGTCAGAACGACGAGGTGCTCTCGGCGTGGCAGGACGGCTCATGCGATGTCGCCATACTGCCGTTTCCCATCGGTGGGGCGACGCCGTTTATGCAGGAAAACCTCTTCGTCTGCGTCCCGCCGGAGCACGAGCTTGCCAAGCGAAGATCGCTGACCTTCGCGGACATCAACGGCTTCAATTTCCTGCTGCGTACAGAGCTGGGCTTCTGGGACACCCTCTGCCGGGAGAAAATGCCCGCCTCCAAGTTCCTGGTACAGACGGACAATGCGGTGTTTGACGAACTGGTTCGTGCCTCCTCCCTGCCGTGCTTCACCACGGATTACGGGCAGCTACGGGACGACTACCCGGAGCGAGTCAACATTCCGCTGACGGATGACGAGGCCCATGTCACATTCTATCTCGCAAGGAAGTAATAAATATCCTCCGGCATGGCCGGAGGATATTTATTACTTCCTTCATCTTCAGACGCGGATAAAACTCTCCGCCGGCCATAGCGTTGATCCGCTCTGCGTATCAAAGCGCAGTACCCTTCTTGGGCACAAAAAAGCCGGTCATATCCGCGTGCTCCCACTCCAGCAGCTTCACTTTTTTGTCAATTCCTCCGGCGTACCCGGTCAGGCTGCCATTTGTCCCGACCACACGGTGGCATGGAATGAGGATAGATATTTCGTTGTGCCCGACTGCACCGCCTACCGCCTGGGCGGACATCCGGGGAAGGCCCTGCTTTTTGGCAAGCTGCCGCGCGATCTCGCCATAGGTGGTGGTCTGTCCATAGGGGATCTGCAGGAGAATATCCCACACCGATCGGCGGAACGCAGAGCCGATGGGATGCAGGGGCGGCATAAAGTCAGGCTCTTTGCCGGTAAAGTAAATGTCCAGCCAGCGCTTGGCCTCCGAAAGGGCGGGCGTATTCTGCTCCACACGCTCCGCAGGCAGATCGCGGGCAAAGTATTTTTGCCCGTCGAACCACAGGCCGGTCAGGCCGGTCTCATCCGCCGCCAGCAGAATGCCGCCCAGCGGCGAGTCGTAATGCTGAATGAAAGTCACGGTGTACCCTCCTTCATTTCTTTGGCTTATAGTCCCGCATTTCCGGTATCGCGCCGCCAGCCACGGCCCACAGGTACAGGCTTGCCGTGCTGCAATAGGGGCTGAAACGGCGGCGGTATTTTTCGAACAGCTTGCGGTCAATGCTGCGGTGGTGATAGACCATGCGCAGTCCCCGCTGGATAGCCAGATCGTCAAAGCTGAAAATATCCGGGCGCTGCAGGCAGAACAGCAGGATCATCTCCGCCGTCCAGACGCCGATGCCCTTCAAACCGCTCAACGCTTTGGTGGCATCCTCGTCACGCATATGTGCCACAGCGTCCAGATCAAATGTGCCGGTGTGGACTTTCCCGGCAAAGTCCGTGATGTATTCCGCCTTGCGGAACGTCATGCCCAGGGATTGCAGCCTGGGAACGCCTGCCGACAGGATGGTCTCGGCGTTGACCTCGCCCAGCGTGTCCTGCATCCGCTGCCAGATGGTGGCCTGGGCCTTGGTAGAGATCTGCTGTCCGATGATGTGGTGTATCACAGAGGAAAACAGATCAGGATCTGCCGCACGGTCGATATGTCCGATACGGTCAATGACCTCGCAGAGCCGCTTGTCCTTTTTCCGCAGATAATCAAGCTCTGTCTCTCCGTATGCGAAATACACTGCCCTCGCCTCCCCGTCGATCGATGGTGAAATTATATCATGATCGGGCAGGCTGCGCCACTGGGAAATGCTCAAAAATATCACGCATGAGTCCCGACAAAAACGATTGACATATCCGATCGATACTGCTATTATAGGCCACGGGTCGGAGACGGCCCATTGTCATCTTATCATCAACGGAGGTGAATGTTCATGGATAGCTGCGGAAGTAGCAGACGAAGCCGGGTATGCGGTACGCGGAAATACGGAAGTCGAATGTGGCCGTCCATGGACATGGACTGATCACATTCTGCTTTGTCGTGTTCTCCCGCACCGCACCAGAGGCATCTTGCTGTGGCAACTATCTCTGAGGCGGTGCATTTTTGCGCCCATTTTCAGTGCAAAAGGAGGACACGGATATGATGAACAAAATCGTAAAAAAGGATATTACCCAGGAGATCGCGGCGGTCATCCGCGCCGCGAAGAATGAAAGCACTCTGCGGCCGCCGCTGAAGCGCTATCACCCGCGGGATGTGGCGAAAGCCGCCGCACTGCTGACAGACACGGAGCGGCAGCGGCTGTTTCATCTGCTGGACGTTCAGACGCTGGCTGGGATATTTCCCTATCTCGACGACGCCTCCCACCTTCTGACAGAGCTGCCGGACTCGCTGGCGGCGCAGGTGATCGCCGGTATGGACGCCGGTGACGCGCTGGACATTCTGCGGGAGCTTCCCCTTGAAAAAAAGCAGGCCATCGCTGCCCAGCTGGACGACGACACCCGGAATGACGTGCGGCGGCTGTTGGCTTTCCATGAGGCAGAGATCGGCAGCCGTATGAGCGGCAATTTCGTCTGCATTCCGGATACGCTGACCATTCGCGGTGCGATGAGTGAGCTGGTACGGCAGGCCGGTGAGCACGACAATATCTCCACGCTGTATACGGTGGACGAAAACGGCATCTTTTCCGGTGCCATCGACCTGAAGGATCTGATCGTCGCCCGTGAAAACGACCCGCTGGAAGGTATTATCCGCCGCAGCTATCCCTATGTTCTCGCCCACGAAAAGGTGGAGGACTGTATCGACCGGATCGCGGAGTACGAGGAGGATTCGCTGCCGGTGCTGACGGATGACGGAAAAATTGCCGGCATCCTCACCGCGCAGGACCTGGTGGAGCTGGTAGACGACGCCATGGGCGACGACTACGCCAAGCTGGGCGGCCTGACCTCGGAGGAGGATCTGCGTGAGCCTGCCATCGTCAGCATGAAGAAGCGTCTGCCCTGGCTTATCGCGCTGCTGTTCCTGGGCATGGGCGTTTCCTCGGTGGTGGGCCTATTCGAGTCGGTGGTGGCGGTGCTGCCCATTGTCATCTGCTTCCAGTCTCTGGTGCTGGACATGGCGGGCAATGTGGGTACTCAGTCGCTGGCTGTGACCATCCGCGTGTTGATGGACGAAGATCTCAGTCCGAAGGACAAGCTGGCCCTGCTGGGCAAGGAGATGCGGGTCGGTCTTCTCAACGGCGGGTGTCTGGGCGTTATGGCCCTGGTATTTCTGGGGATCTACATCCATCTGTGCAAGGGATATGCGTGGCTGCCCGCCTTCCTGATCTCCGGATGCGTAGGCGTGTCGCTGGTGGTGGCCATGGTGGTCTCCAGCCTGGTAGGTACGCTGATCCCCATGCTGTTCCATAAGGTCCACATCGATCCCGCAGTGGCCTCCGGCCCGCTGATCACAACGGTCAACGACCTGGTGGCCGTGGTGACTTACTACGGTCTGGCCATGCTGTTTTTGATCAATATGTTCCGCATCTGTTAAGCCGAGTCTTCAGATAACGCCGCCTTCCGCATCAAGAACCCGCCTCAAACGATATGTTTGAGGCGGGTTCTTGTTATGCCTTTAAGTTTGATTTAGGAAGCGGCGGTATACTGCACCCATCAAGAGAAAAGCGGCGGCGCAAAGCACCGCCCCGGATGAAATATAAAGGAGGTCGATGAGACATGAAAAAGAAATTCCTATCCCTGCTGTGCGCGGCAGCTATGGTGTTCTCCCTGGCGGCCTGCGGCACAAAGACAGATACCACCTACGCGGGGCAGACCCTGACGGGCCGTGTCACCGCCACGGACGGCACATCCGTCACGCTGGCGCTGGGCGAGCTGACGGAGGACGCCGCCCCGTCCGGCGGTGCACCCTCCGGCAGCGACAGCCAGCAGCCGCCGGAAATGCCCTCCGGTGACAGCGAGGGAGGCCAGCCCACCGGCACGCCGCCGGAAAAGCCGGAGGGCGACAGCGGCGGTGAGAGCGGTCAGCAGCCGCCTGAGAAGCCGGAGGACGGCGGCGGTCAGTCCGACGGCAATACACCCCCGGAGATGCCTGACAGCATGACCGGCGGCAGCAGCTTCACCGAGAGCGGCGAGACACTTACCGCGGACATCTCCAAGGCTACTATCACCAAGGATGGTGAAAGCGTCTCCGCATCGGATGTGGCCGTGGACGACATTCTCACCGTGACATTTGACAGCAAGGGCGTTGTCTCCACTGTGGAGATCGTCACTCTGAAAAGCAGCATGGGCGGCGCGCCCTCCGGCGGCTTCGGCGGCAGCAGCGAGGTGACCCAAGGCGACAGCGCCAACACCATCAGCGTGGACGGCACATACACCGATACTACGTACACGTCCACCGGCGACGATGAGAACGCCCTGCGTATCGACGGCGCGGACGTGACCCTGGACGGTATCACCGTGGACAAGAGCAGCGGAGCGACCTCCAACACGGAGAACGGCGACTTCTACGGCGTCAACGCCGCTCTGCTGGCCACCAACGGCGCGAATGTGACCATCACCAACGCCAAGGTCACCTCCTCCGCTCAGAACGGCAACGGTGTGTTCAGCTACGGCAGCGGTACGACCGTCAATATCTCCAATTCCACCATCACCACCACTGCCGACAACTCCGGCGGCATCCAGACCACCGGTGGCGGCACGACCAACGCCAGCGACCTGATCGTCACCACCAGCGGAAACTCCTCGGCGGCCATCCGTTCCGACAGAGGCGGCGGCACGGTCAATGTGGACGGCGGCAGCTATGTGTCCAACGGCTACAACTCCCCCGCCGTGTACTCCACCGCGGACATCACTGTGAAGAATGCCACCCTCACCGCCAACAACTCCGAAGCGCTGGTCATTGAGGGTAAGAACTCCATCGTGCTGGAGAACTGCGACGTCACCGGCAATATGAGCGACACCAAGGGCTCCAGTTCCGAGGAGAACGTCCACAACGTCATGATCTACCAGTCCATGAGCGGCGACGCGGATGTGGGCACATCCACCTTCTCCATGACCGGCGGTACGCTGACCGCCAAGAACGGCGACATGATCTACGTCACCAACACCCACTGTGTGCTGACCCTCAGCGGCGTCACCATCAAAAACGAGGACGCGGACGGTGTGCTGCTGCGGGTGGTGGGCAACTCCGCCAGCCACGGCTGGGGTACGGCGGGCAGCAACGGCGCACAGGTGGAGTTCACCGCTGACGGTCAGACCCTGACCGGCGACATCGTGGTGGACACCATCTCCACCCTGACCATGACCCTGAAAAATGGCAGCACGTTTACCGGCACGATCAGCATCATCGACAACGCCCAGAACGGCACGGCGGTCAGCGATAACGCCGTGGTCACCATCGAAAGCGGCTGCACCTGGACACTGACCGGCGACTGCGTCATCACCAGTCTTACCAACAACGGCACGATCAATTTCAACGGCTATACCATCACCCTGGCAGATGGTACGGTACTGAGCTAAATCCGTTCGCAGCACACAAAGGCCGTCTCAAACGTTTCGTTTGGGACGGCCTTTTGCATATCCGGCCGTATCTCCCCACACACAATGACGGCGACGGCTTTCTTTTGTTAAATCGGCACGAAAAATATAGACCTCATTTCCTGAATTCTCATTTATTTTTTGGTTGCATTTGGAGAGCAAACGAGGTAAAGTGTTAGCCATGAAATTTCGCAGGAAAGAGGTATTTACCTTGGCAACACAAGCGCAAAAGCGGCAGCTTGATATGCTGCACGGCTCGATATGGGATAAGATACCCCGGTTCGCCCTGCCGGTAGCGGCCACGGCCATACTGGAACAGCTTTTCAACGCGTCGGATATTGCGGTGGTGGGCAACTTCACCGGCGACGCCCGCACGGTGGCCGTGGCGGCGGTGGGCGCTAACAGCGCTATCATAGGTCTGGTGGTCAACCTGTTCATCGGCATCGCGCTGGGCGCCAACGTGGTCATCGCCCACGCCATCGGTCAGGGAGACCGGGAGACGGTACACAAGGCCGTTCACACCTCTGTGGTGGTGGCGCTGCTGGGTGGCGTGCTGGTGGCGCTGCTGGGTGAACTGGTCGCCGCACCGCTGCTGGGACTTCTGAACGTGCCGGAGGACGTATTTCCCCTGGCACTGCTGTATCTGCGGATATACCTTGCGGGTATGCCGGTGATATTGCTGTATAACTTTGAGGCAGCCATCTTCCGCAGCGTGGGTGAGACGAAGACCCCCCTGATCGCACTGTTTTCCTCCGGTATATTGAACGTGGCGCTGAACCTGTTCTTCGTGGCAGTGCTGGGTATGACGGTGAACGGCGTGGCCATCGCCACCGTCATCTCCAACGCCGTCAGCGCCCTGCTGCTGTACCGCAGGCTGCGGCGCACCGATAGGGACATTCACCTGAACCCGAAGGCGCTGCGTATTGACCTGGCTGTTCTCAAGCGCATTCTGCGCATTGGCCTGCCGGCAGGTATTCAGAGCGCGGTGTTCTCCGTGTCCAACATCATCATCCAGTCCGCTATCAACAGCCTGGGTACGGTGGTCATGGCAGCGTCCAGCGCGGCCTTCAACATCGAGATCATCACCTACGATATCCTCAACTCCTTCTCGCAGGCCTGCACCACCTTCGTAGGCCAGAACTACGGCGCGGGACAGATCAGCCGGTGCAAAAGAACGATGCTGCTGTGTATGGCGGAAGGTCTTGTCACGCTGGCAGCGGCCATTGCGCTGATTTTGTCCTTTGGCAAGCCGCTGCTGTCCATCTTCAACAATGACCCGGAGGTAGTGGCCACCGGCTACATCCGTCTGATGATGGTGACGCTGTCCCACACCTTCAGCCTGCTGTACGAGGTCATGAGCGGGTATCTGCGGGGCTTCGGCATCTCGCTGACGCCGGCTATCCTGACTATGGCGGGCGTATGCGGCATCCGTATTGCGTGGATACAGTTCGTGTTCCCCATGAGCCGCACCTTCCGCACCATTATGACGGTGTATCCGGTAAGCCTGTGTACGACCATGCTGCTGCTCCTCGCAGCGGTGCTGATCTACCGACCCTCCCGCCGGTTTGCGGCAGCAGAGGTCGTCAAATAACGATCTGCTCTTTTCCGTTCTCCTCTGCAAAAAACAAGCACGGCATGGCTTCGCCATGCCGTGCTTGTTTTTCAGTTCCACAGGAGCTGCATTCCTAAAATCGCCAGTGCGCCGGCTGCGATGAACACGCCCGCCAGCAGCATGGCCGCCTTCAGCGCGCCGCCCATAGCTGCCCGCCGCTCCTCGTCCGTATACTGGGGTGCGGTCTCCCAGGGGCGGTCCTGCGTCGGTTTCTCCGGGCGGGAGGACTGCTCCTTCTTTCGCCCCGGAAACCGGGGGAACAGCATGGGGGACGGCTCGATACCGCTCATATCAGCAATGGTGCGCCCATCGTCGTCCTGATACGTTCTCTTTTTCGCCATCACTTATCGTACAGGTGGCAGGCCACAAAGTGACCCGGCTCCAGCTCACGCTGCACCGGCACTTCCTCCTTGCAGCAGGCCATACAGCTGGAACAGCGGGTATGGAACTTGCAGCCATGGGGGGGATTGGCCGGAGAGGGGATGCTGCCCTCCAGCACGATGCGGTTCATCTTTACCTTGGGGTCGGGGATGGGAATGGCGGAGAACAGCGCCTTGGTGTAGGGGTGCAGCGGGTTGCGGAAGATGTCCTCCGTTGCGCCGTACTCCACCAGATTGCCCAGGTACATGACGCCCACCGTGTCGGAGATATGCTCCACCACGGACAGGTCATGGCTGATGAACAGGTATGTCAGGTTGTACTTCTCCTGAATGTCCTTCAGCAGGTTGATGATCTGCGCCTGGATGGACACGTCCAGCGCGGACACCGGCTCGTCGCAGACGATGAACTCGGGGTTCAGCGCCAGCGCCCGGGCGATGCAGATACGCTGCCGCTGGCCGCCGGAGAACTCGTGGGGGTAGCGATCCCGGTGGAAGTGCTGCAGGCCGCAGTTCTCCATGACCGTGTCGATATAATCGTCAAATTCCGCCTTGGGCACGAGATTGTGCTCGCGCACCGCCTCGCCGATGATCTCGCCCACCGGCATACGGGGGGACAGAGAGGAAAACGGGTCCTGGAAGATGATCTGCATCTTGGTGCGCATGGCGCGCATCTCCTTGGGAGACAGATCGTAGACCTCCTTGCCGTTAAACAGCACCTGGCCGCCGGACTTTTCGTCATACAGCCGCAGGATGGTGCGCCCGGTGGTGGTCTTGCCGCAGCCGGACTCGCCCACCAGGCCCATGGTCGTACCGCGCTTGAGGTTGAACGTCACGCCGTCCACGGCCTTGACGTAGCCCACGGTCTTGGACACCATGCCGCCCTTGATGGGGAAATACTTTTTCAGGTGGTTGACCTGTAAAATATACTGGGGGTCGTATGTCACGGGGGTGAAATCGTTGTCGATGATGAGCGAGGACTTTTTTGCGTCCTTGGCGTGGGCCTGATCCTTGACGAACTCATCGGCGTTCTGCTTTTGCGTCTCCTTGATATCGTCAAGGACCTGGTCGTCGTTCTTACCGGCTTTCCAAAACGGCATCTTATTCACCCTCCTTTCCGTTGTCAGCGCGGCCCGTCAGCTCTTCCTCCACCTGCTCCTCCAGATCGGGCCGCTTGCCGTCGTAGTAGCGGTAGCAGCTCACCTTGTGGGTGGGGGAAATGCTGACCTCACTGGGATACTCGCCGCCGCAGCGCTCCACGCACATCTCGCAGCGATCCTTGAAGTAGCAGTAATCCGGCATATTGATGGGGTTGGGGACTTTGCCGGGGATGGAGTAGAGCTTATCCACCTGGCGGCCCACCACGGGCTTGGAGGCCATCAGGCCAATGGTGTAGGGGTGGGCCGGGTGGGAGAATATCTCGTCCACCGTGCCCTGCTCCACGATACGCCCGGCGTACATGACCACCACGTAGTCCGCCATCTCGGCGATGACGCCCAGGTCGTGGGTGATGAACATGATGGAGGAGTTGATCTTATCCTTCAGGTTGCGCAGCAGGTCCAGTATCTGCGCCTGGATGGTCACATCCAGGGCCGTGGTGGGCTCATCGGCGATGATGAGCCGGGGGCTGCACGCCAGGGCCATGGCGATCATGACGCGCTGGCGCATACCGCCGGACAGCTCGTGGGGGAAGTTTTTATACACGCCCTCGCTGTTGGCGATGCCCACCATCTCCAGCAGCTTGATGGAGCGTTCCTTGATCTGCTCCTCGGTGCTGCCCTTGTCGTCGTGAAGGGCAATGACTTCGTTCAGCTGGTCGCCGATGCGGAACACCGGGTTCAGGGCGGTCATGGGCTCCTGGAAGATCATGGAGACCGCGTTGCCCCGCAGGTGCTGCATGACTTCGTCCGGCGTTTTCGTCACGTCGTAGGCCTTATTGCCCAGGTTCAGGCGTATCTCGCCCTCCACCACCTGACCCTGCGGCCGCTGGAGCAGCTGCATCAGGGACAGGCTGGTAACGGACTTGCCGCAGCCGGACTCGCCCACCACGCCCACGGTCTTGCCGATGGGGACGGAGAAGCTGACGCCGTCCACGGACTTGACCACGCCGGTGTCGGTGAAGAAGTAGGTATGGAGGTTGTCAAACTCCACGGCGTTGCTGGGGTCGTGCATCTGGGTGAGGTACTCCGCCTCCGGTACGTTCTTCCGCTTGCGCTTTTTCTCCAGTTCGTTGGTGATCCTGCGGTTTTCCTTGGAAATACGGCGGGACTCCCGGGCGGACATATAACCGTCGTTTCGCTTCGTTGCCATTCCGATCCTCTCCTTTCTCAGCGCTTCATCTTCGGGTCGAACGCGTCACGCAGACCGTCGCCCACGAAGTTGAAGCCCAGCACTGTCAGCATCAGGCAGATGCCGGCGGGGATCCAGATGAACCAGTATTCCGTCAGCACGTAGGAGTTGGAAACATCGTTCATGATATTGCCCCAGGAGGCAAAGGGGAACTTGACGCCCAGGCCCAGGAAGGACAGCGTCGCCTCGGTGATGATGGTAGAGCCCAGGCTCATGGTACAGTTGACGATGAGCTGGGGGATGACGTTGGGGATCAGATGCCGGAAGATGCGGCGGGAAACGCTGATGCCGCAGGCCTCTGTGGCGGTCATGAACTCCTGCTCGCGCAGAGACAGGATCTGACCGCGGACCAGGCGGGCGATGCTGGGCCAGCCCAGGAAGCCCAGGATCAGCATCAGGTACAGCATTCGTATCTGCGGATCGACGCGCATACCGTCCATGGCCGCGCCCAGGATGATGATCAGCGGCGTGGAGGGGATGCAGTAGAAGATATCCACGATACGCATGATCAGGTTATCCACCCAGCCGCCGAAGTAGCCGGACACGCCGCCCAGGATCACGCCCAGCGTGGCGGAGATGAAGACGACGATAAAGCCGATGCACAGGGACACGCGGCCGCCGTACATCAGACGGGTCAGCATATCCATGCCGTTCTTATCCGTACCCAGCCAGTGTTCGCTGTTGGGGAAGGAATAATCGTCGAACACACGGGTGGCCGTCCCCTCTTTGATGGACCACTGGTACTTGGCGGGATCGTACTCCAGCCGTATCTCGCGGGTCTCGCCGTTCTCGTTGACGTACTCGATGTCCGTCTCGCCCTTGTCGGCGGCCTCGATGACCCGCTCCTTGAACTCCTTGGAGATCACCGTGCCGGCCACCTTGGACTGGATGACATAGCGGCTGATATAGGCGATCTCCTCGCCGCCCAGCAGCACGCTGCCGTCGTCCAGCGCGTAGGTCCTGCCGTCGGCGGTAAACTCGGTCTCGCCGTTGGCGTGGGCCTTCAGGGCGCTGAAGGTGAAGGCAAAGCTGAACTTCTCGCCGGTGACGCTGGGATTGACGATGTCCTTATAGGCCACGGCCAGCAGGGTATCGCCCCGGGAGGCGGAGTACAGGCTCTCGCCCTCCTCCGTGACGGTATAGGTAACGCCCTTATAGGTGAAGGACTCGTCCTTACCCATGTGCAGCGTCATCTGCGCCTGCAGCACAGCGCCGAACTCCTGCCCATCCGCCACCAGGAAGCGGTATTCTGTATTTTCGGACAGAGCGGCATATTCCTTCATCTGAATATCATCGCGGTAGAACACCTGGTCCTGCCCGTAGGGGCTGACCAGACCACCGATGAAGGAGAAGATGAACATGACGGCCAGGATGGTCAGGCCCACCACCGCCAGCCGGTTGCGGAAGAACCGCTTAGCCACCAGCGTACCGGGGGACAGCACCTTGACACGGCGGTCATCGCTGAGGGAGTAATCCTCCTGGGGCTTGTTGTCCTCAGAGGGCGTGTTAGCCGCTTCGGTGTGCTCCTCATGGGAGTTCACGGTGTTCTTATCCTTGTTCTCATCGAAATAACTCATGCTTCACGTCCTCCCTTCTCAAGCGATGCGTACCCGCGGATCGACCACGGCGTACAGGATGTCGGAGATGAGGTTGCCCAGCAGCGTCAAAATGGCCAGGAACGTCATATAGAACATGGAGAACGGAATGTCGCCGGCCACCATAGCATTGTAGGAGATATAGCCGATGCCGGGGATGGCGAACAGCGTCTCGGTGATCAGCGCGCCGGCGAACAGGCCGGGCAGGCTGCCGCCGATAAACGTGACCAGCGGGATCAGGGTGTTGCGGAAGGCGTGGTGGTAAATGACCTTCTTCTCCGGCAGGCCCTTGGCGCGGGCGGTGCGGATGTAGTCGGCGTTCAGCACCTCCAGCATATTGGTGCGGACGTAGCGCATCCACGGGCCGATGGAGATGAACACCAGCGTGACGATAGGCAGCACCAGGTGCTTGCCCATATCCAGCAGCTGGCCGAAGGCGCTGAGGGAGTTGAAGTCACGGCCCGTCAGGCCCACCAGGTCGAACCAGCCCAGCTTCACGGAGAACACCAGCTTCAGCAGGGTAGCAAAGAAGAACGTGGGCAGGGACATACCCAGCAGCGCCACGGTGGTGACGGTATAGTCGGTGATGCTGTACTGCTTGGTGGCGGCCACGATGCCCAGGGGCACGGCGATGAGCAGCTCGAACACCAGGGAGATCGCACCCATGATGAAGGACACCCAGATGACCTCGTTGAACTTCTGCAGCACGGGCACGGTGTACTTCCAGCTGTCGCCGAAGTTGCCGGTGATCAGGTTCTTCAACTGGACAAAGAAGCCCGGGATCAGGTCGAGATCCAGGCCGTACTGTGCGTTCAGCTGGGCCAGCCACTCCTCATAGGGCTTAGAGCCGGGGGCTTGGGACAGCTGCTGCGCCATGGTCTCCACGTAGGAGGACGGCAGACAGCGCATCAGCACATAGATGATGAATGTGACGAAAAACAAGATCAGAATTGATAGCAGCGTGCGTTTGACTAAGAATTTGCGCATACGATCCCTCCGTTTTTTGGTCAGCACCGCTCCGCGCCAGGAGCGGGCCGCCCTCCTTTTATGTGGTTTCTGCGTCGCTGAGTACGGCGTTGCTATGTACTGCGTTTCGGTTGATCTTTGCGGATCAGGCAGTCGTTCCGGCGCGAACGTCGAACCGCCTGGCTCATACGCAAATGCGTCCGGGATAGGCTATCCTGCGGCTTCTCAGCCGCAGGATAGCCCTTGTTTAAGTCTTTGCGCGGAATAGAGATCAGAGAGTTACTTGACTTCCAGCAGCTCCAGATCGTTGTACCAGTTCCAATAGGTGGTGATGTCGGGGGTAACGGTATCCAGGTTCACCCGCTGGGAGGACAGGATGATGCAGTTCTGACGCTGGTAGATGGGGATCTCCACCGCCCAGTCGGCCACGATGTCCAGGCACTCCTTGTACAGGGTCTTACGATAGGTCTGGTCGGTGGACTGACGGGCCTGCATGATCAGGTCGTCCAGCTCGGCGTCCTTGATCCAGTAGGACTTCTCGTTAGAGCCGCCCTCGCTGTGATAGATCTGGAACATATCGGGGTCGGGAGTGGCCTGCCACGCCATAGCGAACATATCCGCAGTACCGGCGTTGACGGAGTTGGTCATCTCGGAGAAGTTGGACATATCGGAGACGATCAGGTTGAAGCCGATCTCCTTCAGAGCCTCGGAGGCCAGGGTCAGAGCCATGAAGGTAGGGTGGTCGCCCGTGCCGCCGCCGCCGACCATGACCTCAGCGTCCATGCGGGCATCCGCAGGAGCATCGGTGATCTTGCCATCGGTGACGGTGTAGCCGGCAGCCTCGAAGTAGCCCAGAGCGGCCTGCTTGGCAGCGGCGTACTTATCCTCAACGGACATACCGTCGGTGTAGATGTCATTGCCGTCCACATCCACGGAGAAGGCGATCTTGTAGCCCTCGTCCGTAACACGGGGAGCGGCCCAGGAGGTGTCGGAGATGGGGTAGTTGATGACGTTGGCGAACTCACCGTAGTAGGAGTCCACAGCCACGTCACGGTACACGGCGATGACGGTAGCGATAGCCTTACGCAGGTTCTTGGAGGCCTCGTCGCCGCCGTTGCCGGTGCCGACCTTCACGCGGTTGGCGTTAAAGCCCACATAGCCGTAGCCCAGGTTGGCCACCAGGTCGGTCTGGAGAACGTCGCCGCTGATCTCGCCGTTGGAGTTGGCGCTCTTGATCTGCTCGGCAGCCTTGGCGGAATAGGAAGGATCGGTGATGTCGATGGTGCCGGACACAACGCCGGGGATCTTATCCACGTCCTGCATCTCGCGCCAGATCACGGTGTCGATCTTGGGCTCGCCCTTCCAGTAGTTGGCGTTCTTCTCCAGAGTGACAGCGCCGTTGGCATAGCTCTTGAAGGTGAACGGGCCGGAGCCGACAGGGGCGGAGGTCACGGACTTGACGTGGGACAGGTCGCCCTTGTCAAAGCCGAACTTGTTGTTGTCGTAATCGTACTTCTCGGTCTCGCCGTAGTAGTGCATGGGGCAGATGGTGACGGGGATCTGATAGATGGCGGTGGCGTTGACCTCGGTCAGGGTAACGGTCATGGAGTAGTCACCGGTCTTGACGATACCGGAGACGTTGGGGGCGGACTCGCCGGTCTGCACACCGATGGTGTAGTCAGAGAAGCTGTCGCCGATCTCGGCCTCGATGAAAGCGGAGATGCTGGTGCCGGCGGTCTCGGCGTTGATGCCCGCGTCGGAGATGTCATAGCCATAGGCATCCACGATGGCGGCCCAGAAGTCCTCCACGGTGGCATCCTCAGCCAGCTCGAAGCCCCAGTTGGCAGCCTGAGCGGCCACGGAATCGGTAGCGGCGGCATAGCCCGCGGCCACCACGTAGTCCAGGATCTCCTGAGCGAACTTCACGCCGGCGGCGTTGAAGGCGGCCCAGAAGGTGTTGTACTGATCCTCGGTGAAGTAGTCGGTGGCGGTATAGCCGTCAGGACCGGCGGCCAGGATCAGGTTCATGCGGGAGTCCATACCGCTGCGGTAAGCATCCAGGCCCTTGATGGGGATGGAGTACAGGGTGGACACGCCGTCATAGGTGGGGTCGAGCAGGACGTAGTAAGAGAAGATCACGTCGTCGATGGTCATCTCCTCACCGTCGGAGAACTTGATGCCCTCTTTCATGGTGATCTTGTAGTCCACCGTGCCGTCGGCGTTCTCGACTATGTCACAGTTGGCGACGCCATTGTACGTATAGTCAGTGCCGTTGTAGGGACGGACCTCGCCGTCAGCACCCTTCAGCACCACAGAGCCCTCACGGTCGGTGAGCAGCAGGCCGTCGAAAATCATGTTCATCACATCATTTTCGTAGCTGTTGGTGTAGAAGAAGGGAGAGAACTTACCGTCGAAGTTCTGTGTGCCGACCACAAGTGTCTTAGCGGTCTCCTGATCATCCGTGCCGCCCTGCTGCTTGCCGCAAGCGGTAAACAGGCTGACACACATGACCAGAGAGAGGATCAGCGCGATTGCTTTTTTCATAATCATACTCCTTTTTTATATTTGCATCAACGAGCAGTCCACCCGCAGCGCACAAGATAAGCTCTGCACGCTTCGCGTGCAGAAAAAGGGAATATTCCCTTTTGGGTCAGCCGCTTTTGGCGCGGCTGACGGGGTCTTATTCTCTTGTCAGGCCGCCGTGCTCCTCCGGCTGCCATTCGCTGGCCAGTACAGTACGCCGGGCCAACAACGCCAACACGAGGACACAGGCCTGCAGCAGCAGATAGACAGCTGCCGCTATGCTATGGCCGCCGCTGCCCGACAGCAGCAGGTACAGCGTCTCCGCCGCCAGTCCCACACCGGCCAGGATGGCCTGGGCCAGGCAGCGTCCCGGCAGGGCCTGTACCGTGGCACGGTATACATAGGCCCGCAGGGGATATTCCCGCGCCTGCCAGCGGGCCACGGCCCACACGATGCTGCCGGTGACGCCGATCTGCGCCGCGTAGGGCAGCAGCACATAGAAGCACCGCCCCACGCCCGGTGCGGAGATGCAGCCGCCGGTCACCACCGCCGCCGCCATCACCGCCGTCATCAGCCACAGACGCCGCAGCAGCGCGCCGTTGGCCCGGATGCCGTCGGTGTGTTCGTAGCACACGCCGGTATACACATAATTGCCGGACACATCGCGGTAGAAATCGTTCAGGTGGTCGCGGCGTCCCCGCCGCTTCTTTTCCTCCGCCATTACAGGATGCCGGTCATGTCAAAGCTGTCCAGCCACTGCTCTGCCGCGGCGCACACGCCCCGCAGGCAGTTCTCGTCGAAGGGGCTCTCCAGCCCGGCGTTCTGCAGCAGCTCGGTGAACGTCCGGCTGCCGCCCTGCCGGGTGTAGGCCATATAGTGATTCCAGGCGTCGTCCTTGTCCTTCTGGATCATGGCCCAGAACTCCAGAGACACGGTCTGCGCCAGGCAGTAGTCGATGTAATAGAACGGGTTAACGTAGATATGGCTCTGCCGCTGCCAGCGGCGGCCCTCGGTATAGAAGGGCAGATCGCTGTCGTCCATCTTCACCCAGGGCGTGTAGATGCCGGTCAGTTCCTTCCAGGCGGCGTTGCGCTCCGCCGGGGTCATGTCCGGCTTCTCGTACACGATGTGCTGGAAGTGGTCCACCATTGTGCCGTAGGGGATAAACGTCAGCGCACCGGCCAGGTGGCTGTACAGGAACTTGCGGGTGTCCGGGCCGAAGAAGCCCTCGGCCCACGGCCAGGCGAAGAACTCCATGCTCATGGAATGTACCTCGCAGGCCTCCAGGCTGGGCCAGATATAGCTGTCAGGCACGCGCTTGCGGTTCATCCAGCTGGCGAAGGCGTGGCCGGCCTCATGGGTGACCACCTCCACATCGTGCTGCGTGCCGTTGAAGTTGGCAAAGATGAAGGGCACTTCATAGTCGCCCAAACTGGTGCAGTAGCCGCCGGCCCGCTTGCCCTCGGTGCTCAGCACGTCCAGCAGCTCGTCGTCCAGCATGGTGCGGAAGAACTCCTTCGTCTCCGGCGACAGTTCGCCGTAGAACTTCATGCCCTGGGCCAGGATGTCGTCCGGCGTGCCCACAGGCCGGGGATTGCCGGAGCGGAACTCCAGCGCCGCGTCCGCGAAGCTCAGGGGATAGCTCTTGCCCAGCCGCTCCGCCTGCTTGCGGTAGATCTTCTCCGCCACCGGCACGAGGTACTTCCGCACGGCGGCGCGGAACTTCTCCACGTCGTCCTTGGTGTAGCAGTTGCGCTTCATGCGGTAGTAGCCCAGGGTGGTGTAGCCCTCGTAGCCCAGCTTTCTGCCCATGGCGTCACGCAGGTGCACCAGCTTGTCGTACAGGGTGTCCAGCTCCTCCGCGTGCTCCATGGACCACTGGGAGTCCGCTTTCCACGCCGCCAGACGGCGCTCGTCGTCCAGATCGGTCTTCATAGGCTGCAGCTGGGACAGGGTATAGGTTTTTCCCTCGAAGGGTATCTGCGCCGAGGCGATGAGCTTCTCATACGCCTGGACCAGGTCGTTCTCCTGCTGCATCTCCGGGATGATCTCCGGGGCGAAGCTCTTGCGGTCGATCTCCGCGTTGAGGAACATCAGCTCGCCGTACTCCGCGGCGAAGTCCTTGCGGAACGGGGAAGCCAGCATCGCCGCCTTCCACGCCTGCTCGTACTCCTCCAGCTCCGGCCCGAAGGTATTCCAGAATTTCTCCTCGCCGTCGTAAAAGGCGTCGCGGGTGTCGATAGAGTGACGAACGGAAGCCAGCGTGGCCTGGGTCTCCGCAGAGCGGGACAGCGCCTGCTGCTCCAAAAAGGCCGCCCGGGCCTCCTCATAGGTGGCCGCGTGCTCCAGCCGCTGCGTCAGCGCCGACCACTGCTGCTTGAGGGCCTCCGCGTCGGGGCGCTTATAGGGCATCTCCGAAAACTTCATAGTCAGTTCCTCCTTATGTCACGCGGCGGACGCCGCTTTTCCTACTGCTGTCGGTTGTAGATGGCGCTGACCGCCGTACGGTTTCCGCCGATGAATATGATCGCCGCCACCGCCGTCAGCAGCATGAAGCCCAGCAGCACCGTCCGGGGCAGCAGCACCGTGGTCAGTGCGCCCGCCGTCAGCTGCCCTGTCAGGCTTCCCACGGTGTTCAGCATATTGAACGCGCCGTTGAACCGGCCCTTCTTCTCGTGGGGGACGTAGCTCTGGGTGGCGGAAATGCGGATGGTATAGCTGGTCACGCCCAGCACGCCCACAAAGAAGAGCATCAGCATCATCACAGGGATAGGCGTGTAGAGGTACGTGCCCTCCAGCACGGAGACGGTGACGTATACGGTAAGCGCGATGGTGTACTTGTACTTCCGGGGTATCTGCATTTTGTAGTGGAACAGGCCGCCCAGCGCACGGCCCACCAGCAGCGTGCCCCACACAAAGGAGTATATGTACTCGCCGTTTTCAAACGCACCCTTGAAATAGGGCAGCGTAATGACCTGGGATGCGCCGCTGGCCAGCGCACTGAAGGTAAAATACACCGCCACCGCCAGCAGGCCCTTTTCTCCCAGCAGATACTGAAAGCCCTCTTTAATGTCCAGCAGCAGCTGACGTCCGGAGCTCTGCTGCTCCTCCATGTCCTGCTTCCGCTGCTGGATGTAGCTCTCCTCTGCCCCGATCTGCGTCTCGGCAATGGCTGCGATGAGAAAGCACACGGCGTTGGCCGCCAGCAGCGGCGTGATGCCGACCTTATTGTAGGCGAAGGTGGCCACGGGGACCATCACCGCCGCCAATGTTTCCAGCACACTGGCGATGGAATATGCCTTGGAATAGTTCCCCGGCGTGATGAGCATGGGGTAGAAGCTCTGATAGGCCACCATATAAATACTGTTGATAGAGCCGATGATCAGGCAGCCCACCACCAGCACGGTGAAATTGAACCAGCCCCGGCTGAGGATCAGCGCCGCCGTCAGAAATACCCCCGACGAGATGAAGTCCAGGGTGTAGATCATCCGTTTCCGGGAGAAGCGATCCAGTATCGCGCCGGAGAAAATGGGCATCACGATCTGCGGCACGGTAAAAGCGGCGATGTAGATGGCGTACAGCATACCGGACTGTGTGTAATCCAGCACCAGCAGGCTCAGCGCAAAGCCGGACATACTGTTTCCCAGCATGGACACCACGCTGCCCAGCGTGATGATCGTAAAGTCACGTGTCCACAAGGGGGAGACAGTGCTCAATTCCGTTCTTTCGTTTTCGTAACTATCGCTCATAGCCGCAGCGGCCTGACGCCGCCCATCCTTCCTCTCCCTCAGGAGCAGAATATTCTTAGGGCCTATTGTACCTGATTTCTTAAAAATAAGCAAGGACATCCTGCACACTTTTCATAATTTTTAGTACTTTTGCCAAATCGCCGCTCTTTTGACCGCCTGCAGCCGCTTGTCAGGCCGGTGTTTCCATGGTATAATAAGGAAAACTCAGGTATAAAAAGAGTGCCGATTTTCTCGTTTTACGAAACTGTTTTATCGAAGAAAACAGCAAATCACGCTCTTTTCCCCCACTTTATGGTACAATACTGACAAATCAAGTTGTCCACCGCTCAAGGACGAGGAGGTTATTCACTATGACGACAACACCGGCTTCTTCCCTGCCCATGCTGGATTTTATTTCCGCCAGCCCCACCTGTTTCCACGCCATCGCCAACACCGCCGCCCGCCTTATCGCCGCCGGGTACACCCCGCTGTCCGAAAGCGAGCGCTGGACGCTGCGCCCCGGCGACCGCCGCTTTGTCATCCGCGGCGGCTCCAGCATCATCGCCTTCCGCGTGCCGCAGGAGCTGCGGGGCGGCTTCATGATGGCCGCCGCCCACAGCGACTCCCCCACCTTTAAGCTGAAGGAGCACGCCGAGCTGCGGAGCAGCGGCTACATCCGCCTGCACACCGAGAAGTACGGCGGAATGCTGATGTCCACCTGGTTCGACCGGCCTCTCTCCGTGGCCGGACGGCTGTTCGTCCGGCAGAACGGCTGCCTTGACGAGAAGCTGGTGAATATCGACCGTGATCTGCTGGTGATCCCCAGCGTGGCCATCCACATGAACCGAAACGCCAATGACGGCATGAAGTACATGGCCAACGTGGACACCATCCCCCTGTTCAGCAGCGAAGATCCCGCCGCCGCTATTCTGCCCATGGCGGCGGAAGCCGCCGGCGTCAGCCCTGACGATGTGCTGGGCAGCGACCTGTTTCTCTACTGCCGCGGCCGGGGCGTCACCCTGGGCGCGCACAATGAGTATATTCTCTCCCCGCGGCTGGACGATCTGGCCTGCGCCTGGGGCTGCCTGGAAGGCTTCCTCGCCGCCCGCGACACCGGCGCGCTGCCCGTGCTGTGCATTTTCGACAACGAAGAGGTAGGCTCCGAGACGAAGCAGGGCGCGGCCTCCGCCTTCCTGCGGGATACGCTGCGCCGCATCCTATTCGCTTTGGGCCACGATGAGGAGGCGTTCCGCACCATGCTGGCCCGCAGCTTCCTGCTCTCCGCCGACAACGCCCACGCTATCCACCCCAACCACCCGGAGTACAGCGACGGCGACAACTGCCCCCGCATGAACGCCGGCGTCGTCATCAAGTTCAACGCCAACCAGCGCTACGCCACAGATGGCCGTTCCTGCGCCCTGTTCCGCAGTATCTGCCAGGATGCCGGCGTGCCCACACAGGTCATGGCCAACCGCTCGGATCTGCCCGGCGGCTCTACTCTGGGCAGCATCGCCAACACCTTGGTGCCGGTGAGCACGGTGGACATCGGCCTGGCCCAGCTGGCCATGCACTCCGCGTGGGAGACCATGGGCGCAGAGGACTGCGCCCACCTGGCCGCCGCCGCCAGACAGACCTTTGAAACGATCCTTTGAGCTATACAGCAAAAGCCGCGCCGAAACCGGCGCGGCTTTCTCTTACGCGTATAATCATCCTCCCGCAGCAGCCGGTTTTGCGCTGCAAAAATCAGCAGATACCAAAAGAGAGCCACCCATAGGGTGGCTCTCTTTTGTCATACCGCAACACTATAGATTTTCGAACCCCGACCTAAAAATCACGATGTGCGAAACGACTCTTCAATCTTTACTGAGGTTTTTCTGTATCATCAGCCGCTTCAAGCTGCAGAATCCTGTGATCCTCTGTCAGCACCTTCATTTGGCTGATGGCAATGGCGTTGAGTTTTGCCAGCCGCTCTGACTGCGATATTCCTTCATTGATGAACACGGCATTCAGATTTTCCAAGTTCGACAGGCACACGAGCTGTGATACATTCGCATAGTCCCGGATATTACCCTTGAGATCCGGATGAGAATCCCGCCACTGCTTGGCCGTCATGCCGAACAGAGCCATGTTCAGGACATCAGCCTCGTTGGCATAGACCAAGGATATCTGATGGGTGGACAGTTCAGGCGGAATCAAATTTTCCTTGATGGCATCCGTATGAATGCGATAATTGATCTTGGCAAGGTTGCGCTTGATATCCCAGCCAAGTTGTTTCATCTCTTCGGTCTTGAGCCGCTCAAACTCTTTGACCAGATAGAGCTTAAACTCCACGGAGATCCATGAGGCAAACTCAAATGCGATTTCCTTATGGGCGTAGGTTCCACCATAGCGACCGGCCTTGGAAACAATGCCAATGGCACCGGTCGCATCCACCCACTTCTGCGGTGTCATCACAAAGCTGTTTAACCCTGCCTGACTTCTAAACGCATCGAATTCGACACGGTTAAAATTCGGGTTGTAGAGTGTTTCCCACACACCGAGGAACTCGATGGTGTTTCTGTTGCGAAGCCAGTTTTGAATGATGTACCGCGGATTGTCATTATCCTTGATTTTCGCAATGTCTGTCAAGCTGAGAAAGTCATCCCGCTTGAGATCCCATTGCACATTGATCTCCGTTCCGCGAACAATCAGCTTATCCATCTTCACCGCACCTCCCTGCAGTCAATTCTTTCAGAAGTCCTTGGCAGCCCTCCAACACATCCCGCCAGGTCGCTTCGAAGTCCTCGGTGTACCACGGGTCTGCCACATTGCCGGGATGGGCGGTGTGGTCCATCAGGAGGGACATCTTTTCGGCATAGTCGCCGCCGCAGATGCGGTACATATCCCGGAGGTTGGCTTGGTCCATGCCGATCAGGAGATCGTATTCGTCGTAATCCCGATTTGTCAGTTGCCGTGCGGCATGGCCTTCGCAGGAGATCCCATGCTCGGCCAGCTTGCGCCGTGCCGGAGGATAGACTGGGTTGCCGATTTCCTCCTGACTGGTAGCCGCCGATTCGATATGAAATTGCGATGCCAGTCCCGCCTTTTTTACCAAGTCCTTCATCACAAACTCGGCCATCGGGCTGCGGCAAATATTACTGTGGCAAACGAATAAGATTTTTGTCATTGCTTATATATCCCTTCAAAAGCCTCCAAGCCTTGATATTTCAAGGCTTTTGGCGCTTCTTTCATTTTTGCTGTCATGCCGGAAACCTACGCATATTTCCGTAACTCTACGCAGATTTTCGGGCAAATGGTGTAGTAATTGGTGTAGTGGCTGTGATTGCTTCAACCTGATTTTCTTTGCGGCGCCGGTGCGGCAAGCCCTTTGAAATCAATGATCTTTGCCATCTGCTCGGCGGCGCGGTCATAGCTCGCATGGGTGTAAACATTCAGCGTGACACCCACATCGGAATGCCCCATGACATACTGCAAGGTCTTGATGTCCATACCAGCGTTCGCCATATTCGTGCAGAAGGTATGCCGGAACACATGGGGCGTGATGTGTGGCAGTGGCTTGTCCGGGTGCAGCTTTTGATATTTCTTCATCGCCCAGCGCATTTCATTCTCGATGTGCAAAGCAACCTTCGGGCTATCGTTCTTGTCCAGCAGAAGAAAACCGCTGTACCCGTCGATAATCGTTTCCGTTTTCACGCGCTTGCGGCGGGAGAGAATATTTTGCAGACTCCGGTAAACCTCGTCCGTCATAGGAATGTAGCGGCAGCCGCACTCGGTTTTGGTTTTCTCCACATAATACTTGCCGCCGCGCTCCCGGACGAGCTGGTGATCTACCCGGATTTTTCGCCCGACAAAGTCCAGATCAGCCTTTGTCAGTCCGCAGAACTCGCTGACGCGCATCCCTGTTCCCAGCAGCACTACAAACTCGTCGTAATACTTGCAGTAGGTCTTGTCCTCCCGGATAAAATTCATCCAAAGCGTTTGCTGTTCCTCCGTCATGGCAATGCGCTTTTGCGAGTCGTTGGAAACCACATCGACCAGCTTGAAGTCAAAGGGATTCCGACGGATCACATCCTCGTTGTATGCCATCTGGAAAGCCGGTTTGACAACGCCCCGAACGCTGGTGAGGGTGCTGTATCCCTTTCCGTCCTCGTGCAGCTTCATGATCCATTTCTGCGCGTCCGAAACCTTGATGTCCCGGATGGAACGATAGCCGAAATCTTCTTTCTTCACCAGATTCAGCACGAAGTTATAGCCGACTTTGGTATTGTAGCGCACGCCCTGTTTGATGCTGATGTAGCGTTCAAGCAGTTGAATGACGTTGATTTTGCCTGCGGCATAATCAATGCCGTCGTCAAGCTGCTTTTGAATTTCCTTTTCTTTTTCCCGCAGTTCTTTCAGATCAGAGGAATACACCGTCTGCCGTTTGCCGCGAAGGTCTGTGTACCGATATTGATAAATCAGGTCTTTTCTCTGGCTCTCTCCTGTCCGCAGGATGCGTCCCTTGTTGTCTTTTCTCTTTTCGGACATTGTCAAACTCCTGTTACTATATATTTGCCCCTTGGTTTATGGCAGCCAGCCATAGGCATGGGAC
>CAVGVB010000010.1:0-72184 GCA_963632705.1 bacterium | reverse complement strand
GGCAGTAGCCTTTTTTGAACCACTCGCCCAGCGAGTGGTTTTCGATATACAAAAAGAAATATCCCCCGGCATCGCCGGGGGATATTTTCTTCATCAATAGTAACGCTTGTTGCGGTTCTTGCGCGCAGCCTCAGACTTCTTGCGGCGCTTGACGCTGGGGCTCTCATAGCACTCGCGCTTACGCACCTCGGCCAGGACGCCCGCCTTGGCGCAGCTTCTCTTAAAACGCTTCAGAGCGCTGTCCAGGGACTCGCCTTCCTTGACATGAACTTCGGACATTTATGTTTCCCTCCCTCCGATACACCCGGCTCGATCCAGGGTGCTCTTTAAGAGTCATTTACATGACTAACGGGTGTATTATACCGGGGAACGAGCCTCTTGTCAAGCAGTTTTTCCCCAAAAACCACTGGAAACCCAAAAAACGCCGCAAAAAAGAACCGCCCGGGGGCGGTTCTTTTTATGTCCGTGCGGCTGAGCACGGCCGCAGCGGGTAAAGGGGTGTGGTCTATCACCACAGGGGTGGGATGGGCTTAATGGTTCAGGGGTTTACTTGTCACCAAACTCGGTGTGAGAAACTTCCGCTCCGCCCCAGTCGTTGTCAGAGATGTCGTAAGTGATACCATCAACGATGCTTTCGGCTCTAATAGCCTTGCGACCGGTAGTGATACTTCTTGCAATGTTTTTCTTGATGGTGATCTGAGTCCCTGCCCCCACAAAGCCGAAGCGAATGGCGTCCGCGCCTATCGTATCAAACTGGTTGTTAATGATGACAACCGCGCCGTGGTTAAATTCATTACTGTTCTGAACAGCAATGGCGTTATGGGCAGTGGTGTTGAACGTGCTGTTTGTCACGGAAACATTAACTACTTTTCCCGTGTACACACCCTGGGAACAATTCTTGAAGGTGCAGTTATTTACCACAAGATTGCGGACATTACCGTTGTTGTTCTCGTTGTAATAACGCAGTGCAATATAATCGCTGTTTTCTTCGGCGTGTCCGATATTAAATGTGCAATCCTCGAAGGTAAATCCGTTGATAATGGCCTGCTCTCTGTTCGTCTCGATACTGCTCTTGGCTGTGAACGTGATACGATCAAAAGTGATATTCGTAAGACGATTGGCCACGTAGTAGGTGTTGCTGCCATTTACGACATTTCTATCCAGTACATAGTCGTACCCGGCCTGGTATATATGACCGGAGAACGCATATACACCCGCCACCTTCACCTCCGCGCCTTCAGCCGCCTTGAAGGTGACATTGTTCATGCTGCGGATATAGCAGGGCGTACCCGACCACGCGCTGCCGTTCTTCGTTGCGTAGAAATCATCGAACGTCATGGGTTCAGTGTTGAAGCTGCCAATGCGATACTCGGTATTGCTGCTCGCATACTTGGTGGCGCGGCCCAGCTCCAGCTGACCATAGTCGCCCGCGGCCAGCACCAGCGTCATGCCGTCAATAGAGCCGTACTTGCCGTCCAGATAGTCCTGAATGTTGTCCTTGTTTACCTGAATGGTCGCGTCAGCAGTTTCATCGTAGGTCTTGCCGTTGCTGTCATACTCGTATGTATACTGGGTGGCCACAACCGTGATGCTCACGCCGTCAATGGTCAGACCCTGATACTCGTTGCCGGCGCTGGTCTTCATCGTACCAGAGATAGTGATCAGGTCAGTCTTTTCAATCACTTCGTCGCCTGTCGTTGTAGTTGCGGTGCTGGGCAGAATAGCGCCCTTCAGGCTATCCAGCGCCACCGTGGTATTGCCGATCGTAGCCGTAAAGTCAATGGCCTCCAGCAGCTTGGAGCTGCCCTTCACGCCGTTGACGGTGATCTCGTACTTCAGCGCCAGGCTGCCCTTGTTCACGATCCGGAACTCGTTCAGATTATAGGTCGCGCCCGGCTCCCACAGGACTTCCTGGCTCTTACCGGCGTCAGCTTTCTGCCAGCTCAGCGTCTTGCCCACCAGGGAGTCGCCGTTTGCGTCCACCATGTCCACATCCAACTTACCGGCCTCGATCTTGTTGACGCTTGTGGATGCCGTGTCGGTGAACCACGCGAACGTAGTGCCCACCAGCATGACCACGCACATGACCAGCGCCATGATGCTGGTCAGCAGCGCCAGTTTGGTTTGCTTGCGATTGTTCATGTCTGTGTACCCCTTCGTTAAAAATTTACAGCCAGCATAGCTATTCTTTGCACAAGCAAAGAATGAAACCCCTATAGGGGTTTCTATGTCGGTCTGCATTTGTAGTTTGAGTATAGCACCCCGTTTCCGGAACTGCAAGCGCCCGCAGGGAAATTTTTCACATTTCGGCAGGTCAACCAAAAATACCCGGCGATTTTGGGCGAAATGGCGAAAAATATGCAGGGGCGGACGGCTTCGTCCACCCCTGCATCGGGAACACTTATTTCTTGAAGCTATCTTTCAGAGAGACGCTGCGGTTGAACACCATGTGGTCGGCGGTGCTGTCCCGGTTATCCAGGCAGAAGTAGCCCAAACGCATGAACTGGAACGTAGGCGCGTTCGTGCCGGTGCGGTTCTCCTTCTTGTCAAACTCAGCGGCCACCTTCCCCATCTCCGGCTCGACCTTGCATCCGGTGAGAACGGTCAGGCTGTCCGGGTTCAGGCAGTCCAGGAAATCCTTGTCCGGGCCGTCGGGCTGCTCATCGGAGAACAGATTGTCATACAGCCGTACCTCGGCGTCCAGGCAGTTGGCGGCGTCCACCCAGTGGAGCGTCGCGCCCTTGACCTTGCGACCGTCGGCAGGGTCGCCGCCCCGGGAGTCGGGGTCGTAAGTGCAGAGCACCTCGGTCACGTTGCCGTTCTCGTCCTTGACGCAGCCGGTGCAGGTGACCAGATACGCGCCCTTGAGGCGGCACTCCAGCCCGCCGGGGGTCAGACGCTTGTACTTGGGGACGGGCACTTCCATAAAGTCGTCCGCCTCGATCCACAGATGCCGGGAGAAGGTGATGTCGTGGGTGCCCTGGGTGGGGTCAGCCGGGTTGTTCTCCACGGTGACGGTCTCACTCTGCCCCTCGGGATAGTTGGTGACGGTGAGCTTCACAGGCCGGAGGACGGCCATCGTCCGCTCGGCATGGGCGTTGAGATCCTCCCGGAGGCAATGCTCCAGGAAGCCGTACTCGATGACGTTGGGCGACTTGGCCACGCCGATGCGCTCGCAGAAATTGCGGATGGACGCGGCGGTGTAGCCCCGGCGGCGCAGGCCGCACAGGGTGGGCATACGGGGATCGTCCCAGCCGGAGACATAGTTCTCCTCCACCAGCTTACGCAGCTTGCGCTTGGACATGACGGTGTGGTCGATACCCAAGCGGGCGAACTCGATCTGGCGGGGATGGGCGGGCAGCTCGCAGTGCTCGATGACCCAGTTATACAGGGGACGGTGGGCCTCAAACTCCAAAGAGCAAAGGCTGTGGGTGATGCCCTCCAGCGCGTCCTGGATGGGGTGAGCGAAGTCGTACATGGGATAGATGCACCACTTATTGCCCTGCCGGTGGTGGCTCATATGGTTGATGCGGTAGATCACCGGGTCGCGCATATTGAAGTTGCCGCTGGCCAGGTCGATCTTGGCGCGGAGGGTCATCGTGCCGTTGGGGAACTCCCCGGCGCGCATCCGGGCGAAGAGGTCCAGGCTCTCCTCCATGGGACGGTCGCGGTAGGGGGACACGGCGGGGATGCCGATGTCGCCGCGGTTGGCCTTAAACTCCTCCGGCGTCAGCTGGCAGACGTAGGCCAAGCCCTTCTTGATGAGCAGGACGGCCTGACGGTAGTCCTCCTCGAAGTAGTCAGAGCCGTAGAAAAAGCGGTCGCCCCAGTCGAAGCCCAGCCAGTGGATGTCCTGCTTGATGGCCTCCACGAACTCCTCGTCTTCCTTGGTGGGGTTGGTGTCGTCCATACGCAGGTTGCACAGGCCGTTGTACTTCTCCGCCGTGCCGAAGTCGATGGTCAGGGCCTTGCAGTGGCCGATGTGCAGATAGCCGTTGGGCTCGGGCGGGAAACGGGTGTGGACGGTCATTCCCTGGAACTGACCACCCTCTGCGATGTCCTCGTCGATAAAATTCAAGATAAAGTTTTTGCCGGCTTCCTCCGGTGCGGTGGTCTTGATGTCCTCGGTCATTGTCTCACACTCCTTGTTGTCGTAATAAAAGCAGTTTTTAATTATACGCGCTTTTTGCCGGGATTGCAATAGCCCGGCGCATTTTAGAGCGCGTCAAATTCCTCCCGGGTCAAAAGCAGGGTCAACGCCTCCAGAAGGCCGTTGGCGGTCAGGCGGGCGGGCAGCCCCAATCGCTGCTGGAGCTCGGCGCGGCGGGCGGCGGAGTCCGGGCCGATAAGGCCCTTGTCCAGCAGGTCTGCCTTGGTGATGCGGGTGGGCGCAGGGGCTTCTCCCTCCCCCTCAAACGTCGCACCGGCGCGGCGAAGGGCGGCCAGCAGCACGTCGGGGGGCATCCCCTCCACACCCAGCTTCCCCTCTTTGCCGGGGCGCTTTTTGCGGCGCTCCTTGCCGGGGACATCGGGGATATACGCCTGCTTCAGCCTGTCCGGCGGCAGAACGCCCTTGAGATGATTGCGGATGACAAAGCCTGCGCCGTCCGGGTCGGTGAGCAGGATAAGGCCGCGCTTTTCCGCCAAAGCCCGGAGATAGGCCGTCTTTTCCCGGTCGTTGAACACGGCAAAGCCGCCCACCTCCACGATGGAGGCGTCCACCACCTGTGAGAGGGCGTTTTTATCGTAACGGCCCTCCACCACGATCACTTCTCGGATGCGGGGCTTCATCGCGCACCTGCCAGTTCCATGAGGAAGAGCTTCAGCGCGCCCTCCGCGTCCATGTTGCGCTCGGACTTCATGCGGCGGTCCAGTGTCTGGCAGCGCCGCACGGCGTCACGACACCAGGGCCGGGACACGGCCCTGGCGGACTGCATCAGCTTTTTGGCCGGATAGTCGGAGGTCATGCGCCACAGGTCCTTGACCCAGACGGCGTCCTTTTTCCCGTCCAGCGCCAATCGGGCGGTGTAGAGCTGCCGCAGCTCCCGGCTCAGGGCCGCCAGGATGGCGAGGGGCTCGGTCTGCATCCGGAACAGCTCCGCCAGCACGGCGGCGGCCCGGTCGTAGTCCCGGGCGGTGACGGCGTTGGTCATGTCGAAGATGCGGGCGTCCAGCACCGGATCGGCCACGGCGTCGATGTCTGCCGCAGTGACGCGCTGTCCCTTGGCGTAGGCGGCGATCTTGTTGATCTCCGGCACAAGGCCGTCCATCAGGCTGCCGCAGGTAAAGAGCAGATGGTCGATGGCATTGTCGTCCAGCTCTTTGTCAAAGGCGGCAAACCGGCGGCGCACCCATCTCTGCATCTTCTGACGGCCCTGCTGTGTAAATTCGACCTCCGTGGCATGGGCGGCAACGGCGGCGGTGAGCTTCTTCATCTTGCCGTCCTTTTTATAGGGCAGCTGACGGTATAGGAACACCAGCGTACAGTATTCCGGGAAATCCTCCAGCAGCGATACCAGCGCGGCGCGCTGGGCCTCGTCCAGCTTGAAGATGTCCAGGTCGGTAACGGTGACAAAGGTGTTCTGGGCCATCATTGGCATGGCCTCCACCGTCTCCGTCAGTTCCTGCACCGTAAGGCCCTTGCCGGTGAGCCGGTGGTAATTGAATTCCTCGAACCCGGCGGGCACAAGCATGGTGCGGAGCTGCTCCACTGCCTGCTGCATCAGATACGTCTCCTCGCCGAAGAAAATATAGACGTTGGCCGGGCCGCCGTTTTGCAGGGCAGCTCGGAACTCATCGTAGCCGGGATATGCTTCTTCTTTCTTCTTTGCCATGTTCAACCTCCGTTGACGGTATCATCTATCGACAAGCGTCCTTGTCAACCGATGGTAATGCGGATGCTCCCCTGCCGGTCGGTGCGCCAAATGGACGCACCGGCGGCCTGCAGGCGGCGGAGGGTCTCCTCCGTGGGGTGGCCGTAGCGATTGTCTCCCACACTGATGACGGCAGTTTCCGGAGAAACAGCCCGGAGAAAGTCCTCGTCAGAGCTGTAGCGCGAGCCGTGGTGGCTGACCACCAGCACCTCCAGGTCGGGCAGCGGATATGTCTGCACCAGCAGCTTTTCTGTCGAACCGGCCATATCGCCGGTGATGAGCAGATCAAAATCTCCGGCGCTGGCCAGTGCCGTAAGCCCCTGCTCATTCAGGTCGCCGGTGGTCTGCAGCGGCGGATAGATGGTGAGAACGGCCTCGCCCAGCGTGATCCGGGTGGGGACGGTGACGAACACCACGGCGATCCCCCGCCGCTCCGCCAGGGAGACGAGCCGGTCGCGGACGCCGTACTCGTCCTCAATGTCCGGCAGATAGAGGGTGTCCACCGGCAGGCGGGTCAGGACCTCCGTAAGGCCGTTGGTGTGGTCGGCGTGATAGTGGGTGACCACCACGGCGGACAAACGTCGGACGCCGGCGCTTTGCAGCGTGTCAGCGGCCACAGAGCCAGCATCCACATAGGAGTTGCTGCTGCCGCAGTCCACCAACGCCGTTTCGCCGCCGGAGCGCAGCGCCACGCTCTCCCCCTGCCCCACATCCAGCACGATAGCGCTGAACGAGCCGTATTCCTGCCAGCGTACGTTGAGCCAGAGACAGGCGGCCAGCGTCAGCACCGTCAGCACGGATGCCAGCGCGTATTTGCGCTTGCCGTCCGGTGTGACGGCGCAGCCGATAAACGCGGCGTAGACGTACAGCAGCCATACCCGCAGATACATATTGGTAAAGTACACCGCATGGTACGGCACAGTCAGCAGCAGATGGGCCAGCCACAGGATATACCTGACCAGCAGAAGCGGGATGTATCCCACGATATGGCCCAGGGGCGTCCAGACAAAGCCCAGGAGGGCAGAGACAAAGGCGGACATGAAGGCGTACCCCGCGGCGGGAACGGCCAGCAGTCCGGCCAGGGGCGCGACAAGAGACAGGATGTTGAAATAGTATGCCGTCAGCGGCGTAGTGAACGCCAGCGCACCCAGCGTAGCGGCCAGATTGGCGGCCACAAAGGAGATCACCCGCTTGAGGGCGCGGCTTTTGCCGCGATACCAGCCGGTGAAGGTCTTATACAGTCGGCCCGACAGCAGCACCATACCCAACGTGGCGGTGAAGCTGAGCTGGAGACTGACGCTGCCCACGGCGTAGGGATTGGCCAGCAGGATCACCGTCAGAGCGGCGGCCAAGCTGGTCAGCGGATCGCTGCCCCGCCTGAACAGCGGCGCGAGCAGCAGGAATACCTGCATGATGCAGGCCCGGACCACCGAAGGGGAAAGGCCGGTGAGCAGCATATAGAACAGCAGCGCCGGAATAGCCACAGCGCACAGCGTGCGCCGGCGGGCCGGCGGGATCAGCAGGGACAGCAGGGTGACGAGAAACGCACAGTGCAGGCCGGAGACGGCAAAGATGTGGGCCAGTCCCGTCTCCTGCATGGCCACATAGTCCTCCTCCGGCAGCAGAGACTTGTCGCCGGTCAGCTCGGCGGTAAGAAATCCCAACACGGAGGGGTCGTCCCACAGCTGGGCCAGCTTGTCCCGCAGGATCTTGGCGGCACGCTGGGGCAGGTAGCGGAGGTCTCCGTCCGAGCCGGGCTGCACCTCCGTCTCACCGCGGGCATACAGCAGAACGTAGACGCTCCGGGAGCTGAACTGGCGCAGGTCACCGTCGCCGATGGCGGCCACATCGTTCCACCATGCCGTCCCGAAGACGGTGTCGCCGGGGCGGAGCGCCAGCAGGTCGCTGTCACCGTAATAGACGGCCTTTGCGCCGGGAAAGCCATGCAGGCGAAGTGTGACCTTCGCGCCGTGTTCCGTCTCCTCCGGCCAGTCGTATACGTCGGCGGAAAAGCTGTTCTCCGTGCCGCACAGGGCCTGCACCGGCTGGCGGACAAGGGCGCGGTAGGCGGTAAAATACAGGAGGGAGACCGTCAAGGGCAGGAGGATCAGCAGACCGCGGCGGAAGTGGGCCGACCTGCGGCCCAGCAGTGTCCACAGAAGCGAGACCAGCGCCAGCGCCCCGGCAGCATAAAGCTGCCAGCCGTCCCAGGGCAGCAGGGTGAGGAATACGCCGGCGGCAAAGGAGAAGCCGATGGTGGCTAAGACCCGCATACCAACTCTCCCCTCCCCCAGTGATCATATCCGAAGTATTGTAGCATATTTCGGGGTAAGTGGCAAGGGTCGGACATTAGTGTAGTAAAAGCAAAAAGCGGCCTAACGGCCGCTTTTTGCTTTTACTTTTACATACGTGCCAGCTTCTCGTTGCACTTTTGCAGGAAGCGGGCGTTGTCGATGACAGCGCGGGTGTGGGTGCCCTCGCCGATCAACCCCTCCGCGTCGGAGGCCGTGACCTTAAAGGTGATCATCTTGCCGTTTGCCGAGATCTCCGTCACCTCAGCGGTGGCGGTGACCTTCATGCCCACGGGGGTGGGCGCCAGATGGCTGGAGGAGATGTTCACACCTACCGTTCCCTTGCCCTCGGGCAGCTCCGGCTGCACGCACCACATGGCGGCGCACTCCATCAAGCCCAGCATATAGGGCGTGCCGAACACCTCCAGCCCGCCCGAGCCGACAGCCTTGGCGGTCATATCGGGGGTGACGGTCTTTTCAACGGTATGGGTCATGCCGATCTCGATCATCGTGTTTCCTCCTTTATACTCCCAGTTGTGTCCACAGCTTATCGTAAAACTTCAGCGTCTCCTGAGGCAGGTTGACGTAGATCTCGCAGCGGGCGCGCTCCTCGTCGGGGATAGCCATAATGTTGTAGAGCTCCTCGTCCAGCGGCTCGCCGTACGTCTCCTGATAATAGGCGGGATATTCCGCCAGGGCCTCCGCGTTGGGGGAAGCATACCAGATATAGTCCATATTGGCCAGATTGGCGTCGGTGGAGGCGATGAAGTTGATCCACTCCTCGGCCTCGTCCATGTGCTGGCTGGACTTGAGGACGCACATGGCGTCCACGAACCAGTTGCTGCCCTCCTCTGGAATGACGAAGGCCAGGTCCTCGTTGTTCTCCAGCATGGTCAGGTAGTCGCCGGCATAGTACATGGCGATGGCGGCGTTGCCGCCCTCCATCTTGCCGAAGATCTCGTCCATAACGAAGGCCTGGTACACGCCCTTATCCTTGGCGTTCTTGACCAGGTTAAAGGCCTCGGTGAGCTGGGCTTCGTCGGTGGTGTTGATGTCGTAGCCCAGGCAGCACAGGGCGGCCATGAGGGCGTCGCGGGAGTTGTTGATCATCAGCACCTGGCCGGCGTACTGCTCGTCGAACATAGCGCTCCAGCTGGTAATGGGCTCAGACACCATGGTGGTGTTGTAGATGATGCCCACGCTGCCCCAGGTGTAGGGAACGGTGTACTTGTTCTCCGGATCGTAGCTCAGGTGGGTGAACTGCGGGTCGATCTTCTGGAAGTTGGGAATGTGGTCGTAGTTCAGCTCCGCCAGCATATCCTCCTGGATCAGCCGGGCGATCATGTAATCGGAGGGGACGATAACGTCAAAGTCCGCGCCGCCCATCTTGATCAGGGAGTACAGAGCCTCATTGCTCTCCGCCGTCTGGTAGTTGACGCGGATGCCGGTCTCCTCCTCGAATTGGGTGATGAGCTCTTCGTCGATGTACTCACCCCAGGAGCAGACGTTGACCACCCGCTCACTGCGGGCCGCCGCACCGGTGAAGATCAGGACAGCCAGCAGCACGCAGGCCAGACCGCCGGCGGCCAGCTTCTTGCCCAAGCCCGGGTGTTTCTTCGAGGCCGGGGCGGGAGCGGATGTCTCGCGGCGGGCAGCACGGTGGTGCTCGGCGTGGTTCTCCCGGAGGTTGATAACGGCCAGGAGCAGGATCACGGTGACGAACAGCAGCGTGGACACGGCGTTGATCTCCGGGCTGACGCGCTTTTTGGTCATGCCGTAGATGGTCATGGCCAGCGTGGAGGAGGACGTGCCCGCCGTGAAGTAGCTGATGATGAAATCGTCGATGGACATGGTAAAGGCCGTCAGCGCACCGGAGACGATGCCCGGCTTGATCTCGGGGATCATGACCTTCCAGAACGCCTGCATCCAGGTGCAGCCCAGGTCCTGGGCCGCGTCGATGAGGTTGCGGTCCATCTGCCGCAGCTTCGGGCCGACGGACAGCAGGACATAGGGGATGTTGAAGCAGACGTGGGCGATGAGCAGCGTGCCGAAGCCCATGGTCAGCCGCTCCGGCAGGACAACGGCGGACTGCCAGCTGTTGACCCAGCCGGCAAACGCGCCCCAGCCGTTGAAGAACACCACGAACAGCAAACACAGGCTGACGCCGGTGACGATGTCCGCGTTCATCATTGGGATGTTGTTGACGGCCATCAGCGTCTCGCGGGGCTTGCGGCGCATGGCATAGAAGCCGATAGCGGCAAACGTACCGGCCACGGTGGCGATGAGCGTAGCCAGCAGGGACACCAGCAGCGTGGTGTAGACGCTGTGCATGATGAGCCGATTCTGCAGCAGCTCGGCGTACCAGTGGAGGGAGAAGCCCTTCCAGACGCTGGAGCTGTTGCCGGCGTTGAAGGAAAATACGATGAGGATGATGATGGGCGCATAGAGGAACAGTCCCACCAGGATCATCAGGATACGGTCGCCGACGGAGTTGCCTTTTCTCTGTCTCATAGCATCACCGCCTGTTCTTCACCCTCGCCGAAGCGGTTCATGACCAGCATACAGACCACGACCACCAGCATCATCACAAGGGAGATGGCTGCGCCCAGCTGGGGGTTATACGCGCCGCCCAGGAACTGGCGCTCGATCAGGTCGCCCAGCAGCAGCTCCGTGCCGCCGCCCAGCATACGGCTGATGGCAAACGTGGACACGGAGGGCACGAACACCATGGTGATGCCGGACAGCACGCCGGGCAGGCTCAGGGGCAGCACCACCTTGCGGAACACAGTGACGCTGTTGGCGCCCAGATCCCGGGCGGCCTCCAGCAGAGAGTGATCCAGCTTGATGATGACGGAGTAGATGGGCAGGATCATAAAGGGCAGGTAGTTATAGACCATACCCAGCACCACCGCGCCCTGGGTGTCGATCATGGTGAAATACTCCAGGCTGCTGCCGGTGATGCGGTTGTAGAGGGCAATGATGCCCAGGTGCTGGAACAGCTGGTTCAAAAGGCCGTTGTTCTCCAGGATCGTCATCCAGGAATACGTCCGCAGGAGGAAGTTCATCCACATGGGGAGCATGATCAGCACCATGGCGGTGCGGCGGAAGCGCTCTCCCTCCCGGCTGAGGAGGTAGGACACGGGATAACCCACCAGCAGACAGATGGCCGTGGCGATAAGCGCAAGCTTGAAGGAGCGGCCGAACACGGAGGCATAGCCGCCCATCTGGACGAAGTTGTCCAGCGTAAAGCCGCCCTCCGCGCCGGAGAAGGCGTAGATGACCATGATGACGATGGGGGCGACCACGAAAATCGCCATCCACACCACATACGGCACGGCGAAACGGGAGAGCTTATTCTTCATCCTCGCTCTCCTCCTCTTCCAGCTCCACGCTGGCGTCCGCCAATTCCTCGTACTCCTCGGAATAGGAGGAGTAGTCGCCGAACATTCCGGAGTATTCGCTCTTCTTCATGATGTGGAATCCGTCGGGGTCGATCTTCACGCCGATGCGCGCGCCCACCGGAGAGTGATCGGTGGTCTGGATGAGCCACTTGAAGCCCCGGAAGTCCACGATGATGTCGTACTGCATACCCTTGAAGGTGACGTTGGTCACCGTGCCGACCAGCTGGCCCTGCTCCACGGGGACGATGTCGATGTCCTCGGGGCGGATGACCACATCCACCGGCTCGTTTTCGGCGAAGCCGCCGTCCACGCAGGGGAACTCTTTGCCGTACATTTTTACGACCTTATCCCGGACCATGACGCCGTTGAGGATGTTGCTCTCGCCGATGAAGTCCGCCACAAAGGCGTTCTTCGGCTCGTTGTAGATGTCCTCCGGCGTGCCGATCTGCTGGATGCGGCCCTTGTCCATGACCACCACGGTGTCGGACATGGTAAGGGCCTCCTCCTGGTCGTGGGTGACATATATAAACGTTATGCCCATCTGCTGCTGGATACGCTTCAGCTCGTTCTGCATATCCTTGCGCAATCGCAGATCCAGCGCGCCCAGCGGTTCGTCCAGAAGCAGGACCTTGGGGCGGTTCACCAGAGCGCGGGCGATGGCCACACGCTGCTGCTGGCCGCCGGAAAGCTGGTCGATGCGGCGGCGGTCGAAGCCCTTGAGGCTGACCACCTCCAGCATCTCGGTGACGCGCTGGCGGATCTCGTCCTCCGGCACTTTGGCGATACGCAGGCCGAAGGCGATGTTTTCAAACACGTCCAGGTGCGGGAACAGCGCATACTTCTGGAACACCGTGTTGATCTGCCGCTTATGGGGCGGAACGTCATTGATCCTCACACCGTCAAAGGTAACATCACCGGAAGTGGGCGTAGTAAACCCGCCGATGATCCGCAGCGTCGTGGTCTTGCCACAGCCGCTGGGGCCAAGCAGTGTGAGGAATTCAGAATCGTTGATGTAAAGATTGATGTTATCGAGAACCAGCTCGTCGTCAAACGCCATGCAGAGATCCCGCAGGCGAATCAACTCTTTGGACATTTATCCTCCTCCATTCATAGTGAAATAGCGCCCGCATCATGCGAAAAAGCGGCGCATCTGTTCCTGCGCCGCTTCTCTGGTGAAATTAGGCAGCTACACTATATATAAATGCGCCGCAAAAGTCAATGGATTTCGATGTTTTTTGTGAAAAAATTTATTCTTTCTCTGCACCGAAGTATTTCTCCCGGAACGGGACGTTCTCCACGGTGAAGCTGCGGCCGCGGAGGTAGTTCAGAATACCGGCGTCGGTGGGCAGGTCGAAGGTGAGTTTGTAGGCGTACAGCGCCTGGCGCGTCTCGCCGTAACGGCGGTTCACGTCGCCCCGGCCGTACTTGCCGTCCCCCAGCAGAGGACAGCCCAAGTCGGCCATAGTGGCCCGGATCTGGTGGGTGCGGCCCGTCTCCAGGCCGATCTCCAGCAAGCTCAGCTCACCCCGGGTGTCCAGTACCCGGTAGTCGGTGACGGCGGTCTTGCCGCCGGGGACGGGGCGGTGATAGACGGAGACCTGCTTTTTCTGCTCGTTCTTCAGCAAAAAGCACTCCACGCGGCCCTCCGGCTGCTTGGGACGGCCCACGGTGACGCAGAGATAGCGCTTATCCAGCTCCCGGTCGCGGATCTTCTCATTGAGGATACGCAGAGTCTCCGCGTCCTTGGCGGCGATGACGATGCCGCCGGTGTTGCGGTCGATGCGGTTGCACAGCGCCGGGGTAAAGGCGTTCTCCCACCTGGGATTCCACTCGCGCTTCTGATAGAGGTAAGCCTGAATGTGGTTGATGAGAGTGTTGACCTTCTCTGTCTCGTCGGCGTGGACCACCAGCCCCTGGGGCTTGTCCGCCAGAAGAATATGCTCATCCTCGTAGACCACGGTGAGCCGGGGCTTGAACAGGGTGAGGAACATATTCTCCTCGGAGGGCTTGTCGAAGAACTCGTCGTTGATGTATAATTGCAGCACGTCGCCCTCCTGCAGCCGCTGATCCCGCTGGGCGCGGCCGCCGTTGACCTTGACGCGCTTGATGCGGATGTATTTCTGCGCCAGCGCCGGAGGCAGCAGGGGCAGCGATTTGGAGAGGAAACGGTCCAGCCGCTGGCCGGCATCGTTCTTCCCAATGGTCATTTCCCGCATGAAAAACGCCCTCCCTTCCCTTTTCTCCTATCTATTCTACTGTGTTTTCCAAAAAAGTCAAAATATTTGTGAGAAAATGTTTGACAAGGGGTGGGGCGTCGGCTATAATACTACTCGTGTCATTGCGAGGTGTACTATGCGTTTGAACGTAAACAAGCTGCTGCATACCCCTGAAGCACAGGAGGAAGTGCGGTTCGAAATGGACCTTTCCGACCTGGATTTCGGCGGTTCGAAGCCCGTTTCCCGCCCGGTTGTTGTGGACTGCCGGCTGCGGAACAAGGCGGGGCTGCTGCTTTGCGGGATGCAGATGTCCACCACGATGCACTGTGTCTGCGACCGGTGCGGTGAGGAATACGACGCGGAGAAGTCCGTTTGCTACGACTGCGTGTTGGCGGAGGAGCGGCAATCGGAGGACAGCGACGAGATCATCGTGCTGGAGGACGACGAGGTGGATCTGGAGGAGTTGGCGCGGGACGCGTTTATCCTCGATATGGACACGAAATTCCTCTGCTCGGAGGACTGCAAGGGTCTGTGTGCCGGATGCGGCGCAAACCTGAACCGGGAAAGCTGCCGATGCAAAAAGGCGGTAGACCCCAGGCTGGCCAAGCTGGCCCAGCTGCTGCAGCAGGACGGGCAGTAAATTATTACATCGCTGCTCAGGCAGTTAAGACCAAGGAGGTGTCAACATGGCAGTCCCTAAGGGAAAAGTATCCAAGCAAAGACGCAATAAGAGACGTTCTTCCGTATGGAAGCTGGCAGCTCCCACGCTGGTGGCGTGCGCCAAGTGCGGCGCGCTGCATCTCCCCCACAGAATGTGCCCGGAGTGCGGCAGTTACAACGGCCGCGAGGTCAAGGTCGTCAAGTCTGTGGCGGCGGACAAGTAAGTTCTGTTGTGCCTTTGCAGGAGGGAAGCGTCGCTTCCCTCCTGTTTTTTCTGCGCGGTCCATCAGTTTTTGTCATGAGTTGCATCGAAATGCGGCGTTTTACAAATGGTATGGCGGCGGGTATACTTAGGCTTGCGCCGGGCGTGAAAAAACGATATAATAAGATGTTATTATGCGGCGGTATACCGCCCGACGAAAGAGGACACAAGTATGAGCACCATCATCACCGCCATCGACCGGCACAGCCCCGCGGAGCGGGCCGGCATACAGGTGGGCGAGCAGCTGCTGACCATCAACGGCCATCCTGTTGTGGATGTGCTGGACTACCGGTTCTATGGATACGATCCCCTGTCCCATGTGGAACTGAAAACGGCGGCGGGTGAGGTACGCGCCGTGACCATACGCAAGGCGGAGGGGCAGGACCTGGGGCTGAACTTCGACACATATCTGATGGACGAGATGCGGTTCTGCTCCAACCACTGCATCTTCTGCTTCGTGGATCAGATGCCCCCGGGAATGCGCTCCACGCTGTATTATAAGGATGACGACGCACGGCTGAGCTTCCTACTGGGAAACTATACCACGCTGACGAACCTGACGGAGCGGGAGGCCCAGCGGATCATCGACCTGCACATCAGCCCCATCAACGTGTCCGTACACGCCACCGACCCGAAGCTGCACTGCACCATGCTGGGCAACAAGCAGGCAGAGCGGTCGCTGGAGCTGATACAGAAATTCTGCAAGGCGGGCATCGTGATGAACGGGCAGATCGTGGTGTGTCCCGGCTGGAACGATGGCGACCAGCTGCGGCGGACGCTGCGGGATCTGACGGAGTGGGAGTTTTCCAGCTGCTCCATCGTGCCGGTGGGCATCACCAAGTACCGCAAGGGCCTGGCCAAGCTGCGCCCCGTGGACAAGGACGGCGCGCGGGACATCATCGCCATTGCGGAGGAATTCGGGCAGGAGAACCTGCGGCGGTTCGGCACGCGGCGGTTTTTCTGCGCGGACGAGCTGTTCCTGCGGGCGGGCATGGAGCTGCCCCAGGAGGACTACTACGAGGGGTATCGCCAGTTGGAAAACGGCGTGGGGATGCTGCGTTCGCTGGAGCAGGACTTCCTCAGCGCCATGCGTCTGGAGGAGCGCGGCGAGACGCCGTCGCCCTTCACCATCGCCACAGGAACGGCAGCCGCGCCGTTCATGACGTATCTGTTGGAGCAGGCCAAGGCGTACTTCCCCGCCCTGCAGGGTCAGGTCATCGCGGTGGAGAACGACTTTTTCGGGCACACCATCGACGTGGCGGGGCTATTGACGGGACAGGATCTGTCGGCCCAGCTGCAAAAAGTCCCGGCACTGGGCCGGGTGCTGCTGCCGCTGCATATGCTGCGGCACGGGGAAAACGTATTTTTGGATGACTACACCGTGGAGCGGCTCAGCCAGGAGCTGGGCTGCCCGGTGCAGATCGTGGGGATAGACGGCGGCGACCTGCTGGACGCCATGCTGGAAAGGGAGGAATAAAACTATGGCATTGCCTTTGATCGCCATTGTGGGGCGGCCCAATGTGGGCAAGTCTATGCTGTTCAACAAGCTCATCGGGCGGCGGCTGTCCATCGTGGAGGACACGCCGGGCGTGACCCGCGACCGCATTTACGGTGAAAGCGAATGGGTGGGTCGGAAGTTCCGGCTGGTGGACACCGGCGGCATCGAGCCCAACACCGACAACCAGATCCTGGCGTTCATGCGTGAGCAGGCCCAGATCGCCATCGACAACGCGGATGTGATCATCTTTGTGACGGACATCAAGACCGGCCTCACCGCCTCCGACCAGGAGGTGGCGGGAATGCTCCAGCGCAGCCGCAAGCCCATCGTACTGGCGGTGAACAAGATGGACTCCGTAGGCACGGTAGACCCGGATTTTTACGAGTTCTACAACCTTGGCCTGGGCGACCCCATCGCGGTGTCTGCCGTACACGGCCACGGGACAGGCGACCTGCTGGACGAGTGCATCAAGTATTTCCCGCCGGACGACGGGCAGGACACAGAGGACGATGTGGTGCAGGTGGCCATTATCGGCAAGCCCAACGTGGGCAAGTCCAGCCTGACCAATAAGATCCTGGGCGAGGAGCGGGTCATCGTCAGCAACGTGGCGGGCACGACCCGGGACGCCATCGACAGCTATTTTGAGAACCAGTACGGCAAGTACAACTTCATCGACACCGCCGGAATGCGAAAAAAGTCCAAGGTGGACGACAACATCGAAAAATACAGCGTGCTGCGGGCCACCATGGCCATTGAGCGCAGCGATGTATGCCTGATCATGATCGACGCCCAGGAGGGCGTGACGGAGCAGGACACCAAGGTGGCGGGTCTGGCCCACGAGGCGGGCAAGGCCAGCATCATCGTGGTGAACAAGTGGGATCTCATCGAGAAGGACGGCAAGACCATGGACCGGATGCGGGAGGATGTGCGCCGCGACCTGAGCTTTATGCCCTACGCGCCCATCCTGTTCATCTCCGCCGCCACGGGCCAGCGGGTGAACCGGCTGTTCGAACTGATCAACTATGTGAACGACCAGGCGGCGGTGCGTATCACCACGGGCATGCTGAACAGCGTGCTGGCCGACGCACAGACCCGGGTGCAGCCCCCCACGGACAAGGGCCGCCGGCTGAAGATCTACTACATGACCCAGGTGGGCGTAAAGCCCCCCCACTTTGTGATCTTCTGCAACGACAAGAAGCTGTTCCACTTCTCCTACCAGCGGTATCTGGAAAACCAGCTCCGCAGCGTGTTCGGGCTGGAGGGTACGCCCATCCAGATCACCATACGGCAGAAGGGGGAGGACGACGGGTGAAGGACGGCTTCTTCCTGATAGCGGCGGGCATGATATTCATCACGGCGCTGCTGGGGTATTTGCTGGGCTGTCTCAACGGGTCGGTGATGGTGAGCCATTTCATCATCAAAGACGACGTGCGGCAGCACGGCAGCGGCAATGCCGGCCTGACCAACTTCTACCGCACCTACGGCGCGAAGTACGCGCTGGGCGTCATTCTGTTCGACATGGGCAAGACGGTGGCGGCCTGTCTGCTGGGCGGGTTCCTGCTGCTCCATGTGATGGGCGACTGGACGCTAGGGCTGCTGATCGGCGGTCTGGGCTGCGAGCTGGGGCATATGTTCCCGGTGTTCTTCGGCTTCAAGGGCGGCAAGGGTATCCTGTCCGGCGGCACGCTGGTGTGGCTGCTGGACTGGCGGATCGCCCTCATCGCCTGGGGTCTGTTTGCGGCGCTGTGGCTGGTGACGAAGTATGTATCGCTGGGCTCGGTGAGCGCGGCGGTGAGTATGCCCATCGCCACATGGTTTTTCTGCGGACACAGCCTGGTCTATACGGCGCTGGCGGTGGTCATCGCGGGACTGGTGGTGTGGTGTCACCGTGAGAATATCCAGCGGCTGGCACGGGGCGAGGAGCGGAAATTCCGCTGGCACACCGGGCCGGTAAAGGATGAATGAATAACGAAAGAGAAAGGAAACAACGGACATGAAACACAATCAGGTGCGGCAGGTGGTCTTCCCTATTCTGGCCGCGTTTATCTGGGGTACGGCGTTCGTGGCGCAGGATCTGTGCGCCGATGTCATTGACACCTTTACCTTCAACGCCATCCGCTCTTATATCGCGGTGGTGGCACTGCTGGTGCTGATCGTCATTTTTGACCGTGTCAATAAGGACAAACCCAGCCTGACCGCTATCCAGCGCAAGGCTGCCAACCGCCAAATGTGGATCGGCGGCCTGTGCTGCGGTACAGCACTGGCGGTGGCGTCCAACTTTCAGCAGGCGGGCATCGCCGCCGGTACGGACGCCGGTAAGGCGGGGTTCATCACGGCGCTGTACGTGGTGCTGGTGCCGGTGTTCGGTCTGTTCTTCAAGCGGAAAGTCAGCCTACCGGTGTGGATCGCGGTGGTGTGCAGCGTGGTGGCGCTGTATCTGCTGTGCATCAAGGGGGATTTCTCCCTGGCGGCGGGCGACCTGCTGATCCTGGTGTGCGCGGTGTGCTTCGCCATACATATTTTGGTGATCGATCACTTCACCGCTGCGGTGGACGGTCTTAGGCTCAGCTGTGTGCAGTTCCTCGTGGCAGCACTGTGGGCCACCGTCGCCAAGGTGGTATGCGTGATCCTCGGCATAAACGGTGTCGGCGACGTGTCTGCGGCTACCTCCATCTTTGCCTCGCCCGACTGGAGCGCCATTTTGGACTGTGCGCTGCCCATCCTGTATGTGGGTATTTTCTCCTCCGGCGTGGGCTACACACTGCAAATTCTCGCACAGAAGGACTCCAATCCCACGGTGGTGACCATCCTGCTGAGTCTGGAGAGCGTGTTCGCCGTCATCGCTGGGGCGATCATCCTGCACCAGCAGATGACGGTGCGGGAGTATATCGGCTGCGTGGTGATGTTCGCGGCGGTGATCCTGGCGCAGATCCAGTTCCCGGAAAAGAAAAAGGCTTGACGCAAAAAATTCCGCCCGATGGGCGGAATTTTTTGCCGCATCGACCTGCCGGAGAGAGGGGCCGGCCAGCGGGGATCAGAGTTCCACGGTCTCCAGCGTGCGTCCGGCATCGTGGAGCAGGGTGCGGCAGACATCCGGGGTGGACAGTTTCATGTAGCCGGTGGTCGTGCCGTCGCTGCATCCATACCAAGGCTGGGCAACGACCTGGGCATCGAACACCACGCGCACATCCCGGGCCGAGGGCAGCAGGACGCTGAACACGGTGGCCGCACCGATCTTCGTGCCCAGCATGGTCTCCATCTTCTCCGCGGGGGCAAAGGAGAGACGGGAGACACCCAGCGCGGCAGCGAAATCCTTGCTGCGGAAAGGCTTATCGCCGCAGGTGATGAAGAGATAAAAGTGCTCCTGCTGCCGGTCACAGAGGAACAGCGTCTTGACCATGTGCATATCCAGCTTTTTGTCGATCTCCGCACAATCCTCCATGGTGATGACCTCATCCGTATCCACTCGCTGGTAGGGGATATGAAGGCGAGACAGCGTCTCATAGACACATTTTTGCAGGTCTGTTTTGTATGATGCGGGCGGTGTGGTCATTATATCGCTGACATGGATCATTTTTTCGCGCTCCTTCTTGTGTTATCGTTGGAAATAGTATAGAATACTGACACTTATTTGAAAAGCGGATGTTTCAGATGATAATCATGATAAATTTACATACATAAGGAGCGCGGTATGGAGATGAATTTACAGAAGTACCTGTCCTTTGTCAAGGCGGCGGAGTATGGCAGCTTTACCCGGGCGGCGGAGGTGCTGCACTATTCCCAGTCCGGCGTGAGCCGGATGATCGCAGACCTGGAAAACGAGTGGCACGTGACGCTGCTGGAACGGGGCAAAGGCGGCGTGACGCTGACCTCGGAGGGGCTGGCGCTGCTGCCCCACGCCCGCAGGCTGGTGGCGGAATACGAGAGCTTGCAGGCGCAGGTGGACGACCTGAACGGACTGCGGTCCGGCCTGATCCGCATCGCTACCTTCTCCAGCGTGGCCACCCACTGGCTGCCGCCGATGATACGCGCCTTCCGGCAGGACTATCCGCACATCGACTATGAGCTGCTGCTGGGCGATTATCGGGAGATCGAGAGCTGGGTACGGGAGGGCCGGGCGGACTGCGGCTTTGTGCGGCTGCCCGCCGGAGCTGGGCTGGACACCACATTTTTAGAGGAAGACCCCTACCTGGCGGTACTGCCGGAGGATCATCCGCTGGCGGGATGCGAACGCTTCCCCGCAGCAGCACTGGAGGGCGAGCCGTTCCTGCTGCTGGAGAGGGACGGGAACATCGGTGTGGCCGAGCTGCTGGATGAGCTGGGCGTGAAGCCCAGCGTACACTTCACCACATGGGACGACTACGCCATCATGTCCATGGTGGAGAACCACCTGGGCATCAGCCTGCTGCCGAAGCTGATCCTGCGGCGAATACCATACCGCATCGTGGTCAAGGAGCTGGACGTGCCCGCCTGCCGCCGCATCGGTCTGGCACTGCGGGACAGGGCGCACATTTCGCCGGCGGTAAGACGGTTTCTGGAGTACCTGCCCTATCGGAACGGATGACAGCACGAAAAAAGAACGCCCGCCCGGGCGTTCTTTTTTTATTCAGAACAGGCTCACCTGGCTGGTGTCGGCCATGCCGGCAAACGCGCCCAGGGCTTTCAGCTGCTCGATATGGGTCTTACTGAGCTTGTTGCAGGTGGTGGCGAACTCCTCCACGGAGATGAAGGTCTTCCCCACCCTCTTTTCCACCGTGTCCAGCGCCGCCGTCTCGCCCAGACCGCGGACGGTGACAAAAGGCGGCAGCAGGCCGTTTTCGGTGATCTTGAAATGGGTGGCGTCAGAGTCGTAGATGCTGATGGTGTCGAAGTGGAAGCCGCGAAGATAGAACTCGTAGCAGACCTCCAGCGTGACCAGCAGGTTCTGCTCCACATCGGTGGCGTCCTTGTTGTTCTCGATCTCACGGATCTTACGCTTGACGGCGTCCAGCCCGGCGCAGCAGTATTCGGCGTCAAAGGCCTTGGCGCGGATGGAGAAGAACGTGGCGTAGAACGCCAGCGGCTGATGGACCTTGAACCAGGCGATGCGGAAGGCCATCATAACGTAGGCCACGGCGTGGGCCTTGGGGAACAGGTAGCCGATCTTGGCCAGCGAGCCGATATACCAGTCCGGCACTTCATGCTCGCGCATGGCCTCCTCCCAGCCCTCCTCGAAGCCCTTCTTCTTCACCTTGCCCTTACGAACGGCCTCCATGATCTTGAAGGACATCTTGGGATCAAGTCCCATGGAGATGAGGTAGAGCATGATGTCGTCACGGCAGCCCACCGTCTCCAGAACAGAGGCCGTGCCGCTGACAATGAGCTCACGGGCGTTGCCCAGCCACACGTCCGTGCCGTGGGAGAAGCCGGACAGCCGGACCAGGGTGTTGAAGTCCTGGGGCATGGTGTCCATGAGCATGCCGCGGGTAAAGCGGGTGTTGAACTCCGGAATGGCCACCGCGCCGGTAGGGCCTAATATCTCGTCGTTCTCGAAGCCCAGCACCTTGGACGAAGTGAAAATGGACATGGTGTCCGGGTCGTCCAGCGGGATAGCCCGGGCGTTGACGCCAGTAAGGTCCTCCAGCATCTTGATCATGGTGGGATCATCGTGCCCCAGCATATCCAGCTTGAGGAGGTTGTCCTCCATGCAGTGGTATTCAAAGTGTGTGGTGACGGTGTCGCTGTTGGCGTCGTCGGCAGGGTGCTGGACAGCAGTGAAGTCCTCCACGTCCATGTCATCCGGCACGACCACCAGTCCGCCGGGGTGCTGGCCGGTGGTACGGCGAACGCCCACGCAGCCCAGGGTCAGGCGGTCCAGCTCCGCGTTGGAGGCCGTCTCGCCCTTCTCCTCCAGATACTTCTTCACCATGCCGAAGGCGGTCTTTTCCGCCAGCGTGCCGATCGTACCGGCCCGGAACACCTGGGTCTTGCCGAACATCTCGATGGCGTGCTGGTGGGCGCGGGCCTGGTATTCTCCGGAGAAGTTCAGGTCTATATCCGGCACTTTGCCGCCGCCGTAGCCCAGGAACGTCTCAAAGGGGATGTCAAAACCGTCCTTGACGTACTTCGTGCCGCAGACGGGGCAGATCTTGTCCGGCATATCCGCACCGCAGCCGTAGCTGCCGTCGGTAACGAATTCCGTGTTCTTGCAGTGGGGGCAGCGGTAGTGAGGCGGCAGAGAGTTGACCTCCGTGATGCCGGACATATAGGCCACCAAGCTCGAACCCACCGAACCACGAGAGCCCACCAGGTAGCCGTTTTCCAGGCTGCGCTGCACCAGCTTCTGGGCCGACATATAGACCACGTCGTACTTGCCCAGAATACTCTTCAGCTCCACGTTCAGCCGGTCCACAATAAGCTGGGGCGGCTGGTCGCCGTACAGCTCATGGCATTTGGCCCAGACCATGTCGTGAAGCTCCTGCTCGGAGTTCTCCAGCCGGGGCGGGAACAGCCGGCCCGGCGGCAGCAGTTCGATGTCCTCGATGCGGTCGGCGATGCTGCGGGGGTCGTCGATGACCACCTTGTGGGCGGTCTCCTCCCCCAGATAGGAAAATTCCTCCAGCATCTCCTCCGTGGTCTTGAAGTAGATGGGCAGGGGCTCGTCCGCGTCGGGGAACTTTTTGCTGGCCAGCAGGATGTGGCGGTAGACCTCGTCCTCCGGTTCCTGGAAATGGACGTCTCCGGTGGCGCAGACGGGCTTGCCCAGCTCCTCGCCCAGCCGGACGATGGTGCGATTGAAGTCCCGCAGTTCCTCCTCGGAGCGAACGTCGCCCTTCCGGAGCATGAACATATTGTTGCAGATGGGCTGGATCTCCAGATAGTCGTAGAACGACGCAATGCGCTTCAGCTCTGCCCAGTCCTTGTGGTCGGCCACGGCGCGGAACAGCTCGCCCGCCTCGCAGGCAGAGCCGATGATCAGCCCCTCCCGATGGGCCATCAGCTCCGTCTTGGGGATGATGGGCACACGGCGGAAATATTTCAGGTTGGAGGCAGAGATAAGCTGGTACAGGTGCTTGAGGCCCAGCTTGTTCTTGGCCAGAATGATGATATGCTTAGGATGGCGGCTGCTCTTGCCGCCCATGGGCCGCAGCTTCAGCATCTCGCCATTGATCTCCTGCAGCCGGTGGATGTTCATCTCCCGCTCCATGCGGTCGAAGAACGGAATGAGCATATAGCCCACCATGGCCGCATCGTCGGCGGCCCGGTGGTGGTTGAAGGCGGGCAGCTCCAGATGCTCCGCCACAATGTCCAGCTTGTGCTTGTTCAGCTCCGGCAGCAGATTCTGGGCCAGGATCAGACTATCGATATAGGTCGGGTCGAAATCCAGGCCCGTCTTGCGGCAGCCGGCCCGGATAAAGCCGATGTCGAACTCCGCGTTGTGAGCCGCCAGCGGGCGGCCGTGGACGAAGTCCAGAAACGCGGTCAGCGCGTCCTTCAGCTTCGGCGCACCCACCAGCATGGCGTCGGTGATGCCGGTCAGGCCGATGTTCTCCGGCGTCAGCCGTCGCTGGGGATCGACAAAGGTCTGAAAACGCTCGGTGATCTGACCATCCTTCAGCACCACCGCGCCGATCTCGGTGATGGCCTCGTGGGCCACACTCAACCCGGTGGTCTCGATATCGAAGCAGACGATCTCGCCGCTAAAGGGCTGATCCTGCGGGCCGTGGACGGCGATGCGGTCATCCAGATTGTTGACAAAGTAGCCCTCCACGCCGTAGAGGATCTTGATCTTGCCCTTACCCGCGTCCCGAGCCTTGGGAAACGCCTGCACCGTGCCGTGGTCGGTGATGGCGATGGCCGGGTGTCCCCAGGCCGCCGCCTGCTTCACCACGCTGCTCACGTCGGTGATGGCGTCCATGGAGCTCATCTGGGTGTGGAGATGCAGCTCCACGCGCTTCTCAGGGGCGTTGTCACGGCGGCCCTCGTGGTGGCCGCGCATGATGTTCAGCGGGTTGAGCTGTAATTCCCGGCCATCGAAGGACAGCTCCAGCCGTCCCTGCAGGCGGAGATACGCGCCGTCGCTCAAAGTGGCGGCAAGCTGCTTGGCCTCCTTGTCGCCCAGAGAGCGACGGACGGTGACAGAGTTGTGCTCGTCGGTGATGTTGAAGGACAGCCGCCACACGCCGGGTCGGCGCGTCTCGAAGCACTCGAACTTGAAAATACGGCCCTCTACAATAGCGGCGCCCATTTTCAGGTTCAGCTCGGAGATGGGCGTGGCCCTGCCCTTGAACTCCTTGCCCAGCAGCACCTCCCCCGCGCCCTTTACCGGGGCGGACTTGTCCCGGAAGGTGAGCTGGACGCGGCGCAGGTCATACTGCTCCGCCAGCATCTGCTGGAGGGCGCTGCGGGCCGCGTCGGGGATGGGCTCGCTGCTCTCTAATTGCAGCTCCAGCGTGCGGGCCGTGCGGTCCAGTACGCCGCCCAGGGCCGCGGTGTCGTGGAGCAGCAGCCGGAGCTGACGCGGCGCTTGAAAACTCTCGAATAATGTAAAAAACGGTACTTTATCCGGCATGGTCTACCTACCTTACAATTTGTCTATCTCCTCCATCAACGCGTCCACCAGCTTGTCCTGGGGCAGCTTGCGGAGGATCTTCCCTTTGGCGAAGAGCAGGCCCTCGCCGTCGCCGCCGGCGATGCCCACATCGGCGGCGGATGCCTCTCCCGGACCGTTGACCACGCAGCCCATCACCGCCACGGTGATGGGTTTTGTGCAGCCCTCCAGGCGACGCTCCACCTCACGGGCGATGGGCAGCATATCGTACTTCGTGCGGCCGCAGGTGGGACAGGCGATCAGATCCGGGCCGCTGCGGCGCAGGCCGATGGCCTGCAAAATACGCTTAGCCGCCGCCACCTCCTCCACCGGGTCGGCGGTAAGGCTGACACGAAGCGTGTCGCCGACACCCTGGCACAGCAGGCCGCCGATGCCGATAGCGGATTTCAGTACGCCCATGTCCGGCGTACCGGCCTCGGTGACGCCCAGGTGCAGGGGGTAGTCCGTCCGCTCATGGAGCAGGCGGTAAGCCGCCATGTTCACCGGCACATGGGAGCACTTCACGGAGATGCACACATCCCCGAAGCCGCAGTCCTCCAGCAGCCGGACATGGCCCAGGGCGCTTTCCGCCAGCGCTTCGGCGGTGACGCCGCCGTATTTGCGGAGAATGTCCTTTTCCAGCGAGCCGCCGTTGACGCCTACCCGGATAGGGATACCGCGCTCGCGGCATCCGTCGGCCACGGCCCGGACGCGGTCCGGTGAGCCGATGTTGCCGGGGTTGATGCGTATCTTGTCCACGCCGCCGTCGATGCACAGCAGCGCCAACTTGTAGTCAAAGTGGATGTCCGCCACCAGGGGTATATGGATGCGGGACTTGATGGCGGGGATGGCCATAGCGGCCTCACGGGTGGGAACGGCCACACGGACGATGTCGCAGCCCGCCTGTTCCAGACGCAGGATCTGGGCCACGGTGGCGTCCACGTTCTCCGTGGGCGTATTGCACATGGATTGGATGGAGACCGGCGCGCCGCCGCCTATGGCCACAGGGCCAACGTGTATCTGCCGTGTCATGAACGTCCCTCCCCTTCTATTTGATGAGCTTCCACACATCGCTGAACATCAGCACGACCATAAGGGCCAGCAGCAGGATCAATCCGGCGAAGTGGATGTAGTTTTCGTATTTGGCTGGGATCTGCCTGCGGAACAGCAGCATGGCGATGGCGTTGACCACCAGGAAGAAAATGCGGCCGCCGTCCAGCGCCGGCAGGGGCAGCAGGTTCATCACCGCCAGGTTCACGGCGATGAGCGCGGCGATATAGGCGATGTTCTCCACCGCCGCGCGGGTCGTTTCGGCCTGCTGGCCCACCTGGGCCATGGTGGAGACGATACCCACCGGGCCGCTGAGATCCTTCAGTCCCGCCTCGCCGGTGACCAGCATCTGCAGGCTGAGACGAACGAGCCGGACGAAATCCACGGCGTTGTTCCAGGTATAGCGCAGGCGCACGCCCCAGTCGGCCTTCTCCACGCCGAAGTAAAGCCCCAGGCCGGTAAACTCCTTGCCGTCCGCCCCCGTGTAGGTGCGGCGCTCCATGGTGAGATCGTTGAGCCGCACCTTTTCGCCGCCGCGTTCCACCACCAGGTCATAGACACCGGTGGTATTGCGGGGCAGCAGCAGGCTCAGGTCGCTGTATACATAGACCCGCTCTCCATCGATGGACAGAATGCGGTCGCCGGTCTGCAAGCCGTCGGCGCTCTCCAGAGGACAGCCCTCGGCAAAGCCGGTGATGGCGGGGGTATAGAACGCCTGGGCGTCGGCGTAGAGGAAGAAAATGATGATCATCCCGGTAAGGAAATTCATGGCCGCACCGGCGGCAAAGATCAGCAGCTTCTTCCAGAAGCCTTGACGGTTCAGGGCCGCCGGGTCGTCGGAGTCCTCCTCTTCCCCCTCCATGGCACAGAAACCGCCCACGGGAAAGACGCGGAGGGAATACTGGGTCTCGCCCTTCTGCTTTTTCCAGAGAGCGGGCCCCATGCCGATGGAAAACTCGTTGACGCGGACGCCGCAGGCCTTGGCGGCCAGGAAGTGGCCCAGCTCATGGACGGCGATCAGTATGCCGAACACCAGCAGGGCCGCCAGGATATATACGATCATGGACATTGCTCCTTACGAAAAGTCACAGAATAGCCAGACGGGCCGCTCTGTCTGCTTCCAGTATATCCGCCAGGCTTGGCTGATATTTCACAGCTACGCGGGAAAGCGCCCGCTCTACACAGCGATGGATGTCGTTGAAGCCGATCTCCCCCCGGAGAAACAGCGCCACGGCGGCCTCGTTCGCACCATTGAGTATGGCGCAGGACGTACCGCCGGTCTTGCCGCACTGGCGTGCCAGATGCAGGCAGGGGAACGCGTCCTCATCCGGGGCGGCAAAGGTCAGTGAGCCGCATTGGAGCAGGTCCAGCGGCGCGTCCGGCGACGCCGCCCGGTAAGGATAGGTCATGGCGTAGCGGATGGGCAGCTTCATATCCGGTGTCCCCAGCTGGGCCAGCACCGCGCCGTCCCGGAACTCCACCAGGGAGTGGACGATGCTCTGCCGGTGGATCACCGGCTGCACCTGCTCTACCGGCAGGGCGTACAGCCGCATGGCCTCGATGACCTCCAGTCCCTTGTTCATCAAAGTGGCGGAGTCCACCGTGATCTTGGCACCCATGTGCCAGTTGGGGTGATGGAGCGCGTCGGCGGCTGTCATGTGCTCCAGCTCGTCGTGTGTCTTGCCGTAAAACGGGCCTCCGGAGCACGTCAGCAGAATATGGCGTATCTCCCCCCGGTCGCGGCAGCCCTGCAGGCACTGGAACACAGCGGAGTGTTCACTGTCCACGGGGATGATCTCCGCGCCATACTCCGCGGCAGCGGTCATGACCAGCTCACCGGCGCAGACCAGCGTCTCCTTATTGGCCAGCGCAATACGCTTGCCCTGCCTGATGGCGGCCAGCGTAGGCGCAAGGCCCACGCTGCCCATAACGGCGGTGACAAGGGTATCCGCCTCTTCCGCAGTGGCGGCGGCCAGAAGCCCCTCCTCCCCCGCCAGCACTTGAATGTCCGTGTCGGACAGGCGCTCACGCAGCACGCGGGCGGCGTCCGGGTCATACACCGCCGCAAGGCGCGGCCTGAACTGCCGCGCCTGCTGCTCCAGAAGGTCGATATTCGTGTGGGCGGTCAGTGCCGCCACGGTAAGGCCCAGCTCCCGGGCCACCTCCAGCGTCTGCCGCCCGATAGAGCCGGTAGAACCCAGGAGGGCAATGGTCTTGGTCATATGTACTCCCTCAATACAGTGTCACGGCGGACACCAGCATCCAGATAACAGGTGCGGCAAAGATCACGCTGTCGAACCGATCCAACACGCCGCCGTGGCCCGGCAGCAGCCGGCCGTAGTCCTTAATGCCGCACTGACGCTTGACGCAGGAGAAGCTCAGATCTCCCAGCTGGCCCAGCACCGCGCCCACCAGGCCCAGCAGCACGCACCAGCCAATATTCAACTGCACCTCGGTGCACAGCAGGAAGAAAATGCGGTACAGGATCATGCCCACCATACCGCCCACCAGGCCGCTGACAGCGCCCTCCCGGGTCTTCTTGGGGCTGACGCGGGGGGCTAACTTCGTCTTGCCGAAGAGCATCCCGCCAAAAAGTGCCATGGCATCGCTCATAAAGGCGGACACCAGCGGGATCAGCACCAGTCCCGCGCCATAGTCCATCATACGCAGCCGCACCAGGCAGCTCAGCGCCAGGGGGATGACCAGGCCGGAGACGGCCACAGCGCAGATGTCGGGAAACGTCAGCTCGTCGTCCTTGCCGTAGACCTGCACGGCCGCCACGAACAGCACCACGATCAGCGCCGCCAGCAGCCAGGGCATAAGGACGGAGATGGGCGTACCGTCGAAGGCATCGCCGCTGAAATACACGGTGAACACAGCGAACACCGACAGCGACGCGGCGAAAGGCCACCAGCGCCGGGCCTTCAGCGGCGCGGCAGCCGCCATAAACTCATGGCAGCCGATGACACACAGCAGCGCCACCAGCACCGCCGTGGCCCAGTCTGGTGCGAAGCACAGCACCGCCAGCAGTGCCGGAATGCCGATGACGGCCACTAAAATTCTCTGTTTCATAGGGGAGGTCTCCTCATTTGACGCCGCCGAAACGGCGGTCGCGCTTCTGATAGTCGATGATGGCCTTGTCCAGGTCGGCGCGGGTGAAATCGGGCCACAGGGTATCGCAGAAGTAAAACTCGCTGTAGGCGCACTGCCACAGCAGGAAGTTGCTCAGCCGCAGCTCCCCGGAGGGCCGGATGATCAGCTCCGGGTCGGGGATGCCGGCGGACCAGAGATATTTGCTGAAGTTCTCCTCCGTCCAGTCCTCCCCCGCCGCGGCACACAGCTGCGCCGCCCGCAGGATCTCGGCGCGCCCGCCGTAGTTCAGGCAGATGTTGGTCTGAAAGCCCTGGTAATGGGCGGAAATATCGTTCGTCTCGGCGATCATCCGCTGCAGCTTGGGGGACAGCGCCGCGGCGTCGCCCAGTACCTTCAGCCGGATATGATCCCGCTCCATGGTGTCGATGGCCTCCTGAAGATACTGCTCCAGAAGGTTCATAAGGGTATCCACCTCATCCTTGGGACGCTTCCAGTTTTCCGTGGAAAAGGCGTATATCGTCAGGTACTGTATGCCCAGCTCCTGGCAATAGGTGGCGATGGTGCGGAACGTCTCCGCGCCTACTTTATGGCCGGCAGCGCGCGGAAGCCCACGCTTCTTTGCCCAACGACCGTTGCCGTCCATAATAATAGCGATATGGCGGGGAAGGCGGCTCATGTCCACCTGCCCCGCCTCATATCCGGTTTTTCGGAACAGCGCCATCAGACGGACATCAGTTCCTTTTCTTTGTTTTCCAGCAGCTTATCCAGCTCCTTGCAGCTGTCGTCGGTCATCTTCTGCAAGTCCTTTTCTGCGATCTTCAGCTCGTCCTCGGTGATCTCGGAGGCCTTCTGCTGCTTCTTGAAATTGTCCATGGCGTCGCGGCGGATGTTACGCACAGCCACCTTGCCGCCCTCGGCGTACTTGTGGATCAGCTTGACCAGCTCCTTACGGCGCTCCTCCGTGAGCTGGGGGAAGGCCAGCCGGATGGACTTACCGTCGTTCTGGGGATTGATGCCCAGGTCGGACTCCTGGATGGCCTTCTCGATGCCCTTGAGGGCGGAGGCGTCCCAGGGGGTGATGAGCAGGGTGCGGGGATCGGGAGAGCCAACAGACGCGATCTGCTGGATGGGGGTGGGCGTACCGTAGTAGTCCACGCTGATGCGGTTCAGCACGGAAGCATTGGCGCGTCCGGCGCGGACGGTATCGAAGTCGCTGACAACGGACTCGATGCTCTTCTTCATTTTTTCCTCGTAGACTTTGTATTCATCCTTCAACATGGGGTCAGTCCTCCTTCACGATCGTTCCGATTTTTTCGCCGCGCAGGGCGCGGATGATATTCTCAGGGTCTTTCAGTGCGAACACCAGCACAGGGATGTGGTTATCCATAGACAGGCTGGTGGCGGTGGAGTCCATCACGGCCAGGTGGCGCTTGAGCACCTCGTCATAGGTGATGGTGTCGAACTTGACGGCGTCGGCATTCTTGGCCGGGTCGCTGTCGTACACACCGTCGATGTTCTTGGCCAGCAGGATCACGTCGGCCTCGATCTCCGCCGCCCGCAGCACCGCCGCTGTGTCGGTGGAGAAAAACGGACAGCCGATACCGCAGCCGAAGATGACCACGCGGCCCTTCTCCAGGTGGCGGATGGCCCGGGCACGGATGTACGGCTCGGCCACAGCCCGGATCTCCAGCGCCGTCTGCACCCGGACGTCCACACCCTTCTGCTCCAGCACATCGGCCATAGCCATGCAGTTCATAGCGGTGGCCAGCATACCCATGTGGTCGGCGCGAGTGCGCTCGATGTGGCCCTCGCCATCCTTGACGCCGCGCCAGAAGTTGCCGCCGCCGATGACCACGCCCACCTGAACGCCCATGTCCACGCATTCCTTGATGACGTCGGCCACGCGGCCCATGACCTGGAAGTCAAGGCCGAAGTGCTTATCGCCGGCCAGCGCTTCGCCGCTGATCTTCAGCAGCACCCGCTTAAATCTCGGTTCTTCCATCCCGTTTCCTCCCTTTTGTATTCCCTGCTATTTTACCTTATTTTGCGGCGTTTGCATAGAGGGAAAATAAAAAATTTGTATTTTCGTCACAAAGGTGTATAATGGGTAAAAACATTTCGGGAGGTGGCCGGGTATGGACATGATCCACGTACTGGGCGACACATACGCGGCAGTGGGCAGCACAGCCCTGCTGCCCATCTATAAGCTGGATGCGCGGAACATCGTGCTCATGGACACAGGCTACGCCAAGCTGGACCGGAGCGGCCTGACAAACCTGCTGGACGCCAACGGTCTCGTGCCGAAATACGTGCTCTGCTCCCACGCCCACTTCGACCACACGGGGAACGTGCGCTACCTGCAGCAGCGGTACGGGTCTAAGGCCATCATCTCCCTCATCGAGGCCGGCATCTCCGTGAACCCGGACAGCTACCGGGCCAACTACGTGGCCCTGACCTACGGCAAGGTCCAGGAGCTGTTTCTGGAGGAGTGCTTCACGGCGGACCATGTGCTGCGGGAGTCGGACACGTCCCTGACGCTGGACGGTCGTATCTTCGGCATCCTGCCGCTGCCGGGCCACACGGCGGGACAGCTGGGGTTCACGACGCCGGACGGCGTGGCCTATATCGGCGACGCTATTCTTGACCAGAGCCAGATCGACGGCGCAAAGCTGCCCACCAGTATGTTCATCGCCAGGGATCTGGAGAGCAAAGCGTTTCTGAAAACCACGGACTATAAGGCGTACATCCTGGCCCACAAGAGCGTGGTGCAGCCCGAGACGCTGGGCGCTCTCATCGACCACAATATTGCGGTCATCCAGTCCAAGCGGGCGGAACTGCTGGCGCTTCTGGAGGACGGCATGACGTTCCCGGAGTGGATCGGTGCGTTCTGCAAGCAGGAGAACGTGCGCACCCACAACGAGATGAAATTCAGCATCGTGGAGCGGAATTTCTCCAACTTCGTCAGCTGGCTCACGGACAGCGGCGCGGTGACGGTGCAGCGGGAGTTCTGCGCGAAGCGATACTATAAGGCGTAAAAAAGCACCCGCAGACCACATTTCCATAAGCACAAATCGTGGCATAAGGACAGTCGATGCAGAGCACCCTGGTGCAGGAGTTCAAGCTCCCGTACCAGGGTGTCTTTCGACCATGAAAGAGACCCCCGGTAAAGCCGGGGGATTGCCTTTTGCAGCCAATATGGCAGCAGCGGAACGTTGCAAAACGTTCTGCTGCTATTTACACCGCACAAATCAGGGCATTTCAGGATCATCCACAAGGGATACGCTGAACTCCTGTGCAGCTGCGCCCTCCGGCAGCAGCTTCGCCATGACCACCAGCCGCTGGTTGCCGGTATTGGCATCGTCGTACTTCCGGCAGCAGGTGGAAAGGGTCAGGACGGTATCTTCCTTGGAGAAGGTCACGCCGTCAAGGTCAAGCCAGTTTTTCCGTTCAACCGTCTCAAAGAAGCTGGTGAGGTCGTTTCCCGTAGGATCAGGCGCAATATAGTCAAAACCAATATCCGTGACGAACAGCGCGGTGATCTGGAAAATCATATCTTCGCCATCCACGGAGAAATAGATATACGGATGCTGCTTCACGAAGTCCGCGTCCATATAACGGTATAGCTTGGTAAACTTCGGCCCGTCCGGATCGCAGTCGCTGGCGGAATGGCCGAAAATCGTGGTGTTCTTGTCCAGCTCGCCCCTGCCGCCGATCTCGTTTCCGCAATGCGCATAATAGCAGCCCCACATGGCGTACTCGCCGTTTTCGTCCAGCTTCAGGTAATAGCCGTTGTCCTCCGCCTGCATCACGGGATCGTCTACCTCCGCTCCGGGAATATACAGCCACGCCACGGTGTCAGGGTTCTTTGCTCTGGCTTCCGCCAGTTCTGTTTGCCTGTCCACCGTGGGGATGACTTCACCGACTGAGGGTGTGGTCGGCTGCGCCGTGCTGGATGCAGAGGGATTGGATGGATCGTCGGACACATCGGAAGGTCCTGTCTCCTTCTGACGACAGCCCATGACTGCCGCAGTCATGGCAAAGAGAAGGACTGCCATGCAGATAATTTGGCGAATGATTTTTATGTTTCGTTTCATAACGCTGTCTCCTTGCCGCGCTGGGATAGCGGCGCAGCTTAAAATCTCGTCGATTTGTTTCTTGTAGGGAAAATGGAACAGCGCAGCGTCAAGGCGAAAAGCCTATCCGCTGCGCTGTCCGATGTTTGCCTATAAGGTCATGTCAGCGGCTTTGCTGTTCAGCCGTATGTCAGCCGGTCACTTCTTGCGGCGTCTGAGGAAGGTCACGGCCTGCACACGGGTGCAGATGCCGTCCGGGGAGAAGCGGGCGTTGTTGGTTTCCTGCGTAATATTGTTCTTCGCTGCCCGATCCACAGCATCCTCATAATAGCTGCCGGTGGCAGCATCCACAAACACGCCAGTTTGGGGGTTGCCGTTGGCTTTCATAAAGAAGACCTCGATGCTATGAGTCCTGCTGACATTCTCAAAGGTGTAGGACTTCACCGCGCCGATGCTCTTGCCGTCGATCTTGACGTTGGAGACGGCATAGCCCTTATTCGGGGTGATGGTGAAGGTCTGATCTCTGCCCTCACGGACGCTGACATTGCCGTAGGGAGAAATAGAGCCGCCAGCCCCGGCAGTCGCCTTGATGGTGTAGTAGTTGTAGCCGTTGCCGGTATACGTCCAGTGGGCGTAAACGGTGGTATTTGCAGAGAACACGGTGGCCGTCGTGACCTTCGTGCCGCCGCTCTTTTCGGTGTACCAGCCATCGAAGCTGTAGCTGCCGCGGCGGGAAGCGTCAGGCAGAGAGGCTAATTTCCCATCGGTGGTGGTCATGCCGCCGACAGAGGGCGTACCGCCGTTGCCGTCAAAGGTGACGGTGTACTCGGTGGGTGCATCCTTCTCGAAGATGGCCTTGACCTCCACATTGCCGTCCGGCATGGTGAACTTATTGTTGGTGATCACAAGTCCTGCCGGAGATACGACCTGCCACTCCTTGAAGTGGTAGCCCGCGTTTGGCGCGGCGGTCAGGGTGATCTCCGTACCGGCGGCAGCGGTGGAAGGGCTTGCTGTGCCGACGCCGTTTCCGTCATTGCTGACCGTGACGGTGTAGGTGGTGGGGATAATAACGCCGTTTTTCCACAGTGCCTTGACCTTGGTATCCTCATTCACTGTGTAGCAAGCTCCTACCTCGTACTCCGTACCGCCGATCTCCCATGCCTTGAACTCCTGATCGGTGGGAGCGGTGAAGCCGCAGGCGGGCAGGATGTAATTTGTCCCTGTCTTGACGGTTACGGGCCTCATGCTGCCGCTGCCGCCGTTGCCATGGAAGGTGATCGTACGATCCTCAAGCGGCGCTCCGGCACCCACAGTGACCACCGTATCAGAGCTGGCAAAGTGGTTGTTATCTTCCGCATAGCGGACGAAGTAAGTACCGGCGGACAGGTTTTCGATCTCCGTGCCGCTGCACGCCGTATAGCTGCTTTCGCCCGCCATACGGTATTCCATCTTATCGGTCACGCCGATGATCTTACCGTCGCTGCCGCCCTCGGTGGAGGGCGCGACACCACTCAATTCAGTGTGAGCCTCCTGCGTGGCCTTGCCGATGCTCCACGCCGCGGTTACAGCGTCGGCGCTGCCGTCCGCCCATTTGCCGGTCTTGGACGTGACGCTGACGGTGTAATCGCCTGCGCTCGAGGCGGTGTTGCCGGAGATGTCCATAGTAGCGGGATCATAACCAGTTACGGTCGCAGTATGCTCTGCGCCATTGTAGGTGTATATCCCCCTGACGCTGATAACAGGCTTGGCAGGGTCGGCAGGCGCATCCTCCTCGAAGATAGCCCTGATCTCCACATTGCCGTCCGGCATGGCGAACCTGTCGTTGGCGATCACAAGCCCTGCCGGAGCTTCGACCTGCCACTCCTTGAAGTGGTAGCCCGCGTTGGGTGCAGCGGTCAGAGTGATCGCCGTACCGGTCGCGGCAGAGGAGAGACTTGCGGAAGCCGTGCCGTTGCCATCCGTTTTTACGGTGACAGAATGCTTTGTCGCCTGCCGCGCTACCAGTGCGAGCTGCTGCTTGGAGAGGTTGCCAGCGCTGTCCTGTGCACGGAGATACAGGGAAACACCGGTTTCTCCTTCATACAGCGTTCCGTTGATGGTAAAGCTGCCGTCACCTGCGGCATAAACGCTCTTGTCACCGTCATCGTCGCTGTAGAGTATCTTACTGCCCGCATCCGCCGTGCCGGTGATCTTATATTCGCCGCTGTCGGTATCGGCATAGAAGATCGGGTCGGAGAGCGTGAGCACAGGCGGCGTTTTGTCCATGCTGACCAGCAGGAATACGCTGGTCACGTCATTTCCCTTCTTGCCGTCGATCTTGAGCATCAGCGTGCCGGTGAAGTCGGGAATGGCATATTCTCCGAAAGCATCTGGCAAAATTTTGTTGTTGGTGTCCCTGTCCATCCGCGTGACCTGATAGGTAACACCCGCATCAGCATCATCACAGCTCACCGCCAGCATACTGCTCGGCTCACCGCCTGCGTAGACGTGGTGCACGCCGTTTTCATCTGCGGTAAGGGGCATGCCATTCACGCTGAGCGTCATGTTCAGCGGCGTATACTTCGGCAGATATTTACCGGCGGATTCGGTTTCCGCGCTGTAATACTTTGCGCCGTCCGCTGTCTCCGTGTAGGCGCTCACGCCGACCTTGTAGGTTTTGTCCGCCGACAGATTTTCGGCGGGGACGGATGTGGCCGAGTTTTCGGTGACGGAAACGGCGTTTCCGCCCACGGTCAGCGCCATGTCGATGGAGGTAGCGTTTGCATCAAGGTCATAGCCGAAGCCGGTATTGATCCAGTCGTTCCCATCCTGCTGATAGATCGTCACGCGGTAACCGCCGGCGTTGTTGACCGCAGTCCATTCGGCGCGCATGACCTCGTTGCCGGTGGCCTCCAGCGTAACACTCGTCGGGGCTTTCGGCTGGGCGGAATTCGTATAATCCACCTTGTCGGCAAACTGCTGGCTGTCGATGCCCACTAAGGCGGTCTTCGTTGTCCCGTCCTCCATGTTGAAGGTCTTTTCCGTCATCAGGAAGGAGGTCACGTAGTAGCTGCCCGTGGGTGCCAGCGTGCCCTCGGTGGGAATAGCAACCGAGATATTGGTGGGATCTGTTACCGGCTGCTCGTCGATCAGATAGTCCGCGCCGCCCTTGGCGTCGGCCAGGTAGGTCCGCAGCACATACTCTGTATTCGCTTCGGCGTATTCGATCTTGCCGGACACCTGACCGTTCTGCAAAGTCAAGTCCAGCGCTTCATACGGTGCAACGGCAAAGCCCTTGGATTTATCCGCTACAAGCTCCAGCGAGCCGGTATTGACCTGATAAGTCCCGCCCTTTGTCAGCCGCAGCATCGCCACGCGATAGCTATTCTCATCCTCATTATTTTTCAGGAGGTCAATGTCCGCGTTGATCTCTGCGTCAGGATCGATCAGGCCGTTCTCGCCCACCCAGTTGATGTCAATATTGCGGCCATTCTTCTTAATCGTCAAGGCTCTTTCGATTGCGTCCTCAGTGACGGTGTTCTCAAAGGCCAGCAGGATATACGGTGTTTCGTCTTGACTGGTAGTTTCCACCGTGATATTTGTCGTATTGCCGCCGCTGTTTCTCAGCGCAAACGACTTCGCGGAATACAGTACCGGGGTATTCTCCCCGCCGTCCTCTGTGGGCGTGCTCTGCACCACCGGCTCAACGCCCTTCTTCGACCAATCCCATTCGGACATATAGCCGAACGCCTTGACCTCAATATCCCAACCGCCGCCCATGCGGAAGTTGGTCTCCACGATCTGCGGTATGAGCACCCATACCCGGGCACTGGCAAGCCATCCGCCCACCTGGGCCATCGCACCGAGATAAATATCCACATTGTTGAACGCCTGCTTCATGCCCTCGCTGACGCTGACGCCCTTGATTGGGAAGTCCGTCTGCCCGCCGATGATAAGATTGATGTTTGCAGCATCCACACCAAGACCGCCGATGTAGCGAAGGCCGTCCGGGATCTGCACTCTGCCTTTGACGGTGCCGTTTGCGCCCACGCCAAGATATACACGGTCCTTCGCGTCATTCACGCCGCCGAACGCGCCCAGCTTGACGGAGGAATTCAGAACGATGGCGTTGATCGCATTGTTCGGCAGATTGAGCGCAAGCTCCTCCGAGCCGACGAAGTAGATGCCCTTGTAGTTTGTTCCATTATAGGTCCGCTCCTGCCCGTTGAGCTGGAGGGAATAGCCGAAGCTCTTGATGATCTGTGCGCCCTCGCCCAATCCGACGATGCCCACATCCGTCGCCTTGAGGGAGATCTCGCTCGGCCCAAGAACGACGTTGCCCGTACCCTGGATCAGATGCAGGTATGTACCCGTCAGCGCGCCGCGCAGCTTGAGGGGCGGAATGGCGAAGTAGTCCCCATTCACCGTAGCCGCCAGATCCTTGAAGCCTGCGCCGCCGCCGTTGAGCTGCCCGATGGGAATGGGCGGGACGAGCGGGATACCGGGCTCGGCCTTGACATAGAACCACAGCTCATCGGGAATGAGCGATCCATCCTTTTTGCTGCGCTCCAGCGCAAGAGTGGCTTCCGTCTCAAAAAGGTCGAAGACGTTCAGCTCCAGCTCGAAGGCGTAGCGTTCCTCTCCCTTGAAGGTGTTGACCTCACCCTCGATCTTTGCCAACTCCAGCGTCATCAGCTTTTCGGTGTCAAAGCTGCCCTTGGCGTGGACGCCGTTGACCTTGAACTCGTTTTTCTCGTTCAAGCCATAGCCCAGCTTTTCAAGAGAAAATTCTGCGCCGCTGAAGATAGTCTGGAAGCCGATCTCGCCGCCAAACACAAGATTGCCTGCCGCGTCGGTGGCGGCTTTCTCCAGCTGCACCTTGGCATAGGGAATGTCCACATAGACGATGGCGTCGTTTTCATCGGGGTCGATGTCAAACGCAAAGCCGTCCTTTGTGAGCGAGATACTTAGTGCATCCTCCGCACCGCTTTTCGGCTGATAGAACTTGAAGCTCGGCGCGTTCAGGCTCACGCCGCTCTGCTCCACGCGGCCGTCTCGGTGGATGACGAGCTTTCCGCCATCGCCCCAGGTCGCCGTGACAGAGGGAGAGAGCAGCGCCGCGCCGCCGGTAAAGGTAAAGTCTGTACCATTTTTGCTCTCATAATCGCCGTTGATGAGGGCAACAGGCTCGCCGTACTGCTGTTTCAACGCAGCTAGCGCCGCGTCGTCTGTCACAGACTCCACGGTCACGCCGCCGCTGCCGTTGGCAAACGCCGCCAGCCGCTTGGCGTAGATGGCGGGATCGACTGCATCCGGCTCGGAGGGAACGCTCTCCGTGCCCGATGTCAGGTCATGGAAGCCCCAAAGGAAATGGGAGAATTCTTCCGAACCATCTGTCTCATCAAATGTGAAGCCGGAATAGCTTTCGCATTGCACCCAGGTATCCAGCGGCTCGTCGCCCGGCCGCACGCTGACCGTCTGCGCCAGAGCGACGCGGATCGGCTTATTGCTGCCGGAGGAGGTGATCTCCTTCTCATAGTAATCCGACAACCCTACAAATGGATTGGCCCAGGGGTAGCCGTCCGTATAGACCTCGGTGATGTAAACGCCATCCACATCGCCCCACTCGGAATACCCCTTGGGAACGGTCTTTGTGCTCAGATCCTCCACGGATGCAGTGAATACCGAGCTTTCGGTGCTGGTTGTAAGAGGCTCTCCCTCCTCCACCTGCGGCACAGTGGTCTGGCTCATTTTGATGGCAGGCCCGCCCCGCTTTTCCAGATTGGACACATGGCCCATGGCGGTAAAGCATCCGAGAGAATACCCCCATGTAAACGCAAAATCGCGATTCCAGTCTTTCGGCAGGCTGTCTTCGTCGATGCGGATCGTACCCACCGACGCCAGCACGCCCCAGGTGTCATTCGACGATGCCCCGTTCTCCTTGAGCTGCACAAGCTCATAGTAAACGGTCGCCTTTGCGGTGACCAGACTGATGGCCGTCAGCAGAGAATACTCCACCTTGATGGCCTTCGCGCTGGGGTCGTTGGGCGTCCCCGTCACAAATTCCTCCTTTTCCGGAGTCAACACCACGCCCTCGGTCTGTTTCTTACCGTAGTCGCCGTAGGTGATGAAGTTGCAATACGGCGTCTGGCTGACAAACAGGTCTTCCTCATCGGTCTTCGCCGCGGGAACGACCGTGAAATAGGCATACGTTCCCCACAGCTTGCGCAGCGTCACATGGATGTACTCGTTTTGCAGGGAAAGCGAGCCGTCATCCAGCGTGACCGTTTGTACGGTTTCGCCGGCCGGCCAAATGTCACCTGCAAAAGCCAGCGCCTGCGTGGGCAGTGCGCCGAGCAGCAGGCAAAGGGTCAATAAGAGAGACAGTATCTTTTTCACGGTGCATCTTCCTCCTTGGTTTTTTTACCGCTTTCCTTTCTTTTTTCATGCTCATGCAGCCGTATGCAAATAACGGTCAATACAGTGGCCGCCGCAAATGCCGCTACACCGACGAGCACATAGCCGCCCGCGTCCTCCCGCAGCAGCATTGCGCCGAACACGCCCCATGCGGCTGTCTGTCCCTGTCCGATGACCATGCCGGCCGTCTGCATCAGCGCCGCCAGCAGCATACACATAGCGCTCAATCCACAGATGCCGCGCTTCTGCCTTCGGCGAGTGGTTTCACGCACCCGCTTTTTGACGATCTCGACCCGTCTTGCGGTATCGAACATATTGTTTAAACCTCCTTTCCGGTTTGTCTGAAAGTGCGGCTTAAAATGCCTTTCACTGATATAGGTACATAAAATCGAAAAAACTCTCACCCCAAGCGCAAAATTTTCCAAAAAAATTTGAGAGCCGCCAAAAGCAGCTCTCAACGAGGGTATGCTCGGTTATTCTCTCCGTCCTAAGTGGAATACGGACAGCTTTCCCGCCGCCACCAGCAGCGCCGGCAGGGCGTAGGCGATGTACTGCGCCGTGCCGCCGTAGGCAATGAGCAGGTTATAGATAGCGTGGAGGGTGATGGCCGCGCCCAGCAGCCCGCAGATCCCCGCGATCTTCAGCCACGTCCGCTGCCACGCATACGTCAGCCCTCCGCCAACGATCAGGCCGCAGAGGACGTGCATCGCGCCTGTCCCGAAGCCCCGGAAGAAGATGAAGGAGAACCGGTCCGCGCCGTTCTGGATGAGATAGCACACGTTTTCAAAGGTGGCGAAGGCCAGTGCCACCGTAACGGCGGCGGGCTTGATCTTCCCGCTCTCCGGCTCAAACACGAGAAGATAGAACGCCAGCGGCAGCAGCTTCATCACTTCCTCCACCACCGGCGCGATCTCCACCGTGGCGGCAAGGGCGTCCGCCCCGCACACCGCCGCAAGGAATGTGTTGATGTACGCCGAGAGCAGACACACGCCCATCCCGGCGATGCCGAACAGGAAAAGGCGGAGCTGCCGTCTGCCCATACACAGCGCGGCCACCAGCAGCGGGGACACCATACACAGGAAGATGTTTTCGATATAGGTCATGCGTCCACCGCCTTTCTCGTGGCGGGCAGCAGCCCCAATATGGTCAGCGTCAGCAGCAGATCGCACCAGAAGACGGGACTCGCCAAAGAGGTATCCGGCCAGAAACAGCCCACCGTCCAGAGCAGATACTCCGAACCGACAAAGCACAGTATCCCGATGTGAAACCATCGCATATTCCGCGCCGCTCCCGTCTGCCGGTCTGCGTAGGCCAGCCCACGGATAGCGCAGAAGGAGAGCCAGATCATCATGCCGCACCAGATCAGGTTGGAGAGAATGTCCCCGAAGGTGCAGTAGAATACCATCAGCGGCACGCCGACAAAGAGTGCGAGCCACGCCGCCCGACAGCGGAGAGTGCGTTCTTCCTTTTCTGTCAGCGTTGCCTGCAGGATTCGCAGGAAGATCACGCTGGATACCCAGCCGAATTCCGATACATAAAAGACACGCGGTGTGGTGTCGAACAGCAGCAGATACAGCGTCCAGTACAGTGCTCCCAGGGCAAAGCAACCGTAGAAGCAGAGCAGCAGGAAGCACGCCTGCCGCCCGCTTTTCCGGTAGGCGATGCCCGAAAACAGCGCGCCAAAGAACGTGACCAGTAATTGCAGCAGGTTCTCAATCAGCTCCATGCCGCCCCTCGCTTTCCTGATCCCGCGCGTCCTCCCGGTTCATCTGCCGCAGCCGGAAGCACAGAATGGTCACGCACACGCCGAGAAGAAATGCCAGAAGTCCGATGACGATGTATCCCAAAGCGGCGCAGCTTTGAAAGATGCTCGCCGCCGTTTCAAAGCCGGTGTAGCCGCCGGTCTGGATTTTTGCGGCAATGCCGGGCACGGTGAATGACGCGCCCACGATCAGCGCAAGGCACGCTGCCGCGGCGGACACCATGGCGATCATATTGCGCCGCAGCTTCTGTTCCCGCTGCCGTGCGGCGATGCGCCGCTTCGTCTCTGCGACACGCTCCTCATGGCTCAGCATTTGTGATCCCCTCCCGTTCCAGCAGCTTACGCAGGCTCTCTTTTCCCCGATACACCAGATTGGTGATCTGTTTTACCGTCTTTCCCGTGACCTCCGCCGCCTGCGCGTAGCTCATGTCCTCAAAATAGGTGAGATAGAGGACTTCCCGGTAGTCCGGGTTCATCTCGCCCATGCAGAAATGCAGAACGCGGTTGCGCTCCGCCGTCCGTATGACATCCTCCGCCAGCAGCCGACCGTCCGGCTGATCCTCCAGTTCATCCAGACTGAGCATAAACCTCCGCCCGCTTTTGCGCCGCAGCGCCATGTGCCGCGCCGCCTTGTAGAGGTATGCCTTGAAGCCGCCGTCCCGGATCTTCGGTCTTTTCGTGAACAGATAGGCAAAGACATCGAGCATCAATTCTTCAGCCTCGTGCACGTCATGCAGATAGCCGTCAATATACAGCGTCAGGGGATCGCCGTATTTTCCCATCAGGGCATTCAGCCCTTCGTCATCGCCGCTGAGATATTGGCGGTAGTAGCTTTCGTCGCAGACCATATCGTTCACTTCCTTTTTGCGGATGCTGAAATATGGAGAGGTATCCGTCAGGGGCTTGTCCTGCCGGGATCACGGTGCTGTCCCTTATGACACATTATATACGAATATCCGAAGAAGAGCAAGTGTCGCCGCACTTGCATATTCCCTCATTTTCAGGTCCTTGGCCCGAAAACAGAAAAAGTCCGCTTCATTCCCTCTCCGGAAATGATCGTGCAGCAGATGACAGCGCAGAAAATCAAGGCAAAAAGAACAGGCAGGCAGCGGCTCACGCCGCTGCCTGCCCATACAAAGGTCAGGTCACTAAGTGTACCTACGGAAGAGGCCCGCAGGTGCTTCTTTTTTTACGCTTCCAGCTGGGAAATGCCGTCCAGCACAACGGCGCAGTCGCGCTCCACCTCTTTGCACAGCTCCGGCGCTTCCGGCGGCACGGCCTCCTTGCCCCGGAGGGCCTCTGTCAGCGTGGAGGCGCTGGACGCCAGCCGGTCCAATCCCAGGTTCAGGGCAATGCCCTTGATGGTGTGGGCCGCGCGGAACGCCGTGTGAGCGTCCTCCCGCGTCATGGCGGCGGTAAGCTCGGTCAGGCTTTCATCGGCGGGGAGCATACGCAGGAATTTCAGCACGCGCTCCTCCCCCCGGAAACGGGCGACGGCGTCCTCGTAGCTGCCGCCGCACTGGTCGTAAAATGCGAGTAGCTTCATGTTCTGTTCCCCCTCCATATTGGCAGGTTGTTTTTTGATTATAGCCGGGCGTTAATAATTCGTCAAGATGCGGTGCAGAACTTGCGGCTTTTTGGGCAAAACTGGAAAGGTGAATGAAGGGAAAAAAAGAATGATGGAGGGCAAAAAAGAACCGCCCGGGGGCGGTTCTTTTTTTGTCCGTGCGGCTGAGCATGGCCGCAGCGGAAGGGGCATTTCCTGCCGCTGGTAAGGCGGCGGGAGAAAAGGGGTCAGTTGAGGGTGATCGTGCCGCCGCTGTAGCTGTAAGCCGCATCGGCAGAGGACTTCACCATAACGGGATTTGTGGTAGTGATAGTCGCGGTAAGATCATGGGACTCCTTGCCGGTTCTGTAGTCGCCCAGCAGGATGTCGCCGTTCGTGCCGATCGTCCCGGTAAAGGTGTTGTTGCTCAGGTTGACCGTCAGCGTACCCGTTGTGCTGTTGTTCACGAAACGAGCGGGAGCGAAGTAGTCGTTGGCGGTGTCGATCTTGCCGCAGTTGATGAACTTGCTGTTTTCAACAGTCACGGTCATCGTGTCGGACTGCTTGTGAGCGACGTTCACCGGAGCACAGTTGTTGCTGAATGTGCAGTTCTTGATGGTGATCGTACCATCCGCGGTGGTGTGGACGATAGAATCAGCAAAGCCGTTGGCACTGCAGTTCTCCAGCGTCAGATTGATCTTAGCTGTGGCCGTTTCGCCGCCGCGGTACATGAGGAAGTTATAGTTGTCGTTGGTGCAGTTGTAGAAATTGACGTTCCAAGTGCAGTCGGCCGAAAGATTAGTCGTCGGCTGCCCCCAAACCACCAGGTTTTTGGCGTTGTAGATGTTGATAGTGGTTTCCTTATTGTCCGGAACTTTGTAAGTGCCGATGGAAATATCCTTGCCGGAGAAGTCAGCGCCATTGCCGTAAATGGTCACATTCTTCGTCACATTCAGGTGCGTGGGGAAGTCCACCACTTCATCTTCCTTGAAGTACAGCGTACCGTTGTCCGCCACGTTTTCCATAGCATCCTTGAAAGAGTTATAGAAATTGCCGTTGCTGTCCACAGCCTTCTCACCCGCGCTAAAGCTATCCTTGGTCATACCGGCGGGATAGGTGGGATAAGCAGCGTCCTTATCATAAGTATTGCCGTTGCTGTCGTACTCCACGGTGTCCTGCGTGGCGTAGACGGTGATGGCGATGCCGTTAATGGCCATGTTCTGATAGTCGTTGTTGGCATTCTTGTCCATCGTGGCCTTGATGACCAGCGTATTCGTCTCGCCGACGCCCAGGCTCTTGTCGCTTTCCAGCGCATAGGCCTTACCGCCCGCCTCATAGGTCCACTCCAGCACGTCCAGCAGCTTCAGGCTGTCCAGCTTATCATCACCGTCGGCATCCTTCGCCCCGGAAACAGCGATCTTGTACTTCAGCGCCAGATTGCCCGCGTTCTTGATTGTCAGCGCAGGCAGCTGGTATGTAGCACCCGGCTCCCAGAGGATATTAGCGTTCGACTTAACTTCGCCATTCTCATCCATCTGCAGGAAGTCCAGCGTCTGGCCTTCCACGGACTTGCCTTTCTCGTCCAGCAGCTCCACGTTCAGATTACCTGCCTTGATGGTGTTGACGTTGGCAGTGGCGGTGTCAGTGAACCACGCGAACGTAGTGCCCACCAGCATGACCACGCACATGACCAGCGCCATGACACTGGTCAGCAGCGCCCGTTTGGTTGCTTTGCGATTGTTCATGTCTGTGTACCCCTTCTGTTAAAAATTTACAGCCAGCATAGCTATTCTTTGCGAAAGCAAAGAATGAAACCCCTATAGGGGTTTCTATGTCGGTCTGCATTTGTATTTTGAGTATAGCACCCCGTTTCCGGAACTGCAAGCGCCCACAGGAAAATTTTTCACATTTCGGCAGGTCAACCAAAAATGACCGGCGATTTTAGGCGAAATGGCGAATAATCAGAGCATCGCCCCGCCTGCGGGCGCGGGGAACGGATTGCCACGTTGCTTCGCTCCTCGCAATGACAGTGTAGGGGCGGGGTTCTACCCCGCCCGAAACATTGTGCAAAACCGGCGGGAGGGGCAGAGCCCCTCCCCTACACACTTCGAAACCCCCCTCGCCCTCCCTCAAAATATCCCATACCCCGACCCCTGCGTGATGATGTACGACCACAGCACCGGGCCTACCGCCCCGGTGGTGCTGTACCCTAACCGACTCTGCACCGCCCGGACGGCCCGGGCGGTGGCCGGGCCGAATACCCCGTCCACCGTGACGGCAGGGATGGCGCTGTCCTGCCCGGCCAGCTGGTTCAGCCGGGTCTGCAGCAGCGTCACCTCCGGGCCTGTGTCGCCCTCCACCAGAAACCGCCCCGGAAACACCTCCCGGGCGAACTCCTGATAGTTCTCCGGCAGCTGGTACAGCGTCTGCTCATACACGTTCTGCAGGGCGTTCCAGGTATTGCGCCCCACCACGCCGTCCACCGTCAGGCCGTAGACCTGCTGGAAGGCGTACACCGCGTCCCGCAGCTCCTCGTCGAACTGGTCCGTGATGCGGATATAGGGCAGCTCCGGCAGAAAGAACCCCAGAAACGCCAGATAGAACCGCACCGTCTGCACGTCGATGCCGCTGTCGCCCAGCCGCAGCACCTCCGGGAACTGGCGCTGGGCCTCGGACAGCGTCAATCCCTCGCTGCTGACCTCCGACAGGCTTTTTACGCCGTTGTAGATGGCCTTGATCCGATACCATGTGGACTTCCCCACCACGCCGTCCTGCTCCAGATTAAAAATACGCTGGAAGGCCCGCACCGCCTCCTCCGTGGGCACGTCGTAAATGCCGCTGGTGTCCGGGATATGGGGGATGGCGGGATAGTTCTTGCGGATACGCAGCAGCTGGCGCTGGAGCGTCCGCACATCCTCCCCGGTGCTGCCCCGGCTCAGCGGCCGGCCGGGGTAGGACGGCGTGCTGTCCCCCACCGGCGCGTTGTAGACCAGGTCAATGTCCGGGCCGTAGTAGTATTGCAGGATCTCATAGGGCGTTCTCCCCTGCTGCCCCAGCTCCTCGCTGCCCCACTGGGACAATCCGCGGCACTGGGTACGCACGCCGTCGCAGAACTGGGCGTACAGCGGCTCGATGTTCCCCCGGCGGACGATGTAGTTGTTGAAGATGTCGTCCACAATAGCGTTGATGTTCTCAAAGGTAGCCCACCCCGGGACAAACGCCTGGTCATACTGGGTGTTGTTGGTAATGTCGAAATCGTAGCCCCGGCTGCGGTAGAACTCGGTATAGACCCGGTTCAGCGCCACGGAGATCTGGGCCAGTATGTTGGCCCGCAGGGCGTTCTCGTTCCAGGTGGGGTACAGCTCACTGGCCGCCACGTTCTTGATGTAGTCCGGAAACGACAGCGTCACGTTCTCCGCCTGGGCGTCCGGCGCACCCAAATGGACGGTGATATACTCCGGCACGACAGGATACGGCATGGCTACGCCTCCTGCCCCGTGGGCGTCAAAGACACGGACAGCAGGCTCTCCACCCGGGGGAACACCAGCACCTGCTCCTGCTCCCGCTGTCCGTACTGCGGATGGCACACCGCCACGCTGTAGGCCGTGCCGCTGATGCCCGCCGTGTCGGCGGAGCGTCCCCAGGCCGCCGGCAGCGCCGGCAGCAGGATGCCCTCCGCAATGCCGGAATTATCCGTCACGCCGGTGTAAAACGTCTCCCGCACCTGGCCGAAATCCCGGTATACCTCCACCTCCGCGCCGGGGACGGGAAACAAGCCCCGGCCCGAGGACACCTGCACCCGCAGGCTGCCCTGCTCCGGGTGTGCGCTGCGAAACCACCCCACCGGATCAAGCTGTGCCATAGTCATTCCTCCCTTTCCGTTTGGGAGAGTATATGCGCCGCAAAGCAGCAAATATCCCCCGGCCGCAGGCCGGGGGATATTTTACCTCTTATTTCAGAACGCCCAATTCCCGTCACGGAAGATGGGTACGGTCCGTCCGTCCTCGCACACGGCGTCGATGTGCATATCGGCGCAGCCGATCATGAAGTCCTCGTGGACCATGGAGTCATTGATGCCCATGGCGCGGCACTTCTCCAGTGTCTTGCTCTCGAAGTCGTTGATGGTGTCGGCAAAACCCATGCCCAGCGCCAGATGGCAGGCGGCGTTTTCATCGAACAGCGTATTGTAGAACAGCAGCCCGGACTGGCAGATGGGAGAGTCATACGGCACCAGGGCGCATTCGCCCAGATACGCGCTGCCCTCGTCCATCTGGATGAGCTTGGTCAGCAGGTCGTGGTTCTGCTCGGCGTGCCACTCCACCGCCTTGCCCTCGTGAAATCTGATCCAGAACTTGTCGATGAGCTGGCCCTGATAGCTCAGGGGCTTGGTGGCGTAAACGATGCCCTCCGCCTGACCCCGCATGGGGGAGATAAAGCACTCCTCCGAGGGGATGTTGGGGTTGAAGACGATGCCCTGCAAGCTCTTCTCGCTGCCGCCGCAGAAATGGGCCTCCGGGATCATGCCCACGGTGAAGTCCGTGCCGTTGCCGGCGGTATAGTGCAGGGAGCGGATGTGCAGGCTGTTCAGATAGTCGCAGCGGCTGTGCAGATCCTTGTTGTGGGCCTCCCAGTTGGCCACCGGGTCGCCCTCCAGCGCACGGGAGGTAGAGAGAATGGCCTCCCACAGCTTCTCCACCGCCTGGGACTTACGCAGCTGGGGGAACAGCTTCTTGGCCCAGGCCTCGCCGGGCACGGCGGCGATGCACCACTGATACTTGTTCTCGATCTGATCGCGGAAAGGCTTGATGATGGGGAACAGCGCCTGCTGGCTCTTGGCCAGCTTCTCCTGGTTGATGCCCTTCAGCCCGTCCGGGTCGTCACTGAGCAGGTAAATGCGGCAGGGGATGGTGTCCACATAGTGCTGCCACCGGGCCAGCTCGTAGTTATCCAGCTTGGACAGGGTGCTCAGGCTGCGGTGACGGACGTGGAGCTTCTGCAGGGGCTGATAGGCCCAGTCCACCACCACCTTCTTGGCCTTGCACTTGTAGCACTCGTCCACCAGCATGGCCACGAATTCCGGCTGGTCCAGATCCGCGGCGATAAACACCTCCTGCCCCTTCTGCACGTTCACGCCGCAGCGGGCGATAAGACGGGCGTACTCACGCAGCACCGTTTTCTTCATAAGGATACCTCCTGCTTATTATATATGTAGCTGTATTGTACCACCTTATCCGGTCTTTGAAAATACGCCCACCGCAAATTATTTTGGTTTTTTTAATTCTGTCCCCCTACCATCGATTGACAAGGGCAGACCTTGTCAATCGATGGTATATTGACTTTCCGCCGCCCGGCGGGCATAATAAGGCATACTGTATACTGACGGAGAGGAGACACGCCCATGCTGCCGTTCACCCGGAATATAACCCAATACCTGCCGGACACAGCGGTGCTGGCGGCACTGTTCCTTCTGCTGCTGCCCCGCTGGCGCAGACAGGGCCGGCGGCGCATGGCGGTCAATGCGGTGTTCTACCTCTATATGGTCGGCGTGCTGCGGGTCACGGTGCTGCCGGTGCTGTCCATGCTGGGCATACACCACCCCTACCAGCCCATGGTGTTAGAGCCATTCCGCGACCTGCGGCTGGGCTACGGGAACGCGGTGCGGCAGCTGCTGCTCAATGTGCTGATGACCATCCCCTTCGGCTTTCTCTGGCCGCTGGTGCGGCGCAGGAACGGCCTTTTCCGGGCCGTGGGCGCTGCGTTCCTGCTGAGTCTGTCCATCGAGCTGCTGCAGCCCCTGCTGCCCACCGCCCGCACCGCCGACATCACGGATCTCATCTGCAACACCGCCGGCGGACTGGTGGGCTATCTGCTCTACTGCCCCTGGAAAAGAACATTTTGAATTTCCCCTATTGACTCTCACAGGATGTCAGGGTCTATCATACGGATGTGCGCAAGAAATACAGGCACGGAGGGAACGCCATGCTGAAGATCGGAGATTTTTCAAAACTGTCCAGAGTGAGCATCCGTATGCTGCGCTACTACGACGAGATCGGCCTGCTAAAGCCCGCCGAGACGGACCGCTTCACCGACTACCGCTATTACCGGGAGGATCAGCTCCCCGTGGTCTGCCGCATCACGGCGCTGCGGGACATGGGCTTCCGGCTCAGCGAGGTCGGGGCGGTGCTGGCCGTCTACGACGACAAGCAGGCCCTGGAGCGGTATCTCGACGCCCTGGAGGGCGAGCTGTCCCAACAGCAGGAGCAGCTCAGCCAGCGGATGCGCCTTCTGGACACAGCCCGGAAACGGCTGAGAAAGGAAGACGCTATGGAATACAATGTGACCATCAGAACACTGCCGGAACGCTACGCCGCTTGCTGCCGCATGACCATCCCCCGCCACGAGGACGAGGGCATGGTCTGGCAGGTGCTGTGCCGGGAGACAGACGATATGGACCTGATCCCGTCCGACCCCTGCTACTGCAGCGTGACGTTCCTGGACGGTGAGTACAAGGAGCATGATGTGGAGGTGGAGGCGCAGAAGACCGTCAAGGGCCGCTACCGGGACACCGCGCACGTCCAGTTCCGCACCCTGCCCGCCGTCACCTACGCCGGCTGCACCTTCAAGGGCGGCTACGAGCAGATCAACGACGTGGTGGCCGCCCTCACCGCCTGGATCGACGGCAATGGCTACGAGTATGCCGGCCCGATGTTCGACATCTACCACGTCAGCCCCCACGAGACGCAAAACCCGGAGGAATTCGTCACTGAGGTATGCTACCCCGTACGCAAGAAGTGATATACGACAGCAAAAAAGCCGCCCGCAGGCGGCTTTTTTTGTTCACTTCAGCGCCCCACGGACGGCGCGGGCTCTCTCCGCCAGCTGTGCGAACTGGCCGCAGGTCAGCGACTGCGCCCCGTCGGACAGCGCGCAGGCGGGCCTGTCATGGACCTCCACCAGCAGTCCGTCCGCCCCGGCGGCCACCGCCGCCAGCGCCAGCGGCTGCACCAGATCGGCCCGTCCCGCCGCATGGCTGGGATCTACGATCACCGGCAGATGCGTCAGCCGTTTCAGCGCCGGGATAGACGACACGTCCAGCGATGCCCGCCCGCCGGACAGCCCCGTGCGGATGCCCCGCTCGCACAGGATGACCTGCCCGTTGCCGGCGGACAGGATATACTCCGCCGCCAGCAGGAACTCCTCCAGCGCGGCGGACACGCCACGCTTCAGCAGCACCGGCTTGCCGCACTGGCCCAGCGCCCGCAGCAGCGCGTAGTTCTGCATATTCCGCGCGCCCACCTGCAATACGTCCACATCCCGCAGCAGCTCCAGCTGGGCCGGATCGGTGATCTCCGTCACCGTGGGCAGTCCCGTCTCCCGGCCTGCCCGCACCAGCAGCTCCACGCCCGCTTCGCCCAGCCCCTGAAAGCTGTACGGCGAGGTGCGGGGCTTGAACGCGCCGCCCCGCAGCAGCGATGCGCCGCTGTCCTTCACCGCCCGGGCCACGGCGGCGATCTGCGGCGCGCTCTCCACGGCGCACGGCCCTGCCATCAGGCAGAACTCCCCGCCGACGCGGGCCTCCCCCACCTGCACCACCGTGTCCTCCGGGTGGGACGCCCGGGACGCCAGCCGGTAGGCCGGCGTCAGCCGGTGTGCCTCCTTCACATAGGGCAGCGCCGCCAGCACCGCCGGGTCGATCCGCCACGTCTCCCCCACCAGCGGCAGCAGGATAGCGTCCTCCCCGGCCACGCAGCCGCCCTTCACATTCTGGGCGGCCAGCTGGGCCAGCAGCTGCCGGATGGCGGCCTCCGGCGTCTCTTTTTTCAGCAGCAGTATCATAAGGGAAACCCCTCCCGTTTCTTATTTCAGCAGCTAATTATACCTTACCGGACACCTTTTTGCAATCCGGGAAAACCGCATATTGACAAAAACCGTCCGTCCGTTATAATACTCGGTACATCTGTTTATTGTATTGTGCATTAGATGGAGGATACTATGGAAAATCAATTCATTCTCAGCTGCTGCTCCACCGTGGACCTGCCCTACGCCTATATGGAAAGCCGCCATATCCCCGTCCTGTTCTACACCTACGTGGTGGACGGCACGGAGTACGACGACGACATGGGCCGCGACCCGGCGGCGCTGCCCCGGTTCTACGGCTTCATCCGTCAGGGCAAGCTGCCCCAGACCAGCCAGATCAACGTGGCCGCCTACATGGACTTCTTCGAGAACCTGCTGCAGAAGGGCGACGTGCTGCACATCGCCTTTACCTCCGGCCAATCCGGCTCGGTCCACAACGCCTTCCTGGCCGCCGAGGAGCTGCGCCGGAAGTACCCCGACCGCAAGCTGACGGTCATCGACTCCCTCTGCTCCTCCTCCGGCTACGGCCTGCTGGTGGACTACGCCGCCGACCTGCGTGACGCGGGTAAGTCCCTGGACAAGGTGGCCCAGTGGGTGCTGGACAACCGCAACAAGGTCCACCACCAGTTCTTCTCCAGCGACATGACCCAGTTCCGCCGCACAGGCCGGGTGTCCGGCGCGGCCGCCACCGTGGCCACGGTGCTGAACATCTGCCCCATCATGCGGCTGGACGACACCGGCTCGATCAAGGCGTACAGCAAGGTCCGCGGCAAGAAGAAGGCCGTGGAGACCACGGTGGATACCATGGAACAGCACGCCCAGGGCGGCAGGGACTACGACGGCAAGTGCTTCGTCTGCCATTCCGATTGCCTGGCGGACGCGCAGATGACCATCGCCGCCATCGAGGACCGTTTCCCCCATCTGAAAGGCAAGATCCGCCTGTGCGACATCGGCACGATCATCGGCTCACACGCCGGGCCGGGCACGGTGGCGGCGTTCTTCCTGGGTGACGAGCGCCCTCACATGGACTGACAGCCTATATAGACTGACGCCCCGCATAATAGCGCAAAAAGGACCGCCCGCAGGCGGTCCTTTTTTATGTCCGGCGCGGCAGAGCATATCCGCACCGAAAGGGGTACACAATTTTAAAATTCGACAGAATTGACTTACTTAGCCAACGCAGCACCATTATTGCCGGTGCAGTTGTTCAGCGTAAGCGTAACGCCCTCCGCATTTGCTTTGAAGATGTAATCCGTCAACGCAGTGGCTTTCTTCGCCAGCAGAGAGCAGTTGGTCATCGTCAGAGCAACGCTGTTGTTTTTCTCCGCATTGATACTGATGTAAATAGGACAGTTGGAGTTGCTGGAGCAGTCGAAGCTGCAGTCCTCAAAGTTAGCAACAATAACATCGTTGCCATAGGCCGCGTAGAGGGAAACAGCGCTGGAATTTTTCGCCGTAACCTTCGCGCCCTTTACCGTGATGTTGGACTTGGAGGGTGTTTCAGCACTTGCACTGTAGGTCGGGTCAGCACTGAGGAACTTGCCGCTGATGGTAAACTCACCGCCGGTGATATTCAGCCAATGCTCCTCACGGCAGGGCTGGGTTCTGAACGCGGCGCTGGCGTTGGTCGCATCAATGATGGTATCGGTAAAGTCCAGGTTGACCGTGTTTTTACTCGCATTCCAGATATAGGCGATTTCATTATCGATCACGATCTTGCCGTTGTGGATCTTCACGTTGGTCTCGGAAACACTGCTGTACTCAGACCAGTAGCTGGAGGTGAAGGTCAGGGTATGGCCGTTCAGGTCGATGTCAACGCCGTTATCGAAGATCAAAATCCTGTCCACGGTGATGTCGTTCATCAGCTTGTACTCGCCGGGGCAAACACCGCGATACCAACTTTTTTCTCTTGTCGCCAATTCTTCCATCTTCGTGACCTTGACCGGGCCGTCATACGCCAGCACGTACTCGGAGAAGTGCGTTGTCTTGAAGGTCGCAGTCCCGTTCTCGGCATCATAGGTCGTGTTCATATACGTCAGCGTATTGTCGTTATTCCAGTAAACGCAAACGTTATTCAGGCCTTTGGGCAGGTCCTTAATGGTGACGGTCATCTCCGTAGTGTTCGTGCTGCTGTCCACGCCCTCCAGCGTTATATTGTAGGCCAGAGCGATTTTGTCCTCAGTCTGCGGAAGGTTGCTTGTCTCGATCTCCTTGATGTTCAGCTCCAGATCTTCGGTACGGCCATTTTCAACAGCTGTATCAGGAACAGTCACAGAAACGCGGCCAGCGGTGACGGTAGCACTCGTTCCGGCAGCAGGGACGGCCGCCGTGCCCGTCAGGGAAATGCCGTTCCATTCGACAGTGTGGTCAGGATCACCGTTCGCCAGAGCATCGTAGTCGTTACCGTTGCTGTCGTACTCCACAGCATCCTGCGTGGCAACCACCTTGATGGAAACGTTCGTGATTTCCTTGCCCATGTAGGTGTTGCCGGCGGTCTCCTGCATACGTCCAGAAATCGTCAGGACATCCTCATCCACAGTGTCGCCAACCTTGGCAGCCAGATGATGCTCCGTACCAAGAGCCGTGGTGCTGTCGTCCATTGTCATCGTCCAGTCGATAACCTCGTTCAGATCATCGTCACCACCGATGCCATTGATCTGGATCTTATACTTCAGCGCCAGATTGCCCTCGTTGACGATCTTCAGCGCGGGCAGGTTGTACGTTCCGCCCGGCTCCCACAGGATATTGGCGTTCCCCACAACCGTGCCATCTGCCTGTTTCTGCAGGAAGCTCAGCGGCTCACTGTTGTTATCCAGTTTCTTCCACTCTGTCACCGATGCAACGTCGGCGGCGTTGCCAACGTACAACTCCACGTCCAGATTACCCGCCTGGATCTTGTTGACATTTGTGCTGGCCGTGTCGGTGAACCACGCGAACGTAGTACCCACCAGCATGACCACACACATGACCAATGCCATCACACTGGTCAGCAGCGCGCGTTTGGTTTGTCTGCGATTGTTCATGTTCTCATGCCCCTTTACAAAATTTTTTGGCAGAAACAACACACCTATCCTTTGTGGAACAAAGGATCAAGCGCCCATGGGCGCTTCGATGCCGTTCTGCACTTGTAAATTGAGTATAGCACCCCATTTTCGGTACTGCAAGTGCCGAAAGGGAAATTTTTCACATTTCGGCAGGTGTAACAAAAATATCCGGCGGTTTTAGGCGAAATGGCGAAAAAAGGACCGCCCGCAGGCGGTCCTTTTTTCGGCTTGTCGATAAACCTACTTCTATGCGATCAGCAGTTCATTTACACTGGGGGAGCTCGAGGGGGCAAAGCCCGCCTCGAATTGGATTAAATGTCGCGCAAAGCCTTGCCTTGCAAGGCGTGCGTGGAGCGAAGCGACTATTTTCGTGCCGCAAGGCGGCACAAAAATAACGACATTATTTTATGCTGTCGAAAGAGCCAAAGGCTTTTCGACAGCATGAAAGGACCGCCCGCAGGCGGTCCTTTCCTATTTGATAAGGAGAATTTCGGCTTAGAAGCAGCCCTGCTCCATCATAGCCTCAGCGACCTTCTTGAAGCCGGCGATGTTAGCGCCAGCCACCAGATCGTAACCCAGGCCGTACTCGGCAGCAGCCTCGGCGGAGACCTTGTGGATGTTCTCCATCATCTTGTGCAGCTGATGGTCGACTTCCTCAGCGGTCCAGACCAGACGCTCGGAGTTCTGAGCCATCTCCAGAGCGGAGACGCCCACGCCGCCGGCGTTAACAGCCTTGGAGGGAGCAACGATGATGCCCTTCTGTGCACGCAGGAAGTTCAGCGCGTCGTTGGTGGTGGGCATATTGGCGACCTCGATGTAGTACTTCACGCCGGAAGCAGCGATCTTCTCAGCGGACTCCATCTTGACGTCGTTCTGCATAGCGGCGGGCATATACACGTCAACATCCTTGACGCCCCAGCACTTCTCGCCGGCGACGAACTCGCAGCCGAACTTGTCGGCATAGGGCTTGCAGTGCATAGGATCCTTAGCGCGCATCTCCAGGATGAAGTTCAGCTTCTCGTCGGTGATAACGCCGTCGGGATCGTGAACGTAACCGTCAGGACCGGCGAAATAGGTGACCTTAGCGCCCAGCTGAGCGGCCTTCTTCATGATGCCCCAGCCCACGTTGCCGTAGCCGGAGATAGCGATGCGCTTGCCCTCGATGGTGTCGTTCTCGTGCTTCAGCACTTCCTGCAGATAGTACATAGCGCCGTAGCCGGTGGCCTCGGGACGGATCAGAGAACCGCCGTAGCTCAGGCCCTTGCCGGTCAGAACGCCGTTCTCCCACACGCCCTTCAGGCGGCGGTACTGGCCATACAGATAGCCGATCTCGCGGCCACCCACGCCCATGTCACCGGCGGGAACGTCGATGTCGGGCCCGATGTAGCGATACAGAGCGGTCATGAAGCTCTGGCAGAAACGCATGACCTCGGCGTCGGACTTGCCGGCGGGATCGAAGTCGGAACCGCCCTTGGCGCCGCCGATGGGCAGGCCGGTCAGGCTGTTCTTGAAGGTCTGCTCAAAGCCCAGGAACTTGATGATGCCCTCATACACGTTCTTCTGGAAGCGCAGGCCGCCCTTGTAGGGGCCGATAGCGCCGTTGAACTGGCAGCGCCAGCCGCGGTTGGTGTGCCACTGACCGTTATCGTCGCACCACACGACGCGGAAGGTGAACATACGCTCGGGCTCGACCATACGGCCCAGCAGATCGACCTTCTCATACTCGGGATGCTTCTCGATGACGGGCTCCAGAGAGGACAGGACTTCCTCGACGGTCTGCACGAACTCGGGCTCGTTGCCATGCTTGGTCTTTACGCTCTCCAGAACGCTGGCCAGATAAGCATTCATATTAAATTCCTCCTAATAAATTGTTCCGCAGTCGTATGAGATGTGCTTCATCGCAGACGACCCATACGCTACCAATATCGATGATAACACCATTTGTCCGAATTCTCAAGTGAAATTCAGCCAATTCTTCCTCGCAAAACCACAAAACTTCGCGGTCCGTTTTTGTGCAATTTGGCGAAATACGCCGCAGAAGAAAAAACTCCGGCAAAAGGCATATTTATACGAAAACACCGTCGCTTTTGCACTTTAAACCGCACCGCGCTTTTCCCCATGAAATTCCCCTCCCCGCCGTGTACATCCCTGTCGATATGTGGGTTGACATTTCCACGTTTTTCTATATAATATTTGTGTGGCGCTGTGTGCGGCGTCACTATTTATGTGCGGCCTCCGGCCTCCGGCTGCCGCGAAAAGGAGATTTGTATCATGCCTGTTTACCCCATCACCGTCGCCGGTCTGCACCGCGAACTGCCCATCTGCAAGATCACCGACGAGCTTTACATCGGCGCGTTCATCTGCTTCGGTGACGCGGAGCTGACGGTCGCCTGCGCCCGGGATATGCTGGGTCTGCTGGACGAGGGCAGCTACGACTATCTGTTCACCGCCGAGGCCAAGTCCATCCCCCTGATCCACGAAATGGCCCGCCAGAGCGGCGCGAAGAAATACTTCATCGCCCGCAAAGGTCCGAAGGCCTATATGCCCGACCCCATCCATGTGGAGGATAACTCCATCACCACCGCCGGCACGCAGCGGCTGTACCTGGGCCGTGACGACGCGGAGCTGATCCGCGGCAAGCGCATCGTCCTGATGGACGATGTGATCTCCACCGGCGGCTCGCTGCACGCCATGGAGGCCCTGGTTGCCATGGCCGGCGGCATCGTGGTGGATCGCATCGCCGTGCTGGCCGAGGGCGCAGCCGCCCAGCGCACCGACATCAAGTTCCTCGCCCCCCTGCCGGTGTTCAACGCCGACGGCAGCGTGAAGTGACCCCCGAGACATAAGCGAAAAGCGTGACTGCATCCCTGCGGTCACGCTTTTTTTATACCGCCGGGGGATGGACTTTTGTGATAAGCTGTGGTAATATGTAAAATTAACAAAGCTAATGATTTTGCGATATGAGGGAGGAATTGCCATATGGCTGTCAAAGAGAGCTACGCGGGCAAGATCAACCGCAAGCTGAACAAAAAACTGCGGGTCATCGCCGTGGCCGCCGGCCGCGAAAAGGCCGACCTGGTGCTGAAAAACGCCACCTACGTCAACGTGTTCTCCAACGAGCTGTGTCAGGGCGACATCGCCGTGGCCGAGGGCCTGATCGTGGGCATGGGCGAATACAGCGGCAGCGTGGAGGTGGACGTTTCCGGCAAGATCGTGCTGCCCGGCTTCGTGGATGCCCACATCCACCTGGAGAGCTCCCTGGTCAGCCCCACGGAGTTCGCCAAGGCGGTGCTGCCCCACGGCACGACCACCGTCATCACCGACCCCCACGAGATCGCCAACGTCATGGGCACGGACGGCATCGAGTATATGCTCCAGGCCACGGAGGACCTGCCGGTGGACGTGCGGTTCATGCTGCCCTCCTGCGTCCCGGCCACGCCGCTGGACGAGTCCGGCGCCAACCTTGACTACCGGGCCATCGACAGCTTCTACGACCACCCCCGGGTACAGGGTCTGGCGGAGATGATGAACTTCGTGGGCACGATCAACGGCGACGCCCAGGTGGTGGAGAAGATCGTGGCCAGCCAGGCCCACCACAAGAAGATCGACGGCCACGCCCCGGATCTGAAGGGCAACGACCTGAACGCCTACGTGGCCGCCGGCGTGTACTCCGACCACGAGTGCCACGACCTGGATGACGCCATCGCCAAGCTCCAGCGCGGCCAGTTCATCATGATCCGCGAGGGTACGGCGGCCCGCAACCTGGAGGCCCTCGCCCCCCTGCTGTGCGACAAATATGTGGAACGCTGTATGTTCTGCACCGACGACAAGCACCCCAACGACCTGCTGGAAAAGGGCCACATCGACTACATCGTGAAAAAGGCCATCGCCCTGGGCGCTGACCCCATCACCGCCATCAAGGCCGCCTGCCACAACGCCGCCCGGTACTTCCTGCTGAACAACCGCGGCGCCATCGCCCCCGGCTACCTGGCCGACTTTGTCATCATCGACGATTTCCGGCACTTCAACATCGAAAAGGTCTACAAGCGGGGCGTCCTCATGGTGGAAAACGGCGTGGTGGCCGATTTCCCCCTGCCGGAGATCGATCCCTACCTGGTCAGCCGCGCCCACGATACGTTCCATGTGGCCTCCCTGTCCGCCGAGGACTTCACCGACAGCCGCCCCCACGCGGTGATCGGCATGGTGGACGGCGAGATCACCACCACCGACGGCGGCTACACCGACCGCATCGACGTGGACTACGACATCCTGAAGATCGCCGTCATCGAGCGTCACAAGAACACCCACCACATCGGCCTTGGCTACATCAAGGGCTACGGGCTGAAGAAGGGCGCGGTGGCCACCAGCATCAGCCACGACAGCCACAACATCATCGTGGTGGGCACGAATGAGGAGGACATGGCCTTCGCCGCCAACCACATCGTGCAGGAGCACGGCGGCATCACCGTGGTGGAGAACGGCCAGGTGCTGGGCGACCTGCGGCTGAACATCGCCGGCATCATGTCCGACGACACGCTGGTCAATGTGAACCGCGACCTGGAGGCCGCCAAGGAGCAGGCCTACAAGCTGGGCGTGTCCAAGGGCATCGACCCGTTCATGACGTTGAGCTTCATGGCCCTGCCGGTGATCCCCAGCCTGCGTATCACCACCCGCGGCGTGTTCGACGTCACCACCCAGCGGTACGTGTAAGCCATACGCTATATAAAAGAGCAGCGCCCTCCGGCGCTGCTCTTTTCGTTTGTCGGGAGGGCCTTTTGAAGAGTGTAGGGGCGGGGCTCTGCCCCGCCCGCCGATTTTGCACCATGTTTCGGGCGGGGTAGAACCCCGCCCCTACACACGCCTACCGAGCGCGCCCCACACCGCGCAGCGGTGTCATTGCGAGGGCGCACCCCAAGGGTACTTGCTTCGCGGCGCATCGCGCCCGTGGCAATCCGTTCCCTGCGCCTCCTGTCCAACTGAAGCCGCCAGCGACGCCAGCCCGCGGCGGCAGCACACGCAGCCCGCGGCGGACACCGCCGCCATGGCAGCCAGCGCATACCAGCTCCCCGCAGCATCGCCGAAAAGCCCCAGCGGGTCGTTCATCGCGTTGAACGCGGCGTGGGCGGCAAAGCCGGGCAGGATGCTGCCGGTACGGCTGCGGAGGAAGCCAAACGCCAGCCCCAGCAGGAACGCGTAGGCCATCTGTATGGGCGTCCCGTGGGTCACACCGAACAGAACGGCCTGCACCACCACCGCCGCCCACACGGGCATGGCCCGCTCCAGCCGGGTCTGGATGACCCCCCGGAACATCAGCTCCTCCGTCAGCGGTGCAGCCACAGCAATGGACAGCGCCGGGATCAGTCCGTCGGACAGCAGGAGCGCCATGTGGTCGTTATAGCCGGTCATCCATGCCGCCGGCAGCAGCGCCAGCACCAGCTGTACCACCACGAAAAGGCCCACCGCGCAGAACGCGCAGAAGGCCGCCGTCCAGCCGGAGCAGCGTCGAAGCCCTGCCGCCTCTCCCAATGGCCTGCGCCGCAGCCGAAACCACAGCACTGTCGCCGCCGCGGTCAGCAGATAGGACAGCAGCACCGCCGTCTCCGTTCCGGCCAAAATGCCCTCCGCATCCACCCCGCCGGGGGACAGTGACGCTCCGGCAGCGGCGATGGCGGCATAGACGATGCCAGCCAAAAGCTGCACCGCCAAAAAGAACAGCAGGTACAGCAGGGACTTGCCCAGCGCGGTCAGAACGCCCTTCGCGGAATAAGTGCGTGTGTGCTCCATACCAACACCTCCTTTTTCCTCAAGGATAACATCCCTGCGCTGCACCGTCCACCAACCTGAGGTTGCACCGGCCCAAAACGGCGCAACCTCAGGTTGTCAGAGCGCAGAAAAGAGGGGAGAACGCCGCGTTCTCCCCTCTGCCTGGTCTCCTGTGATCAGATCTTCACATCGCACTGCATACTCATCACGGCGCTGCCGCCCACCCGGACGTTCACCGCGCCGTCCCGCTCATACAGCCTACTGCGGATCTCAGAGGGCCGGTCCATGTGCTCGCCCTGCAAAAAGACGTTCTCCTGCCCCGGCTGCACGATGCCCCGCAGGTACAGGTAATACGTCAGCGCCCCGTTGCTCGTCCCGGTGGCGCACTCCTCCGGAATGTCGTACAGCGGCGCGTAGTTGCTGCAATACGCCGTACAGCCGTCCCCCAGGCAGAACATATGCACGCCGGTAACGTCGTATTGTTTCGACAGCGCCGTCACCGCCGCCTCATTCTGCACCGCCCGCATCAGCGTGTCATGATCCCTCACCGGCAGCATCACGTCCGCCAGTCCCGTGGACACGATGGCCGGGGTCAACCCCTCCGGCCTGTCCGCGGCGGTCAGGCCATACGCCTCGTAAAAGGCCGCCCACTCGCCCTCGCCCAGCTCCCGCAGCAGCCGGGGCTTGGCCATGTCCATCCACACCGTGCCGCCCTGCACCGTCACCGACAACTCCCCCGCCTTGGTGTGGGCCGTCACGTCGCCATCGCCGATGCGTCCCAGCTGCCGCAGCAGCGCAAAGGACGCCACCGTGGCGTGGCCGCACAGCTCCACCTCCCCCGCCGGGGTGAAGTACCGCAGCGTCACGCTGCCGTCCCCCTCCACCCGGACGAAGGCCGTCTCCGAGTGCTTGAACTCCGCCGCCACCTGCTGCATAAGCGCATCGGGCAGCTCCCGCTCCGGCAGGGCCACACCGGCCTGATTGCCGCCGAACACGCGGGTGGAAAACGCATCCATCACATAGGCTTCCATAGGCTATACCTCCACAGTTTTTCTAATCAAGATGATTATATACTGTCCTGCTCTTAACGGCAAGTAGATTTGACTTTCCACCGTTTTTTCGTTACAATAGAAAAATAGAATATCAGGAAAGGAACGTTATCCAAAATGCTCAATGAGCGCAGTCTCCCCTCCCAGTTTCTCCACTTCGTCGCCGCCACCGTGGCGTCCCTGATGGTCTTTTCCCTGTACTCCATCGTGGACGGCCTGTTCGTGTCCCACGGCGTGGGCGAATACGCCATGGCCGCCGTGAACCTGGCCGTGCCGTTCACCAACGTGCTGTTCTCCATCGGCGTCATCTTCGCCGTGGGCACCAGCACCATCATCGCCATCTACCTGGGCCAAAACCAGGGCGAGAAGGCCAACAGCCTTTTCTCCCAGAACACCGTCCTTCTGACCTGCATCGGCCTGACCATCACCGTCCTGGTGTTCGCGTTCTTGGAGCCCTTCGCCCGCCTGCTGGGCGCGGACGGCGTAACGTACCAGTACACCATCGACTATCTCAAGGGCCTCGCCCCCTTCGCCGTCTGCTTCATCGTCTCCTACAACATGGAGGTCCTCATCAAGACCGACGGCTACCCCCGCATCGCCATCCTCACCGTCATCACCGGCTGCCTTACCAACTGCGTGCTGGACTATGTGGCCATCTTTATTCTGGACTGGGGCGTGTGGGGCGCGGCCTTTGCCACCGGCCTTTCCCAGCTGCTCACCTGCGTCATCTACCTGCGCCACTTCCTGCGTGGACACAATACCTTCCACTTCGTCAAATTCCGCATGGACTGGACCATCTACAAGCGCCTGCTGCCCATCGGCCTGGCCGACGGCGTGACGGAGCTGTGCAACGGCGTGATGATCTTCCTCTTCAACCGCGTCATCCTCCGCTGCCTTGGGGACGACGGCTTGGTGAGCTACACCATCATCGCCTACGTCAACACCCTTATCGTCAACACCATGCTGGGCATCTCCCAGGGCAGTCAGCCGCTGGTCAGCTTCCACTACGGCAAGGAGGATCACCGCGGCTGCCGCAAGCTGCTGCGCTACGGCTTCACCGCCGTGGCCGTCATGACCGCCGTGATCTTCGCCGCCGTCATGCTCTTCGCCCCTCAGATCGCCTCCCTGTTCCTGGGCGATGAAAAGGCGGGGCTGATATCCTCCGCCGCCGACGCCCTGCGGCGCTACGGCCTGTGCTACCTGCTGCTGGGCAGCAACATCCTCATGGGCGGCTTCCTCACCGCCGTGGAGCGTCCCACCGGCGCGATCTGCATCTCCGTGGGCCGTGGACTGGCGTTCCAGTCCGGCGCACTGTTCCTGCTGGCCTTCGCCGTAGGCGGCACGGCTATCTGGTTCGCGCCCCTGATCTCCGAAGCGCTCTGCGCCGTGATGGCCGTCTGGTTTCTCCGCCGCTTCCTCCGGCAGAACACCCCCGCATAACAAAAAGGACCGCCGCGGCTTCTCTTTCATAGGTACACTTAGTGACCTGACCTTTGTATGGGCAGGCAGCGGCGTGGGCCATGTATAACCCGCACCTTCGAGAACACGCCGGAAAACGCACGGGAAATTCTCGGCAACCTGGGCAAGAACATCGACGTGCTGCTGGCCATCCCCGGCTGGGCCAATGTCCACCCGCTTCTGAAAGTCATTCCCGTGGAATGGGAACACAGCATCCCCTACGGCATTCTCCATTCCCCAGAGCCGACACCCACAGTACAGCGGTTTCTGGATGCGGCAAAAGCCGTCAGCAAGGAACTGTACGGATAGTTGCAACCCAAAGGTATATACTGATGAACAAAGCGAGACTTCCGCGGAAGTCTCGCTTTTCTTATAATCAGGACAGGATAGCATTGTCATTCTTCCGGCTGGATCAGATTGCTCTCGTATGGACGCTTGCCGGAGAGGACTTCATCATAGAAATTCTGCTTCCAGTCGATGTAGGCGATACTTTCCTGCAATTCCCGCATGGTTTCCCGCAGTCCCTCCTGCTTCTGCGCCAGCATTTTCTTGCGTTGTGGGATCGTATTTTCTCCTTGTAGGCACAGGGCAAGGTAATCCTTCATTTCCTGGATGCTCATGCCGCATTTTTTCAGGCACGTCAGACTGTTGATCCATGCCACATCCCGTTCGTCGAACACGCGGCGGTTGTTCTTATCCCGCTTCACGTTGGGGACAAGTCCCTCGTTGCAGTAAAATTTCAGGGTCTGATAGGTCATTCCCGTCTCTTTGCAGACCTGCATCATGGTATAAAGCATGGTAACGCCTCACAGTTCACAAAAAGTTCAAGATATTCGGAGAAAATTCTCTTGACCGATTGTAACTACCGGAAATTATAATCGATAGTATCAACCGGATGTTTCTATCACAGTATAACATAAGAAATATGATCATACAAGAAAGGATGCGTTTTTATGAACAACTTTATTTTTGAGAACAAGACCAAGGTGTATTTCGGCAAGGGCGGCGTGAAGGAGTATCTGGGCTGTCTGCTGAAGCACTACGGCGAGACCGTCATGCTGGCCTATGGCGGCGGCTCCATCAAGCGCAACGGTGTATACGACGAGATCATGGGCATCCTGAACGCCGCAGGCAAGCGGGTGGTGGAGTTCTCCGGCATCATGTCCAATCCCACCTATGCCAAGGTGCAGGAGGGTGCGAAGCTGGCGCGGGAGAACCACGTCGACCTGATCCTCGCCGTGGGCGGCGGCAGCGTGTCCGACTGCTGCAAGGTCATCTCCGCGCAGGCAAATCTCGACGAGGACATCTGGGAGATGCAGTACACGAAGCACACGCTGCCCACGAAGTTCATTCCACTTGGCACCATCGTCACCGTGTTCGGCACTGGCTCGGAGATGAACAACGGCGCGGTCATCACCCACGAGGAAAAGAAGATCAAGGGCGCTCTGTGGGGCGCACAGGCAGAGTTCGCGTTCCTCGACCCCAGCTACACCCTGTCCGTTCCCATGAAGCAGGTCATCTCCGGCGCGTTTGACACCCTGAGCCACGCCATGGAGACCTACTTCGGCAAACCGGATGAGAATAACCTCTCTGATGACATCAACGAGGCCGTCATGCGGAGCGTCATCCGCAACACTCGTGTGCTGCTGACCGACCCGGAAAATTACAATGCCAGAAGCGAACTGGCCTGGGCGTCTGCCATGGCGGAGAACGGCGTGCTGAAGATCGGGAAGGTCACAGACTTCCAGTGCCACCAGATCGAGCACCAGCTGGGCGCTTACACCAACTGCAACCACGGCGCGGGTCTGGCGGTCATCCATCCTGTTCTGTACCGCCACATCTACAAGTCCGGCGCGGCGCGGTTTGCCCGCTGGGCCAAAAACGTGTGGGGCATCGCACCCAAGGGCAGCGACGAGGAGACCGCCATTGCCGGTGTGGAAGCGTTGGCCGCGTTTATCAAGGAGATCGGTCTGCCCGCCACCTTTGCAGAGCTGGGCATCCCCGCTGACACCGACCTGCGGGCGGTGGCGGATTCCACCAACATTACGGCAGGCTGCTGCAAAAAGCTGACCCATGACGAAATTTATGAAATTCTCTGCGAATGCAAATAAGATTGAAAGGATGACACGACCATGAAAAAACTGACTGCTTTACTCTTGAGCCTTGTGATGGCTTTCAGCCTCGCTGCCTGCGGCAATACGGCCAACACCCCGGCGGACACATCTAAAGATGACGTCCAGATACCCGCTGTTTCCCCCGTTGAAAATCCAGACGACGCCAATACTCCTGATGACGCCGAGACCCCCGATGACGCGAATACCCCGGCGGATACCACGCCGGAGCAGCCTCAGACCGGCAAGACGCTGGTGGTCTACTATTCCGCCAGCGGCAACACCGCACGGGTGGCCAAGGACATTGCTGCCGCCGCGGGCGCCGACCTCTTTGAGATCGTCCCCACGCAGGTATATACCAGCGACGACCTGAACTGGACGAATGCCAACAGCCGCGTCAGCCGTGAGCACGACGATGAAACCCTACGGAACGTACCCCTGACCTCCACCACTGTGGCGGACTGGAGCAGCTACGACACCGTGTTCATCGGCTACCCCATCTGGTGGGGCATCGCCGCATGGCCCGTCAATAACTTCGTGACCGGCAACGACTTCACCGGCAAGACCGTGATCCCCTTTGCCACCTCGTCCTCCTCCGGCATGGGCCAGAGCGGCACCCTGCTGGCCAATATGGCAGGCACGGGCGACTGGCAGGAGGGCCACCGCTTCTCCTCCGGCGCTTCCACCTCTGATGTGGAGAGCTGGGTCAACGGTCTGGGCCTGTAACAGAGGCAGAAATGAGGTCAATTCAGAAAGTCAAGCTCGCGGTCGATGCCGCGATAATTGCAGCGCTGCTGCTTCTGATGGCCTATGGCCTTGTGGGCGAGGCAGCCCACGAGTGGCTGGGGATGGGGATGTTTGCCCTTTTCCTCCTGCATCATCTCCTGAACCGGCGGTGGATCAGAGCGGTGCCGCAGGGACGCTATACGCCCCCGCGCATCGTGCAGACGGTGCTGGCGGGCTACTGGCTGGCAAGAGCACTCAGAACAAAAGGCCAATGAACCATCTTGCCCGATGAAATCCGGTTTTCCTCTCCCTTTCCATAAGCAAAGACCCGGTATGCGGCGCAGGCCGCATACCGGGTCTTTGCTATGTCGTGTTTTTACCGCATCGGCTGCCCATAGGTCACTAAGTGTACCTATGAAAGAGAAGCCGCGGCGGGCCTTTTTCTTATGCCTCCTGCGCCGCCATCATGGCCCGTATCACCTCATCGATGCGGTGTGCAACGCGGCAGAAGTCCTCCGCCGTATAGCCCCGGGTGGTCATGGCCGCCGTACCGATGCGGACGCCGCTGGTCTGGAACGGCGAGCGCTTGTCCCCCGGCACGCAGTTCTTGTTCAGCGTGATGCCCCGCCGGTCCAGCTCCTCCTGTAGCGCCTTGCCCGTCAGTCCCGTCTCTGTCAGATCCAGCAGGAACAGATGGTTGTCCGTCCCGCCGGTGACCACATGGTAGCCCATGGCGCTGAATTCCGCCGCCATAGCCCGGCAGTTCTCCACCACCCGGCGGATATACGCCCGGTACTCCGGTGTCAGCGCCTCCTCCGCCGCCACCGCCTTGCCGGCGATAACGTGCTGGAGCGGCCCGCCCTGCATCCCGGGGAACACGGCGCTGTCGATCTTCTTCGCCAGCTCCGGGCGGCAGAAGATCAAGCCGCCTCTCGGGCCTCGCAGCGTCTTGTGGGTGGTGGTCGTGACCACATCCGCCAGCCCGAAGGGGCTGGGATGCTCCCCCGCCGCCACCAGCCCGGCGATATGCGCTATGTCCGCCATGAAATACGCCCCTACCTCCCGGGCCGCGGCGGCGAACCGCCCAAAGTCGATGACGCGGCTGTACGCCGACGCCCCGGCGATGATGAGCTTCGGCTTCAGCTCCCGGGCCAGCCGCTCCATAGTGTCATAGTCGATGACGCCGTTTTCGTCCACCTCGTAGGCGTGTATGTCGTACAGCTTCCCGGACGCGTTCACCGGCAGCCCATGGGACAGATGCCCGCCGTTGGCGAGACTCATGGACAGAATACGGTCGCCCGGCTGCAGCAGCGCCAGATACGCTGCCAGATTGGCGGACGTGCCGCTGTGGGGCTGCACATTTACATGGTAGTCGGTGGAAAACACCTCTTTCCACTTGGCGATGCAGTATTCCTCCAGCTCGTCCACCACGTGACAGCCGCCGTAATACCGCCCCTGATTTCCCATGGCCCGGTGGGCCGGATAGCCCTCGGAATACTTATTCGTCAGGCAGCTGCCCACCGCGCGGCACACCGCCTCGCTGGCAAAATTTTCGCTGGCGATCAGCTCCACCGTCTCCGCCTGCCGCTGTTCCTCCCGGGCAATATAGTCAAATACCTTGGATACCATCCGCGTCACTTCCATTTCTTGTATGATACTGCACGCTATTATACCACATATTGTACTCAGCGCAAGCATCAAAGCAGAAATAGCAAAACTGTACGAAATTGCCTACTTATCCGCTTGGTTTTTTAGCTGAAACGCAGAAAGGCGAAAAAGGGGTTGACAACGGCGCATAAAGGGCGTATTATGCCACCATCCCGACAGGGAAAATCACAGTTAAGGAGGAAAGCTGACATGAAGCGTACCGTTTCCATGATGATGTGCGAGATGTGCATGGGTATGATGTCCATGTGCATGTTCCGTCGCGCTCAAAAAGGTCATCAGCTTTCCGGTAACTGTTTGACGGCTTGAAAAAGCCGGTGTGTGATCAGACAGCGGGGGGTCGAATGACCGCCCGCTGTTTTTTGTTTTGCTTATGTACCGCCGTTCCGGCCGGGCGGCGGTGCTGAGATAAAAATTTCTGTAACCCAAAAATACATCATTTCAAAGGAGACTGCGAACATGAAACACAACACCTTCACCAAGATCGTAACGCTGGCCCTGGCCGCTGTGCTGGCCCTGAGCCTGGCTGCCTGCGGCAGCAAGACCACCACCGACGGTGATAAGACCACCACCGCCGCCACCATTAAGATCGGCGTTCCCAACGACACCACCAACGAGGCCCGCGCTCTGCTGCTGCTCCAGGAGAACGGCATCATCACCCTGAAGGACGGCGTCGGCATCACCGCCACCAAGAACGACATCGTGGACAATCCCTACAATGTGGAGATCGTCGAGGCTGAGGCCGCCCAGCTGCCCAACCTGCTGCCCGACGTGGACTACGCCGTCATCAACAGCAACTACGCCATCAACGCCGGCCTGAACCCCGTGAACGACTCCCTGCTCATCGAGGGCAGCGCCTCCGCTTACGCCAACATCCTGACCGTCAAGGAAGGCAACGAGACCTCCCCCAAGGCCCTGGCCCTGAAGGCCGCTCTGGAGAGCAAGCAGGTGGCCGACTTCATCGCTGAGAAGTATGCCGGCTCTGTGGTCTCCGTGGTGGAGAACCCCACCGACGGCTATGACGCCGCTGTGGACTACGACGCTCTGAAGGGTGAGACCATCTCCGTGGCCGCCTCCCCCACGCCCCACGCCGAGATCTTGGAGGTCGCCAAGGAGATCCTGGCCGCCAAGGACATCACCCTGGACATTCAGGTCTACAATGACTACGTCGTGCCCAACACCGTCGTGGACGACGGCACGGTGGACGCCAACTACTTCCAGCACCTGCCCTATCTGGAGGACTTCAACTCCCAGAACGGCACCCACATCGCCTCCATCGCCGCCATCCACGTAGAGCCCATGGGCCTGTACGGCGGCAAGCAGACCACGCTGGACGCCCTGACCGCCCAGTCCGCTCAGTAACATAAACATATTCTTCTCTTCCCGCATTCCCCGCCCCGCAAGGAGCGGGGAATGCGGCGGAGAGCCGCAAAAGCAGCTATTCTCCCGATCTTTTTTCTGTGTTCCCCGCCCACCGTGGGGTATGCGGAAAAGAGATCGGAAAATCAGAAGAAACGAGGTCATACCCGTGATAGAACTGAAACACGTAAGTAAAAAATACGACTCCGGCTCAGGCGGCGGGGTGGACGCTCTGAAGGATGTGTCCCTCACCATCGAGGACGGCGACATCTACGGCATCATCGGTATGTCCGGCGCGGGCAAAAGCACGCTGGTGCGCTGCATCAACCTGCTGGAGCGCCCCACCTCCGGCGAGATCATCGTAGACGGTCAGCGGCTGGACACCATGACCCCCGCCCAACTCCGGGCCGCCCGCCGGGACATCACCATGATCTTCCAGCGCTTCAACCTGCTCATGCAGCGCACCTGCCTGCGGAACGTCTGCTTCCCCATGGAGATCTCCGGGGTGAAGAAGGCCGACGCGGAGAAGCGCGCCCGCGAGCTTTTAGAGCTGGTGGGCCTGCCCGACAAGGCGGATGCCTATCCCGCCCAGCTGTCCGGCGGCCAGCAGCAGCGCGTGGCCATCGCCCGCGCCCTGGCCACCCAGCCCAAGGTCCTGCTGTGCGACGAGGCCACCAGTGCCCTCGACCCCAAGACCACCCGCCAGATCCTGGAGCTGATCCGTGACATCAACCAGAAGCTCCACATCACCGTGGTCATCATCACCCATCAGATGAGCGTGGTGAAGGAGGTCTGCTCCCATGTGGCCATCCTGGACGACGGCTGCGTGGCCGAGGAGGGCATGGTGGGCACGGTGTTCGCCGCGCCCCGCTCCGATGCGGGCCGCCGTCTGGTGTTCCCCGGCGGCGCGGACGCCCAGGTCTACAACCCCGAGGACGAGCGCCTGGTCCGTCTGGTGTTCAAGGACAGCCAGACCACCAGCATCCCTCTCATCGCCCGTCTGGCGTCGGAGGAGGGCATCCTCTGCAACGTGATCTCCGCCAGCACCCAGAAGCTGTCCGAGACCGTGTACGGCAGTATGATGCTGGGCATCCCCAGCAGCCAGTTCGACAAAGCGCTGGCATTTATCAACAACGTGGCCAACGTGCGGGTAGAGGAGGTGGACCACCGTGTATAATGATCTGTTTTCCGCCCAGTCGCTGCAGGATCTGCTGACGGTGCTGCCCTCCCTGCCTGTCGCCATCTGGGAGACGTTCTACGTCACCGTGATCAGCACGGCCCTGTCCCTGGTCCTGGGCCTGCCCCTGGGCGTGCTGCTGGTGGCCGGCGAAAAGGGCGGCGTGCTGCCCCTTCCCCGCTGGCTCATGCAGGTCCTCAACGTCATCATCAACCTGCTGCGCTCCATCCCCTTCCTGATCCTGATGATCATGGTGTTCCCCCTGTCCCGCCTGCTCATCGGCACGGCCGTGGGCACCACGGCCACCATCGTCCCCCTGGTGGTGGCGGCCTTCCCCTTTGTGGCCCGTCTGGTAGAGAGCAGTCTCCGCGAGGTGGACGGCAACATCATCGAGGCCGCCCAGAGCATGGGCGCCACCCCCATGCAGATCATCTGCAAGGTCATGATCCCCGAGAGCGTCCCCTCCCTCATCCAGAACGTCACCATCGCCCTGACCACCATCCTGGGCTACTCCGCCATGAGCGGCATCATCGGCGGCGGCGGCCTGGGCAAGATCGCTATCGACTACGGCTACTACCGCTATAAATACCTGGTCATGCTGGTGGCGGTGGTCATCCTGATCCTGCTGGTCCAGCTGTTCCAGTCCCTGGGCACATGGCTGTCCAAGAAGTGCGACAAGCGCTTGAAATAAGCCCATCCCCCATAACATAAAAGCATCCCCCGGCTTACGCCGGGGGATGCTTTATATTACAGTATTTATCTCCGGCCCAGCCGCCCGAACCACCAGAACGTCAGCGGCCACACACATCCGGCGAACAGCACCACCAGCAGGTAACGCACCCCGCCGGCCACCGCCGCGCTGCCGCCGAACAGCGCGATCAGCGGCGCTTTCAGCCCGGACCGGATGGCCATCAGCAGCCCGAAGCCCACCGCCAGCTTGATGAGCTGCGCCCACCAGACCGCCCGGGTCTCAAACCGCAAGCTCTTCCGGTCCACGATGTTCACCACCAGCAGCGCCAGCGACACTCCCACGAACTTCCAGCTGTTTTCCACCGCGTTCACATAGTTGGCGGTGTCCTCCGCCGTCGCGCCGGTGTTGCCCCGCAGGTACAGATACGCCAGAAACGCGCCGCTGCACACCACCATCCCCGCGATCGCATAGGTCTGCACCACCGGGCGGCGCTTGACCTCCTCCATCAGCGGGTACAGCGCCAGCACCAGCACCGTGGCGATCACGAAGGACACGCCCACGTCCAGCGGCGTGTGTACGCCCAGATACATCCGGCTGAAGGCGATCAGCACCGCCAGCACGATGCACACCACCCGCAGCGCCACGCTGCCTGTGCACCGGGCGATGCCGCCGTACAGCGCCACCGCGTTCTGGGTGTGGCCGCTGGGGAAGGAGTACCCCGTCGCCCCGGCCCGGGCCGGCTCAACGATGGTGAAATCCGGGTCTTTCACCCAGGGCCTCGGCACACAGCACAGGATCTTCAGGAATTGATTGAGGATCATGCCGAAGAACCCCACCGTCATCAGGTAGTAGCCCTTCCGCTTGTCGATGCACCAGAACACCGCGATGGCGATGATCAGAAACGGCGCTTCTCCGCCCAGCTCGCTGATGACCAGCATGATCTTGTCCAGCACCGGCGTGCGGATACTCTCCAACGCGTACAAAACACCCATGTCCTGTCCTCCTTTTGCCGCCAAAAGGACGGCTCACCGCCATTGTACTACACCTCCGTCCCCGGCGCAAGCGTTGACCCCACCTTTTTCCTGTGCTATACTATAGAAAATACCGCTTGAGCGCATCTGGAAACAATTCAACAGATTTGAATTTGATGGAGGCAAATATGCTGAACGGCAAGGAGTTTGACCTTTGGGCAGATGGCTACGACAAAGCCGTCGGTATTTCTGATGAGGAAAGCACATATCCATTTGCTGGCTATAAGAAAGTGCTTGGTTTTATTTTCAAGACGATTATGGAAACCTCAAATGCTGTTGTATTGGACATAGGATTCGGAACAGGCACATTAACAACGAAACTATACGAGCAGGGCTGCTCCATTTATGGTCAGGACTTCTCGACAAGGATGATTGCACTGGCGTCTGAAAAAATGCCGTATGCACATTTGTATCAGGGGGATTTTTCAAAGGGGCTGGTCGAGCCGCTGCGAGACCGGCGCTATGATTATATCGTGGCAACATACTCTCTGCATCACCTGACAGATACGCAAAAGCGAGTATTTCTTTCTGAATTGCGTAACCATCTGAAAGGAAACGGGAAAATTATTATCGGTGATGTCGCCTTTGAAACACGAAAAGATTTGGAGCGGTGCAGGCTGGCTGCGGGGGACGCATGGGACGGCGATGAAATCTATTTTGTTGCTGAAGAACTGAGAAAAGATTTTCCGGGCCTTTCTTTTACGCAAATGTCCGATTGCGCGGGCGTCCTGATTTTGGACTGACAACTTCCCATTTGTCAAAGGCAAAATAAACCAACAGCTCGCATCCCCACCGAAATATACAACTACAACGATCAGGAGGTACACACCATGACGCCCCAGGAATTGCTGACCCTGCTCCACACTGTGGAAAAACTGAAGGACACCACCCGCCACTGCGACACCTCCGGCGGCCGGAAAGAAAGCGTCGCTGAACACAGCTGGCGTCTGACGCTGATGGCCTTCTTCCTCCGCAGCGAATTTCCCCATCTGGACATGGACAAGGTCATGCGGATGTGCCTCGTCCACGACCTGGGCGAGTGCTTCACCGGCGACATCCCCAGCTTTCTCAAGACCAAGGACGACACCGCCCGCGAGGACGCCCTCCTGGCCCAGTGGGTCAGCACCCTGCCCGCCCCCTATAACACAGAGCTGTCCGTCCTGTACGATGAGATGGACGCCCTGGAGACGGAGGAAGCCAAGCTCTATAAGGCCCTGGACAAGCTGGAGGCGGTGATCCAGCACAACGAAGCCGCCCTCTCCACCTGGCTGCCCCGGGAATATGACCTGAACCTGACCTACGCCGACGAGAACGTGGCCTTCTCCCCCTATCTCACCGCCCTCCGCGCCGCCATCCGCCGCGAAACGGAGGAAAAGATCGCCAAAGGCGAATGACCCGCCCGTAGAGGGCGATGCCCTCATCGCCCCGCCGCACTCCTTGCACCCGACCGTAGGGGCGGGGTTCTACCCCGCCCTCCGGTCTTGCACCATGTTACGGGCGGGGTAGAACCCCGCCCCTACACTGTCATTCCGAGCCAGTGCTCACACTGGCGTGGGAATCCGT
>CAVGVB010000009.1:0-73476 GCA_963632705.1 bacterium | reverse complement strand
TTTTGCCTCCGGCGGGATACTTTCTTTCCCGAAAGAAAGTATCCAAAGAACGGTTTAAGAAAAGGGGGATTTCGATTTCCCCCTTTTCTTAAAAATCTTTTCCCCTTGAAACGACCAAAGAGGGAGGGCGTGCGCGCCCTCCCTCTTTGGAAACACCCTCCGGGGGATGGGGACGGGGGACGGATTGCCACGCCAGTGTGAGCACTGGCTCGCAATGACAGGGATGCGCGGTGTGTCTCTCCCTCCGTCAGCGCAAAGCGCTGACACCTCAGCTACGCTTCGCCGCACAACCCAGTGTGAGCACTGGGCCGCCTCACAGAGGGAGGCAAGGGGGAGGGGTAGAACCCCTCCCCTACGGACGGTTTTACGATGGTACGGGCGAAAATCGGCTCTCCCTCCGTCGCCCTGCGGGCGACACCTCCCTCACAGAGGGAGGCAAGGAAAAAGAAGTGCCCGGCGGACACTTCTTTTTTGCTTATTCATGCCGGGGCAGGGTGACGGTGACGGTAGTGCCCTCCCCTTCGCGGCTGGTCAGGGAGACCGTACCATGGTGATAGGCCACGGCGTGCTTGACGATGGACAGGCCCAGTCCCGTGCCGCCGGAGGCCTTGGAATGGCTCTTATCCACCCGGTAGAACCGCTCGAACACGCGGCTCTGCTGGTCGGCGGGGATGCCGATGCCGGTATCGGACACGGTGATGACGGCGTTATCCCCGTCGGCGGCGACAGTGACGGCGACGCTGCCGCCGGGGACGTTATACTTGACGGCGTTGTCGCACAGGTTGGTCACCACCTCGCTGAGCAGGCGGCGGACACCGGGGACGGTGACCTCCTGCCCGGTGACGGACAGGGACACCTGCCGCTGGGCGGCGGCGCTCTCCAGTGCCGCGGCCGTCTCCCGGCACAGGGCCAGCAGCTCCACCGGCTCGGAGGGCATCTCGTCGCCCTCGTCCAGCCGGGACAGGCCGATGATGTCGTTGACCAGCGCCACCAGACGCTGGGCCTCGGCCCGGATGTGGCCCACGAAGCGGGGCACGTCCTCCGGCTGCACCATGCCGTTTTCCAGCAGCTCGGCGCTGCCGATGATGCCCTGAAGGGGCGTTTTCAGCTCATGGGACACGTTGGCGGTGAACTCGCGGCGGTTGCGCTCGGCAAAGGCCTGCTCCGTGACGTCGAAGGCCAGCAGCACCGCGCCGGTGCGCTCGCCGTCGATGACGATGGCAGTGACGTCGAACTGGTACTCGTGGCCGTCCCGCGTCAGGCGGGCCTCGCCATGGCCCTGGGCAGACGCGTCACGGAGGGCGCGGCTGACGGCGGGTTCACGCTCCACCGTCAGGAAGTCCTTGCCGACGCAGCCGTCGTCCGTCTGGAAAATGCGGCAGGCGGCGGGGTTCAGGCTCAGCACCATGCCGTCCTCGTCCAGCAGCACCAGCCCCTCGTTCATGTTGGCGGTGACCTGCTGGAACTTCTCCGACTGGCGGCGGAGGTCACGGAGCTGGTCGTCGATCTGACGGCGCTGGTGCTCCAGCCGGCGCAGCAGCGGCGACAGCTCCTCGTAGGCGTCGTTATCCAGCGGATGCTCCAGATCCAGCCGGTTCAGGGGCTCGACGATGCGGCGGGACACGCGGCGGGCCAGCAGGCCCGACAGGATCAGCGCCACCACCAGCACCAGCAGCAGCGGCTGGAGCATGGACAGCAGCAGCACGCCCCAGGTGACCCGGGTGGCGGACAGGCGCAGCACCGTGCCGTCGGGCAGGCGCTGGGCGTAGTACAGCGTTTTTTCCAGCAGCGTGGCGCTGTAGCGGCTGCTCTCGCCCACGCCGGTGAGCAGCGCCTGCTGCACCTCCTGACGCTGGGCGTGGTTCTCCATCGTGGCCGCGTCGGCCTTGGTGTCGTACAGCACCGTGCCGTCGGCCTTCACCCAGGTGATGCGGTAGTGGTCGGAGGACAGCTTGCTCAGGTAGGCCTCGCCCTGCCCCTCCACCGCCGCGGCGGCGATGGACAGCTCGTCACGGAGCTGGCTCTCCTGCAGGCGGACGTAGTAGTCATACAGACAGCCCAGGACCACCGCCAGCGAGGCCAGCAGCACCGCCAGGCCCACCGCAAGGGTGGAGTGAAAAATTCGTTTTGTCATATCGTATCCTCCCAGCGATAGCCCACGTTGCGGACGGTCTGGATGTGCGCGCCCTCCTGCCCCAGCTTCTGCCGCAGGGTGCGGATGTGCATATCCACGGTGCGGCTCTCGCCGCAGAAGTCCGTGCCCCACACCTGCTCCATCAGCTTATCACGGGTAAAGGCGGTGCGGGGATGGGTGAGGAACAGCCGCAGCAGCTCATACTCCTTGTAGGTCAGCTCCACCCGCTGGCCGTTGACGGCCACGGTGTGCTCCTGCTCGTTCAGCGTCAGGCCGCCGCAGGTCAGGCGCTTCTCCGCCGGCGGCTTGCAGCGGCGCAGCACCGCCCGGACGCGGGAGGCCAGCTCCATGACGCTGAAGGGCTTGACCAGATAGTCGTCCGCGCCGCTGTCCAGCCCGGAGATGCGGTCGTACTCCGCGCCCTTGGCCGTGGCCAGGATCACCGGTATGGCGCTGAGAGACGGCGTGGCCCGCATACGGCGCAGCAGTTCTGTGCCGTCCGCACCGGGCAGCATCACGTCCAGCACCACCAGGTCGGGGTGCTGCTTCTGGAGGGCATCCCAGAAGCTGTCGCCGTCCGGAAAGCCCTGCACCTCGAACCCGGCGGCGCGCAGGGCATAGATCTCGATGTCCCGGATGCTGGCGTCGTCTTCAACACACCATATCATGTCGTTTCCTCCCTCACGTAGTCTCTTCCTTGTGTACGCCGGTGACGGAAAATTCCACCCACTCGGCGATATTGGTGGCGTGGTCGCCGATGCGCTCGAAATACTTGGCCACCATGAGGATGTCCAGCGCCCCCTCGCCGTCGCTGTCGCCACGGGCGATGGAGGAGATCAGAGAGCGCTTCACGCGGTCGAAATAGTCGTCCACCGTGTCGTCGGCGGCCATGACGCGCTCCGCCAGGGCCACGTCCTGCCGGACGTAGGCGGTGACGCTGTCGTTGACCATGGAGATGGTCTCCCGGGCCATGGCCCGCAGCAGCTCGCTGCCGGGCAGGGCGGCGGGCAGATGGGGGATCAGCTCGGCGATGTCGTCGGCCTGGTCGCCGATGCGCTCCATGTCGGTGATCATCTTCAGGGCGGCGGAGATCTGCCGCAGGTCGCCGGCCACCGGCTGCTGGTGCAGCAGAAGGCGCAGGCACAGGTTCTCGATGTCCCGCTCCTTGCGGTCGATGTCACGCTCCAGACCGGACACCTGCCCGGCCAGGGCCGCGTCGTTCTCCGTAAGGGCCTGGGCCGCCAGGGCGATGGCCTGCTCGCACAGGGCGCCCATCTCGATCAGCTCCCGGTGGAGCTGGGCCAGCTGCTTGTCAAATTGGCTACGCATTATCCGAACCTCCCCGTAATGTAATCCTCGGTGCGTTTTTCGTGAGGCGTGGAGAACATGGTCTCCGTGTCGCCGTACTCCACCAGCTCGCCCAGGAGGAAAAATGCGGTATCATCGGAGATACGCAGCGCCTGCTGCATATTGTGGGTGACGATGATAATAGTGTACTGCTTTTTCAGCTCCGTTGCAAGCTCTTCTATCTTCGATGTGGAAATAGGGTCAAGGGCGGAGGTAGGCTCGTCCATGAGCAGCACCTGGGGCTGCACCGCCAGCGCACGGGCGATGCACAGCCGCTGCTGCTGGCCGCCGGACAGGCCCAGGGCGCTCTTTTGCAGGCGGTCCTTCACCTCGTCCCAGATGGCGGCGGACCGGAGGGAATTCTCCACCAGCTCGTCCAGCTTTGCCTTGTTCCGCACGCCGTGGGTGCGCGGGCCGTAGGCCACGTTGTCGTAGACGCTCATGGGGAAGGGATTGGGCTTCTGGAACACCATGCCCACCTCCCGGCGGAGCTGGCTCACGTCCACGGAGGGGGCGAAGATGTCCTGCTCGTTATACAGCACCTGCCCGGTGATCTTCACACCGGGGACGAGGTCGTTCATACGGTTCAGGGTTTTCAGAAATGTGGACTTGCCGCAGCCCGACGGCCCGATGAGGGCGGTGATGGAATTGGGCCGCACATCCATGGTCACATGGTGCAGCGCCTGGGTCGGGCCGTACCACAGGTTCAGATCGTTGACAGAGATCACAGGCGTCATGCGTCTCGCCTCCTTTTGAAATAGCGGGCGGTCAGTGTGGCCGCCAGATTGATGAGCAGTGCCAGCGCCATGAGGATGGCGGCGATGGCGAAGGCCACGTCGAACTCACCCTGCTCCTTGGCGTAGACATACAGCGCTACGGACAGCGTCGCGCCGGCGTTTTCCAGCGTCTCACCCAGAGAGCCGTACAGCGCGTGGGCGAAGCCCGCCGTATACAGCAGCGCTGCCGTCTCGCCCAGAATACGGCCCACGGACAGGATGCAGCCCGTGACCACGCCGTCCACGCAGCCGGGCAGCACCACCGTGCGGATGGTGCGCCACTTCCCTGCGCCCAGGCCGAACGCGCCCTCGCGGTAGCTCTGGGGCACGGTCTTGAGGCTCTCCTGGGTGGTACGCATGATGGTGGGCAGGTTCATGATGACCAGGGTGAACGCGCCGGCCAGAATGGACTTCTTCATGCCCAGGAACTGACAGAAGAACATCATGCCCACCAGGCCGTAGATGATGGAGGGGATGCCGGACAGTGTTTCGGCGGCGTATTCGATAATGGCCACCACCTTTTTGTTGGCGGCGTACTCCGTCAGGTATACGGCGGCGCACACGCCCAGGGGCAGCACCACCGCCAGCGTAGTCAGCACCATGCAGACGGTGCTGATGATGTCCGGCAGGATGCCGATGGTCTCCTCCAGGTAGCTGGGCTTGGTGGTCAGCAGCTTCCAGCTCAGGTTGGGGATGCCCTTGGCCAGCACATAGACGATAAGGAACACCGCCAGCGCGCAGGTCAGCACGGCGCACAGCACCATCAGGCCCTTCATCGCCCCGCCCCAGACGCGGCGGCGGGCGGAAAAATCGTGTTTATCCATAGTTACCGCTCCTTACTGCGCTTGAGGAAGAAATTCAGCGCGGCGTTGATGAGCATGATGAAGAGGAACAGCACCAGAGCGATGGAGAACAGCGCCTGACGCCGCAGGCCCGCCGCGGCGTAGCTCATCTCGCTGGCCACGGCGGTGGTGAGGAAGCGGACGCTCTGGAACAGGGACGGCATATTGGGCACGTTGCCGGACACCATGATCACCGCCATGGCCTCGCCGATGGCACGGCCCACGCCCAGCACCACCGCCGCGGCGATGCCGCTGCGGGCCGCCGGGACGGACACGCGAAACCACGTTTCCACCGGCGTGGCGCCCAGGGCCAGCGAGCCGTCCTCGTACTCGCGGGGCACGGCCTCCAGCGCCGTCATGGACACGTTGATGATGGACGGCAGGATCATGATGGCCAGCACGATGATGGCCGCCAGCAGGCCCGAGCCGTCAGGGATGTGGAAGATCTTCCGGATGCCCGGCACGAGCACCAGCATACCCACCAGACCGTAGACCACGGAGGGGATGCCCGCCAGCAGACTCACCGCCGAGGACACCACCGCCCGCAGCCGGGGCGAGGCCATCTTCGCCAGGAACACGGCGGTCATAAAGCCCACCGGCACGCCCAGCAGTATGGCACCCGCCGTTCCGTAGACGCTGGTGAGGATAAAGGGGAGGATGCCGAACTTCGGCTCTGCGGCGGCGGAGTCCCACACCGGGCCGAACAGGAAGTCCACAAGGCCGATCTCCCGGATGGCCGGGATGCCGGCGATGATAAGATAGACGGTGATCAGCAGCACACAGCCCACCGTCACCAGTCCCATCAGAAGAAAGAAACCGTGTATGATGTTTTCCACCAACCGTTTTCGCTGCATGGTCATATTCCTTTCCATTTCATAGTGAGTGAATAGCGGAAAAGGCGGCGCCCGAGGGGGAGAGCGCCGCCTTTCCGTCCGCCGTCAGTTGGCGGCAACCGCACCGGCCTTGGCAATAATGGCCGCTGCATCAGGGGAAGTAGCATAGTCGAAGAACGCCTGCGCCACAGGGGTGAGGGCCTTGCCCTCCACGGTCACCAGCACGAAGGGGCGCTGGACCTTGTAGCTGCCGTCCTTGACGGTGGCCTCGCTGGGGGTCACACCGTCCACATTCAGGGCCTTGACGCTGTCCTTGATGGAGGCCAGGGACGCGTAGCCGATGGCATCGGGGTTCTGGCTCACGGCGGTGATCACATCGCCGGTGGAGGTCAGCTCCTGACGGTACTGGCACTTTTCCTCCGTGCCGGTGATGGACTCGAAGCCGTCCCGCGTGCCGCTGGCGGCCTCGCGGCCGATCAGCACCACCTCGGCATCATTGCCTCCCACGTCTTTCCAGTTGGTGATCTCGCCGGTATACAGCTGGGCGATCTGCTCGATGGTCAGGTCGCTGACGGGGTTGTCCGGGTGGACAATGATGGCGATGCCGTCATAGGCCAGGATGGTCTCCTTCAGGCCGGCGGCCTTCTCCTCGTCCTTCAGGGCACGGGAGGAAAGGCCGATGTCGCAGGTGCCCTCCTGCACGGCGGTGATGCCTGCGCCGGAGCCGGTGGGGTTATAGGTCACGGTGGTGTCCGCGTTGTTGGCCATAAACGATTCGCTCAGCGCGCCGATGACCTTCTCCATGGAGGTCGAACCGTCGGTGGCGACCGTGCCGGTGACGGCGGCCGGGGCGTTGTCGTTGTTGGTGTCGTTGGAATTGTCGTTGGTGTTGGTGTCATTCTTGCTGCCGCAGGCCACCAGAGCCAGGGTCAGCACGGCTGCCAGCAGCAGTGCGATAAACTTCTTCATACGTATTACCTCGCTTTTCATTTTTTTCGGATGTCCCGTTTACAGTGCCAGCATACCGCCGGTGTGTAAAGGGCAAAAGCGCGGTGGTGTAAAATCCGTGTAAAGCCTCAAAGCGCGAAAAACAGACCTCCGGCTGTGCCGGAGGTCTGTTTTGTATGGTTCTGTTACTGCTTGTCGGGCAGCAGGTCGGTCATGCTCTTGAGACTGATGCCGAGAGTGGACATATTGTGCAGCAGTGCCGACGTGGTAGGCGGCAGAACGCCCGCCACGCCCAGCACGATCAGGGAGAAGTTGAAGCCCACGATGAAGCGGTAGTTCCGGTGGATGCGGGCCATCAAGGCTTCGCCCAGCCGCCGCAGCGTCACCAGCTCGAACAGATCCTCCGACGCGATGGTGATGTCGGCGATCTCCCGGGCGATGGCCGCGCCGGTGGAGATGGCGATGCCCGCGTCGGCCTCGGACAGGGCGGGCGAGTCGTTGACGCCGTCGCCCACCATGATGACCGTGTGGCCCTTGGCCTTTTCCTCACGGATGAAGGCGGCCTTGTCCTCCGGCAGCACCTCGGCAAACACCGCGTCCACGCCTACCTGGCGGGCCACGGCCTCGGCGGTCCTGCGGTTGTCGCCGGTCATCATGACCACCTTGCGGATGCCGCAGTCGTGCAGGGCCTGCACGGCGTCGCGGGCCTCCTTCCGCAGCGGGTCGAAGATGCAGATCACGGCGGCCAGCTCTCCGGCGATGCACAGGTACAGATGGGAGTATTCCTCGGGCAGGGTGTCGAACTTGGTCTCCTCCCCTGCCGGGACGCAGCAGCCCTCGTCCTCAAAGACAAAGTGGGCGCTGCCGATGAGCACCTTCCGGCCCTCCACCATGCTGGAGATGCCGTGGGCCACCACGTACTGCACCTGGGAGTGGTACTCCTCGTGGGACAGGCCGCGGACCTTGGCCTCCTCCACCACGGCGTTGGCCATGGAATGGGGATAATGCTCCTCCAGGCAGGCGGCCAGCCGCAGCATATCCGGCTCATTGTGGCCGCCGAAGGTGACGATCTGCGCCACCTTGGGCGTGGCGTAGGTCAGCGTGCCGGTCTTGTCGAACACGAAGGTGTCCGCCTTGGCCACCGCCTCCAGGAAACGGCCGCCCTTGACGGAGATATGGTGGCTGCTGCTCTCCCGCATGGCGGACAGCACCGCGATGGGGATGGCCAGCTTCAGCGCACAGGAGAAGTCCACCATCAGCACCGCCAGCGTCTTGGTGATGTTGCGGGTCAGCAGGTACGTCAGCGCCGTGCCGCCCAGGGTGTAGGGCACAAGATGGTCCGCCAGGCGGGCGGCCTTGTCCTCGGCGGTGGATTTCAGCTTCTCCGACTCCTCGATCATGTGGACGATTCGGTCGTAGCGGCCGCCGCCGGAGGCCTTGTCCACGCAGATGACACATTCGCCCTCCTCCGCCACCGTGCCGGCATAGACATAGCTGCCGGGCCGCTTGGGAACAGGCATGGACTCGCCGGTCATGGAGGACTGGTTCACCATGGCCTCGCCGGAGACCACCTTGCCGTCCAGAGGGATCATGCCGCCGGTGCGCACCACCACGCGGTCGCCCTCCTTCACATCGGACACCGGGACAAGCACCTCCGTGTCCCCCACCTGCAGCCAGACCTTGTCCACGTTCAGGCTCATCGCCCCGGCCAGGTCGGCCACGGATTTCTTGTGCGTCCACTCCTCCAGGATCTCGCCCAGCCGCAGCATGAACATGACAGACCCGGCGGTGGAGAAGTCACCGCGCACCAGAGATACGGTGACGGCGGTGGCGTCCAGCACGGCCACGGACAGCCGGCCGTGCCACAGGGCCTTCAGGCCCTCCTTGATGTACTTCACCGAGCGGAAAAGCGTCAGCGCCGTGGTGACGGGCACAGGCAGGAACAGCTTGGAGATGCACCGCCGCATGACGGTCATGGCCAGCTTGTCCTCGAACTCCCGGTTCAGCGCCCGGGAGGTGTGCTCCGGCACGAGGCCCATGGCCTCCGCCCGGGGGAAGGAAAACGACGCCAGCGCGGAGACAACGTCGCCGCGCGCCGCGTTATACAGCACCACGGCGTCCTGGGTCCGGTCATAGACCTTGACCTCCGTTACGCCGCTGATGCCGCGCAGATAGTATTCCAGCACGTCCGCCTGATGCAGCGTCATGCTTCCGCAATGCAGATGCACCCGCAGCCGACCGGGTATATCATGTAGGATCGTGCATTTCATGGGTCACTCCGCCTTGCTTTCCTCCGCAGAAGTGTCCTCCACCACAGCGGCGGCAGCCTCGTCGGTGCGCTGCTGGTTGATGGCCTTGGCCTCGGCGTAGATGTCCTCCGCGCCCTCGCGCACGGTGGTGACCGTGGTCATCACGCTGTCCTTGGCCCGCAGCACGGCGGCGGTGGTGTGGGCATAGGCCTTCTTGGCGTCCTTGCTGCCCAGGAGCTTCAGGCCGGCAGTACCAAACAGCACGCCGGCGGCAAACATAACGAACTTTTTCATAGTAAATTACCTCCTAAACGTCTATTAAGTTCTCACTTTTGTGTGAGTGTAACATATCACACGGCGGCGGAAAATGCAAGACGGTTCTGCTTAAAAAAGTGCTGAAAACCGCAGCTTTTTCCGGCTATATTTCCGCCTGCGGCGCATAGGATGCCGTCGGGCGGCAAGCGCCGGAGCGGCATAGCGCCGTGTCCGTGCAAATCTGCAATTTTAGCGTCAGGCAGAAAATGTACTTGCGTGACGGACGTTTATCCCGTACAATGTCCTTACAGCAGGTATGAGGAAGATCCTGCAAAAAATCGAAGATGAAAGGAAGAAACGTATGAAGAAAAAGCTACTGTCTCTGCTGCTGGCCATCGCCATGGTCATCAGCCTGGCGGCCTGCGAGAAGAAGCCCGCCATGGGCAAGGACGCCACTGCCACAGAACCCGTGGTCATCGTACACACCAACGACGTACACGGCGCTGTCGAGGGCTATGCCAAGGTGGCGGCGCTGGCCGACCAGTACGCCGCCGAGGGCGCGTATGTGCTGGTGCTGGATGCCGGTGACTACAGCCAGGGTGACACCGCCGTCAGCCTGTCCCAGGGCGCGACCGCCATCGAGCTGATGAACATGGTGGGCTACGACGCCGTGGCGCTGGGCAACCATGAGTTCGACTACGGCTTTGAGGCGCTGAAGAAGAACATGGAGAGCGCCCAGTTCCCCGTGCTGGCCGCCAACGTGAAGTACAACAGCGAGCTGGCCTTTGACGACGCGGCGGTGTTCACCGCACCCGGCGGCACGAAGATCGGCGTGTTCGGTCTGGACACCCCGGAGACCGCCACCAAGGCCCACCCCGGCAAGATCCAGGGCGTGACCTTCGTCGGCGGCGAGGAGATGTACGCCATCGCCCAGGAGATGGTGGATATGCTGAAGAACGAGGGCTGCAACTACATCATCTGCCTGGGCCATCTGGGCATCGACGATGAGACGGCGCTCACCAAGAACCGCTCCATCGACCTGCTGGAGAATGTCACCGGCATCGACGTGTTCATCGACGGCCACTCCCACTCCACCGAGGAGGAGATCGCCGAGAAGACCAACGCTGACCGCAAGGTGGGCGACACCGTCCTCACCTCCACCGGCACGAAGATCGAGAATATCGGCGTGGTGACCATCAAGGACAGCGCCATCACCACCGAGACCGTCTCCGCCGAGACGGTGGAAGTCCCCGCTGACAGCGAGATCGCCGCCCGGGCCGCCGCCATCCTCGCGGAGGTGGAGGCCGAGTACGGCACGGTGTTCGCCAAGACCGAGGTGACACTGAACGGCGAGAAAGCCCCCGGCAACCGCACCGAGGAGACGAACCTGGGCGATCTGATCACCGACGCGCTGGTCTGGAAGGCTGCCCAGGAGGGCGAGGCCGTTGACGCGGCCATCACCAACGGCGGCGGCATCCGCGCCACCATTGAGGCCGGCGACATCACCAAGAAGGACATCAACACCGTGCTGCCCTTCGGCAACACCCTGAGCATCATCAAGATCACCGGCAGCGAGCTGCTGGAGGTGCTGGAAGCCTCTACCTTCTGCACCCCCGAGGCCATCGGCGGCTTCCCCCAGGTCTCCGGCATCGAATTCACCCTGGACACCACCAAGGCCTATGACCAGGGCGACGAGTATCCCGGCACGACCTACTTCGCGCCCAAGACCATCAACCGCGTGACCATCACCTCCGTGGGCGGCAAGGACTTCGACCCGGCGGCTACCTACACCATCGCCACCAACGACTTCATGGCCAGCGGCGGCGACACCTACTACCGCTTCGTCAACGCCACGGCCAACTATGACCTGGGCATCGCCATGGACGAGGTGGTCATGCAGTACATCACCGACGTGCTGGGCGGCACTGTCACCGCCGAGCAGTACGGCGAACCTGCCGGCCGCATCACCATTTCCTGACCTGTTCCCCATACGACGAAAGGGCCACCCATCGGGCGGCCCTTTTCCACGCGAAAAAACACCCTTCGGCGTAGGCCGAAGGGTGTTTCGGTTGTCTGCGATTACTTGCCCATGTTCATCTGAGCAGCGACCTCAGCGGCGAAGTCCTCCTGCTTCTTCTCGATGCCCTCGCCGGTCTGGAAGCGAACGGCGTCCACGAACTTCACGCTGCCGCCCAGCTTCTTGGCGGCGTCGGCGATATACTTCTCCACACTGCCCTGGAAGATGTCGCTGCGGACGAACTCCATCTGCAGCAGGCAGTTCTCCTCGTAGAACTTGTTCATCTTGCCCATGACGATCTTTTCCTTCACGGCCTCGGGCTTGGAGGCCATCTTGGGATCGGTGTCCATCAGGGCCAGAGCGATCTTCTTCTCCTCGGCCAGCACCTCTTCGGTGACCTGGGCCTTATCCCAGAAACGGGGGTTCAGCGCGGCGATCTGCATGGCCACGTTCTTGCCGATCTCGGTGGCGTCGATGCCGCCGTCCACGGCCAGGTTCACCAGCACGCCGATCTTGCCGCCGGCATGGACATAACCCACGCTGGTGTTCTCGGCAAAGCGGACGAAGCGGCGGATCTGCAGGTTCTCACCGATGGACATGACCTTCTCGGGCATGGTCTCGGACACGGTCAGCTCGCTGCCCACATACTTGCAGTTCATCAGAGCGTCCACGTCGGCGGGGTTCTGCTCGGCGATGACCTTGGCGATGTCCTTGACGAAGGCCACGAACAGGTCGCTCTTGGCGCAGAAGTCGGTCTCGCAGTTGACCTCGACCACGACGCCCACGCCGTTCTCGGTCAGGGCATAGGACATACCCTCGGCGGCGATGCGGCCGGCCTTCTTGGCGGCCTTGGCCAGGCCCTTCTCGCGCAGCCACTCGACAGCCTTATCCATATCGCCGTCGCACTCGACCAGCGCCTTCTTGCAGTCCATCATACCCACGCTGGTCATCTCGCGCAGGGTCTTCACATCAGCAGCAGTAAAAGCCATTCTTAGTTCCTCCTGTAAATTATTTGTCAAAAAAGGGGCAGGGACACTTCCCTGCCCCGTGAGATTACGCGGTGTTTTGCAGATTTACTCGGCGTCCTTGGCCTCGGCGGCTTCCTCGATCTGCTCGCCCTGACGGCCCTCGATCATGGCGTTGGCCATGACGGAAGCGATCAGCTTGATTGCGCGGATGGCGTCGTCGTTGCCGGGGATGGGATAATCGATCTCGTCGGGATCGCAGTTGGTATCGGCGATGGCCACAACGGGGATGCCCAGACGATGGGCCTCGGCGATGGCGTTGCGCTCCTTGCGGGTATCCACGATGAACAGCGCGCCGGGCAGCTTCTTCATTTCCTTCACGCCGCCCAGGTACTTCTCCAGCTTCTCGATCTCGCCCAGGTGCTTGATGACTTCCTTCTTGGGCAGCATATCGAACGTGCCGTCGGCCTGCATGGTCTTCAGCTGGTTCAGGCGGTCGATACGGGTGCGCATGGTCTTGAAGTTGGTCATCATGCCGCCCAGCCAGCGGGCGTTGACATAGTACTGACCGCAGCGGGTGGCCTCATCCTTGATGGCCTCCTGAGCCTGCTTCTTCGTGCCGACGAACAGCAGGGTCTGGCCGTTCTCGGACAGCTGACGCACGAAGGCATAGGCCTCCTCCAGCTTTTTCACGGTCTTCTGCAGGTCGATGATATAGATGCCGTTGCGCTCCGTGTAGATATAGGGAGCCATCTTGGGGTTCCAGCGGCGGGTCTGATGACCGAAGTGGACGCCCGCTTCCAGCAGGGCCTTCATGGATACGACGTTCTGATTTGCCATGTTTTGTGTTTCTCCTTTGATTTTAGTTTGTACCTCCAGCCCCTTCCTCCCTCCGGCCAACTCATGGGAGCACCGACCGAAAGTCCGAAGCTGTGCGGATTTACCGAAATATAATAGCACAGCTTTCACCGTTTTGCAAGGAAAATTTCCCGCTTTCCCGGTGAAAATTTGCACTTTTTACCCGTCAGGTCACGCTTCCTCCCGGAAGTATTCCGCGCCCGCGCCGCACAGCGGGCATTTGTAGTCCTCCGGCAGCGCGCCGCCCTCGTAGACGTAGCCGCAGACCTTGCAGACAAAGCGGTGCTTCTCCCCGTTCTCGTCGGTGTCCGACGCCGGGTCTTTGGCCACGTCGGCGGCGATAGCGCCGGCCAGCCGTTCGATCTGGGCCTCCTGATCCGGCCGCAGGGCGGACTTCACCGTCAGGGGCGCTTCTATGGCGGACCAGCCCTTCAGCGGCGACAGCAGCGCGTCCATCTTCTTGCCGCTTACCGGCGACCACGAGCCGTTCTCGATGAGGGCGTACCGCCGGTCCGCCAGCTGGTGGGCGGCGATGTCCAGCAGCAGCTGCTCCATGGTGACGAAAATGCCCATATTATATGTGGTGGCCGCGAACACCAGGTGGCTGTACTTAAAGGCGTCGGACACGATGTAGGACGCCGGCGTCACCGACGCGTCGAACATCTTCACCTTCACGCCCTTTTCCGCCAGCTGGCAGGCCAGCACGTTGGCGGCGTTCTCCGTGTTGCCGTACACGGAGGCGTAGGCGATCATCACGCCGCGCACCTCCGGCTCATACCGACTCCACAGGTCGTATTTCCCCAGGAAATAGGCCAGGTCCTGCCGCCACACGAAGCCGTGGAGGGGCAGCAGCATTTCGATGTCCAGCGTCTCCGCCTTTTTCAGCACCGCCTGGACCTGCGGGCCATATTTGCCCACGATGTTGGTGTAGTACCGCCGGGCCTCGTCCAGATAGTCCCGGTCGAAATCCACCTCGTCGGCAAACAGCGCTCCGTTCAGCGCGCCGAAGCAGCCGAAGGCGTCCGCCGACAGCAGCAGCTTGTCCGTCTCGTCGTAGGTCATCATCACCTCCGGCCAGTGGACCATGGGCGCGGCCACGAAGCGCAGGGTGTGCCGCCCGGTGCAGAGGGTCTCCCCCTCCTTGACGGCGGTGATGCGGCCCGCCAGCTCCGGCCCGAAGAACTGGCCCACCATGGTCTTGGCCATGGCGCTGCACAGGATCTGCGCCCGGGGATGGTCCTTGGCCAGGTCCGCCAGCTCCGCCGCGTGGTCGGGCTCCATGTGGTGTACCACGATGTAGTCCAGCTCACGGCCCGCCAGCGCGTGGTCCAGGTTCTCCCGGAATGTGCGGCGCACCGCGCTGTCCACCGTGTCGAACAGCACCGTCATCTCGTCCGTCAGCAGGTAGCTGTTGAAGCTGATGCCGTCCGGCACGCCGAACACGCCCTCGAACAGCGCCAGCCGCCGGCAGTCCGCGCCCACCCATGTATAATCGTCATTGACCTTTCTCGTGCAGTACATCCAATCATCCTTTCCGCGATAATTTTTTCTCACGGCGGCATTATAGCAGATGTTTTTCCCTTTTTCCAGTCCTCCGCGCAAAAAAACAGCGCTCTGCTTCGGCAGAGCGCTGCTTGTATGTGCTATGTTCGGTTACGCCTTCTTGGCGATGTCGCACAGAGCGGCAAAGGCCACGGCGTCGTTGATGGCCATCTCGGACAGCATCTTGCGGTTGATCTGAATGCCGGCGACCTTCAGGCCGTGCATGAAGGTGGAATAGTTCATGCCGTTGGCCTTGACAGCGGCGGAGATACGGGTGATCCACAGCTGACGGAAGTCCCGCTTCTTCAGGCGGCGGCCCACATAGGCGTAGGTCAGGGACTTCATGACCTGCTCGTTGGCCATCTTGAAGTGCTTGGACTTAGCGCCCCAGTAGCCCTTGGCCAGCTTCAGAGTCTTGTTTCTTCTTTTACGCGCCATCATTGCGCCTTTAACACGTGCCATATTTTAATTGCCTCCTATTCTAACGATTCCGTCTCTTATTTGTAAGGGATCATCTTGCGGATGGTCGCCTCGGTGGTGCAGTCAGCATACGTGGTGCTGCGGAGACGACGGCCACGCTTGGTGTCCTTCTTGGTCAGGATGTGGCTCTTGAACGCATGAGCTCTCTTGACCTTGCCGGATTTCGTCAGGTTGAAGCGCTTCTTTGCGCCGCTGTGGGTCTTCAGTTTAGGCATAATATTACTCCTTCCAAAATGATCCTCTGTGGGGTAAACGCTTTACTTGCCAGCCTTGGGGGACAGGAAAATGGACATATTCCGTCCCTCCAGCTTGGCGGCTTTGTCCAGGGTGGACACCTCGGTACACAGGTCGGCAAACTTGTTGAGAAGATCACGCCCGATCTCGGTGTGGGCCATCTCCCGGCCACGGAAGCGGACGGATACCTTGACGCGGTTGCCGTCGGACAGGAACTTCTGCGCGTTCTTCAGCTTGGTGTTGAAGTCGCCCACGTCGATGCCCGGGGACATACGGATCTCCTTGATCTCCACAACGTGCTGGTTCTTCTTGGCTTCCTTTTCCCGCTTGCTCTGCTCGAACTTGTACTTGCCGTAGTTCATCAGCTTGCACACAGGGGGCGTGGCCTGCGGGGAGATCTTCACCAGGTCCAGTCCTTGCTCCTCCGCGATGTGCAGAGCTTCCTCGCTGGACACGATACCCAGCTGCTCTCCGCCTTCGCCGATCAATCGGATCTCCTTGTCGTTGATCTCTTCATTCAGTTGATGCTGTACCTTGCTAATACCGAAGCACCTCCAATCCAAAATAAAAACGCGGACGCCTTGGGCATCCGCGAAACAACACAAACGTCCCACAGGGCGTTTGAATGACGCTGTTGACCTCTTTACCGAAGCGGGAGGTGAGGCGGATGCACCGACCTTCTTTGTTTTCTCAAGTATTTTATACTACCCGCCATCGTTTGTCAACGGCTTTTTCTAAAATTTTTCTGCATATTTTCCGCATCCCCGGTGACACTATGTTCGTACCTGAGGTACAGAAAAGGGAGGTATATCTCATGGATAACACCAAGAACAACAAGACCACCAACACCGAGAACACGGAGAACACCAACACCAATACCAAGAACACCAAAAACGCGAAGAACGCCAAGAACTGCAAGTAACTTCTTCATGTGATGAAACAGGGGGAGGCCGATGGCCTCCCCCTGTTTTTCCGTCAGCATAGTTACGACTGGTTCGTCTTGCCCGTGTACTCCTCCAGGGTGATGTCCCGGTTGAAGATGTCCTGGGCGGCGGCCTTGCCTACATAGCGGTAGTGCCACGGCTCGTAGATGATGCCGGTGATGTCCGTCTTGCCGTTGGGATAGCGGTGGATGAACCCATAGCGCCAGGAGTTGGCCATGAGCCACTTTTGGGTCTCCGTGTTCTCCTGCTCGTCGGTCAGGTCCTGCATATTGGCGTCCACGATGTCCACCGCCAGGCCCAGCTGATGCTCGCTGGTGCCGGGGATGGCCACGGCCTTGGCGGCCTCCACCTTGGCCTCGTCCTCGCTCATGCCGCTGTTGATCAGCCGCTGCACCTTGTTGTCGTACAGGCTCTGCTGGGTCTCCTGGGTGCGGTAGGCCGAGCAGAGGAACGGCGCGTAGCCCGCGTCGCGGCAGGCGGCCATCATCTCCTCAAACGCCTCGTAGCACCGGCTGTCGATCTTGCGTCCTTCCAAATCGCACACCACCAGATCGGACACCCAGTCCTCCGGCAGAGGATTCCAGGGGTTCACCACCGTCAGCAGCTCGTCATCCACGTTGACGGGCGTCTCCGGGGTGACATCCTCCGGCGTGTCGGGCGTCTGCTCCTGCTGTTGCTGCTGGTCGTCCGCCGGCAGTGTATCCTCTTTTTTGCAGCCCTTGACGATAAATATGACGCCCACGATCAGGATCACCAGCACCACCGCCGCGATGACCCGGTTACGCATGGCCTCCCGATACCGTCTCTGCCGTCTGCGTTCTCTTTCGTTGCTGTCCATTTTGTTACCTCAATTCTGCGGGATAGACACCCGCCTCGTGTAATTTCAAAAGCTCCTGCGATACCCGCGCCCGATCCTCGTGGTACGTCATGCCGAACCAGCGGTCCCTGGACTCCAGCACGGACACCGTCAGCCTGCCCTGCTCCAGCAGATGCCCCACCATGTTGGGCAGCAGGCACTCCGCCTTGGCGGTCTGCGCCTCCGGGCTGCGGAGGAAATCGTAGAAGTACGTCTCCAGCTCGTCGAAGATGGACGGCATGAAGCCCCAGAAGTTCATGGACACCACTGCGTCCCCCTCCAGCGTCACGCCGCCGGCCTCGTCCCGGATCGTGCCGTCCGGCAGCAGGGCGATCTTCAGCGTCTCGTGGATGTCGCTGAGACAGCCGTTCTTCACATGGCACACGCCCCGGGACACCGTGCCGTAGGCGGTGACGGTGTTCTTCAGCAGGTAGCCCACCATGGTGGCCGCGCCCCGCTCCGGCAGCGTCTGCAGTGCCTTATAGATGGTGCGGTAGGCGTCCGCGCCGTAATAATCGTCGGCGTTGATGACGCAGAACGGCTCGTGTACCAGCTGCCGGGTACACAGCACCGCGTGGGCCGTGCCCAGAGGCTTGGTGCGGCCCTCCGGCCAGGTGTAGAAGGGCGGCAGCGTGTCCGTATCCTGATAGGCGTAGCACACCTCCACCGGTCTGCCGTCCGCCGTCCGCAGCCGGGACGCCATGTCGCCGCACAGCCGCTTCATCAGCGCCAGCATATCCGGCTTGATGATGAACACGATCTTGTCGAACCCGGCCCGTACCGCGTCGTACACGCCGTACTCCATCAATATCTCCCCGTGGGGCCCTACGCCGTCCACCTGCTTGTTCCCGCCGTAGCGCGAACCCATCCCTGCGGCCATGATGACCAGTGCTGCGTGCATAGTGCTGTCCTCCTCTTTCTCATGCACTACATCATACCACAAGTACGGAAAAATACAAGCGCCTTTCCGTCCGGAAAGCAAATCTTAATAAGGAAAGCCCCCATGAGGGACGTTCCTCATGAGGGCCGCTCTTATTTGCCGCTGTCGCCGTAGTTGGCCAGCACCCGGGCGGAGGGATCGTCCACATCACAGCCCTCCCAGGACTTGTTGGGCATCCAGAAATCCACGATCATCTGACTCTGGCCGGGATAGTATTTCTCGAAGATCTCGCGGTACAGCAGGGACTCCTTGGTAAACGGCTGCGCGTGGGTATAGGTGCGCCGTTTCTGCTCAAACTCCTCATCCGTATACACGGACTGGGCGTACGCCTTCAGGTAGTCCACCATGGAGTGGCCCACCGCGTCGGAGAAGGCGGCCTTTTCCCGGTAGAGGATGTCATGGGGCAGATAGTCGCCCTCGAAGGCGTGGCGGAGCAGGTATTTGCCCTTGCCGTACTTGTTCAGCTTCTTCTCCGGGTCGATGCTCATGACGTACTCCACGAAATCCAGATCGCCGAAGGGCACGCGGGCCTCCAGAGAGTTGACGGAGATGCAGCGGTCGGCCCGCAGCACATCGTACATATGCAGCTCCCGGATGCGCTTGACGGCCTCCTTCTGGAACTCCTCCGCCGAGGGCGCGAAGTCGGTGTACTTATAGCCGAACAGCTCGTCGCTGATCTCGCCGGTCAGCAGCACCCGGATGTCCGTCTGCTCGTGAATGGCCTTGCAGACCAGGTACATACCCATGCTGGCGCGGATGGTGGTAATGTCATACGTGCCCAGCATCTCGATGACGGTCTCCAGCGAGGAGATAACCTGGTCCGGCGTCATGTAGACCTCGGTGTGCTCGCTGCCGATGTAGTCCGCCACCTCCTTCGCGTATTTCAGGTCGATGGCGTCCTCGCTCATACCGATGGCGAACGTGCGGATGGGCTTGTCGGAGCAGCGCTGGGCCACGGCGCACACCAGCGAGGAGTCCAGTCCGCCGCTGAGGAGGAAGCCCACCTTCGCGTCGGCCACCAGCCGCTTTTTGATGCCCGCCACCAGCTTTTCATGGATCTGGCCGCACACCGTCTCCAGGTCATCATGGCAGACCTGCTTCACCGCCGTGATGTCCCGGTAGCAGATGAACGCCCCGTCCTCGTAGTAATAGCCGGGAGGGAACGGCATGATCCGGTCACAGATCCCCGTCAGGTTCTTGGGCTCGCTGGCGAACACGGCAGCGCCGTCCTTGTCATAGCCGTAGTAAAGCGGGCGGATGCCGATGGGGTCGCGGGCGGCGACAAATATCTTCCTCTCCGCGTCGTACAGGATCAGGGCAAACTCCGCGTCCAGCATCCGGAACATATCCGTGCCGTGCTCCCGGTACAGGGGCAGCAGCACCTCGCAGTCGGACTCGCTCCGGAAGGAGTACCCCTTCTCCTGCAGCTCCTGCTTCAGCTTCTCAAAGCCGTAGATCTCGCCGTTGCAGACCACATAGTTTCCGTCCAGCTCGAAGGGCTGCATACCTGACGGCTCAAGCCCCATAATGGACAGCCGGTGAAAGCCCAGCAGCCCCTTGCCCGTGTCCACGATCCGGCTGTCATCCGGGCCGCGGGAGATGGTCTTGTCAAAGCCTTCCTTAAAAAGAGACAGAGAAGCACCGTCCGAGCAGTAACCCATAATAGAACACATGATAATGACCTCCGTATTTTATATAGTATCAGCATTCTACAGGGCAAGTGCTGCTCTCGCGGTGCCACCTGTATTTGTTCTCATTTCCGGACTTCCCATGAAAGCCCTGCCGCGTAACGGGCGGCGTCCGGCGCACCTACTGAGATCACTCCGTTGGGGTTGCAGCTCGAAAAGTGTTATTCACGCAATCTCTGCCGCGCGGCTCTCAGCCTTCCCGCGCTCTCTGTGGGTGAGCTCCTGCGTTACTTCTCTTTTCTCAAACGCTTTTCAGTATGAACTTTTTACTTTACGCCAAACAGCAGGTCGCCGTAAGTCGGGAAGGGCCAGCAGCTGGCCGCGGTCTGGGTCTCGGCCTCGTCGGCGGCGGCGCGCAGCTCTCCCATGCCGGGGATGATCGTATCGCGGATGAAGGCGGCCTCCTCCGCCGGGTCGTGGAGGGTGTCCAGCCTGACCAGCTTTTCCTCCAGCGCGTCCACCCGGCCGTCGATGGTGTCCACCAGGGCGGACAGACGACGCAGCTGCTTCGTCTCGTAGCCGCAGGGCAGGTCCGCGTCCACCGCCTTCTTCTTGGCGGCAGCGGCAGCAAGGCCGGAAACGTAGTCCTCCACCGCCGGCAGGATCTCCTTCCGGGCCATGTCCACCATGGTCAGCGCCTCGATGCGGACGGTCTTGCAGTAGTTCTCCAACTGGATCTCATAGCGGGAGCGCAGCTCGGACTCGGTGTAGACCTTGTGGGCCACCAGCATATCTATGTTCTCCTTGTGGAGTAGCATGGCGATGGCGTCCGGCGTCGTCCGCAGGTTCAGCAGGCCGCGCTTCTCGGTGGCCTCCTTGATCCAGGCGTCGTCGTAGCCGTTGCCGTTGAAGATGATGCGCTTGTGCTCCTTGATGGTGCGCTGGATCAGGTCGTGCAGGGCGGCGTTCAGGTCGGACGCGCCCTCCAGCTCGTCCGCGAACAGCCGCAGGGACTCCGCCACCGTGGTGTTCAGCATGATGTTGGCGCAGGCGATGGAGTTGCTGGAGCCCAGCATACGGAACTCGAACTTGTTGCCGGTGAAGGCGAAGGGCGAGGTGCGGTTGCGGTCGGTGGTGTCCCGGAGGAAGCGGGGCAGCACATCCACGCCCAGCTTCATCTTTTTCTTCTCCACGCCGCAGTAGGCCGTGTCCGTCTCGATGGCCTCCAGAATGCCGGTCAGCTCGTCGCCCAGGAACACGGAGATCACCGCGGGAGGCGCCTCGTTGGCGCCCAGCCGGTGGTCGTTGCCCGCGGTGGCCACAGCGGCGCGCAGCAGGCCCTGGTAATCGTCCACGGCCTGGATGACCGCCACCAGGAACAGCAGGAACTGGGCGTTCTCATAGGGCGTCTCGCCGGGGGACAGCAGGTTGACGCCGGTATCGGTGGAGATGGACCAGTTGTTGTGCTTGCCGCTGCCGTTGACGCCGGCGAAGGGCTTCTCGTGCAGCAAACACACCAGACCGTGCTTGGCGGCCACCTTCTGCATGATCTCCATGGTCAGCTGGTTGTGGTCGGTGGCGATGTTGGTGGTGGTGTAGATAGGGGCAAGCTCATGCTGGGCGGGGGCGACCTCGTTGTGCTCCGTCTTGGCCAGGATGCCCAGCTTCCACAGCTCCTCGTTCAGCTCCTCCATATAGGCCGCCACACGGGGCTTGATCGAACCGAAGTAGTGGTCGTCCAGCTCCTGGCCCTTGGGGGGCTTTGCGCCGAACAGCGTGCGGCCGGTGTAGATCAGGTCATGGCGTTTGTCGTACATGGCCTTGTCGATAAGGAAATACTCCTGCTCCGGGCCGACGGAGGAGGTCACGCGCTTCACGTCGCTGTTGCCGAACAGCTTCAGGATGCGGAGGGCCTGCTTGTTCAGGGCCTCCATGCTACGCAGCAGCGGCGTTTTCTTGTCCAGCGCCTCGCCGCCGTAGGAACAGAACGCCGTGGGGATGCAGAGGGTCTTGCCCTTGATGAAGGCGTAGCTGGTGGGGTCCCACGCGGTGTAGCCCCGGGCCTCGAAGGTGGCCCGCAGGCCGCCGGAGGGGAAGGAGGACGCATCCGGCTCGCCCTTGATCAGTTCCTTGCCGGAGAACTCCATCAGCACCCGGCCGTCGGGGGCGGGGGTGATGAAGCTGTCGTGCTTCTCCGCGGTGATGCCGGTCATAGGCTGGAACCAGTGGGTGAAGTGGGTCGCGCCGTTTTCGACTGCCCAGTCCTTCATGGCCGCGGCGACAGCATTGGCCACGGAGAGATCGAGCTTTGCTCCCTTTTGAATGGTGTGCTTCAGAGAGCGGTATACATCTTCGGGTAAACGCGCCTTCATGACGCGGCTGTCGAAGACCAGGCTTCCGAAGTATTCCGGTACAGTCAACATAATCGTACGTTCCTTTCAGTAAAAATAAAAAAAGAGACACTGCCGCCGTGGAGGGTCATCCCCACGAGACGCCAGTGTCTCTCAACGCAGCCGAATATACACCCGGACAGGGCAAAAGTCAACCGCAAAAAAGCAAAATCATAATTATTTGCACAAATTGCTGTAATACCACAAACCGCGAAAATCCATTTTTTTGCAATCTGTCGAATTGAAAGCGTCAAAATCACGGTGTATACTGGAGTGGAACGACGGCGTTCTGCAAGCACAGCGGTACTGTGCCTGCATGACGCCGCCGTTTTTTATTTGCTTTCGAGTTTTATGTTAGGAGTTGATGACATGGATAAACTGGAGGGCCAGATCCGCATCCCGTCGGGCTGCGCGATCTCCGCCGTTATTTCAAGGGACGGACAGCGGATGACCGGTGAAAAGATCATTGAGAGTATGCGCCCCATGCACGACCGCTCCAACGGTCTGGGCGGCGGCTTTGCCGGCTACGGCATCTATCCCGAATACAAGGACTTTTTTGCCCTGCATATGTTCCTGGAGGACCGGACGGCCCGGAAAAACTGCGAGGCCTTCCTCCGCGAGACCATGGAGATCGTCCACCTGGAGCGCATCCCCATCCGGACGACCCCCGCCATCACCGACGAGCCGCTGATCTGGCGCTTTTTCGTCACGCCCCTGCGCAGCGTGCTGGCCTCCATGCAGATCGACGAGGAGGAGTGCGTGACCCGCACGGTCATGGCCATCAACACGCGGATGAAGGGCGCGTATGTGTTCTCCAGCGGCAAGAACATGGGCGTGTTCAAGGCCGTGGGCTACCCGGAGGACGTGGGCTACTTCTACCGGCTGGAGGAATACGAGGCGTACAGCTGGACGGCCCACGGCCGCTATCCCACCAACACGCCCGGCTGGTGGGGCGGCGCGCACCCCTTCGCCCTGCTGAATTACTCCGTCGTCCACAACGGCGAAATATCCTCCTACGACGCCAACCGGCGCTTTATGGAGATGTTCGGCTACAAATGCACCCTCCAGACGGACACCGAGGTCATCACCTACATCGCGGACTACCTGCTCCGCCGGCAGAAGCTCACGCTGGAGGAGATGGCCGCCGTCATCGCCGCGCCGTTCTGGACAACCATCGCCCGGCGCTCCCCGGAGGAGCAGGAGAAGCTGTCGTATCTCCGCAAGGTGTTCTCCAGCCTGCTGATCACAGGCCCGTTCTCCATCGTGCTGGGCTTCGAGGGCGGCCTGATGGCCCTGAACGACCGGCTGAAGCTCCGCAGCATGGTGGTGGGCGAAAAGGATGACAAGGTGTATATCGCCAGCGAGGAGGCCGCCATCCGCGCCATGGAGCCCGACGCGGAGAACATCTACGCGCCGGCAGGCGGCGAGCCGGTGATCGTGCGCGTAAAGGAGGGAAAATTCTGATGGGGATCGGCTACATCTATCCGCAGTTCGAGATCGTCCGCGACTGGGACAAATGCACGAACTGCCGCATCTGCGAAAAGCAGTGCGCCTACGGCGCACACATCTTTGACGACAAAAAGGGCCGCATGGTCTGCGACGACAGCAAATGCGTGGACTGCCAGCGCTGCGTGTGCTTCTGTCCCACCCACGCGCTGAAGATCAAAAAGAGCGACTGCGTGTTCCGCGAAAACGCCAACTGGGACGAGGACGCCATTCAGGAGATCTACAAGCAGGCGTCCAGCGGCGGCGTGCTGCTGTCGTCCATGGGCAATCCGAAGCGCTTTCCCGTCTACTGGGACAGGATACTCGTCAACGCGTCCCAGGTGACCAACCCGCCGGTAGACCCGCTGCGCGAGCCCATGGAGACCCGGGTGTTTCTGGGCAGAAAGCCCGACGGCATCCGCCGGGATGAGAACGGCCGTCTGGACTGCCGCCTGCCGCCGCAGATCGAGCTGTCCATGCCGGTGATGTTCTCCGCCATGAGCTACGGCTCTATCAGCTACAACGCCCACGCCTGCCTGGCCCGGGCGGCCCGGGAGCTGGGCATCTGCTACAACACCGGCGAGGGCGGCCTGCACGAGGACTTCTACGCCTACGGCGAGAACACCATCGTGCAGGTGGCCTCCGGCCGATTCGGCGTACACAAGCAGTATCTGGAGGCCGGCGCGGCCATCGAGATCAAAATGGGCCAGGGCGCAAAGCCCGGCATCGGCGGCCACCTGCCCGGCGCGAAGATCGTGGGGGATGTGTCCCGCACCAGAATGGTCCCCGAGGGGTCGGACGCCATCTCCCCCGCCCCCCACCACGACATCTACTCCATCGAGGACCTCCGGCAGCTGGTGTTCTCCCTGAAGGAGGCCACGGAGTATAAGAAGCCCGTCATCGTAAAGGTGGCGGCGGTACACAACATCGCCGCCATCGCCAGCGGCATCGCCCGCAGCGGCGCGGACATCATCGCCATCGACGGCTTCCGCGGCGGCACGGGCGCAGCCCCCACCCGCATCCGCGACACCGTGGGCATCCCCATCGAGCTGGCGCTGGCCGCCGTGGACCAGCGGCTGCGGGACGAGGGCATCCGCAACCGCGTTTCGCTGATAGTCAGCGGCAGCATCCGCTCCTCCGCGGACGTGGTCAAGGCCGTGGCCCTGGGGGCGGACGCCTGCTGCATCGGCACAGCGGCGCTGCTGGCGCTGGGCTGTCATCTCTGCCGCACCTGTCAGACCGGCAAGTGCTGCTGGGGCATCGCCACCCAGGACCCGGAGCTGGTCAAGCGGCTGGACATCGAGGACGGAAGCCGCCGCCTTGTCAACCTGCTGACGGCGTGGAAGCACGAGATCAAGGAGATGATGGGCGGCATGGGCATCAACTCCATCGAGGCGCTGAAAGGCAACCGGCTCATGCTCCGGGGCATCGGCATGACCGACCGGGAGCTGGCCATCCTGGGGATCTCCCACGCCGGAGAATAATCCCCTATACAGAATACACGGAGGTGTGATATAATGACCCATATTGATGCGTCCCACATGGACTACCGGCAGCTGAACGCGGCCATACGGCGCTGCTCCGGGGACATCTCGGTCACCGGCTGTCTCGGGCAGCGGTTTATCGGCGCGGGGCTGGGACAGGACCGCCTTACCATCACCGGAACGCCCGGCAACGCGCTGGGCGCGTATCTGGACGGCGCCTGCATCGAGGTGAACGGCGACGCCCAGGACGCCGTGGGCGACACGATGAACGCCGGGCGGATCATCGTCCACGGCAGCATCGGTGACGCCGCCGGCTACGCCATGCGGGGCGGTGAGCTTTACATCGCCGGGAACGCCGGCTACCGCGCCGGTATCCACATGAAGGCCTACGGCGACAAGCTGCCCGTCATGGTCATCGGCGGCCGGGCCGGGAGCTTTCTGGGCGAGTATCAGGCCGGCGGCATCATTATCGTCCTGGGCCTGACGGAGAGCAGCCGCCCCATCGTCAGCAACTTCCCCTGCACCGGTATGCACGGCGGCAGGCTGTTCCTCCGCTCCGACTGCGAGAATATCCTGCTGCCCGGCCAGGTCGTCGCCCGTCCCGCCGGTCCGGAGGATCTGCGGAGCATAGAGCCGTATCTGCAGACGTTCTGCCGGCTGTTCGGAGGACGCTGCGACGATATTCTCCGGCATCCCTTTACCGTCATCGAGCCCAACAGCAGCAACCCCTACCGGCAGCTGTATGTCACGAACTGAATGTTGAATGAAAGAGGTGGAACTGTGAAGTATACGCAGGAAGAGGTCATGGAGTTCGTACAGCAGGAGGATGTCAGGTTCATCCGCCTGGCCTTCTGCAATGTCTACGGCAGGCAGCACAACGTGGCCATCATGCCCAGCGAGCTGCGCCGCGCTTTTGAATACGGCATCGCCATCGACGCCTCCGCCATCGAGGGCTTCGGCGGCGAGACACGTTCCGACCTGCTGCTGCGGCCGGACCCGTCCACGCTGATCCAGCTGCCGTGGCGGCCGGAGCAGGGGAAGGTGGTGCGGATGTTCTGCGATATTTTCTATCCCGACGGCCGGGCCTTTGAGCGGGACACCCGCAGCATCCTGAAAAAAGCCGTGGCCGACGCCGACGCCAAGGGCTTCCGCTTCTCCTTCGGCGCGGAGATGGAATTTTACCTCTTCAAGCTCGACGAATACGGCAGGGCCACCACCATCCCCCACGACGAGGCCGGCTACATGGACATCGCCCCCGACGACAAGGGGGAGCATATCCGCCGGGAGATCTGCCTGATGCTGGAGCAGATGGGCATCCAGCCGGAGTGCTCCCACCACGAGAGCGGGCCGGGCCAGAACGAGATCGACTTCCGCTACTCCGACCCGCTGACGGCGGCGGACAACGCCATCACCTTCCGCACGGTGGTCCGCACGGTGGCGGCGCAGAACGGCCTGTGCGCCAGCTTTTCACCCAAGCCCCTGCCGGACCGGGACGGCAGCGGTATGCACATCAACATCTCCGCCAGGGGCAGCGGGCAGGCCAACCTGCCCGCCGGCGTCATCGCCGGTGTGCTGGACAAGGCCGCGGAGATCACCCTGTTCCTCAACCCCTGCGAGGAGTCCTACCGCCGCCTGGGCCACGACAAAGCGCCCCGCTATGTGACCTGGTCGGAGGAGAACCGCTCCCAGCTCATCCGTATCCCCGCCGCCGTGGGGGAAAACCGCCGCGCGGAGCTGCGCTCGGCGGACTCCGCCGCCAACCCCTATCTGGCCTACGCGCTGCTGATCTATGCCGGTCTCCACGGCATTGAAAACAGGCTGGTGCTGCCCCCCGCGTCGGATCTCAACCTCTACACCGCGCCGGCGGAGACGCTGAAGACCCTGCGGACGCTGCCCGGCTCACTGAAGGAGGCCGCCGCCCTGGCCGATGCCAGCGCGTTTGTGAAGGCCCACCTGCCGGACTCCGTGCTCCGGGCCTACACGCGCCTGTAAGGCCGCCTGACATCAACAGGAAGGAGGGGAGTATGTGGTTTTTCAGGAGAGAACATACAGCGTTCTGATCGTCTCCGCGACGGACAGCTTCACCAACAGCGTCATGCCGCTGCTCCCTGTAACGGATTACTGGCCGGTGTCCACGGTACGCAGCGTGGGAGAGGCCCGGCGGAAGCTGACGGACACGGAATTCGACATCGTACTGATCAACACGCCGCTGCCGGACGATTTCGGCATGGGACTGGCCATCGACGTATGCACCTCCAGCGGCGCGGGCGTCCTGCTGCTGGTGAAAAGCGAGCAGTACAACGACGTGTACGCCAAGGTGGTGGGCTACGGCGTCATCACCCTGTCCAAGCCCACCAACCGGCAGATGGTGGCCCAGAACCTGCGTATCCTCTGCGCCACCCGGGAACGGATGCGGCAGATGCAGGCAAAGCAGGCCACGGTGGAGGAGAAGATCAAGGAGATCCGCCTTGTCAACCGCGCCAAGTGGCTGCTGATCGAGTGTCTGAGCATGACCGAGCCGGAGGCCCACCGCTATATCGAGAAGCAGGCCATGGACCTGCGTATCTCTAAACGGGAGGCGGCGGAAAACGTCATCCGCACATACCAATGAGCCGCAGAACCGTATCTGCCCCTGCCGGGAATATTCCCGGCGGGGGTAGATTTTTTCTTTTTGCCGGTATATAATGTGATTTTGTGGTCTGTCCGCCGATGCGGGCAGAAATTTGTGTCATCGTAAGGAGAGAACCGCCATGTCCGCCACGCAGAAGATCATGGGCCATGTGTACGCCATTTTTACCATCCTCGTCTGGGGCAGCTGCTTTGTCCTGACCAAGGAACTGCTCACCGCCTATACCGCCGTGCAGATCATCCCCCTGCGGATGGGTCTGGCCTATCTGACGCTGTGGGTGCTGCGGCCCAAGACGCTGAAGCTCCCCTGGAAGGATGAGCTGATGTTCATCCTCATCGGCATCACCGGCGGCAGCTTCTACTTCTTCCTGCAAAACACCGCCCTGACCTACACCTACGCCGCCAACGTCAGCATCATCGTGGCCCTCTCCCCTATCCTGACGGTGATCCTGGCCCAGCTCTTCTCCCGCAGCGGCGAGCGGCTGGGCAGGTTCGTCTACATCGGCGCGGTCATCGCCATCGCCGGTGTGGTGCTGGTGGTGCTCAACGGCCAGCTGTCCTTCCACCTGAACCCCCTGGGCGACCTGATCGCCCTGGCGGCGGCCCTGATGTGGGCGGTGTACTCTATCCTCATCAAGAAGTACACCGAGCAGTACGACAATTTCCTGGTCACCCGCCGGGTCATGCTGTGGGCGTTTCTCACCGCCGTGCCTCTGATGCTGCTGACGGACGGTATGCCTGACCTGACGCCCCTGTTCACCACCCCCCGTATCCTGCTGAGCTGGCTGTTTTTGGGCGTGTTCGGCAACGCGGTGTGCTTTGCCATCTGGAACATCGCCTTCAAGCGGCTGGGCGTGGTCATCACCAACAACTACCTGTACGCCTCCCCCTTCGTCACGCTGGTGGTGGGCTACCTGCTGCTGGATGAGCGGATCACCGTCATGAGCGTGGTGGGCGCGGTGCTGATCACCGCCGGCGTCATCGTGGCGCTGAAAAAACCAAAGGAGACCGCCTGACCGTCCGCATTCCCTTGCCTCCCTCTGCGAGGGAGGTGGCGCGAAGCGCCGGAGGGAGAGATATGCCACGGCGGCGCCGTGGCATCAAGGGAGAGACGGTATAAGTTTTCTCTCCCCCAGTCGGCTTCGCCGACAGCCCCCTCCCAGAGGGGGCCAAGAGAAAGTAACCCGTCGGAGACATGATCAGAGAACAAAAAAGAACCGCCTTTTGGCGGTTCTTTTTTACTTGATCTCCTGCTCCAGCCCGTCAAATACCTCCGCGCTGAAGAACTCTCCCAGCGTTATATCCAACCCGTCACACAGCATTTTGATGGTCAGCAGCTTGGGATTTTGGCTCTTGCCGTACAGGATATTCTTCACACTGGACGGCGGCAGCGCACTGACTGTCGCCAGTTTGTTGATGGTCATGCTCCGCTGCTCGCACAGCTGCAAAATGCGGTCACGCACCGCCTCTGCCGTGGTCATAAGCGCCCCTCCCGGATTTTTTTCCTTAGAATACCCGAAAGCGCTTGCATTTATAGGCTATGCGTGCTACTATTAGGCTATGCGTAGACCATTTGTCCCCCTTTTGCTCCGCCGCCCCCTCCGCGCCCTCCCCCGGCACGCCCGGCGGCGGAGCGTTTTAAGCAAAAAAGAACCGCCCGCAGGCGGTTCTTTTTCTGTTCTCAGTCAACAATATCCACCGAGACCTTAGCGCCGGTGCGCTGGGCGTAGGACCGAACGACAGTGCGGATCTCCTTGGCGATGCGTCCCTGTCTGCCGATGACCTTACCCATGTCCTCCGGGGCGACGCGGAGCTGCAGCGTCAGCTCATCGCCGTTCTCCACCTCGGTCACAGTCACCTGCTCCGGGTGTTCCACCAGGTTCTGGGCGATATACAGCAGCAAATCCTTCATTGGCTTTGCCTCGACTTACAGTACGTCGACCTTCTTCAGCAGAGCGCGAACGGTGTCAGTGGGCTGAGCGCCGGTCTTGATCCACTCACGGGCGCGGTCGGCGTCGATGCTGATCTTGGCGGGGGAGACGCAGGGATCATACGTGCCGATCTCCTCGATGAAACGGCCGTCACGGGGATAACGGGAGTCCGCCACGACCACGCGGTAGTAAGGAGCCTTCTTCGCGCCCATTCTTCTCAGACGAATTTTGACCATTGTAGTGTTCCTCCATGTAAAATAAGTAATTTTTTATATCTGTTAAATGCTTCTGCACTTACACACTGTCGGTTATTTCAGCCGTTTTTTCCGGCCGAAGCCGTGCATCGCGCCACGGGCCACCTTGCCGCCCATGCCGTTCATCAATCCGCCAAGACCCCGCATACCGCCGCCCTTGGTCATGGCCTTGGTCATCTGCTGGAGCATCTCAAAGGATTTCAGCAGCCGGTTCACGTCCACCACCTCCAGGCCGCAGCCGGCGGCGATGCGCTTTTTGCGGCTGGCGTTCAGGATCTGGGGGTTCTCCCGCTCCTGGGGCGTCATGGACCGGATGATGGCCTTGTTGTGGGCCATCTGCTTCTCGTCGATCTGGTCCGGGTCGAAGTTCTTCGCCATGCCGCCGGGCAGCATCCCCGCGATCTGGCTCAGGTCGCCCATATTCTGCAGCTGCTCCAGCTGATCCAGATAATCGCTCAGCGTCAGCCGGTTCTTCCGCAGCTTTTCCTCTAATTTCTTGGCCTGCTTCTCGTCGTACTGCTGCTCGGCCTTCTCGATGAACGTGAGCATATCGCCCATGCCCAGGATACGACCCGCCATGCGGTCCGGGTGGAACGGCTCGATCATGTCCAGCTTCTCGCCCGTACCCACGAACTTGATGGGCTTGCCGGTAACGGCCCGGATGGACAGGGCCGCGCCGCCCCGGGCGTCGCCGTCCAGCTTCGTCAGCAGCACGCCGTCGATGCCCAGCGCGTCGTCAAAGGCCTTGGCCGCGTTCACCGCGTCCTGGCCGGTCATGGCGTCCACCACCAGCAATATCTCGTTGGGCCGGACGGCGGCCTTCACCGCCTTCAGCTCGTCCATCAGCGCCTCGTCGATGTGCAGGCGGCCCGCCGTGTCCAGGAACACCATGTCGTGTCCGTGGTCGGCGGCGTACTTCACCGCCTCGGTGGCGATGGTCACCGGGTCGATCTGCCCCATCTCGAACACGGGGATGTCCAGCTGCTTGCCCACCACCTGCAGCTGGTTGATGGCCGCAGGCCGGTACACGTCGCAGGCCACCAGCAGGGGGCGGCGCCCGAACTGCCGCCGCATCAGGCCCGCCAGCTTCGCGCCGTTGGTGGTCTTACCTGCACCCTGCAGGCCCACCATCATCACGACGGTCGGCCCCTTGGAGGCGGTGGTCAGCTTGGCGTTAGAGCCGCCCATCAGCGCCGTCAGCTCCTGGTTGACGATCTTCACGATCTGCTGGGCCGGGGTCAGGCTGTCCAGCACGTCCGTGCCGATGCACTTCTCCGTCACATCCGCCACAAAGTCCTTCACGACCTTGTAGCTTACGTCGGCCTCCAGCAACGCCAGGCGCACCTCGCGCATTCCCTCGCGGACGTCCGCCTCGGTGAGCCGGCCCTTGCCGCGCAGGCGCTTGAACACGCCATTCAGTTTATCACTCAGTCCCTCAAATGCCATGGGTCTACTCCTTCAGGGCGGCGGCGCTGGCCAGAATGGCGTCCGCCAGCTCCTCCAACCGGGGGTTCTCGTACTGCCGGTAGTTCACGGTCTTGATCTCGTTGGCAGCGGCGACGACCGCGTCCACGTGCTGCTGCATCTGCAAAAAGCGCTTCACCAGGCCGGTCTTGTCCTCCAGCTCGGTCATGGCGGCCTCTGCCCGCACGATCACGTCCCGCACGCCCTGCCGGGAGATGCCGCAGTTCTCCGCAATCTCCGACAGCGACAGGTCCTCGTTGTAATACAGATCAAACAGCTCCCGCTGCCGCTGGGTAAGGATGTCGCCGTAAAAATCGAACAGCATGGTCATGCGATAGGTCTGGTTTTTCACGGTGCTTCCTCCTTCTGTAAAGTTATACGCCTTTACAACACGAACTATGATACATGATTTCTCCGCAAAAGTCAAGGCGAAAACTGCCGGTAAACTAAAAAATATTGCAAAAAGGAGAGGCTTCCGCCTCCCCTCTGCCGTATTCACTATTCACTTTTCAAAGTGTCTTCCCCGCAGCGCTCATGATCTCCATGATGGCCGCCACGATGCAGAACAGGCCGAACGCCACGATCAGCGTGCCCGCCAGCTTTTTCTTCTGCTTCAGCTGGAACATCATGATGCCCACGATGATCATGGACACCGCCAGCAGGATCATGGACAGCCCCGGCACATACAGCACGTTCAGCTTCCGCATGACCCACAGCAGCATGGACAGCACCAGCAGCACCATGGCCACATTCTTCTTGGTATTCATCGTCATAGTCCGTTTTCTCCCTCCCGGCGGCAGCGCCGCCCAACGTATACAGTGTAGCGGAAAACCGCCGGAAACACAAGGTTTTTTTACCGCCCCAGCAGGATCTTCGCCTTCAGGATGGCCGCCACCGTCTTGGCGTCGGTCAGCGTGCCGTCCAGGCACTGGGCCACCGCCCGGTCAAAGGGCAGGTACGTCACGTCCAGGAACTCGTCCTCGTCCGGGTGGGTCTCACCGAAGCGCAGCCCCCGGGCCATAAAGAGATACAGCGTCTCGCCGTAGCACCCCGGCGACGCGATCAGCGCCCCCATGTCCGTCCACTGGTCCGCCTCCGCGCCGATCTCCTCCTTCAGCTCCCGCCGGGCGGTGACGGAGGGCTCTTCCCCCTTCTCCCGCTTCCCTGCCGGTATCTCCGTCAGCACCCGGGAGAACGCATACCGGTACTGCCGCACCAGCGCCACCCGGTCCTCATCGTCCAGCGCCAGAATGCCCACGCCGCCGGGATGCTCCACCACCTCCCGCGTGCCGGTCTTCCCGTTGGGCAGCAGCACCTTGTCCTCCCGCACCCGCAGGATGCGCCCCCGGTATACCTCCCGGCTCTCCAGCATCTTCTCGGTCATGTCCATGTTACGCGCTCCCTTCGCCGTTTTTCAGCAGTATACCATAACGGACGCGAAAATACCAGCGCTTTCCGCCTTTTCCTACCCCTTGCACAGTTCCGGGAAATGTGCTATACTGTATGCCAAACCGCCGGAGAGGAGGGATCGTCCATGGAGAAGTCCGGCGTCAAGATCGCGGCCCAGAACCGCAAGGCGTACCACGACTATTTCGTGGAGGATCGCTACGAGGCCGGCATCGAGCTGTTCGGCACGGAGGTCAAGTCCATCCGCGCCGGCACGCTGAACCTGAAGGACTCCTACTGCGTGGCCAAGGACGGCGAGATCTACGCCCACAGCCTGCACATCTCCCCCTACGACCACGGCAATATCTTCAACCGCGACCCGGACCGTCCCAAGCGCCTGCTGCTCCACAAGCGGGAGATACGCAAGCTCCACGACCTGCAGAAGCAGGACGGCTACGCCCTCATCCCCCTGTCCGTCTACTTCAAGAACTCCCGCGTCAAGGTGGAGCTGGGCCTGTGCAAGGGCAAGAAGAACTACGACAAGCGTGACGCCGTGGCCAAGCGGGACGCCAAGCGGGAGATGGACCGGGCCATGCGGGAGAAGAACCTGCGCTGACACTGTACCACTATAGAATATAAAGAAACGAGGATATAAATATGGCTAATCCCATCGTGACCATCGAAATGCAGGATGGCGGCAAGATCACCTGCGAGCTGTACCCCGACGTCGCGCCCCAGAGCGTGTATAACTTCATCTCTCTGGCCAACGCCGGCTTTTACAACGGCCTGATCTTCCACCGGGTCATCCCCGGCTTTATGATCCAGGGCGGCTGCCCCAACGGCAACGGCATGGGCGGCCCGGGCTACTGCATCAAAGGCGAGTTCGAGGCCAACGGCTTCCACAACGACCTACGCCACACCCGCGGCGTGCTGTCCATGGCCCGCGCCCAGGCGCCGGACAGCGCCGGCAGCCAGTTCTTCATCATGCACAAGGACGCCCCTCATCTGGACGGCCAGTACGCCGCCTTCGGCTGCGTCATGGACGGCATGGAGGTGGTGGACGCCATCGCCAACCAGCCCCGGAACATGATGACAAACAAACCCAAGAAGGATCAGGTCATCGCCTCCGTCACCGTGGACACCCACGGCGAGACGTACCCTGAGCCGGAGAAGCTGGCCGACCCGTTCCACAGATAACAGGTAAATGTCCCTTTTGGGAGGGCATCGCCCTCCCAAAAGGTCTCATACATGGGGCTGCACCGGTTTCGACGGGGGTGCAGAGGCTGGATAAGCGAGCGGCGGCGCCTGACCGCCATAAAACGGGCAACTTAAAAATTAACTGACAACAATCGTATTGCTGTCGCTGCCTAACTAAAGGCAGCCGTCTGAACCGGAGAGGCCACAGGCCGGGGAAGGCGTCGTTAATGTGGCGTCCGTGCGGCGGGTAAGAGTTGCCCCGCCCACGCATCATGACTCTACTGAACCGCGCAGTCTGTCCGGTGTCTGCGCGGGGAGGGAATGTTGAAACCTGACTGCGCTCGGAGAAGGTCCTGTTGAAGTGCTTTCGGACAGGGGTTCGACTCCCCTCAGCTCCACCACAATAGAAAATCGCGCAACCATGCGGGTTGCGCGATTTTCTTAGTATTCACGCGGGTTTCCGGCGTTTTCGCGTTCCATTCCACGGCAAATATCGTGCGCGTTTTGGGACGATTTCAGACCCCAAAAAGACACCAAGTGTCAACAAAATGGCAACGGAACGCACCATCGTGTGAAAGAAACGCACCCTTCCGGGTGCGTTTCCTTTTACTCTCTCAGCATCTTCCGCCAGGGTTTCTTGCGCGCATTTCCTTCCTCGCAGTATGCGGGTTGATAGCAAAACCTGTGATCGCCTTTCCTCACCTGTGCTTGAACACCTTTTTCTCCAGCGCAAAGATCCGGGGCGAGAATGTCTCCGCCTCCATGGTGTCATACGTCTCCCGGTAGATCTCCATACGACTGTCCACCGAGTCGATAAGGCTCAGCAGCTCCGCCTCGGCGCACAGCGGCCGCACCGCCGCGCCGAACTCCGGCTCGCCGTGGTGGGACAAAATCAGGTGCTGCAGCAGCACCGACTTCTCCTCCGCCACGCCCAGCTCCTCCGCCACGCGGGCCGCCTCCTGCGCCCCCATGACCAGATGGCCCAGCAGTTGTCCCTTTACCGAGTAGTCCGTGGCCAGTCCCAGCTGGGAGAACACGAACTCCTGCTCCTTGGCCATGTCGTGGAGCAGCGTCCCCGTCAGCAGCAAACTACGGTCCACGGTGTCCGCGTACATCCCCGCCAGGAAGTCCGCGATACGCATCATGTTCCCCGTGTGCATCAGCAGTCCGCCCAGGAACGCATGGTGTACGCTCTTGGCCGCCGGGATGCTCTCCAGCGCCTGGCCATGCCGCTCCAGCATGGCCTGGGCCACCGCCCGGTAGTCCCCGTCCTCGATGGACGCCGCCCACTTCTCCAGCGCGGCCATGGCCTGCTCCCGGTCGATGGGCGCGGTGGGCACTAACGACGCCGGGTCTACCGGATCGTCCGCCGCCGCCAGCCGGATACGGTTGGCGGTGAACTGGGGCGTGCCCCGAAACTCCCCCACCGTGCCCCGCACCTTCACCACCTTGCCCTCGTCGACGGCGGTCAGCGGCCCGGCGTAGTCCCACACCTTCATCTCGATCACGCCGGTGCGGTCGCTGAGCGCCCCCGTCAGAAACGGCTTTCCGTTGGCCGCCACCTTCGGGTTGGCGCTTTTCAATATGTAGAAGCCCTCCACCTCGTCGTTGATCGACATGGCGTTTACCGGCAGATTGTACTCCATGGGTATGCCCTCCTCTTTTCTCTTTGCGTCCATGATAGCACGTTTCCCCGGCCGTGACAATAGCCGTATGCATATGCGATATATCGAACGTCTGGAACGGTGTCGGCAACGTTTCCATACCAAAAACAGTTTGTTTCCTCCACATTTTTTGCATTTTGGTTCTTTTGAGGAAACAGTCGAAAAACCCCTCATTGTTAAAGGTTTTTACAAGTTTCTTTTTACGGCAATTCTTGACAGCTTTCGACATTTTATTTATGACATTTTTATGTACACAGCAAAAACATTAACGTGCAATTTATTTTCTCAGTGCTATAATCGGAGCATATTTTTTAGGGCGATCCGGACGTCCTGGAAAAGAGAAAATCTCTTTACAAAAAGGAGTGTGTTTCTGTGACGACATTCATCATCGGTCTTGTCATCCTGATCGGAGGCGCAGCTCTTTACGGTCGTTTCTGCGAGAAGGTCTTTGGGCCTGACGACCGCAAGACGCCTGCTTATACCAAGGAAGACGGCGTGGACTATGTCCCCATGAAGGGCTGGAAGAACAGCCTGATCAACCTGCTGAACATCGCGGGCACCGGCCCGATCATCGGGCCGATCCAGGGCATCCTGTTCGGGCCCATCGCGTTCCTGACCATCCCCATTGGCAATATCATCGGCGGTGCTATGCACGACTACTTCTCCGGCATGATCTGCCTCCGCGACGGCGGCACGCAGATGCCCGAGATGATCCGCCGCTATTCCACCAAGGGTATCTATAAGTTCTACAATGTGTTCGTCTGCGTGATGCTGCTGCTGGTGGGCGCCGTGTTCATCTACACCCCCGGCGACATCGCCGCTACCCAGGTGTTCAACCTGAGCGGCAAGGCCAACGATCCCACCACCTGGATCATCTACGGCGTGATCTTCCTGTACTACCTGATCGCCACCGTGTTCCCCATCGATGCCATCATCGGCAAGATCTACCCCATCTTCGGCGGCATCCTGCTGTTCTCCGCCATCGGTGTATTCATCGGCATCTTCGTCAAGGGTATGCCCCTGATCAACGTGTGGGATTCCTGGGCTGCTCCCGTGCTGAGCCTGACCGGTGCTGACGGCACTGTGGGCACTTTCACCTACGCTTCCTATTTTGAGAACGGACACTTCCTGCCCATCTTCTTCGTGACGGTGGCCTGCGGCATTCTGTCCGGCTTCCACTCCACCCAGACCGCTATCATCTCCCGCACCATGAAGAGCGAGCGTCAGGGCCGCAACACCTTCTATAACATGATGGTGCTGGAAGGCTTCATCGCCATGGTTTGGGCTGCCGGCGCTATGGGCGTGTACAACCTGGCTCTCCAGGAGCCCAACGCCACCATCGCCACCAGCACTGTCGGCGTGGTCTGCAAGTACCTGCTGGGCAACGTGGGCGGCATCATTGCCCTGATCGGCGTCATCGTCCTGCCCATCACCTCCGGCGATACGGCGCTGCGCGCCCTGCGTCTGAGCCTGTCTGAGACGCTGCACATCGACCAGTCCACCAATGGCAAGCGCATCAAGCTGGCTCTGCCCATCTTCGCGCTGGTCATCGCCATCCTGGTGTTCGCCAAGACCAACAGCAACGGCTTCATGATCCTGTGGCGCTACTTCGCCTGGGCCAACCAGACGCTGTCCCTGTTCGCCTTCCTGAGCATCACCGCGTGGATGTTTGAGAACGGCAAGGGCAAGTGGGCCTGGATGCCCATGATCCCCGGCGGCTTCTACACCTTCATCTGCATCACCTACATCGCCAACGCCCACATCGGCTTCAACATCCCCTGGACGCCCGCCTACATCATCGGCGTGGTCTGCGCGGTGGCCTATGTGGTAGCCTGCTGCATGTACGGCAAGAAGCGCGCTGCCAAGCTGCTGGCCAAGTAAGTTTTCTCTTCTCTCCTCACATAAAGCAACCGCACAAGCAAGGGACGGCTCACGCCGTCCCTTGTCTTTTTCTCTCCCCGCTGGTATAATCCTCTTATCAAAGCAAAAGGAGCGCGCCCTATGAAACGCTGTCTCGTCATCTCCGACTCATTCAAAGGCACTCTGTCCTCCCCGGACATCTGCCGCATCGCCCGCAGCATCTCCCTCCCCGGCTGGCATATCGACGCCCTGCCGGTGGCCGACGGCGGCGAGGGCACGACGGACTGCTTTCTGGACGCCTGCGGCGGCCAAAAGATCCCCGTCCCCGTCACCGACCCCTTCGGCGATCCCCTCACCGCCTGCTATGGCCTGCTGCCCGACGGCACGGCGGTGGTGGAATGTGCCGCGGCGGCGGGCCTGCCCCAGGCGGAGGGCCGCCTTGACCCGGAGCGCACCACCACCTACGGCGTGGGCCAGCTCCTGGCCCACGCGCTGGACCACGGCGCACAGCGCCTGATCCTCGGTCTGGGCGGCAGCTGCACCAACGACGGCGGCTGCGGCGCGGCCGCGGCCCTGGGCGCGGTGTTCCATGACCGGCAGGGCCGCCCCTTCGTCCCCACCGGCGGCACGCTGTCCCAGCTGTCCGCCATCGACCTGTCCGGCCTCCACCCGGCGCTGCACACCACGCCCCTCACCGTCATGTGCGACATCCACAACCCCCTGTACGGCCCTGACGGCGCGGCCTGTGTGTTCGCCCCGCAAAAGGGCGCGGACGGCGCTTGTGTGGCCCGTCTGGACGCGGGACTGCGCCATCTGGCCCATGTCATCGACGCCAGCCTGCACACGGACGTCTCCGCCCTCCCCGGCGGCGGCGCGGCAGGCGGCTTCGGCGCGGGCTGCGCCGCGTTCCTGGGCGGCGCGCTGCGCTCCGGCATCGAAACGGTGCTGGACGTCATCCAGCTGGACCGCCGCCTGCCGGACTACCAGCTGGTGGTCACCGGCGAGGGCCGTCTGGACGCCCAGAGCCTGGAGGGCAAGGTGGTCAGCGGCGTGGCCCGCCGCTGCCGCGCCCACGGCGTCCCCGTGGCCGCCCTGGTGGGCGCGCTGTCCCTGGATCACGCCGCTCTGGAGGACCTCGGTCTCTCCGCCGCCCGCAGCATCAACCCCGACGGCGCATCCTACGCGGAGGCCGCCGCCCATGCCGCCCCGAACTACCGCGCCGCTCTGACGGCGCTGCTGGAGGAATTCTGATATGCCCCACGTCATTGAACTGCACGACTTCTCCGACCCGGCGCTGGACATCTACGCCCGGGCCACCGAAAACCAGCTGGTGAACCGGGCCGACCCGTCCAACGCCCTCTTCATCGCGGAAAGTCCCCTGGTCATCGGCCGCGCCCTGGACGCCGGCTGCGTCCCCGTCTCCTTCCTCATGGAGACCCAGCACGTCGCCGGCAAGGGCGCATCGCTGCTGGCGCGCTGTGATCCCCACATCCCCGTCTACACCGCCTCCTTGGACGTGCTGACCCGGCTCACCGGCTTCCACCTGACCCGTGGCATTCTCTGCGCCATGCGCCGCCCGCCCCTGCCCACGGCGGAGGCGGTCTGCGCCAACGCCCGCCGCATCGCCGTGCTGGAGAACGTGATGAACCCCACCAACCTGGGCGCGATCTTCCGCTGCGCCGCCGGACTGGGCATCGACGCCGTGCTGCTCACTGCCGCCGGCAGCGATCCCCTGTACCGCCGCGCCTCCCGGGTCAGCATGGGCAACGTGTTCCTCATCCCATGGGCCTACCTGCCGGAGGGCGACTGGCCCGCCCTGCTCCACGACTGGGGCTTTACCACCGCCGCCATGGCCCTGCGGCAGGACTCCCTCCGGCTGGACGATCCCCTGCTGGCCCGGGCGGAGAAGCTGGCCGTGGTGCTGGGCACGGAGGGCGACGGCCTTGCCCCCGATACCATCGCCCACTGCGACCACACGGTGATGATCCCCATGACCAACGGCGTGGACTCCCTGAACGTGGCCGCCGCCGCGGCCGTGGCCTTCTACCAGCTGGGCCTGCAAAGCCGCCAGTCCTAAGCCCCCTTGGGTAAAGAAAAATTCCGCGCCCCATGCGCGGAATTTTCAAAGCCTCCCTCTGTGAGGGAGGTGTCAAAACCTTCGGTTTTGACGGAGGGAGAGACGATTTTCGTCTATGCCTTCGTAAAACCGCGTGTAGGGGAGGGGTTCTACCCCTCCCGCCGATTTTGCACAATGTTTCGGGCGGGGTAGAACCCCGCCCCTACACACGCCTACCGAGCGTGCGCCACACCGCGCAGCGGTGTCATTGCGAGGGCGCATCGCGCCCGTGGCAATCCGTAACCCCCGTCCTGCCTCCCTCTGCGAGGGAGGTGGCGCGAAGCGCCGGAGGGAGAGACGTCATACGCAATTTCTCTCCCCCAGTCAGCGCTTCGCGCTGCCAGCCCCCTCTCAGAGGGGGCCAATAAATCACACCTCCGCCGCTGCTGTTTCCGTTCCGAAACATAGACGCACCGGTTTCTACCGTGGCAGAAACCAGCGGCAGCGGCGCAGGCGCAGAGACAGTCCTTTTATCCGCACGACAAAGCTAAATCCCCGCGACCGTGCGGTACACACTGTCGAAAATCACAGAGTATAGCGCGCAGGAAGTCTTGAAACCTGCGGTTTCAAGCAGACCTTTTGGTCACTTTTGGGGCTGCGGCCAAAAGTGACCCGCGCCGGAGCGCGGAATTTCCCTCTTCCGCCAGGGAAATAAAGTCCCCCCGCTGGAAACAAAACACCGCAAGAAAAACAGCAACTTTTCAATCCAGCCCCTGCTGCGCCATCCACACATCCATCACCAGACTGTGGGGCAGTATCTTCGTCAGCGCCGCCTGGAAGCGGGCGATAAACCCGTACTTGGACACGTCCTTCCCCCGCTTGGCGTCCCGCCAGGCCCGAGTCACGATGTCCTCCGGGTCGTACATGGCCACGTACTTCTTCACCATCGGCTTCTCCTCCGATACCACCGCCCGGTCGAAAAACGCCGTCTTCGTCCAGAACGGGCACACCGCCATCACCGCCGTGCCCCGGGGACGCAGCTCCCGGTTCAGCGCCCGGCTGAAGCTCAGCACAAACGCCTTCGTCGCGCCGTACACATCCACATACGGGATGGGCTGGAACGCCGCCACCGACGCGATGTTGATGATCTGTCCTCCCTTGGCCATGTACGGGATGCTCAGCTGGCACATCGCCACCACCGCCTGGCAGTTCAGGTCCGTCATGTTCAGGTTGACCTGCAAAGGCGTGTCCGCCACGGCGGCGAACTTCCCGTACCCGCTGGCGTTCACCAGCAGCCCGATCTCCATCGGCTCTTCCGCCAGCGCGGCCCCGTATACGCCGAAGCTGGCCCGGTCCGTCAGGTCCAGCGCCAGCACCCGCGCCGGAAAGGGCATGGTCTCCCGCAGCGCCTCCAGCCGCTCTCCGTGCCGCGCGATGAGCCATATCTCGTCGAACGTGCCGAATTCATTCACCCTCTGGGCAAACCGCTTGCCCATACCGCTGGACGCGCCGGTGATGACCGCGATCTTTTTCATGTCGTCTACCTCCTGTATGATCACTTTTCAGGTGCAGTATACCACACTTTTCCTCTTTCTGCCATATCCAAACAGACACCGCGCAAAAATTGCGTGAATTTCTTCACGACAGCTCTTGCAAAAACGAAAAAATATGGTATCATACCTGCGAGCGCCGCACTCTGCTGGACGGAGGCGGCAGCAGGAGGTAAAAATATGAATAACGAAACAAAACGCACGCGCCTTACGGTGCAGGACATGGTGCGTCTCTCCGTGCTGGTGGCCATTATGCTGCTGCTGGAGCTGACGGGCCTGGGCATGATCAAGACCGCCGGTCTGGAGATCACCATTTTTCTTGTCCCTGTCATCGTGGGCGCTATTGTCATGGGCCCCGGCGCAGGCGCGTTCCTGGGCGGTGTGTTCGGCTGCATCAGCTTTTGGGAGTGCTTCGGCAAGAGCTGGTTCGGCACGATGCTGCTGGGCATCAACCCCGTGTTCACATTCCTGGTCTGCGTCCCCACCCGCATTCTGGCGGGCTGGCTCTGCGGCCTTACGTTCAAGGCCCTGCACAAGCTGGACAAAAGCAACCTGTGGTCCTTCGGCGCGGCGGGTCTCATCGGCGCACTGTGCAACACGGTGCTGTTCATGACCACCCTGTGCCTGTGCTTCTACAACACGGAGTTTATCCAGGGCTTCGTGCAGCAGATGGGCAGCGCGAACCCCTTCCTGTTCGTGGTAGCCTTCGTGGGCATCAACGGCCTCGTAGAGGCAGTGGTGTGCCTCTTCACCGGCGCAGCCATCGCCAAGGCGGTGCTGTTCAGCCGCGGCAAGCTGGCCGCCCGCCGGACCAACGCCTGACACCGAAACAGAAAGGGGGATGTGAGTATGCTGCTGGCACTGGACGTAGGCAACACCAATATCGTCGTAGGCTGCATGGAGGGCAAAACGCTGCTCCGGGCCTTCCGTCTCGCCACCCGGCGCGACAGCACCGGCGGCGACTACGCCGCCGCTATCTCCCAGCTGCTGGAGCTGGCGGGCATCTCCCGGCAGGACGTGGAGCAGATCATCATCTCCTCCGTCGTCCCCCAGGTCACCCGCGCCCTCCAGGGCACGGCCCTGCTCCTCACCGGCAAAGAGCCGCTGGTACTGGGCCAGAACGTCCGCTGTGACCTGCCCATCCTCATCGACCAGCCGGAGACGCTGGGCGCGGACCTGCTGGCCGCCGCCGTCGGCGCGCTGGACCAGTTCCGCCCGCCGCTGCTGCTCATCGACATGGGCACAGCCACCACCGTCACCGTGGTGGACGAGAACGGCGCGTTCCGCGGCGGCGCGATCCTGCCCGGCGCGAATTTGTCCCTGGCCGCCCTGTACGGCAACACGGCCCTGCTGCCCGACATCCCCCTGTCCGTTCCGGACAAGGCCATCGGCACGAACACCGTGGCCTGTATGCAAAGCGGCTGCATCCTGGGTGCGGCGCTGCTGCTGGACGGCATGATCGACCGCATGGAGGCCGAGCTGGGCCAAAAGACCACCGTGGTGGCCACCGGCGGCATCGCCCCGTTCATCACCCCGGCCTGCAAGCATCCCATGTCCCCCGCCGACGACCTCATCCTCCACGGCCTCGCCGTGCTGTATGAGCAGAACAAGTAACCGCACAGCGGCCCGTTCCCGGCGGGAACGGGCCGCCTTTTTTCACTTCACCAAAGGAGAACCCCTATGACCTTTCTCACCATTCTGGCCGTCACGTTTTTCGCCGGCATGGGCGCGGGCCTTGGCACGGGCTTCGCCGGCATGAGCGCCGCCGCCGTCATCAGCCCCATGCTCATCACATTCCTGGGCATGGACCCCTACATGGCCGTGGGCATCGCCCTGGCCTCGGACGTGCTGGCCAGCGCCGTCTCCGCGTACACCTACCACAAAAACAAGAACCTGGACGTGCGTAACGGTATCATCATGATGGTCAGCGTGCTGGCCTTCACCGTAGTGGGCAGCTATATCGCCAGCCTCGTCCCCTCCCGGACCATGGGGAACTTCTCCGTGTTCATGACGTTCCTGCTGGGCGTCAAGTTCATCGTCCGCCCGGTCATGACCACCAAGGAGGCCATGCAGGGCGTCTCCGCCCAAAAGCGCGCCGCGCAGTCGGTGCTCTGCGGCGTGATCATCGGCTTCATCTGCGGCTTCGTGGGCGCAGGCGGCGGCATGATGATGCTGCTGATCCTGACCACCGTCCTGGGCTACGAGCTGAAAACGGCGGTGGGCACCAGCGTGTTCATCATGGCCTTCACCGCCCTCACCGGCGCGATCTCCCACTTCACCATCGGCGGCGCGCCGAACTGGACGGTGCTGCTCCTCTGCGTGCTGTTCACGCTGATCTGGGCACGCATCGCCGCCGTGTTCGCCAACAAGGCCGCCCCCAAGACCCTGAACCGCGCCACCGGCGTGGTGCTGGTGGTGCTGGGCCTCTCCATCATGACGTTCAACCTGCTGAAATGAAAAACTGCAAAAAGGAAGAAGCACCCTCCCGGGTGCTTCTTCCTTTTTTGCCATGCTCAGAACTCTTTTTTCTTCCCCATCCAGGCCATGCCGCCCAGAGCCAGCACCGCCGTCACGCCGTACACCGCCACGCCCGCGTCAAACGTCTTGGGTGCGGTGTTCAGCCCGCCGATGGTGAACTCCGTGGTGGCGTCCCCTGCGCTGGAGAGGACGGTCATGGTGTGCTTGCCCGCCGCCAGCGTCTGCAAATACACCGCTTTCAGATAGATCTCCGTGCCGCCGTTCTCCTCGGCGATATAGCAGCTCTGGTCGATGGTCTTGCCGTCCACCTGCACGCCCAGGAAACCGCTGAAGGGCGTGTTGGCCCGGAACGTCAGGCCGTAGATACCGCCGGAGAAGTCCGTGGCGCTCTTGGCGTCAGGCGCCGTCAGCACCGCCGTGACATACGGGCCGGAATAGCCGCTGCCGCTGTGGTCAGGCTTCTCAGGCTGTTCGGGCTGTGCAGGCTGCGCCTTCTGCGGCGTCATGTGCGCGAAGAAGTACGGCATGTCGTCATTTGCGCCCAGCAGCCGCACGAACGGCTCGTCCTGCGATCCGGACGCCGTTCTGACAAAGATCTCCTGTCCATTCAGGAAGTACCGGCAGTTGTCCGCCAGCGTGTACCCCTCTTTCAGCTCGACCTTCGCCAGGTAGGTGTACCGCTGCCCCTCGGCGAACGCGGTCAGCTCATTGCCCTCATACTCCGTATAGCTGGGGTCGGTGGTCACGCCCTTTCCGCCCTCCTTGTCCTCAAACCAGGACTGCCTTACCAGCGTATAGGGTGCGCCTGCCGGCAGCGTGGCCGTGAACCGGGGCGCTTCCCCCGCCTTGAACGTCAGCGCCGCGTCGTTCAGATAGATGGCCTCGACCTTGTTGGCGCTGCTGCTCACCGTCAGCGTAAGCGTCACATTCCAATGGTGGCGATTGAAGTAGTCATGGCGGATCTCGTTGATGCTCTTGATGGTCACGCCGTCTTCTTCATATTCCGTACCGGTGTACTCCAGTCTCGACCCGGTATATGTGGTGGTCATTCGCGTCTCCACCTCACCGCTGTAAACGCCGCCGGGCAGCTGGTCGTAGTTGTCCACGGTCATGGTCACCTCGTCGTTGGCCACGGAGTAGGTGATGTTCACCGGCGTGTCCAGCCCGCTGAACTGCACCGTCAGCGTGCCGCCCGCCTGGTTCGCCTCGCCGTCACCCATGTAAGCGCCCATTCCCGCAAAGGTGTTCGCGCCCTTGGTCAGCGCCAGCACCTTGGGCTGCTCGGTCTCATAGGTATCCGTGTAGTGCTCCTCCACCTTGGTGTTGACGATCACGCCGCTTCCCCCAGTCACGTCCGACACCCCGGCCCAGGCCAGACTCATCAGCAGCACCGCGCCCAGCGCCGCCGCCAGCACCGCCCGCAGCGTCTTTTTCCCGTTTCCTCTCTTCATATGTCGTCCTCCTTGCTCCCGGCTGCGCCGCAGCCAGTTTATACCAGAGCCTATTATACCTGTTTTCCGCCCCGTTCGGAATGTCTCTTTCCGCCCCGGCAATGGCCACGCCGGGAAAATATTTCCCCCCGCCCATCTTTCCCTTTTCCCCGGCTTGGTGTATAATGAAGAAAACCCCCGGTTCACGGACGCCCCCTCGCCGCCCGTGCGTAGGGGCGGGGCTCTGCCCCGCCCGCCGCGCCCGCAGGCGCGGCCTTGCCTCCCTCTGTGAGGAGGCCTTTCAAAGCCTCCCTCTGTGAGGGAGGTGGCGCGAAGCGCCGGAGGGAGAGATATGCTGCGGCAGCGCCGCGGCATCAAGCCTCCCTTGTGTAAAGGCGGCCCAGTGCTCACACTGGGTTGTGCGGCGAAGCGTAGCTGAGGTGGCAGCGCGAAGCGTTGACGGAGGGATTGTTTTTTCGGGCGGATGTGGGCATCTGCCCCCGCCCCACCACCGCGAAAACGCGAAGTATATATCCATCAGGAGGACATCGCCATGCGCTTTTGTGACCAGCTGAACGAATACATCGCCGCCCTGGGCTGCTCCGCCCAGGAGCTGTGCGCCGCCGCCAACATCTCCCCCGCCGCCCTCAGCCGCTACCGCGGCGGCAGCCGCATCCCCGACCTCCACGGCGAGCCCTTCGCCCGCCTCTGCGACGCCATCGCCGCCCAGTCCCAGAGCCTCACCGCCGACGACGTGCGCCGGGCCTTCCTGGCCTGTCAGGACTGCGACACGGTGGACAAGGAGCGCCTGCGGCAGAATTTCGACACACTGGTGTCCGTCCTCCGTCTCAGCATCCCCCGCCTGAGCCAGCACACCAATTACGACGCCTCCACCCTCTTCCGCTTCCGCAGCGGCGCGCGGCAGCCCGCCGAGCCGGTGCAGTTCGCCTCCGCCGTGGCCAACTACGTGGCCGACGAGGTCAGCGATCCGGACCGCCGCGCCGTTCTGGCGGAGCTGCTGGCCTGCACGCCGGAGGACGTTTCCTCCCCGGAGCAGCGCCGCCAGCGCGTCAAGGGCTGGCTGCTGGACGGCCACGGCCGCCCGGAGAACGACGTGTCCTCCTTCCTCACCAAGCTGGACGAGTTCGACCTGAACGAGTACATCCGCTCCATCCGCTTCGACGAGCTGAAAGTCCCCACCCTGCCCTTCCAGCTCCCCACCAGCCGCACCGTCACCGGCCTGCGGGCCATGATGGACGCGGAGCTGGACTTTCTCAAGACCACCGCCCTCTCCCGCTCCACTGAGCCGGTCATCCTCTACAGCGATATGCCCATGACCGAGATGGCCCGGGACCCGGACTTCCCCAAAAAGTGGATGTTCGGCATGGCCGCCCTGCTGAAAAAGGGCCTCCACCTCCACATCATCCACAACATCGACCGCTCCTTCTCCGAGATGATGCTGGGTCTGGAGAGCTACATCCCCATGTACATGACCGGCCAGATCTCCCCCTACTACCTGAAAAATGCCCAGAACAACGTGTTCCTCCACTTCCTGAAGGTATCCGGCCCTGTGGCCCTGTCCGGCGAGGCCATCGCCGGACACCACGCCGAGGGCCGCTACTATCTCACCAGCGTCCGGTCCGACGTGGAGTATTACACCCGCCGGGCCAACGACCTGCTCCGCTGCGCCAAGCCCCTCATGGACATCTACCGTGAGGACGGCGCGCAGCGTCTCCGGGCCTTCCTGCTCTCCGACGCCGCCCTCCCCGGCCCGCGCCGGAACATCCTCTCCGCCCCGCCTATCTGTACCATGGACGAGCCGTTCCTCCGGGACTTCCTCGCCCGCCGTCACGTCTCCGAGGAGGACTGCGCCCTGATTCTGGACTACGCCCGCCGCCGGCGGGACATGATGGACGCCATCCTGTCCCACGACCCGGTGGAGGACCGCCTGCCCCTACTGTCCCCGGAGGAATTTGCGGCCTATCCCCTGTCCCTGCCCCTGTCCGGCCTGTTCTATCCCCGGGATCTGCACTACACCTACGAGGACTACCAGTCCCACCTGGACCAGACCCGCCGCTTCGCCGACACCCACCCCGGCTACACCGCCACCCTCTCCGCCAGCCACACCTTCCGCAACCTGGAGATACAGATGCACCTGGGCAAGTGGGCCATGGTGTCCAAGGGCCGCAGCCCCACCATCCACTTCGTCATCCACCACCCCAAGCTCCGCGCCGCCATCGAGGACTTCGTCCCCCCGGTGGTGGAGGACTGATACGCAAAAAAGGACCGCCCTCCGGCGGTCCTTTTCCTGTTCTCTGTTCACTTATCCGAACACCTGCTCCGGCCACACATACCCGGACACATCCAGCAGCGCGTCGCCGCCCAGCTGTATCAGTCCGTTGCCGTCCCAGTCGCACCGCACGGCGATAGTCCCCCGTATCACGGCGGTCTCGTCCGCGTCGTCGGTCAGATCGTAGTACATCACGATCCCCTCCGCCGTCATGCCCAGATACCGGGCGCTGCCCCGCAGTATCCGGCAGCTGCCGCTGTCCGGCACGCCCTCCTTCCACACCGCTGTGCCGTCCTCGGCCAGCTCGATCCAGCAGTCCTCCTCCACGGAGTTGTGCAGCAGCATCATGTGCCAGTCGCCCACCAGGGCCGACGGCACCTCCGCCGTCATGGCCTCCGCCAGCGGCTTCAGATCCTGCACCTTGCCCTCGCCGTCCACCGCCAGCACCGTCTGGTTCTCCTCGTCCGCCTCCAGCGCCGTCACGCCGCCTATGCCGCCCAGCGGCGTAAGGCACAGCGTCCCGCCGGCCAGTCCGTCGGTGACGTTGATATACTCCACCAGCCCGCCAGATGTCACCAGGAATATGTAGACGCAGCCGTCCTCCCCCAACGGCGCGCACACGCCGGAGACATAGTCCGACCACGCGCCGCCCACGGGGTACGCCTCCTCCACGCCCGCCACGCGCAGCTCAGCCTGTCCGCCGTCCACGGTCAGCGTCACATCGCCGCCCGCCACGGTCAGCGCCTCCGCCTCCGTCCCGGCCATGAAGTCCAGCACCTTATAATACCACGCCGCTCCGGCCATCGAGCCCACCGGCAGCACCGCCATCAGCTTGCCCGTCTCGTCGGCGTAGACCATCGTCTCCGCGTTCACGTTCTCCGCGCCCACGGTCCAGCTCCGCTCCTGGGCCCACGATGCGCCCTTGTCGGCGGCGATGTAGGCCTGCTCGTCAAAGGCGGCGGCCGCGCTGCGCCGCAGCGCGTTCAGCACCGTCTCCTGCTCCATGTTCAGCTTCTCCAGCAGCTCCGCCGTGGTCAGCTGCACGCCCCGGGCCGCGTCGTACAGATACACCGCGTAGTCCGTGAACTCCCAGTCCGCCTCGGCCTTCACCACCAGGCTCAGCACGTCGTTATAGCGATAGCTTTTCCACGCCACGGACACGCACCCGAGGGACAGCGCCTTCTCCATATCCTCCAGCGCGCCCCGCACCGGAACGCCGAACTTCTCGTCAATGGCCTCGTTGATGGCCTGCGCGCCCTTCGTGTCGGCGGTGAGCTGGGGCACATGATAGCTGTACGTCCAGCTGTTGTCCAGGCTGTCGGTATAATGGCCCTCCTCGGCGTAGCTCTCCGTGATGATGATCATGTCGCTGTCCGTTTTCCTGACCGGCGCATCATCCTTCTTCCCGCCGCAGCCGCTGAGCAGCATCACCGCCGCCAGCAGCCCGGCACATATCTGTCTCTTCATGGGTATCCTCCTTGCTGTGGGTCATGCCTCCGGCTGCCCATTTGTGGGCAGCAGCGGCCTGCTGATGGGTACGCAGCCCAGCATCATCTGGTACTCGCCGTCCACCATAAGCTGTACCTGGCTCACATCCTCCAGGGAGCACAGCGAATCCACCAATCCCTGGATCATCCGCTCCTGGTCGGCGCTGTCCTCCGGCAGCAGCGCCGTCACGCCGTCCGCCAGGTTCAGATAGCACGTTCCATCCTCCACCTTGGTGTCCAGCACCGCAAAGCCCTCCGGCAGCAGCTGCTCCGATCCGCCATAGCTGTCCATGGGCCGCTCCGTCAGCGCCTTCACCACGGCCTGTGCCACCGTCTCGCCCTCGTACACGGTCAGCCGCCGATCCTCGCCCGCCAGCGTTCCGCCGCCGGTGGGGAAGTACAGCGTCACCTTCACCGTCCGCACGATGTCCTCCGGACTGGTGAGCAGCACCTCCGCCGAGGTATACACCCCGTTGGTCCGGCCCTCCGGCAGCAGTCCGTTCACCGTCAGCCGCACGGCGTAGATGCCGTCCAGCTGCATCAGCGACAGGGTGATGCAGTAGTCCGCGATGGTGCGCTCCACGCCCACCATCTGCTCATACTCCCGACTCAGATCCACCGACACCGTGCCGCCGGTGACGGTACAGCTGTTCACCGTCGTCCCCTCCGGCACGGGGCAGATAAAGTCCTTATCCGTGCAGCCGCCCAGCAGCAGCTCCATGATATACTGCGCCTGCTGCTGCCGCCCCCGGTCGTCGCCCCGCACCTGCTTCCAGCTGATGGGGATGCCGTTCACCGCGTCGCCGCCTCCGGCGCTCTTGTTCTTCTCGCTCAGGTCCGCCGGGCAGTACAGCCGCAGATAGGCCGAGGTATTCTCCGCCGTCGTGTCAGCCGCTGTGTTCTTCGTGCCGCAGCCCGCCGCCGTCCATACCAGCAGCAGCGCCAGCAGCCCTATGCCTATGCGCCGTCTCATGCCTCGTCACCCCTTTCCGCCAGGGGCAGCGTCACGGTGAACACCGTGCCCACGCCCTCCGGGCCGTGTCCGGCGGTGATGGTGCCGCCCCGGTTCTCCACGGTGTCCTTCACGATGGACAGGCCCAGGCCCGTGCCGCCCACCTCCCGTGAGCGCATCTTGTCCACCCGGTAAAACCGGTCGAACACGTGGGGCAGATCCTCGTCCGGGATGCCGATGCCGTTGTCGGTGACGGTGATGACCACCTTCCCGTCCTCCGCCCGGGCCTCCGCCCGCACGAAGCCGCTCTCCGCCGCGGAGTATTTGATGGCGTTCTCCATCAGGTTATACAGTATCTGGTGTACGTCGTCGTCGGTGGCCAGGGCCACGGCGTCCTCCGCCGCCTGCCCGGAGATGGTCACGCCCTTCTCCGCCGCCACCATGTTCAGCATCCGCTCCACCCGCTCCAGCACCGGCCCGACGGCCACCGGATAGGGCTGCTGCACCACGCCGCTGTCCAGCCGCGTCAGCCGCAGCAGGTTCTCCGTGATGCGGCTCAGCCGCTCCGCCTCCCGCCCGATGTCGGTGACGAATTCCTTCGTGGTCTCCTCGTCCATGCCCTCCGTCTGCAAAATGGAGTCCGTCAGCAGCCGTATGCCCGCCAGCGGCGTTTTCAGCTCGTGGCTGGCGTCGGACACGAACCGCCGCCGGGCGTTCTCCGTGGTCTGCAAGCGGTCCGTCAGGCTGTTGAACTCCGCCGCGATCTGGGCGATCTCGTCCGTGCCGCTGGCATCGGCCCGGTGGCTGTACGCGCCCTCCCGCACGTTGCGGATGGCCTGCAAAAGCCCGCTGATCTGCCGGGTCAGCATCCGGCTCAGCACGATGCTCAGCCCTGCCACCAGCAGCGCGATCATCAGCGAGATGATCAGCAGGTTGTGGCGGAACGCCTCCAGCAGTCCCGCCTGCTCCGTGTCATAGCTGTAGGCGTACACCGCGCCCACGATCTGGTTGTGATACACCACCGGCGTGGCCACGCGGCTGAGAAACGCCGTCCCGTCATACCGGCAATAGGATGCGTCGTCCCCCCGCAGCGCCACTGTCACCACGGAGTACAGCGCGTATTTCCCCACGGCGTTGCCGCCGTCACGGGTGTCATACAGCACCCGTCCCGCGGCGTCCGTGACCATCACGCGGTCCGCGCCGGACTCGTCCAGTCCCTCCAGCGCCGTGGCCACGTTCTCCCTCGTCAGCTTCTCCAGCCCCATCAGCGCCGACTCGATGACCTTGGCCGCGCTGCGTAGGTTGTTCTGGGACGATTTCACCATCAGGTTCTGGGACACCAGCAGCGGGTAGGAATTCAGCAGGATCAGCACCGCCGCGATGACCAGAATGTAGCTCAGACTGAACTTCATCTGCAGGGTGGCCTTGCCCCGCAGCGTTTTCAGGCGCGGCGAGACCCGCGCCCACAGCTGCTGTGCGCGGCCCTGCGGCTTTTCCGTTCCCTCCGCCTTACGCGGTGGGCTGTTCATCTCCTGTGAAATAGTAACCAACTCCCCACTTTGTCATGATGTGTACCGGCGAGGCCGGGTTGGCCTCCAGCTTCTCCCGCAGCCGCCGGATATGCACATCCACCGTCCGGTAATCCCCGGCGTAGGAATACCCCCACACCAGGTCCATCAAGCTCTCCCGGCTGTATACCCGCCGGGGGTTCTTCATCAGAAGCTCGATCAGGTCGTACTCCTTGGCCGTCAGGTCGATGGTCTTTCCATCCCGTATGGCCACCCGCTGCTCCGTGTCCAGGCTCAGATCGCCCACCGTCAGCAGCGGCGTCCGCTGCCGGGCCTGCCCCGGCTGTCCGTTCCCGGCAGCCCGGCGCAGCAGCGCCCGTATCCGGGCCTTTAGCTCCAGAATGTTGAACGGCTTCGTCACATAGTCGTCCGCGCCGCAGGCGAAGCCCATCAGCTTGTCGCTGTCCTCGCTGCGGGCCGTCAGCATGATGATGGGCACGTTGGAGAACTCCCGTATCTGCATACACGCGTCGCTGCCGGACAGTCCCGGCATCATCACGTCCATGACGATCAGGTCTATATCCCCCTTCTTCGCCAGCTCCACGGCGGACGCGCCGTCATAGGCGGTGGCCACCTCATATCCCTCGTTTTCCAGGTTGAACTTCATGCCCTTGACCAGCAGCTTCTCGTCGTCCACGACCAGTATTTTCATTCCATCTCCTCCGTGATGATACAGTTTTGCAGATTTTCCAGCGTGGAGCGCCCGATGCCCTCCACATTCAATAAGTCCTCCGCCGACCGGAACGGCCCGTTCTCCGTCCGCCAGTCCACGATGCGCTGGGCCAGCACCGGCCCGATACCCGGCAGGCTGTCCAGCTCGCTGACCCCTGCGGTGTTGATGTTCACCTTTGCTGCCGCCGTCCCGCCATCCTCCGGCGTCGAGGCCGTGACCTGATAGTCCCCCGTCACCGCCCGGGGCGCGGCGTACCATATCGCCGCCGTACCCAGACAGAACAGCGCCGTCAGCACCAGCAGATACATATCCGTCCTTGTCAATTTTATCCGCTTTCCCACGGTTGACTACCCCATTCTTTTCGTCTATAATAGTCCTTGCACATACGGCCCGGACGCCCCTGTCCGCGGCCTTACAACTCATTATAACATACCGGGAGAGAAATTCCTATGAAAATCCGCCGTTTTTTATCTCTTTTTTTGCTGACAGTTCTGCTGACCACCCTCACCGCCGTCCCCGCCTACGGTCTGGAAGACCCGGCCATCCGGGCCAAGGCCGCCCTGCTGGTGGACATCAGCTCTGACACCATCCTCTACGAAAAGGACATCCACGAGGAGCTGGACATCGCCAGCACCACCAAGATCATGTCCGCCCTGCTGATCTTCGAGGCCATCGACCGGGGCGACCTGCGGATGGACCAGAGCATCACCGCCACCGCCTCCGCCCTGAAGGGCCTGCCCGAGGACGGCAGCACCGCCGACATCGTGGAGGGCGAAACGCTGACGGTGGAGCAGCTGCTCTACTGTATGCTGGTCATCTCCGCCAACGAGACGTGCAACATCCTCGGCGAAGCGCTGGACGGCTCTGTGGACGCCTTTGTGGCCCACATGAACCAGCGCGCCCAGGAGCTGGGCTGCAAAAACACCCACTTTGCCAACACCACCGGCCTGACCAAGTCCGGCCACTACTCCTCCGCCTGGGATCTCTACCTCATCGCCCGTGAGGCCATGACCCACGACGACTTCATGACCATTGTCAACACCAAGTCCTACGAGATCCCCCCCACCAACAAGACCTCGGAGGAGCGTGTGCTCCACAGCACCAACGCCCTCATCTCCAACTGGCGTCTGGCCGGCTACCTCTACTCCGGCGCCCAGGGAATCAAGACCGGCTCTACCGACGCCGCCGGCCAGTGCCTGGTGTCCTCTGCCGTCCGCGGCAGCCGCACGCTGGTCAGCGTGGTGCTGGGCGCGCAGCGGGTGGAGAAGGAAAACGGCTCGGGCTACATCGTGGAGAGCTTCACCGAGACGGCCCGTCTCTTTGACTACGGCTTCGACAACTTTGCCTCCCGCCAGGTGCTGGACGAGAACGAGCTGATCCAGGAAGTCCCTGTGACCCTCAGCAAGCAGGTGTCCTCCGTGGCCGTCCACCCCGCTGAGACGACGGAGGCTATGCTGCCCAAGGACGTGAAGGACGAGGACCTGGTCCGCACCGTCAAGCTGGATAACGAGACGGCCAACGCCCCCATCGCCGCCGGCGACCGGCTGGGCGAGATCACCGTCAGCTACAACGGCCAGGACTGCGTCACCGTGCCCCTGCTGGCCGTGGCGGACGTGTCCGTCAGCCGCTTCCTGCTGGCCCGCCACAACATCGGCCTGTTCTTCTCCCGTCCCTCCGTCCGCATCGCCGCCATCGCGCTGCTGGTGCTGATCGCCGCCCTGGTGCTGTGGTTCAGGTTCTACGGCCGCGACCGCCGCTACGGTAAGTCCAACAAGGGCTACCGCCAGCACTCCTACCGCGGCCGCCGCCGCTGAGACGCCCTATGGACGATCTCCGCATCCTGTACGAGGACAGATTTCTCGTCCTCTGCGTCAAGCCCGTGGGCGTATTGTCCGAGGACAGCGACACCGCCGCCTGTATGCCCGCCCTGCTGCGGCAGCACTACCGCGCCCTGGGCCAGAATGACTACATCGCCACCGTCCACCGTCTCGACAAGGCGGTGGGCGGCGTCATGCTGTTCTCCCGCCGCCGGGATGTCACCGGCAAGCTCACCGCCGCCGTAGCGGAGCACCGCGTCACCAAGGAATACCTGGCCGTCCTCCGGGGCACGCCGGAAAAGGTCGCCGACACCCTCACCGACCTGCTGTTCCGCGACGCCGCCCATAACAAGAGCTACGTCGTCACCCGTATGCGTAAAGGCGTCCGGGAGGCCCGTCTGGACTACACCGCTCTGGCCCATCACGACGGCCTGACACTGGTCCGCGTCCGATTGCACACCGGCCGCACCCACCAGATCCGCGTCCAGTTCTCCCACCGGGGACTGCCCCTGCTGGGTGACATCCGCTACGGCAGCAAAGCCCCCTGCTCCCCGGCCCTGTGGTCCTGCCGTCTGGCCCTGACCCACCCTGTCACCGGCCAACCCCTGGATGTCACCTGCCCGCCCCCCGATACCTACCCCTGGACGGACTTCGCGCCCACCCTTGCCTCTCTTTCCTGAATACGCCAACAGGCTATCGGAAAAATCTGTCATTCCGAGCCAGTCCGCAGACTGGCGTGGGAATCCGTCCCCTCTCCGCCGGCGCGGACGACTCTGCCCGCCCAAACACCGTTAAAAAAAGCACCCTCCCGGGTGCTTTTTCTTATTCTCTTTCCATTCAGCCGCCCAGCAGCCCGCCGATACGCACAAACAGCAGCCCCAGCAGGAAGAACCCCGCCAGGATGCCCGCCACGCACCTCCAGAACCGCTTCGCGCCCAGCGCCGGGTAGTCCAGGAACGGGTACGGATACAGCTCCCCGCTGAACCCGATGGGCTTTCCCGTCCGCGCCCGCAGCATCACGAATACGAAGTACGCCACCGGCAGCACCAGCCACCACACCGCGTGCCATACGGTCAGCCCGGCCTTGTTCTGCCACAGCAGCCACTGTACCACCACCAGCCCCGGCACGATGTAATGCACGCACACGTTGGCAAAGCTGTACCGTCCCTTCAGCCAGCTCTCGTCGTTGTCGTGCTTTGCCAGCGGGATCAGCACCAGCGCGTAGATGAGATGGGTCACATAGATGCACAGCGTCATGCTCAGCGCCACCCCCGGCGAGCTGAGCCACCGGAACGCGCCGCAGGTCATATCATGTCCGCTTGCCCCCAAAGCCAGCTCATACACCAGCACCACCAGATTGCTCAGGTGGGTGTAGTACACGAAAAATCCCGCCCGGATGCACTTCTTCTCCGGCAGCCATGCCTTCTTATACAGGCCCGCCGCCGTCACCGCCGCGATGACCAGCGCCGAAATCCGCAGCATCATTCCCCTCTCAGCTCCTTCAGCAGCGCGATCTCCCGGGCGTAGCCCTCCAGCTCATTGGGCGTCTCCAGCACAAAGGGCAGCCCCGCCAGCGCCGGATGGCGCACCACCCGTCCCAGGGCCTCCGCGCCCAGATACCCCTCGCCGATGCGGGCGTGGCGGTCCTTGTGCGCGCCCAGCGGGTTCATGCTGTCGTTCACGTGTACCGCCTTCAGCCTGTCCAGTCCGATGACCCGGTCAAACTCCGTCAGTACCCCGTCCAGATCTCCGGCGATGTCATACCCCGCGTCGGACACATGGCAGGTGTCCATGCACACGCCCAGCTTGTCCTTCAATTCCACCCGGTCTATGATCTCCCGCAGCTCCTCGAACCGGCTGCCCACCTCGCTGCCCTTGCCCGCCATGGTCTCCAGCAGCACCGTGGTGGTCTGCTCCGGCGTCAGGATGGCGTTCAGCGTCTCCGCGATCTCCGTGATGCCCGTCTCCACGCCCTGCCCGGTGTGGCTGCCCGGGTGGAAGTTATACACGTTCCCCGGCACATACTCCATCCGCAGCAGGTCGTCCGCCATGGTCAGCCGCGCGAACTCCCGCGTCCGCTCGTCCTTGGAGCAGGGGTTGATGGTATACGGCGCGTGGGCCACCAACGTTCCGAACCCGTTCTCCCGCGCCAGCGCCAGAAACGCCTCCGCGTCCTTGGGGTCAATGGCCTTGGCCTTGCTGCCCCGGGGATTGCGGGTGAAGAACTGAAACGTGTTCGCCCCGATGGACAGCGCCGTGCGCCCCATAGCCAGAAAGCCCTCCGAAGCCGACAGATGACAACCGATGTAAAACATAGTTCCTTTACTCCTCCTTTTCCACGCCCAGCGAAACGGTTTTCACGTCCGCCTTTCCGTTCTCAATGGTCAGTATGCCGCAGGTAGGATGCTCCCAGTCCCCCGCCGCGCCGGGGTTCAGCGTCAGCAGCGTCCCGTCGTTGTCCACCAACGGCCGGTGGGTGTGCCCGAACAGCAGCACCTGCGCGCCCCACTCCTTGGCGGCGTACATGGCCGCCATGGGCGAGCTTTTCACGTTCCGGGTGTGGCCGTGCATCATCAGTATCCGCACGCCGCCCAGCTCGATGAGCCGTTCCGGCTGGTCATAGCTGCCCCAGTCGCAGTTCCCCGGCACGCCCTCCATGGGCAGCCCCGGGAACTCCCGCCGCAGCTTCTCCAGATCCCGCTGGCAGTCCCCGAGATGCAGCACATAGTCCGGCTGCACCCGCTCCACCGCCCGTATCATGTTGTCCACTCTTCCGTGGCTGTCCGCCACCACCAGCACCCGCATACACGTCCGCCTCCGTATTTTCTCGTTTCGACTCGGCAAAATGTGCCCGCGCTCTTTCCCACGTCTGTCATTCCGAGCCAGTGACCGATGTCACTGGCGTGGGACTCCGTCCCCATTGTATTTCTTGTGTTTATTCTACCACATCCCCATTGAAAACTCAATTCCTTTGCGGTATGATTGAGCAAACACCGCCCTTTGTCACGATAAATGTATTGTATAAGGAGGAATGTCCATGACCGGCGGCATCGTGGAGCTGGATCTCCACGGCATGAACACCTACCAGGCGCAGATCGCCATCGACGCGGCCCTCCGCCGCGCCGGCAGCGGCACATACCGCCTGCGCCTGATCCACGGCTACCGCGGCGGCACGGCCATCCGCGATATGCTCTGGACCACCTATACCCACCGCGGCCAGGTCAAGCGCCTGGTCACCATCCACGACGGCGTCACCGATCTGGTGCTGAGGGAGTTCTGACTATGAAGATCGCTCAAATTCAAATGCACGTCACCGCCGACAAGACGGAGAACCTCCGCCGCGCCGCCGCCCTGCTGGAGCAGGCCGGCCCGGCGGACATAGCCGTCCTGCCGGAGATGTTCTGCTGCCCCTACGACAACAGCTGCTTCCGCGCCTACGGCGAAACCCCCGGCGGCGAAGCGTACCGGTTCCTCTCCGCCCTGGCCCGGGAAAAGCACCTGTGGCTGGTGGGCGGCTCTGTGCCGGAGCTGTCCGACGGCAAGGTGTATAACACCTCCTACGTCTTTGACCCCTCCGGCCGCTGCATAGCCCGCCACCGCAAGATGCACCTCTTCGACATCGACGTGCCCGGCGGTCAGTCCTTCCGGGAGTCCGCCACCCTGTCCCCCGGCGCGGATGTCACCGTGTTCGATACCCCCTGGGGCAGAATGGGCCTGTGCATCTGCTTCGACTTCCGCTTCCCCGAGCTGGCCCACCTGATGACGCTGGCCGGTGCGAAGGTCCTTCTCGTCCCCGCCGCCTTCAACATGACCACCGGCCCGGCCCACTGGGAACTGCTGTTCCGCCAGCGCGCCGTGGACACCCAGTGCTTCACCGTGGGCACGTCCCCCGCCCGCGACGAGACCGCCTCCTACGTGGCCTGGGGACACTCCATCGTCTGCGATCCCTGGGGCACGGTGCTCCACACCTGCGGCCACGGGGAGGAGACAGCCGTCACCGAGCTGGACCTGTCCCGTGTGGACGCCGTCCGCCAGCAGCTCCCCCTGCTCTCCGCCCGCCGCACCGACGTCTACACCCTCCGCCCCACCTCCGCCGAATGAACCCTTATATGCAAAAAAGGACCGCCTCCCGGCGGTTCTTTTTTTCATGTCCTCACACCATGCGGCAGCTCTCGCAGCCCTCACAGTCGGGGAATTTGCTCTTGTCATAGGCGATGCCGTTTTTGTCGTAGTAGTCCTTCACCGCGGACTTCACCGCCTCCTCCGCCAGCACGGAGCAGTGCAGCTTGTGGGCGGGCAGGCCGCCCAGCGCGTCCACCACTTCCTTGTTGGTCATGGCCAGCGCCTCGTCAATGGTCTTGCCCTTGATCATCTCCGTGGCCATAGAGCTGGATGCGATGGCGCTGCCGCAGCCGAACGTCTCGAACTTCACGTCCTCGATGCGGTCGTTCTTGATCTTCAGGTACATCTTCATGATGTCGCCGCACTTGGCGTTGCCCACTTCGCCCACGCCGTCCGCGTCGGCGATCTCGCCCACGTTCCGGGGATGCATGAAGTGATCCATCACAGTATCGGTATATAAAGCCATATTCAACGCTCCTTTACGTCGTTATCTGTCATTCCGAGCCAGTGACCGATGTCACCTGGCGTGGGACTCCGTCCTCACAGAATAAATTTCCGCTTGCCGCTTTCCAGGTCCTTCCACATGGGGGACATATTCCGCAGGTATTCCACGATGCCGGGGACTTTCTCCAGGATATAGTCCACCTGCTCCTCCGTGGTGTCGTGGCACAGGCTCAGCCGCAGCGAACCGTGGGCCACCTCGTGGGGGCGGCCGATGGCCAGCAGCACATGGCTGGGGTCAAGCGACCCGCTGGTGCAGGCGCTGCCGGAGGAAGCGCAGATGCCCGCCGCGTCCAGCAGCAGCAGCAAACTCTCGCCCTCGATGCCCTCAAAGCAGAAGTTCACATTGGTGGGCAGCCGGTGTACCGGGTCGCCGTTCAGCGCCGAATGGGGGATCTGGGACAGCCCCGCGATGAGCTTGTCCCGCAGCTTCGTCAGCCGGGGGATGTCCTCATCGATGTGGCCGCAGGACTCCTCCAGCGCCGCCGCCAGGCCCATGATGCCGGGGATGTTCTCCGTGCCGGCCCGCTTGCCCCGCTCCTGCGCGCCGCCCTCGATCACGTTGGTCAGAGGGATGCCCTGCCGCGCGTACAGCACGCCCACGCCCTTCGGGCCGTGGAACTTGTGGCCGGACAGGGACAGCATATCGATGTTCTGGGCCTTCACGTCGATGTGCAGGTGGCCCGCCGCCTGCACGGCGTCGGTGTGGAACAGCACGCCCTTCTCATGGCACACCGCCCCGATCTCCGGGATGGGCATGATCGAGCCGATCTCGTTGTTGGCGTACATGATGGTCACCAGACAGGTGTCCTCCCGGATGGCGTCCGCCACCTGCTGGGCCGTCACCGTGCCCAGCGGGCCCACGTCCAGCAGCTGCACCTCGAAGCCCTCTTTTTCCAGCTTCTTCAGCGTGTGCAGCACCGCGTGATGCTCAAACGCGGTGGAAATAATGTGCTTCTTGCCCTTCCGCGCGCCGATGCGGGCGGCGGAGATGATGGCCTGGTTGTCCGCCTCGCTGCCGCCGGAGGTAAACGTGATCTCCTTAAAGCTGCACCCGAGGCAGGCGGCCACCCGCTGCCGTGCGTCGGCCAGCGCCTCGGCGGCCTGCTGGCCCACGGTGTGCAGGCTGGAGGGGTTGCCGTAGTACGTCTGGAAATAGGGGAGCATGGCCGCCACGGCCTTGTCGCTCATCCGCGTGGTAGCGGCGTTATCTGCATAGACCTGCATAGGATCACTCCTTTAACATATCTTTTTTGTAGGTAAATGAAGCGTACCACATAAAGCATACAATGTCAATAGGTTTATGCAAAAATATTCCTCCGCCCCTTGCCTCCCTCTGCGAGGCGGCCCAGTGCTCACACTGGGTTGTGCGGCGAAGCGTAGCTGAGGTGTCATGGCCTTTGGCCATGACGGAGGGATTGTCGTACCCCCCGTCCTTGCCTCCCTCTGTGAGGGAGGTGGCGTGAAGCGCCGGAGGGAGAGATAGTGTGCTTTTCATTCTCTCCCCCAGTCAGCGCTTCGCGCTGCCAGCCCCCTCCCAGAGGGGGCCAAGAAATCACACCTCTGCGCCTGCGCCGCTGCCGCTGACCTCAGCCACGGTAGAAGCTGGTGCGTCTACATTTCAAAGCAAACGTGTATTTCAAATGGCGGCCACCGGCCGCCACCTACCTTTGCCGCTCCGCGGCAAAGGCGCGATTTGATAATCGCACAAACCACCGGGTAGGGTTTCCAAAGGGGAGGGGTCGCAACCCCTCCCCTTTTGGTCGTTTCAAGGGGATAGAATTTTTAAGGAAAGGGGGAAATCGAAATCCCCCTTTCCTTAAATGGCGTTCTTTGGTTACTTTCTTTCGCCAGGGAAAGAAAGTCCCCCGCCGGAGGCAAAACATAAAACATAAGAAGAAAGCCCCCCGCCGGAGACATGATAAAGAACCCAAAAGCCGCCCACCGGGCGGCTTTTGTCACAGCACCTGCTCTATTTCGCTCTCCCCCAGCACCTGCACACCGTGGGCCTTCAGCACCTCCGCCGTTACGCCGTCCCCCGGCCGCAGCGTCCCGGTAAACGTGCCGTCATAGATGCGTCCGCACCCGCAGGAGGGGCTTTTCTCCTTCAGCACCGCCGCCCTGCAGCCGTACAGCTCCGCCAGCCGCAGCGCCTCCTCCGCGCCCCGGCGGTATTCCGCCGTCACGTCCCGGCCGTCACACATGACCACCTGCTCTCCCCGCCGCTCCGACGGCAGGCGGGGCGTGGTCAGCCCGCCTAGCTGCTCCGGGCACACCGGCACGGCGCGGCCCTGCCGGGCCAGCTCCATGGCCAGCGGATGGGGCTTGCTCTGCCCGTCATACCGGCAGGCGCACCCCAGCAGACACGCGCTCACCAGGATCATACCGTCAGCTCCTTTCCGTCCAGCGCCGCATAGGCCAGCGTCTCCCCCTCATACCGCAGCTTCAGGGAGAAAAACGGCGTATCCGCGTCGTGGATGAGCCGCAGGAAGACCTTGTCCCCCTCCCACTGGGGCAGCGCCGCCAGCGCGTCCTTGTGTATCCACTCCAGCACGCCCTCGTCGCACTCCTGCACCGTCCCCGTCCAGCCGGTGGCGGTGAACAGGTGCATATACTCCGTCTCCCACACGTCGGACACAAAGGTCACGATGCCCCGGTACTGGTAGTCCGTCAGCGTCAGCCCCGTCTCCTCCAGCGTCTCCCGGCAGATGCACTCCTCCGGGCTCTCCCCCGGCTCGAACTTGCCGCCCACGCCGATCCACTTGTCGTGGTTCAGGTCGTTCTGCTTCTTCACCCGGTGGAGCATCAGATACTCCCCTTTTTCATTCTCCAGATAACACAGCGTCACATTCTTCATTTTATGTCCTCCCGCCGGATTTACATTCCCGGCCCGATGGTGTATACTCGGTTCAGCCATTGTACCACTCTTATATAAGGTCTTTCAACTTTTTTCCACTCTCTCATAAGAAAAATACAGGTCTGTATACAGGTTTTTTCAAAATATTTTCAAGCTTTTTCAAGGAGGAAACCGCCATATGGTTGACATAAAGCCAGGCCGCTACCGGCATTTCAAGGGAAACGAGTACGAGGTCATCGGCGTGGCCCGCCACAGCGAGACACTGGAGGACATGGTGGTCTACCGCGCCCTGTACGGCGACGGCGGATTGTGGGTGCGCCCCGCCGCCATGTGGTCCGAGACGGTGGAAAAGGACGGCTACCGCGGCCCGCGCTTCGTACCTGCGGAGGCGGAAAAGTGAGTCATACCAACGGTTTCCGCGTCATCCGCTCCCGCCGCCGCACCCTGGCGCTGGAGATCACCCGGCAGGGCGAGGTGCTGGTCCGCGCCCCCCTCCGGGCCTCGGACGAGGCCATCGCCCGGTTCGTAAACGCCCACCAGGAATGGCTGGAAAAGCACCTGGCCCGGCGGCTGACCTACCTCTCCGAACACCCCGAGCCAACCCCGGAGCAGATACAGAGCTGGAAAAATATGGCACAGTCCCGCCTGCCCGCACTGGTGTCCCGCTGGGCCGCCGAAATGGGCGTCAGCCCTTGCGGCATAAGGGTTACGGCCGCCCGCACCCGCTTCGGCAGCTGCTCTGCCAAGGGCCGTTTGTGCTTCTCGCTGTACCTGATGGCCTACCCCGACGCGGCCATAGAATACGTGGTCGTCCACGAGCTGGCCCACCTCCGCCACCACGACCACTCCCCCGCTTTTTACGCCGAGGTGGCGCGGTATCTCCCCGATTGGCGTCAGCGCCGGGAGCTGCTGCGCCGCTGACAGCCCCGTTTTGTTGTGATTTTCACAACAAAACGGGTATTTTTTATGTGCGTTTCGGCAAAAATTCCGTAATGCGATTGACATTCGCTGTAAAAGTTGATAGGATAGGGGCATCAGCTGGAAACGTTCCCGGAAATGTTTCCGACCTATCCCGACAGGAAGTATCAGCAGAAAGGAACATCTGACGTATGACGATCAAGGATATCGCAAAGCTGTGCAACGTCAGCGTCAGCACCGTTTCCCGCGTGCTGAACGACCGGCCCGATGTCAGCGAGGACGTGCGCCGCAAGGTGCTGTCCGCCATCAAGGACAGCAACTACATCCCCAACAACAGCGCCCGCGACCTGGTCCGCACCAAGTCCGACGCCATCGGATTGGTGGTGCGCGGCGTGTCCAACCCGTTTTACACCGACATCATCCGCGCCATTGAAAACACCATCACCCAGGCGGGCTTCACCATGGTGATGCAGCAGATCGCCTCCTGTGACGACGAGATCAAATGCGGCGCGGTGATGGAGCGGGAAAAGCGGCTGCGGGGCATCATCTTCCTGGGCGGGCAGTTCGACTATACCGCCGCCGATCTGGCGCTGTTGAACGTTCCTTTCGTGTGCTGCTCCTACTCCAACCGCTACGGTACGCTGGCCGAGGGCGAGTATTCCTCCGTGTCCATCGCCGACGAGGAGACGGCCAAGGAGGCCGTGCGGGAGCTGTACCGCCACGGACACCGGCGCATCGCGGCGCTGATCTCCCGGCCTGACGACCAGTCCATCAGCCAGCTGCGCTACGAGGGCTATGTCAGCGCCCTGGAGGAGCTGGGGCTGGAGTTCGACCCGGAACTGGTGATCTCCGCCGGGGGCTTCAACATCAAGGACGCCTATAACGCCGTCAGCGAGAAGCTGCGCCAGGGCGCGGAGTTCACCGCGCTGTTCGCCATTGCCGACTCCATGGCCATCGGCGCCATGCGGGCGCTGCTGGACGCGGGCAAGGCCGTTCCCAGTGACTGCTCCGTCATCGCCATCGACGGACTGGAGCTGTCGGAATACATCGAGCCGCCGCTGACCACCCTGTGCCAGCCTATGGAGGAAATGGGGCGGCGCAGCGCCGAGATCCTGCTGGACATGGTGCAGCACAAGGCCTCCCACGCCTGCGAGGTGCTGCCCACCACCCTCCGCAAGGGCCGCAGCGTGGCCGCGGTGGGATAAAACCGTTTTTTGCATCGTAAGATGTGAAAATAAATTACTTAAAAAGGAGTAAGTAAAGATGAAGAAGTTTCTTGCACTGGTTCTTGCTCTCGTGATGGCCCTGTCCTTGGTGGCCTGCGGGAATAAGGACAACGCCGACGCCAACAAGGATGGCGACGGTACTGCCACTGCTACCGGCAGTGTCTATTACCTCAACTTTAAGCCCGAGTCCGATGCCGCATGGCAGGAGCTGGCTGCGGCGTACACCGCTGAGACCGGTGTGCCCGTCAAGGTCGTTACCGCCGCTTCCGGCAACTACGACGCCACGCTGACCGCTGAGCTGGACAAGGATGCCGCTCCCACCATGTTCCAGGTGGGCAATGTGGGCGCTGTGAACAGCTACGGTGAGTTCTGCTACAATCTGGAAGGCACCGACGTGTGGAACCAGATGACCACCCACGACTTCGATCTGAAGAACGCTGACGGCGAGACCGTGTCCATCGGTTACTGCTACGAGGCCTTTGGCATCATCGTCAACAAGGCTCTGCTGGAGCAGGCCGACCACTCCCTGGACGAGATCACCAACTTCGAGTCCCTGAAGGCCGTTGCTGACGACATCCACGCCCGCGCTTCCGAGCTGGGCTTCGACGCCTTCACCTCCGCCGGTCTGGACGGCAGCTCCTCCTGGCGTTTCTCCGGCCACCTGGCCAACATGCCCCTGTACTACGAGTTCCGCGATGACAACGTCACCGCTCAGCCCGCCACCATCAAGGGCACCTATCTGGACAACTACAAGAACATCTGGGATCTGTACATCACTGACTCCGCCACCACCGGCGCTGCCCTGCTGACCGCCACCGGCGACCAGGCTGAGGCTGAGTTCGGCGAGGGCAAGGCTGTGTTCTTCCAGAACGGTACTTGGGAGTACAGCAACCTGGTCACCGACACGACCAAGTTCCAGATGAACGCTGACGATCTGGCCATGATCCCCATCTACTGCGGTGTGGACGGCGAGGAGAAGGCCGGTCTGTGCGCCGGTACTGAGAACTGCTGGGCTGTGAACAAGAACGCCTCCGAAGAGGACATCAAGGCCACTCTGGACTTCATGAACTGGGTCGTCACCTCTGACGCCGGCACCACCATGCTGGCCGAGCAGTTTGGTCCCTGCCCCTTCAAGAACGCCAAGACCCCCGAGAACGTGTTCTTCGCACAGGCTAACGAGTATGTTGCCAACGGCAACTACACCGTGACCTGGGCCTTCAACTGGACTCCCGCTGTGGATGACTGGCGTGCCGCCGTTGTGGACGCTCTGGGCAAGTACAGCACCGGCAGCGGCAGCTGGGACGATGTCAAGACCGCGTTCGTGGAAGGCTGGGCTACCCAGTACGCCAACGAGCACTAAGTCCTGTGTCTGACTGACACTGACAGGCAACAACCAAGGCGGGGCGGGCGCATACGCCCGCCCCGCCGTTCCCTACCCTGTGATGGTGTGAGCTGTTGTCCGAAATCTTCGGGCAAGAGCTTGCACTATGACAATAACCGCAGAACAGGAGTGAAAGCATGAAGCGATTACACAGGAAGCACGACCCTGCGGCATTGAGCAGCCGCCTGATCCGCCGGCCTATCCAGCGGATGGTATGGCTGTTCCTGCTGCCCACCTTCGCCGCCTTTTGCATCGGGTTTCTCTACCCGTTCCTGAAAGGTGCGTTCCTGTCCTTCTGTAAGTTCAAGCTGACCAGCCAATGGAAATGGGTGGGGTTTGACAACTACGTGAAGGCGTTCTCCGACAGCAGCTTTGTTCATGCCTTCTGGTACACGGCGCTGTTTGCCTTCGTGTCGGTGCTGTTCATCAACGTGCTGGCCTTCACGGTGGCCTATTTCCTGACCAAGGGCATCAAGGGCTCGAACCTGTTCCGCACGGTGTTCTTCATGCCCAACCTGATCGGCGGCATCGTGCTGGGCTATATCTGGTCCATGATCTTCGACGGCATTCTGGTGAAGTACAACACCTCCGTGGTGCTGGAAACACGGTTCGGCTTCTGGGGTCTGATCATCCTGATGTGCTGGCAGCAGGTGGGCTACATGATGATCATCTACATCGCCGGACTGCAGTCCATCCCGGAGGATATGATGGAGGCCGCCCGCATCGACGGCGCGAGCAACTGGCAGACGCTGTGGAAGGTGACCATCCCCAACATGATGAGCTCCTTCACCATCTGCATTTTCCTGACGCTGACCAACGGCTTCAAGCTGTTTGACCAGAACCTGGCACTGACGGCGGGCCGTCCGTTCCTGCAGCAGCCGGACGGAAGCGTGATCAAGACCACGGAAATGCTGGCGCTGAACATCTACAACGCGTTCTATTCCGGCGGCGGCAACAACCGCGGCGTGGGCCAGGCCAAGGCCGTGATCTTCTTTATCCTGGTGGCGGCCATCAGTCTGCTCCAGCTCCAGTCCACCCGTAAGAAGGAGGTGCAGCAATAATGAAAACCAGTCTTGCCAAAAAGCATGAGCACGGCAAAACCGCGCTGACCGTGGCCTTTGCGGTGATCTGCATCATCTATGTGCTGCCCATCCTGATCGTGCTGATGAACTCCTTCAAGAGCAACGCCGCCGTGAACACGGAGACGTTCGCCTTCCCCAACGAGGAGAGCTTCGTGGGCCTGCAGAACTATATCAAGGGCATGACCTTCGGCAACTATCCGTTCATCAAGGCGGTGTTCTACAGCCTGTTCATGACGCTGGTGTCCTCGGCGCTGATCCTGCTGTGCACGTCCATGGCGGCGTGGTATGTGTCCCGCGTGGGCAGCCTGGTCAGCAAGATCGTGTACTACCTGTGTGTGTTCTCCATGGTCGTGCCGTTCCAGATGGTGATGTTCACCCTGTCCCGGACGGCCAACAAGCTCCATCTGGACACGCCGTACACCATCCCCATCATCTATCTGGGCTTCGGCGCGGGTCTGGCGGTGTTTATGTTCGCCGGGTTCGTGAAATCCATCCCGCTGGAGATCGAAGAGGCCGCCGTCATCGACGGCTGCGGACCTCTCCGCACCTTCTTCCTGGTGGTACTGCCCATGATGAAGCCCACGTTCATCTCCGTGGGCGTGCTGGAGATCATGTGGGTGTGGAACGACTTCCTGCTGCCGTACCTGGTGCTGGACCGCACGAAGTATATGACCATCCCCATCGTGATCCAGTATCTGAAGGGCAGCTACGGTCAGGTGGATATGGGCGCCACCATGGCGCTGATCCTGCTGAGCATCCTGCCGGTGATCGTCTTCTACCTGCTGTGCCAGAAGCACATCATCAAGGGTGTGGCCGCCGGCGCGGTGAAGGGCTGATACAAGTTATCAAAGCGGGGCGGGCCTTTCGCCCGTCCCGTTCTATTCTATCTATGAGAGAAGTTGAAATATGAAACGAAGCAGTGGTATTTTGATGGCCGTGTCCTCCCTGCCGTCGCCCTATGGCATCGGCACACTGGGCAAGGCGGCCTATGAGTTCGCGGACTTTCTGAAGGACGCGGGACAGGGCTACTGGCAGATGCTGCCCCTCGGCCCGACCAGCTACGGCGACTCGCCGTATCAGAGCTTTTCCGCCTATGCGGGCAACCCCTACTACATTGACCCGGAGCTGCTGGTGTCCGACGGTCTGCTGACAAAGAAGGAGTGCCGGGCCTGCGACTGGGGCAGCGATCCCCGGAACGTGGACTACGGCAAGATCTACGAGAGTCGGTTCGACCTGCTGCGGAAGGCCTTCCAGCGGGGCTGGGAGCGGGACAGCGCGGAGGTGGCGGTCTTTGCGGCGGACAACGCCCGGTGGCTGCCGGATTATGCGCTGTATATGGCCTGCAAGCGGCATTTCGGCATGAGGGCCTGGACGGAGTGGCCGGAGGACATCCGGCTGCGGGAGGAAAAGGCGCTGGAGCAGTACCGGACGCTGCTGGCAGAGGACGTGTCGTTCTTCGTGTATGTGCAGTATCTGTTCTTCAAGCAGTGGAACGCGCTGCGGGACTACGTCCACCAGCTGGGCATCCGCATCATCGGCGACCTGCCCATCTATGTGGCCATGGACTCCGCCGACGTGTGGGCCGAGCCCCAGTTCTTCCAGTTGGACGACAAGCTCGTGCCCAAGGCGGTGTCCGGCGTGCCGCCAGACTATTTCTGCGCCGACGGGCAGCTGTGGGGCAACCCGCTGTACGACTGGGACGCCATGCGCGACGACGGCTTCGGCTGGTGGATACGGCGCATCGACGGCGCAGGCAAGCTGTTCGACGTGCTGCGTATCGACCATTTCCGGGGGCTGGAGAGCTACTGGGCCGTGCCCTACGGCGACACCACCGCCAAGAACGGCCAGTGGGTCAAAGGGCCGGGCATGGATCTCATCGACCGGCTGAAGGGCTGGTTCCCGCAGATCGAGTTCATCGCGGAGGATCTGGGCTATCCCACGCCGGGCGTGGCCCAGCTGCTGCGTGACTCCGGTTGGCCGGGGATGAAGGTGCTGGAATTCGCCTTCGACTCCCGGGACAGCAGCAGCTATCTGCCCCACACCTACGGGGAGAACTGCATCTGCTACACCGGCACGCACGACAACAGCCCGCTGATGCTGTGGCGCGAGGAGGCCAAGCCGGAGGACATCGACTACGCCCGGGAGTATCTGGCGCTGACGGAGGCGGAGGGCTTCCACTGGGGCGTGCTGCGGGGTGGCATGGGCAGCGTGGCCATGCTGTTCGTGGCGCAGATGCAGGACTACCTGGGGCTGGGCGCGGGACACCGCATGAACACACCCGGCACGCAGGGCGGCAACTGGACATGGCGGCTGCTGGAGGGCGAGCTGACCCCCGCGCTGGCGAAGAAGATCCGGCACATGACGGAGCTCTACGGCCGCACGGAGAAGCTGCCGGAGGCGGACAAAGCGTAAAAAATGCAAGGCTCATCATCCGAAACGGGTGATGAGCCTTGTTTGCGTCAGGGTGTTACTTCTCGTCCTTGCTGCAGCAGCGCTTATACTCCACCTCCATGACAGAGGCCACCGTGTGACGGCCGTAGTCATCCAGCGCGGCGTACTGGGTCAGCAGCTGCTCGGTGTCGTCGGTAAGGTAAAAAGCTGCGTCATCGGACAAAGCCTTGATACCAAGCACCTGGCACATCTGTACCACGGTGTCGAAGGAAGACCCACCGACGCCGTTATGCAGGGCGCTGTTTATGGTGGACAGGGGAACGCCTACGGCGAACGCGAACTGGCGGACGCTGCGGTACTGCCGCGAGATCTCATCGCGGACGATCTTGGTCAGATTATCCATGTTTGTCCTCAACTCACTTCTTATTTAAATTACCAAAAATAGGTAAAGTTATTATAGCACGGTTTTTAACATCAGACAACCGAAAAAACAGGTTTTCACGAAAATTTAACATATTCCGTCTGTCCCGTGCCGCACAGGCGGCAAATTGCTCTTTTATTTTCCCCGTCCGTATGGTAGAATAACCGTGCTATGAAGAAAAAAAAGCTGTTTTCCGGCCCGCGCACGGCGGTGGGCCGGCTGGCCGCGGATATGCTGCGGCGATATTATACCCACGACGTGGCACGGGACAGCGCGGCGCTGACGTACTACCTGCTGTTCGCCATCTTCCCGCTGCTGATCTTTATCAGCGCGCTGCTGGGCCTGCTGGATCTGGACATCGCGTATATCACGTCGGTGCTGGAGCCGCTGCTGCCGGCGGAGGTGGTGGACGTGATACAGTCCTATCTGGAGTACGTGTCCGCCAACCAGAGCCGCCAGCTGCTGTGGTTCAGCCTGGTGTTCTCCATCTGGTTTCCCATGCGGGCCACCGGCTGCCTGATGCACTCGCTGCGCAAGGCCTTCGGCCAGAGCACGCCGGAGAGCATATGGCGCAGCCAATGGCGCATCCTGCTGTTCACCATCTGGCTCATCGTGGTCATCGCCGTGACGCTGGTACTGGTGGTCATCGGACGGCGGGCACTGGAATTCGTGGGCCGGTTCATCACCATGCCGCCGGGGTTCATCGAGGTGTGGAGCTATATGCGCTTCATCGTGCTGGCGCTGGTGATCACGGTGTCGCTGGTGCTGCTGTATGTGCTGGCCCAGGGCCGGCGGCAGCCGCTGCGGGAGGTCATGCCCGGCGTATGCGGGTCGCTGGCGGCGTGGATGGTGCTGAGCATGGCGTTCTCCTACTATGTGGAGACCATGGGGCGCTATTCGGTGCTGTACGGCTCGATCGCCACGGTGATCGTGGTGCTGCTGTGGCTGTATATGTCGGGGCAGGTGCTGATACTGGGCGCGGAGTTTTCCGCCGCGCTGCTGGATGAAAAACGCGCCGGGGGCGCGAAGGAGGACACATGAAGATCATTATCGTAGGCTGCGGCAAGGTGGGCTATGCCATCGCCCAGCAGCTGACACAGGAGAAGCACGACATCACGATGGTGGACGACGAGCCGGAGCATCTGAGCCGGGCGGACAGCACGCTGGATGCCATGTGTCTCAACGGCAACGGCGCGTCGATCAGCGTGCTGATGGAGGCGGGCGTCCGCAGCGCCGATCTGGTCATCGCCGTCACCGGCGTGGACGAGACGAACCTGGTGTGCTGCCTCATCGCCAAGAGCCTGGGCGCGCAGCACACCGTGGCCCGGGTGCGTAACCCGGACTACCGGCGGGACGCGGATATGCTGAAGCGCGAGATCGGGCTGGACATGGTCATCAACCCCGATCTGGCGGCGGCGCAGGAGATCGCCCGCATCCTCAGCTTCCCCGCCGCCATCTCCGTCGAGCCCTTTGCCGGGGGACGCATCGACATGATCGGCTTCAAAATGCAGGAGAGCGACACCATTCTGGGCCACAGTCTCAGCGACTTCCACCGGGAGCGCGTGGCGGAGGTGCTGATCTGCGCGGCCCAGCGGGGCGACGAGTTCATCATCCCCAACGGCTCGTTCGTGCCGCAGCTGGACGACCGGCTGTATATGGTGGGCGCGAAGTCCGAGCTGCATAAGATGCTGAGATCCATGGGGCGCAGCCTGCACCGGGTGAAGGACGTGTCCATTCTGGGCGGCAGCCGGATCAGTATGTATCTGAGCTGGGAGCTGGCCCGGACAGGGACGCGGGTACATATCGTGGAGCAGGATCACGACAAGTGTCTGCGGCTGTCCCAGGAGCTGCCGGACGCCATGATCATCGAGGGCGACGGCACGGACAACGACATGATCCGGTCGGAGAACCTGTTCGGCGCGGACGGCTTCGTGGCGCTGACGGGACGGGACGAGGAGAACCTGCTGATGGCACTGTCGGCCCAGAGGGCCGGCGTGCGGAAGGTGCTGGCCAAGATGACCCGGCCCAACTACATGGAGCTAGTGCAGGAGACGGGGCTGAGCAGCATCATCAGCCCCAAGGACATCATCGCCAACCAGATCACCCGCTACGTCCGTGCGCTGGCCAATTCCCAGGGCATGGCGGTGGAGTCGCTGTATAAGCTGCTGGGCGGCCGGGTGGAGGCGCTGGAGTTCACCGTGAGCGAAAAGGGCGCGGAGCGGCTGGGACAGCCGCTGAAGGATCTGACGCTGAAGCCGGGCATCCTGCTGGCGGCCATCGTGCGGGAGGGCCGCATCATCATACCCGGCGGCATGACGGTGATCCGGGCGGGCGACCATGTGCTGGTGGTGACCAACTCCATGGGCCTGACAGACCTGAAGGATATACTGGAATAAGCAGAGCAAAAAAGAACCGCCCGAGGGCGGTTCTTTTTTGTGTCCGGTGCGAGCAACCACACACGGCGGACTCCCCGGAAAGGGTAGGACCGGGGACTGGGTGAAATCAACTCAGGACTTTTTGCCGAGCACGATATCTGCACTCGGAACAGTAATCGCGCTGCCATTCTTCGCACCAATCAGAGAACTATTGCCGGTAGTATTCCCGTCGAGGTAGAGCTTTGCGTTGTCCTTCATGCTTATTGAACCCTTGTATAGGGTTACAAGCTGCTTTCCTGTGGTAAGAGTATTGCCGTAGATCTCCACATCGCCAAAGAGATTTTTGCCATTGCTGCCTTCACTGTTCAGACAAATAGCGTAAACAGAGTCCGCATCCTTCATTTCGAAAGTGTTTCCGACAAATTTAACGTTCACACCGTCCGGATTGGTGATCTGAATGCCTCTCAGGCTCTTGAACTCACAGCCGGTAAATGTCAGCGATCTCTGATCGTTTTGGTAACCCTGCCATTTTGTCGAATAGCTTATGAACAAAGAATATCTGTCTGCAATCGTCTGGTTGGTGAATTTGCAGTTAGCAAACTCAACGTTCAACGCCATGTCAGCGATGCCGCCATACCATACGCCGTTGAAGGTGCAGTTCACAAATTTCACAGTTTTGAGTATACCGCCGTCCTCAAACTGCGCGGTATCATTCACTCTTGTTGTCAAGCCTCTGAGCGCTCCATTGAACTCCATATCGGTGAAAATGAGCGTTTCTACTGTCTCGGGCACATTGACCTTAATTCCAGGCACTGTTGTGTCGTTAATGTCTCTGATCGTGTTTGCCCCGGTATCAATACTGCCGGAAACAACAGCAACCTTGTCATTGCTTGCTAATGCAGGTGCGTCAAAAACAAAGCGCTTCTGCCCATTACTACCGTAAGTCTCCAACTCCGACGGAGTCTTAGTCACCACCGTCGAATAAGCAGCATCCTTATCATAAGTATTGCCGTTGCTGTCGTACTCCACGGTGTCCTGGGTGGCATAGACGGTGAACTTCACGCCATCCAGCGTCTCGCTCTGATACTCGTTGCCGGCCAGCTCATCCATGTGAGCAGAGATAGCGATCATCCCAGTAGCACCGCCGTTGGCGGCCAGGTGGCCCTCGGCACTCATGTCAAATGTATTGCCGTCCTCAGTCTTGTAGGTGAACTTGATCACCTTGAGCAGCTTGGCGCTGCCATCCAGACCGGTGATCTCGATCTTATACTTGAGGGCCAGATTGCCGGTGTTGACGATCTTGAACGGAGTCAGCAGATAGGTGCAGCCCGGCTCCCAGAGGATGTCATCCTGATTGGCGATAACTGTGCCGTCCTCTTTGATCCACTCCAGCTTGTTGATTTCAGTACCTGCCTTGTTCTGGATCTGCACATTCAGATTACCGGCCTTGATGGTGTTGACGCTTGTGGATGCCGTGTCGGTGAACCATGCGAATGTAGTGCCCACCAGCATGACCACGCACATGACCAGCGCCATAATGCTGGTCAGCAGCGCCCGTTTGGTTTGCTTGCGATTATTCATGTCTGTGTACCCCTTCTGTTAAAAATTTACAGCCAGCATACTATTCTTTGCGAAAGCAAAGAATGAAACCCCTATAGGGGTTTCTATGTCGGTCTGCATTTATAGTTTGAGTATAGCACCGTGTTTCCGGAACTGCAAGCGCGGACAGGGAAATTTTTTACATTTCGGCAGGTTGGACAATTTTTCTCGGGGAAATTGGGCGAAATGGCGAAAGATTGGGGGTATTTTTCTTCGTCTGTTCCTTTTTGCCTCCGGCGGGGGACTTTTTCTTGTCTGCTTGTTTGTTTGTCTCCGACGGGTCACTTTTGTCAATAGCGACAAAAGTAACCAAAAACGCCATTCAAGGGGAGAGGGATTTCGATCTTTCTTTGCTTCTTTTCCGCATTTTTGCCTCCGGCGGGATACTTTCTTTCCCGAAAGAAAGTATCCAAAGAACGGTTTAAGAAAAGGGGGATTTCGATTTCCCCCTTTTCTTAAAAATCTTTTCCCCTTGAAACGACCAAAGAGGGAGGGCGTGCGCGCCCTCCCTCTTTGGAAACACCCTCCGGGGGGATGCGGATTGCCACGACCAGTCTGAGGACTGGTCTCGCAATGACAGCGTAGGGGCGGGGTTCTACCCCGCCCGAAACATTGTGCAAAATCGGCGGGAGGGGCAGAGCCCCTCCCCTACACGCGGTCTTACGGCGGTGCGGAGGAAAACCGTCTCTCCCTCCGTCAGCGCAAAGCGCT
>CAVGVB010000008.1:0-74146 GCA_963632705.1 bacterium | reverse complement strand
CTTAAACCGTTCTTTGGTTACTTTCTTTCGGGAAAGAAAGTAACCCGTCGGAGACGCCCCGCGCCGGAGCGCGGAACTCCCCACGCCGCAGGCGCGGAATGTCCAAAAACGCCCGGCCGGGAGACCCGGTCGGGCGTTTTTTCACTTCTTTCTCTTCCGCCGGCAGCGCACCGGCTCGTTCCGCCGCGCACTACGCAGCGCCGAGCGCTCCTGCTCCGTCACCTGGGGCACAGTCCGCCGCCCCTGCCACTGGCCGTCCTTCCGCTGCACCACCGCCATCCGCACGGGAAACCGCCCGTGCTCCTCGCAGCAGAACGTGCCGTAATACAGCTCCCTCCCCTGGGGATACCAGCAGCTCACCGTACCCCGGCGCTGGCAGATGGGACAGGGCACGAACCGCGCCGAACGGCTGTTCAGCACGTCCTCCCGGGCCGGGCAGCACTCCGTCCGCTGCCGGGCCTGCTTCGGGTACTCCAGCGTGGTCAGCGACCTGCCGCGCACCCGGCGCACCTTCTCCTGCTTCGGCTCTGCCACCGCCTCCGGCTTGATCCAGCCGCTGACCAGTGCCGCATACATGGCGTCGTGCAGCGCGTTGTGGTACTCGAACACCTCCGGTATCCCGCAGTAGGCCACCGCGTGCTCCAGCGCCAGCCGCCGGCCTGTGCCGATACCCAGCGTGCGGTTGAACGACGCCTGCAGGTCCACGTATTCCGGCATCTCCAGCGGCGGCAGCCTCCACAGCCGGGCGTTTTTCGCCAGCACGCCGTCGTCCTGCCCGCCCCAGCCGGCGAACACCGTCTCGCCGCCGCACCACGCCAGAAACGCCTCATACCCCTCCGCGAAGGGGACGCCCTCCGTCATGGACAGCTTGCCGTCCGGCAGCTTCCGGGCGATGGGGGACAGCCGCTTCTGCATGATCGGTTTTATGTAAACATTAAAGCACCCCGTCAGCGGTGCGCCCAGATGGTCCAGCCGCACCGCGCCGATCTGCAGGATCTCCTCCATACCGCCGCCGTAGGGCTGACTCCACTCCAAATCCAGAACGATCATCGTGCTCCACGCTTTCTCCTGTGAAAATATAAATTCCCCCGTATTGTATCACTTTTCCCCCTGCCGCGCAACCTCCGCTGCGTTCTTCCATTTCCTGGAATTATGTAAGCCGCGGCTCTCGCCGCGTTTCTTTCCCGTTTTCTGTTCCCGTGTGCAAAACTCGCGCAAATGTACGCAAAATATGCGCGAAAGGGCTCTGCATGTCCGCGGTGTTCACCGCCGCCGACGCCGCTCGTCCCTCTCACGGTGACCCCGCTCCGGTCATCCATATCGTTCTAGCCGTCCTGCTGGTCATCGCCGTTCTGGCGGCGCTCCGCATGAGCGGCCAGCTCCGCGCCCTGCGCCGCCGGCAAACCGACAGCGCCCCCTCCCACGACCCGATGGACGAAGGCAGCCGCCGTTTTCTGCGCCGGGACGACCTGATCGGCTCGTTCCGCATCGACCTGACGGCGGACGCCGTCACCGGCGGCAGCAAGCCCTTTTTCGGCTTTCCCTCCAGCCGGTACGACGGCACGCTGGACGGCCTGGCGGAGAAGATGAGCCTGCTCGTCCACCCCTCCATGCGGGACGCCTTTTTCAGCCAGTTCTGCCGCCAGAACCTGCTCTACCTCTACGACAGCGGTGTTTACTCCATCCACGAGCCCTACCTGTTCCTGCTGAAGGGCAAGGGCTACGTCTGGATACGCGTCTGCATAGAGCTGGTGCAGAGCACGCAGGATGAGCACATCCACGCTCTCGGCTACGGCCTGGACGTCAACCGCCTCAAGCGCCTGGAGGAGCTGGGCGAAACGCTTATCGCCACCGAGTTCACCCGCATGGGCCTGCTGGATGTTCACACCGGCTGGTATCTCCCCTTCCGCACCGGCAACGAGCTCTCCGGCCCGGTGGAGGACGACGCCGCCTTCCGCAGCTACGAGAACGATATGCTCCACGACATCGAGGTCCTGATGTACCCCAGCGAGTACAAGGACCTGCGCCCCGCCCTCTCCCCGGACCGCATCGTCGCCGCGCTGGAAAACCAGCCCTCCTATGACCTGACGTTCCGCACCGTTCCCACGCCGGAACGGCCCATGCGCTACCTGAAGCTGCGCTACCGCTACCTGAACGACCTGCGGGAGAGCATCGTCGTCACCTCCGAGGACATCTCCTCCCTGGTGGCCACCACCATCGACCCCATCACCGGCATCTACAACGCCCACGGCTTCGTCCAGCGCGTGGACGCCTGGCTGCGGGACAACCCCGGCCGCCCCTACCGGCTGATGTTCCTGGACTTCGACGATTACCGCTACATCAACGCCACCTTCGGCTACCAGGCCAGCATGGACCTGCTCCAGGACAACGGCCTCTACCTCCACGAGCACGACGGCCCGAACTCCTTCTCCGGCCACCTGAACTCGGACCAGTTCGTCCGCTTCTGCGCCGTGGACGACGGCCTCACCCCCGAGGAGAGCTTCGACCTGTTCCTCAAACGCTTCGGCCACTACAAGCTGGATTACCCCATTCAGATCCACGTGGGCGTCTACGACCTGTGCGAGCCGGGCTGCGACGCCTACAACATGATCTACAAGGCCCTGCTGGCCCAGCAGGCCATCCGCGGCGACCAGACCCGGCGCATCTCCTACTACACCGCCGACATGGGCGACCGCTTCCAGCGGCAGCACAAGCTCCTCAGCGACGTGCGTACTGCCCTGGACGAGGACCAGTTCCAGGTCTGGTTTCAGCCCCAGTTCAACTACGCCAGCGGCACCCTCATCGGCGCGGAAGCGCTGGTACGCTGGCAGCATCCCACCCGCGGCCTGATCAGCCCCGGCGAGTTCATCCCCCTGCTGGAGCGCAGCAACCTGATCTCCCGGCTGGACCGCATCGTGTGGGAAAAGGCCTGCCGCTGGGTCAGGCGCTGGAGCGACATGGGCTTTCACTTCCCCGTGTCCGTCAACGTCTCCCGCAACGACCTGCAATTCCCCGACCTGTGCGGCGGCTTCACCAGCCTGGCCGCCCGCTACCAGCTTTCCCCCTCCCAGCTCCATTTGGAGATCACGGAGAGCATCTGCGCGGAAAACACCGAGCTCATGTCCCTTCAGATCGCCCGCCTGCGTCAGGCCGGCTTCACCGTGGAGCTGGACGACTTCGGCGCAGGCCATTCCTGCCTGAACATTCTGAAGGACATCCCCGTGGACGTGCTGAAGCTGGACATGAAGTTCCTCTCCGGCTACAAGGACGACGACCGCACCCGCACCATCCTCTCCTCCGTGATCTGGATGGCCCGCGGCCTGAACACCGAGGTCATCGCCGAGGGCGTGGAGACGGAGCAGCAGGCCCAGGGCCTTCGCCGCCTGGGCTGCCGCCGGATGCAGGGCTACTGGTTCGCCCGCCCCATGACGCCGGAGGAGCTGGAGCACCACCTTCTCTCCGGCGAATACAAGCTCTTTGAATGATCATCAAGAAAGGAGGCGCGTTATGGCCTATATGCGTTTGGGCGATCTGCTGATCGCCGCCGGTGCGATCACCGACGAACAGCTGCAGGCTGCGCTGAAGGCCCAAAAGACCAGCGGCCAGCGGCTGGGCGACGTGCTCATCGACAGCGGCATCATCACCCAGCGTCAGCTCATCGACGCCCTGCAGATGCAGCTGGGCGTGGACTACATCGACCTGACCCGCGTCTCCATCCCCGTGGAGCTGGCCAAATACGTCCCCCGGGCCATCGCCAAAAAATACTGCGTCGTCCCCGTCAAGCTGGTAAAGGACGAGCTGTACGTGGCCATGAGCGACCCCCTGGACTTCATGGCCCAGGAGGAGCTGAAGGCCGCCTCCCGCAAGCAGATCATCCCCATGATCTCCACCCGCCGCGCCACGGAGCAGGCCATCGCCACCCTCTACGGCAACGAGGGCACGGCCCGCGTCATCGAGGAGATGAAGCGGGAGGCCGGCGATACCGGCGCGGACATCGTCCCCGCCCAGATGGCCGCCGGCCCGGACGACGCCGACGCCGCGCCCACCATCCGCTTCGTCAACGCCCTTATCGAGCGGGCGTTCAGCGAGCGGGCCAGCGACATCCATCTCGAGCCCCAGGACGGCGAAATGGTGGTCCGTATGCGTATCGACGGTCTGCTCCACAGGATGCTCACCGTCCCCGCCAACCTGCAAAGCACCGTTATCTCCCGCCTGAAGATCATGGGCGGCATGAATATCTCCGAGCGCAAGATCCCCCAGGACGGCCGGGCCATGGTCCGCCTCCGCCAGCACGAGCTGGACCTGCGTATCTCCTCCATGCCCACCATCTACGGCGAGAAGATCGTCCTGCGTCTGCTGGACAAGTCCCGCCGCGACATCAGCCGGGAGAGCCTGGGCCTCACCGGCGAGGACCTGCGGAAATACGACGCCCTGCTGCGGAACAGCTCCGGCGTCATCCTCATCGTCGGCCCTACCGGCTCGGGCAAGTCCACCACCATGTGCGCCATGCTCCAGCAGCTCTCCAGCGAGGAGACCAACATCATGACGCTGGAAGACCCGGTGGAGTACGACATCCCCGGCGTCAGCCAGTGCCAGATCAACGAAAAGGCGGGCATGACCTTCGCCGCCGGTCTGCGGGCCATCCTCCGGCAAGACCCGGACATCATCTCCGTGGGCGAGATCCGGGACGGCGAGACCGGCTCTATCGCCATCCGCTCCGCCATCACCGGCCACCTGGTGCTGTCCACCCTCCATACCAACGACGCCGTCTCCGCCATTCCCCGTCTGGTGGACATCGGCGTAGAGCCCTACCTCATCGCCAACGCCCTCCGGGGCGTCATCTCCCAGCGGCTGGTGCGCCGTATCTGCCCCCACTGCAAAAAGCCCTACCGCCCCGGCGGCGACGAGCTGGATCTGCTGAAGCTGCCCGACGACGCCGACGTGACGTTCTACCGCGGCAAGGGCTGCCCCGAATGCCGCCACACCGGCTACCACGGCCGCCGGGCCGTGTTCGAGATCCTCACGGTGAACAACGGCCTGCGCCGCCTCATCAGCCGGGGCGCTGACTACGACGCGCTGCTGAAGGCCGCCGCCGACACCGACTTCACCTCCATGCGGGACAACTGCCGCCAGCTGGTGCTGGCCGGCGAGACCACCGCCGCCGAGGCCGCCCGCGCCATCCATTCCACCATTGACTGAGGAGGTCCGCGCCATGCTCACCCTGAACCAGCTTCTGGAAAAGGCCCATGACCTGCACGCCTCCGACGTGCATCTGGTCTGCGGCCTGCCGGCCAAGTGCCGCATCGACGGCGCTGTCACCGACCTGACCGACGAGGTCCTTACCGCGCAGGACTGCGAGCTGTATGCCCGCGAGCTGGCCGGTAACGTTTACGAGACCATGTCCGCCATCGGTGAGCTGGACCTGGCCCGCACCTTCCCCGGCATCGCCCGCACCCGTGTCAACCTGTTCCGCCAGCAGGGCCGCGTCTCCGCCGCCATCCGTCTGCTGGCCGACCATATCCCCTCTCTGGAGGAGCTGTCCCTGCCCCCGGTGGTGGCCGATTTCGCCGCCTACCGCAGCGGCATCGTCCTCGTCACCGGCGAGACGGGCTCGGGCAAATCCACCACCCTGGCCGCGCTGCTGGACCGCATCAACCACTCCCGCCCCGGCCACATCATCACCCTGGAAGACCCCATCGAGTATGTCTACACCCCCGACCGCTGCATCATCAACCAGCGGGAGATCGGCGCGGACACCCGCTCCTATGCCGACGGTCTCCGGGCCATTCTCCGGGAAGACCCGGACGTGATCCTCATCGGTGAGATGCGGGATCTGAACACCATCGAGACGGCCCTCACCGCCGCCGACGCCATCGACCGCATGGTCAACGTGTTCCCCGACGGCCAGCAAGCGCAGGTACGGCTTCAGCTGTCCACCACCCTCCGGGCCGTTTTGTCCCAGCAGCTGCTGCCCAAGCGGGCCAGCTCCGGGCGCATCGCCGCCTGCGAGATCATGGTGGTCACGGACGCCATCCGCAACCTGATCCGGGAGGCCAAGACCCCCCAGATCGACAGCTTCATCACCATGGACGGCCGCAGCGGCAGCATCACCATGGATCAGGCGCTCCGCCGCCTGGTGGAGGACCGCACCGTGTCCTTCGACACCGCCCTGTCCTACGCCCGCGACCGGGAAGCCTTCCAGGCCGCCGTCCGCCCCTATTGAGCGCACTCCCCACCGCGCCGCGGTGTCATTCCGAGCCAGTGACCGACGTCACTGGCGTGGGAATCCGTCCCCCCTTTTCAAATTTATCCCGTTTTTTTCATTTAATTTTCCAGCAAAATTCCATTGTTTTATAAGTTTTTTCAAGGTAATTATAAGGTTTTTCCAACCTTTCAGGAGCATCTCATGACCCCATTTTTCTCCCGAAAAACGAAATATCGCAAATCCGAAACGGCAAATTCCGGCTTCACCATGGTCGAGCTTCTCACAGTCGTCGCCATACTCCTCCTGGTGGGCCTTATTGCCGTTTTTTCGTTAAGAAAGCTCCGCCGCACCCTCCGCCAGCGCGAGCTGGACGCCAAGGCCGAGATCATCTATGTGGCCGCCCAGAACCGCATGGCCGAGCTGCGCGCCGCAGGCTGTGAGGGCTTATACAGCAAGGGTTTGACCGACGGCGACAACGGCGTCTACGCCATGGATTTTGACGGCACGCACATGGACGAAAGCTCCCGCGACGTGGAATTCTGCTACCTCTATGTGAACGATGCTTCGGATAAACTTACCGGCGCGCCCGCCGCCCTCCTCCCCGACACCGCGGTGGACAAGGACCTGTGGAACGGCTGCTGGTGCATCGAATACGCCCCCTCCACCGGCAGTATTTACGCCGTTTTTTACAGCGAGTCCCCCCTCCCCTCCCACACCGATCTGAACGGCAGCTACCGGAATTTCAACTACCGCGCCCGCACCGCCTCCGTCGGTTATTATGGCGGAGATATTGCACAAACACAGGATATCAGCAAATTTAACCCCAGTATCAGCATAGGAAATGCAGAAAAACTCACAGTCACTTTCTACTCCAACAACCCCTCCGACGACACCGCCGCCCATCCCCTGACCTTTACCATTACCATTTCCGACCAGTTCGGCGGCAGCTATACCCGCACCGTCACCGGCCTGCAGGGCGGCCTGCAGCAGCTGGACAGCCGTAACTACAAATACCAGTGGGTACTGGACGATCTCACCGCCACCAGTAAGCGCTTTTTCGCGCAGACTGCCGGCAAGGTCTCCTGCGGCACTCCCATCACCGTCAGCCTCACCGTATCGTCCACAGACCCTTCTATTGACACGGTTTTCACCACCCGGACCACCAACGGATTGTTCGATGACAGGACCGATCTGGGCTATGGCGAGGACACGGCTCTGGTGGCGTATGGACGACATTTGGCTAATTTGTCCGACACGTCCCATGTCAATGCTGCCATCACCTCCGCCGTGCAGGTGGACGATATTTCGTTCTCCGACGACCCCTCCGACAAATCCGACTGGCACAGCCTTTACACCGCGAACGGTGTGAAATTCTCTCCAATTTCCAATAAAAACATAACTTCTTTCAGCGGAATACATTTTACCAGCGACAGTTATGAACAACATATCATTAACGGGCTGACCGTTTCCTCCACATCCGCCGCCGGACTGTTTTCCAGCTTCTCAGGAAAAATTTCCAACGCCGTTCTTGTCAACGCCCAGATCACCGGCGGTGTTGCCGGCGGGCTGGCCGCCCGGACCGACGGTGCTCTGACACTGGAAAACTGCCGCGTCTACCTGACGGAGCTGAGCGGACTGAAGGCCGCCTCCGCTGACGCTGTTCCGGCGCGCATCACCGGCACGACGGCCGGCGGGCTGGTAGGCATTGCCGACCATTCGCTAACTATTCAAAACTCCTTTGCTTCCACTATTATTAAAGGCAGCACCGCCGCCGGCGGGCTGGTGGGCCACGCGCAGGGCGCTGTCAGCGTCAGCCGGTCCTACGCCGACGGCTACATCACCGCGCCGGTCACCGGAGGTCTGGTGGGCACGACCGGCAGCCTTGGCGGTATTTCGCTCACAGACAGCTACGCCGCCGGGTATCAGACGGCGACAGCGCAGGCGGCGGGTTTTGTGGCCGGACGGCTGTCCAACGCGCGCAGCTCGTACAGTGCCTGCGCCTTCTCCGGCACGCCCCAGATCATATACACCACCGCGGCGGCGGGAAATGCCACAGATGTCAGTTCGGTGTTTTACCTGACCAGCGGGCTGGACGGGCAAAACGTCCAGAGCCTTACCGAGACCACCCAGGGCCGGTCTTATCCGCAGATGAGCGCCGCATCCTTCCTGACGGAGCTGAACAGCACCGCCTTCACCACCGCCAGCGCGGACACCACCCAGCCCTACAACCTGCTGAGCCAGGGTCTGAGCACCTATTCCTATCCGCGGCTGACGGGACTGAGCCACTACGGCGACTGGCAGGCGGAGTTTGAAGCCGAGGCACTGGTGTACTACGAGCGGTACGCGGACGCCACGGTGGGCTTCTTCGGCGGCAACGTGGACCGGCTGGACGACAACAAGGTCATCACCGGCGACGGCTACGCCGTGGCCCTGTCCGCGCCGCTGACCGGCACACAGGCCATCACGGTGCAGTGCGGCACGGTGAGTACGGTGCTGGACGTATCCTCCTCCTACTATTTCAGCAGCTATGAGGGCATCTCCTATTACCTGTATCCCGTCAGTGCGCTGACCTCTGAGATCTCCTCCGGCGGGAGCTTCTACCGGACGGTGACCGTCAACGAGCGAAGCTACCAGTTCAACCCCTACTTCGCCAAGACGGTGACCACCGGCAGCACCGCGGGCAGCGTTCCCGGCACGATTTATCTGCGGACGGCGCGCCATCTGTACGAGCTGAGCCGCCATTACGACGACTACGACACGGCGGCGGTCCGGTCCACATTCCTGCAGGAGTGCCAAATTTCCTACACCTCTTACGACTGGGCGAACTATACGAGCTACGGCGCGGTCAGCGCCCAAGCACCCATCACCGGCACGGCCGAAAATGACGGCGAGACCGGCGGCTTCCGGGCCATTTACAACGGCGACTACCACACCATCGAGGGCGTGTCCTTCGTGAGCGCCGGGAACGACGTGGGTATGTTTGCCGTGATCGCGCCCACGGGCACGGTGCGGAACGTGACGCTGCTGTCCTCCGGGACGGAGCGCGTGGAGCGCAGCGGCCTGCTGCAGGGCAGCGCCACCGTCGTCTACATGGGCGTGCTGGCCGGGCGGAACTACGGCACGATCAGCAACTGCGCCGTGTCCGGCTACGGCTTCGGCAGCGGCACGGGCATACTGGCCTACCAGCACAGCACGGTCTATATGGGCGGTCTGGTGGGCGGCAACCTGTACCACAAGACCCACAGCGGACGCATCCTCTCCAGCGAGGCCAACTGCCCCACGGTGCAGGTATCGTCCTACAACGCCTCCATCTACGCCGGCGGGTTCGCCGGCAGCAACGCCGGCGGCAGCATCCAATCCTGCTACGCGCTGGGCGTGCTGAAGGCGCTGGACGTGAGCAGCAGCACGGTGCGGCTGTGCGGCTGTGCGGCTTCGCCGGTGAAAACACCGGCGGCGCGCTGGCCTACTGCTACAGCGCCACGGCCCTGACCGCCGCCGGCGAGGCGGAGGTATACGGCCTGACCCGCACCGGCGGCAGCACGGCCCAGTGCTACTATCTGGACGGCGGCACATACGCCTACAACAACGAGCTGTACGCCTATACCGTTTCCCGCAACAGCTTCAGCGTCAACGCGGCCCAGTCGCCCATCACGGGCGCAAGACTGGAGAGCCTGCGGCTTTACGGCTTTTCCGGCGTGACCAGCAGCGGCACGGAGACGGTGTACCCCTATCCCGCCGTGGTGCGGGACCGCATCGGCCGCACCGTACACTACGGCGCATGGCCGGTACAGCAGCACATCGGCACGATGGGCGTGTTCTACTGGGAGCGGGAGCAGGGCGGCAACGCCGGCTACCACCTGAGCTACATCGGCACGGACAACGGCGTGGCCTTTTCCGGCAGCACGCTGTGCGTCCAGCACAACGACAGCGGCGTGGTGACGGAGTACGGCTACGGCTACTTCTTCAAGCCCGGCGATCTGACGGACACGGTGCAGCTCAGTGTGTCTGCCAACTGCCATCTGGGCGCGGCCAACGCCACGGCGGCCAGCGCACTGGAGGCCCAGATGCCGGACTATCGGTTCGTGGCCTATACCACCGGCGTGAGTGCGGCCACCGACACCACCTACACCGGCGCGATGTACCTAACCACCATGGAGGCCAACTGCACGTGGACGCTGCGCTATCAGAACGCCAGCGCCCAGTATACGGTGTGCCCCTTCTTCGCAGACACCATCAGTCTGGACAGCGTCAACGTCACGGCCACCGGCAGCGCCAAGCCCGGCGAGACCGGGGGCAGCGCCTATCAGGTGCGGTCCGTGAGCCAGCTGCAGTACCTGAACTGGAACTACAACACACGGAGCACCACCCACTCCATTTTGGCCGACAACTACACCGACGGCAGCATCACAAAGTATCCCTATCTTGGCAGCTACCGCCACTCGGTAAACTGGAACGAGAACAACTTCGCCAATCAGACCCGGCGCTACTGGCTGCAGAGCCACGATCTGGACGCGGCGGCGGAATATGACGACCCCGATCACCTGTTCACCCCCATCGGCAACATGGTGGACCGGGGCAACGACAGCGGTACGGCCAACGCCTACGTATCCTTCTTCTGCTCGGACTACGACGGCGGCGCGTACACCATCAAGAACATCCAGATCAAAGCCACCACCCAGTGCGTGGGACTGTTCGGCTATACCATCGGCGCGAACCTGAAGGACATCGTCATGTACTCCGACCGGGGCAGCAAGATCGTCAACGATGAGAACGGCACGGGCTGGTACGCCGTGGGCGGTCTGGTGGGCTTTGCCGGTGCGGGAACCACCGGCGCGTCCTTTACCAACTGCTCCGTGTCCGGCTACACCATCCAGGACATCCGCCGGAATTCCTCCGGCTGGGGCGGCGGCTGCGTGGGCGGTCTGGTGGGCTCTACCAACATGAACATCACCGGCTGTACCGCCGTCACCGAAATTATCCTCAATGTGGGCTACGACACCTCCTGGAACAACCTGCGTGTGGGCGGCATCGCCGGTGTGTGCCGGGCCACGCTGGACAAATGCTATGCCGGCGGCAGCATCACCGCCATGCCCATGGCCAAGGAGCACATCATCGACCAACGGGGCTACCAATCCACCAGCATCTGGGCCGGCGGCCTGGTGGGCGGCATCATCACCCGGGATCACGGCAATCTGGAGAGCTACATGGGTGTGACCACCAAGGCGCTGGTGGTGCGGAACTGCTACGCCTTCGTGGAGATGCCGCCGCTGAACAACAGCACCAATAAAAATCACGTGATGTCCTCCTTCGCCATCGCCTCCAACGGTGAGATGCGAAACCGGTTCGACACCTCCACCAACAACAAGGTCATTTACAACACGTCCGCCTTCATCTACAACTCCTACGCGCTGATCGACACCATCGGGAACACGGAGGACTACAGCGCCTTCAAGGGCGACATCAACTCGTGGGCCAGAAAAAACGGAAATATCTGGGTATATCAGGAGCAGAACAACCGCGTACAGGTATACGGGCGAAACCTGAACACCGTGGACAGCGGCGCCGAGCGGCGGCGCATCATCCTGAGCAACGAGCGGTCGCCCTACATCACCTATGAGCAGATGCAGACCGCGCTGAAGGACTGGCTGAACGGCGGAACGTCCGACTCGTCCCTGACCTTCGATGCCGTCACCGTGACAGAGAACGGCGCGCCCATCTCCGGCAAGTACAGCTTCCCCGGCGCGGGCGCTGAGATGCTGGACGGCCTGGACTTCCCCTTCCCCACCATTCTGACCCAGCGGGACGTGATGGGCCGGACCGTCAGCGTACATTACGGACGGTGGCCCATGAGCGGCCTGTACTGGGCGCGGACACAGGCCACGCTGGACCTGTGCGCGGACCGCACCGGCGAGGGTGCGCCCACGCTGACGGTGAAGCTGTATCCCAAGCCCGACGGCACGACCCTGAACGGAACGCCCACGCTGACGCTGGTGAACGACACCGACGGGCAGGTCAGCGACCTGCTGGACTGCACCGGGCCGGTCTACAACAGTGCGGAGCGCTGCTGGGAGGTCACGTTCACCGGCAAGGGCCGGATGGGACTGGCCATCGCCCGGGCCACGCTGGGCGGGTATACCGCCGAGTTGACCATCCATGTGACCCAGACGCTGCGGCTGACCAGCGACAAGGCCTCCTCCGGCGTGACCGTGACCTACGGCGGCGCGGGGCAGACCGTGCAGCTGCTGCTGACGGACGCCAAGAACGACCCCATCGTGGTCAAGAGCGGCGAACGGCTGGTCTGGGAGGTCGCCGCCACGAAGCAGGGCGGCGGGTACGATCCCGGCGACGAGAGCATCGTGGAATGCACCGCCGTTACGGCGGTGGACGCGGCCAAGGGGCTGTATCAGTTCACCGTCACCGGGTTCTCCGACGGCATCTCCACCGTGACGGTGATGTGTACGTACACCTATCCGGAGGGCGACGAGATCAAGACCGTGACGGCGCGGTCGCTGCTGTCCGCCAAGTCCACCCGCGACGCGGTGGGACTTGTGTACGACGCGGCAGAGCCCGCATACGACGCGGCGGCATTTGCCTACCGCGTGACGAAGGACACCGCCGTGTATTCCACCGGCAGCGTGTATACCGTCGTCAGCGGCGTGTACCGCCGGGCGGAGAACGACATCAGCCAGTGGGGCACGGCGGACGTGACCGTGCCGGAGTTCCCCCGGGAGACCGGGAAGCTGTATCTGTTCGCCGGCAGCGGCTATACCGGGCTGGGCGACTTTACGGTCGATCTCACCGGGCTGACCGCCGTGAACGCGGAGGGCGAGCCAGTGGCGGTGACTGCCGCCGGGCTGGGCGACATACAGTCGGCCGAGGGCGTGCAGTACCGGGAGGTGCTGTTCACCGGCGCGGACGCGGCGCTTATCAGCGGCGAGATCCGCCTGACCCACAGCACGGACGGCACGGTCTATACGCTGTATCTGGAGGACTACGCATACGCATCGTAAAAGGAAAGGCAGGTGGCATCCCATGGGCGCACTCCACAGAAAATTGCATGAGCAGCGGGGCGCGTCCATGCTGATGGCCCTGTTCCTGCTGCTGGTGGCGCTGATGGTCAGCGCGGTGGTCATCGCCGCGGCCTCCAGCGCCGCCACCACCCTGCGGTCCGACAAGGCCCAGGAGCAGGCGTCGCTGGCCGTATCGTCGGCGGCGGAGTACGTGCGGGACGCCTTCCTCAGCAAAGAGATGGACGGCACGATCGTCACGCGGGGAACGAGCACAACGTATACGTCCGACAGCGACGGGGCGTTCCGGGACTTCGTGTCCTACGCCGTGCCGGAGCTGTACCGAAACCATAACGCGCTGCCCCGGCGGACGTACAAGCTGAGCCTGACCGGGGACGACGCCGTGGAGGACGTCTGGGCCGACTTTGAGATGAGCTACGGCAAGAATGAGAACACGGAATACGTCACTTACATTCTCACCGTAACGCTGCGGAACTGGGAGACCACGCCGGGCGAGCACCCGTGCAGCACGACGTTGATGCTGTGCAGCAATCTCAGCGGCAGCAGCGGCAGGACCGTGGTGACCTGGGACGGGTACAGCACGATACAGCGATAGGAGGCGTTGGGCATGAGAAAAAAACTGCGCTCCCAGAGGGGCGATACGCTGGTGGAGACGCTGGCGGCACTGCTGATCGTGGTGCTGACCATGGCGTTTCTGGCCATCTCCATCGTGACGGCGGCCCGCATCAACGCCGGTGTGCGGGAGACGGACACCTCCCTGCGCTATGACGGCAGCGCCCCCGTCCAGAGGACGCTGACCATCACGCGGCAGGGCGGCACGGGGACAGGCAGCACCGTAGACAAAAGTGTGTCCGTATACGAAACAGAGGGCGGCTATCACTACTACGCCTACAAGTAAGCAGGGGGGCCGCACTGCCGGGAGGTGACGCGCATGAAGCAAAAGAGAATAGCGGGCATGACGCTGATGGAGCTTCTGTGCGCCCTGGCGGTGGTGCTGCTGGTCAGCGCGGGCATGGTGGTGGGCGTGTCGCTGGCGGTGCGGAGCTACGAGCGCTCCGTGACCAATTCCGAGGCCCAGGTGCTGTGCTCCACGCTGCAGACCATCGTCAACGACGAGCTGCGCTACGCCGGTACGCTGGAGTATGAAAACGGCAGGGTGGTGGGCTTTTTCAGCCAGGAGCACCCCAACGCGGACAGCAAATATTCCCGGTTCACCACCGACAGCGAGGGCCGGGTGCTGCTGGGCGGCCAGAAGCTGCTGCCCAACAACGCCTATCCCCACGGGCTGCGGGCCGCGGTGGCGCTGACGGACTATGACAAAGCGACGCGCATTTTCACCGCCGTCATCACCGTGACGGACCGCAGCGGCGGCACGCTGGCCCAGACGGAGCTTCAGGTGAAGCAGCTGAACGAACCGGCAGAGCAGACGTAAGCGCATACAAAAAAAGAACCGCCCGCGGGCGGTTCTTTTTTTTGTATGGTTTGGAAGTGAAGCGGTGCGCTTACTTGTTCACCGGGTACTCGCTGTTGGCCAGCTTCATAGTATCCCCCTCAACAGGCGCGTCGTAGCTGCTGCTGCCGTAGGAGACATAGTAATCGGCGTAGCCACCCCAGTAATATCCATTATACACCCAATACTTACCAGAAACGAGCTTGGTTACATCTGTACCGTCGGGCTGGTCATTGGACTTGAGGGTGGCGGAAGCGTTGTTCAGGTCAACATACTGTTCATTGCCGCTATAGACCACATTCACATTCTCCACGGTGCAGTTCTCCACACTGGCGTTGTCCACGCCGTTGCCGCGCTGGATATTGCCAGCCAGGCCACCGATGTTGTAGACCGCATAAATGGTGTTGTTCTGGGACACGCAATCCTTGAAGGTGACATTCACGCCGGGGTCTGCGCCCATGCCCAGCAGGCAGCCGATCTTGCCGTAGCCCAAAATGGTACTATTGGTAACATCGACATTTTCGAACAATGTAGTGCCATAGGTATAGCCCATGACGATACCACCAACGTTGCCCCTGTAACCATCATAACCGAAGGTGACATCCGCCTTGTCAAACACAATATCCTTGATCGTTATAGCTCCGTTTGTATTACCGATAAAGCCCGCTCCATAACCGCTGGTGTTGGTGCAGCTACGTACAGTCATGTTGCTGATGGTATGCCCGTTGCCATTGATAGTGGCATTGGCGAGCCTGCCCCAGCTGTTAATAGGCTTCCAGAAGCCCTCACCAAGGTCAATGTCCTCCACAATATTCACGGTATAATTGGAATAATTGACATTATCCGTCGTAAGCTGTTTGGCAAAAAGAGCCAACTCCTCGGCGGAGGCAATGGTAACGACCTTGCTCTTCGTATCAATGGGAGTGGCATATTCAGCCGCCGTGTTCTTATCCCAATCCACCTTGTCGGACGTGTAGGTGAAGGGGGAGAAGGTCTTGGTGAGCATGGTCACCAGACCGGTGGTGCTGTCATAGTAGAACTCCTGGTCAGCGTCCACGTCCGCCAGTTCAGAGCAGGCAGTCATGGGATCACTGTTATGGTAGAGCGCAACGTTCTGCAGGCCCTCCTCGACATAGAACTCCACCTTGATGAGCTCATCGTTACCAGCGGCCAGACCGTTCATGGAGATGTCCAGAGTCTTGGGAGCGATCTGCGTGTTGGACACCGTAAAGTTGGCGGGTGTCTCCGCGTCCTCGATGACCAGCTCCACCTGGGTCGTGCCGCTGTCCACCTTAGCACCGGCGGGAACGGTGGCCTGGGCAATGGGATTGCCGCTGCTATGGGTCTCACCGGTGGTCAGCTTCGCTTCATTGACTGTATTTCCGTCGGTATCCACCTCAACGGCCGCGACGGCATAGACGGGATACTGCGCGTCTGCATCGTAATCCATGCGGCTGCTGTCGTACTCGCCGGTCATCTGGGTGGCGTAGACCGTAACGGCCACGCCGTCGATGGACAGGCCCTGATAGTCGTTGTTGGCGCTGGTCTTCATCGTGCCGGAGATCTTGATGACGTCATGCTTGGCCTCGTTGGCGTTCAGCACATACTCATCGCTGCTGCCGCTGAGGTTTGTTCCACCGTAAGTAATGGTCCAGTCGATAACATCATTCAGGTTCGCCGTGCTGGTGGGCGTGCGGCCCTTCTCAATGCCGGTGATCTGCACCTTATATTTCAGGTTCAGGTTGCCGGCGTTGCTGACGCGCAGCTCAGGCAGCCGGTATGTAGCGCCCGGCTCCCACAAAATTTGCGCACCCTGCGCGGGGACTGCTCCATTTACCAGGAAATTCAGCGTCTTGCCCTTGGCATCCGCCCAATCGTTGGGATTGCCTTCTGCATCCCAAGCCGTCGCCATTTCAAGGCCCAGCTTCAGTTCACCGGCCTTGATGGTGTTGACGTTGGCGGTGGCGGTGTCCGTGAACCACGCGAAGGTCGTGCCCACCAGCATGACCACGCACATGACCAGCGCCATGATACTGGTCAGCAGTGCGCGCTTGGTTTGTCTGCGTTCTCTCATGTTTTTGTGCCCCTTTCAAAATTTACGGCAGATACAACACACTATCCTTTGTATCACAAAGGATAAAAACGCCCATGGGCGTTTTGCAGTTCTGCGCTTATGCCCAAAGTATAGCACCCCGCCGCAGGGGTTGCAAGCACCGAGCGGGGTAATTTCCCATATTTCGGCACATTTTACAAAAATAGGCGCTTTGATTGGGCAAAACAGAAAAAGAACCGCCTGCGGGCGGTTCTTTTTCTCTATTTCTCCTCCCGGGGCAGGTCCAGCAGCTCGGTCAGAGACATATCCAGTGCGGCCGCGATACGCCGCATCGTGCCGACGCGGGCGTGCCGTGTAGTGCCGGAAAGGATACGCTTCATGGTCAGCGGTGTCACGCCGCACAGGTCGGCCAGCTGCTCCGGCGTAATACCGCGCTGGACGCAGATCCGACAAATGGCCTGGGCGTATAGCTGGGCATATGACATACTGCCACCCTCCTATTTCCCAAATCGACCAGATAATACCACTTTTTACCGGCAGTTTCAAGGGGTAAATGGCATCAGCCGGCGGCGTATCCGCCGCCTACGTCATTGCCCAGATCGCAGGTGTAGAGCCACTCCACCACGTCGCCGTTCTGCAGCGCGTAGCGGGAGCAGCCGTAGTTGGGGAACCAGCCGTTGACCCGGTACATCCAGCCAGAGCCCTGGCTCACGTCGAACTCGTACAGGTTGTTGATGCCCTCCACATAGGCGCTGTTATACATGGGCGTCCAGCTGGACTCCATGTGGATGCCGTTCTCCCGGCAAACACGCTGGAGCACGTCATAGACGCTCTCGCCCTCGCTGAACGTGACGGTGGTACTGGGCAGGATCACGCCGTCGGAGGGGACTAAGGGCTTCTTGGCCGCGGCGGTCTCCTCGTCCCATTCGTCCCAGGCGTCCCAGTTGGCCAGGATCGTGCCGCAGGAGATGGAGATGGTGCAGGTATACGTGGTGGTCTTGTCCACCGTGGTGTCCTGCGGCTCGGAGGGCGTGGGCTTGCCATCGGGAACGGGGTCGGTCTCGTACTTGTCCTTGCCCGTGTCCGGGTCGATGACCTGCTCCGGCTGCTTCTTGGAGTCCTCCTGCTTCTTCTTTTCCTCCTCTAACCGCTTCTGCTCCTCCAGCTTTTTCGCCTCGTCAGCGGCCGTCTGGACCGCGTTCGCCGCGTCGGTCTTGGTGTCGGCCGTATTGGCCTTGGCGTCCGTTTTGGCGTCGGTCTTCGTTCCGCCTGTGTTGTCCTCATTCTTCGCCGCGTCCTGCTTGTCCTCGGACTTGGCCGCGTCGCCGGTCTTGCTGTCAACGGTCTGCTCCTGCCTGGTATCGGGCGCTGCGTCAGCGTCCGCCGCCTTTTTCTTGCCGCAGGCGGTGCAGGTCAGCAGCATGGCCAGGGCCAGCGCCACCAGCCAAAAGCTACGTTTTTTCATCATGCTCTCCATTCCTCCTGAAAGCACCGCGCGCAGAGGCGCTTGCGCGCCTCTGCGTCGGCTGTTCGGTTGTGTTACTTGGATGCGCGCTTTTTCTTCTGGGTCAGTACCACCACGGCGGCTGCCGCCAGGAGGGCGCTGCCCATCCAGATGGTCATCTGGCTGTCGTCAGCCGTGTTGGAGGAGGTGGGCTTCTCAACGACCACCGTACCGCAGCCACCGCTGCTGCGCTCCGTGTAGCTCACCGCCACCGGGGACAGGCCCGTCAGCGTGACCAGCAGGCCGTTCTCCGTCATAACGGCGGCGGGGAACTCCACCGTGCCCACGTCCTTGCCGCAGCCGGCCATGGTCACCAGATGGGCCACCGTGAAGGTGTAGCTTCTGTAGTCACCGGCCACCTCGCTGGGATAGGGCAGCAGCACGGTGATGCGGCCGCCGGTCAGGTCATCCTTCGTGACGGGGCGGGACACGCCGTTCTCCGTGACCGTCAGGGTCACTTCCATCATCACGGTGTTCTCCTCCGTGATGGCGTTGTTCGTCCGGCTGATCTCCAGCTGCAGGGTGCTCTTGACCTTTTCGGGGGTGTTCAGCTTGTCGTTGTCCGCCACAACGGAGGAAACGTCCGCCTTGACCTCCACCTTCTTCACGGTGCTGTCGCTGGTCCTCATCAGGCCGCAGACGCACTGCACGCCCTGCACGTAGGCGTGGGCCTCCTTGGTCAGCACCGCACCGCAGACGGTGCAGGTGAGCCAGTGGCTGTCCTTGTCCATGAAGTAGGTCGTACCGGCCTTGTGGCCCAGTGCCGGGATGTCCTTGGTCTCCTTCGCCTCGCCGCACACGGTGCAGGTACGGGTGGAGATACCGGCCTCGGTGCAGGTGGCCGCCTTGGTGACGGTCCACTCACCGAACACGTGCTTGATGCACACGTCGGTCATGTCATACAGGAAGTTCTGGCTGCCGGTCAGGCGCATATACGCCGCCAGGGCATAGTAGGACTGCTCGGTGGCCATCTGATCCACGGTGGTGTCCGCGATCTGGTGCTTGAAGGCCTCGCCCGTGTAGAAGGTCAGCAGGCCGTCCAGCACGTGGAAGGAATTCTTGGCAAAGCGTGCGTCCGCGGTGGGATCGATACCCAGGGCGCACAGGGCCACCAGCACCTGGACGGTGGACTCGCTGCTGCTGGCAGCGCCCGCCATCTCGGCGAACGAGCCGTCGGACTTCTGCATGGTGCTGAGCCAGGTCAGCGCCTTGTCCACAGCGGCCTTCACCGCTTCGTTGGTCTTGTAGTAGGGGGCCAGCGCCTGGATGGCCATGGCGGTCATGTCCACGTCATCCGTGGTGTTGGTGCTGTTGATGTACCACGCGCCGCCGTCCTTCTGCAGGGACAGGATGGTCTCCACCAGCGCGTCGCGGGTCACGCTGCCCGCCGGGGTATAGTCATGGCTGTCCAGGGCGATCAGCGTCCACACCGGGCCGTTGGTGCCCTGCCGCTTGACGTACTTCATATCGTCCAGACCGGCCAGCAGATCGAAGCCGCCCACATCGGTGACGTCCTTGCCGATGGCCGTCAGGGCCAGGATCAGACGGGCGTTGTCCGTGGACTTATTGCGGTCCAGCCGGTTGGTGGTGGTGTTGATCTTGGCCTTGACATAGGCCACGGCGTTGTCGTAGTAGCCCTCCGGCACGATGCGGCCGCTGCGGGCCAGGCCGATGGTCATCCACTCGCCGCCGATGCTGCCCACGATGGGCGTGCCCTTGCCGGACAGATAGTCGCCGGTGGTCTTATAGGCCTCCTGCACGTCCGGACCGGCGGGCTTGGCCACCGTCAGGGTAACGGTATAGGGCGCGCTGGTCTTCTCGCCGTCGCTGGCGGTAAACGCCAGCGTGGTCTTGCCCACGAGAACGGCGGTGTAGCGGAAGGAGGCCTCCGCCGCCACAGGCGCAGCGCCGTTGACGCTGACCATGTAGGTCAGTTCGTCGCCGTCCGCGTCGGTGAAGATGGCGGACAGGTCGATGGTGTACTCGTCGCGGAGCGTCACACCGGCCTCCGCACCCTCGGCGGACGCCGCAGGTGCGGTGTCTGCGATGGTCAGGCCGCTGACATAGGCCATGTCAGCGCCTTTGTTGCCGCCGCTGTCCTTCACATAGGTCACGGTGAGCGTCCATGTACCGGCGGTCAGGATGCCGTTGTAGGTGTCCGCCTTTGTGCCGCTGATGCCGCTGGCAACGGTGTTGGTCTCCGTGCCGTTGCTCAGGGTGATGGTGGCCTTATCGTACTTCTCCTCGGAGGAAACGCCGAAGTCGAAGGCGATGGTGCGCTGGCGATCCAGCGTGAACACGAAGGAGGTGGTGGAGGTGGAGCTGTTCGCGCCCGCGTTGCCGCTCTCGAAGCGCTCCGCGGCGCTGTTGTAGGTCCAGGGATACTTGCCCTCGTCCGTCATGGCGGCGCTGACAACGCCGGTGGCGGGCAGGGTCACATACTCCAGACGTGTATCGGCCCAGACCGTGATGAATTCCTCGCAGACATCACAGGTGTAGGTGTAATAGGCGGGATAGACCGTCCTCGTACCGGCGCGCTCCGTGTGGCCGGTGGCGGCCACATAGGTGTCGCGATAGGACTCCCGGCACAGGGTGCAGGTGCGGAGGGTGTAGCCCTTCTCCGTGCAGGTGGGCGGGACCACCGTGCCGCCCTCGGCCTTGTGGAAGGTCACATCCTTCTGCCACTTCAGAGCGGGATAGCCGCCGCACACCGGGCCAAAGGCCTCCGCGTTCAGCTCGGCGGATTTCATCTGCTCCTCCGTCAGCACGGTGGCGTTGGCGTCCGCCGCCAGCGCGTAGCAGTTGGTGATGGCGTCCGTGGCGGCCACGCTGCCGAACGCGCCATTGCCGCCGGTGACAGTGCCGACGCTGTAGCAGTCGGACGCAGAGGCGGTGTCGCCCTTCAGCACGCCGCCGATGCCGCCGGCATTGCTGCTGGCGCTGACCGCGCCGGTGTTGTAGCAGTTGGTAACGGTAATGCTGTAGCTGCCGTTGCCGAACACACCGCCGGCGGTGCTGCCGGTGGCGGTGACAGCGCCGGTGTTGTAGCAGCCGGTGATGACCGTGCCGCTGCCGACGAAGCCGCCGATGATGCCGCCCACACTACTGCTGCCGGTGACAGCGCCGAAGTTGGCGCAGTTCCTGATGGTAGCGGTGCTGCTGGCATAGCCCAGGATGCCGCCCACATTGCTGCCCGTGCCGCTGATGGTCACGTAGCTGAAGCAGTTCTCAATGACGATGTCCTTGCCGTTGGCGTAGCCCGCCACAGAGCCGCCGCAGGAAGAGGAGGCGCAGGTCAGCGTGCCGCGGATGGTCAGGCTCTGGATGTGAGAGCCGCCGCCGATCTGCTTGAACAGGCCGCTCTTGGCGTTCAGGCCGGTGATCTCATGGTCCGCGCCGTCCAGCTCCACCTTCTTGGCGCTGGTGATGTCCAGCCAGGCGTACTTGCCCAGCTCGATGTCCGCGGTCAGAACGCCGGACACATCCGCGTCCTTGCTCTTCTCCACGAACCAGGCCAGCTCCGCGCCGGTGGCGATCTGGTACACGCCGCTCTCGTCCTTCTGGGGCTCGGTCTTGCTGCTGCCGTCCCAGGCGCTGTCGGAGGTGACCTTCAGCGTGACGGAGAACTGGTTCGTACCGCCCTCGGTGACGGTGACAGAACCGGTGGTATACTCCACGCCCTGGCCGGAGATGGTGTAGAAATACTCCTCGGCATAGCACTTGAAGCTGCCGTCATCGGCCACGTTGACCGTGTTGCCTGCGGCATCCTTCAGGGTGATGGTCAGGTCTGTGCGGGCGATGGCCTTGCCGTCGCTGCCGACGAAGCTCAGCTTGCCGGTGATGAAGTCCGTCTCGGCCAGCGCCAGCGTCAGCTCAGGCAGACGGGCCAGGATGCCGGAGGTACTGGGCGCGCCGAAGCCCGGGTTCGTACCGGCGGCGTAGGTGATGCCGCGGTGGGTGGGCACGCCGGGCCAGCCGGCCTGCTTGATCGCACCGGCCAGGGAGTAGCTGCTGCCGTCCCAATACTTGGGGATGGTGATGCTGATGAGCTGGCGGACCGGGTTGCCGCTGAAGTCGTACACACCCCAGTTCGAACCGGGGTCGGACCTGAAGAACGTGCCGTCCTCGCCCTTATAGTACAGGGAGAAGTTGAAGTTATACGCGCCGGACAGCTTTTCCTTGGGGCTGACCAGGTTGCTGAACTGCAGGTTCACGGTGTCGCCGGCCTTGATGTTCGCCTTGGCCTCCTCCGTCAGCTCCTGGCCGTCCTTGTCCACCAGCTTGTAGCTGACGCCCCGTGCGGTGATGACCTGATAGTTGGCCACGCCGTTCTTCTCCACCTTGATGATGTGGCGGCCCGTGGTCAGGCCGGTAACGGTGACTGTGCCGTCCTCCGCCACGGTGACGCCCTCGGAGGTAAAGCCGTTGAAGGTCATGGTGTTGCCCACGGTGGAGCGGGCCACGGTGACGGTGCAGCCGTCCTCGGGCTTGAAGCTGTAGGAAGCGCCCTCATTGCCCAGATAGAACAGGATGTCGTGCTCCGCGTCCAGGATACGCTGCTCTTCCTTGGTGATGGCGGCATCCATGCGGTCCAGGGTCATGTTGGTCTCGATGCCCGTGCCGTCGCTGCCCACGGTCACCACGAACACGCCGGTGCACTCCGGCCAGATGGCGGAGAACTCCCGGTTGGCGGCGGTGGTGGTCATGCCCTGCTTATAGGTCATGGCGTCGTAGGTCACCAGCACGATGGCCGTACCGGCCTTATTGGCGGTCATGGTGGCCACGTTGCTGTTCTGCGCGTCCGGGGTGATGGTCACCACGTCACTGGGGTTGCCGTTGGCGTCGATGACCTGATAGTGCATATCGGGCAGGGCCACCTTGGCGTTCATGAAGCTCTCGATGGCGAACCAGTTGCGGAAGGAGTTCAGCTCGAACGTCTCGCCCACGGCCATGCTCTTGTAGCCCTGGGTGTTGATGTTCAGGTAGATGTCAGCGCGGTCGTACTGGTTCTTCTCGAAGCGGTAGATCGTGTCCTTGGTGAAGTTTTCGTCGCCGATGTGCAGGTCCTCCGCCGTCAGGGTGATGGCGTCGTCCGCGCTCCAGCGCTTATAGTCCCAGTAGGTCACGCCGTCGGGGTTCTGCACACGGTAGAAATAGTCCGTGTTCTGATCCACGCGGTAGGTGACGGTGTTGGTCTCCTCATCGCGGCTCACAGGCTCGATGTAGGAGTACACGTAGTAGTTGGTCAGCTTGCCCATGGTGACAGCAGAGCCCGCCGGAACAGTGATGGTCACATTCACGCCGGTCCTGCAGCTGACGGAGAGGCTGTCGTTCATGGTGGGGGTCTTCTTTGCGGTGGCCGTGTTGAAGTCAGCCCGGGCCACCGGGTCGGGTATGACCGTGGCCTGCACGGTATCGCCTAACACGAAGATGCAGCTGTCGTAGGTTTTCTCCCACGTCTGGCCCTTGCCGCTGACAGCCTTGCCAGGCTCGACGGTGCGCACCTGGTTGTCGGCGGAGGTGACCTTCACATCCAGGGTGTAATCCTTGTCCAGCACCCAGCCGGAGTTGGTGCTGATCTGATAGATGCGCTGGATCTTGGCCGCGTTCTCGCCGGCCTTGACGGTCAGGGACAGGCCGCCGTTGCAGTCGTCATTGGCGTCATAGCCCTCTACCCAGTAGTCGCCCACGGGCAGCGTCAGGGTATAGGCGGCGTCAACAGGCGTTACCTCCGCCAGCAGGTCGGTGTCGCCCTTCGTGCCGTTGGTATAGGTGTAGAGCTTGAGATACTTGACCTGCGCGTCATGAATGCCGCTGAGGGTCAGCTCGGCCTTCTCCACCGCTACCGTGACCGGCAGGATGCTGAGAACGATAGGCGTCGCGCAGTTGTCCTCGATCTCCGCTTCCGGCATATACGCCGTCAGATAATACGTACCCTCCGTCTCCGGAGCGGTAAAGGACACTGTGCCGTCCTCTGCCACCACAGCGCCGCTGATGTCCGTCAAAGTGCCGTTTTCCGCATCGACCCAGGCCAGCTGGGCGCTTTCCAGCGCAGAGACCTGGCCTTTGTCTTCCAGCGCCTCCATGGGCACGCAGCCATAATAGCCGATGCAATAGCCCATTACAGTGAGGTTTACCGTATCCTTGGACTTCACCGTCAGGCTGTCCAGCTTGGCATCGTCTTTCTCCCAAATCGGGTAATTATCCGGTGCACAGCCGTCCTGATACAGGAAGAAGTCCACCACATCGCCGGTGCTCACCTCTGCCTGTGCGACGGTGTAGCCGGTATAGCTCTTCCCACCGGGAGCATAGCTGTCATCTGCCAGCACGTCGTTATGCGGCACAGAACCGTTGATGGTAAAGCCGCAATTCACCGTCTTTTCGCCAAAAATAGTGGTGATAGAGCCGGTGCTGCCTACGACCAGATGGTCTTTTGCCGTATCCTCGGTGAAGTCCTCACCGAAGATCAGCTCATGGGCGCGGACCAGCACGTCCAGCGCGGACACGCCGTCCACCTCGTCGGCATAACCGTACTTCTCCGCCAGATCAGACGTCACGGTCTGCTTCTCCGCGAAGCCGTAGAGATAAGCGCCCGCTGCCTGGGAGCGGATGGTCACCTCCGCCGTGGAAACCGCCGAAGCGCCGGTACTCACGGTGATAGTATACTCCTCCGCTTTTTCGACACCTTCGTTCATGCTGGGCCAGGAGGGATCGCCGCACTTCACGGTAATCACAGTGCCGTTTGTCACGGGGATCTGTGCCGTGCGCTTATACTCCGTGCCCTCCACACTGGTGCGGACCTGGAAATTCTTGTTGCTGGCGGTGGGTGTCACCGTCACGCTGCTGACCTCGGAGGACAGCTTCAGTGTGTAGTCGTGGGTGTCCTTATCAAAGGCGGGATACAGCTCGCCATCGCTGAAAGCAAGAGCCTTGACGGTGGTGTCGTTGTTGTTCCAGCTTCCGCCAATGTCCTCCCCGCCATTCTGCGAATACATGACGCGGATCTGGTCGCCGTTGGCCAGCGTACCGTCGGCCACGGTAAATTCTTTAAAGCCGCGGTTGGTGAACCAGTCGTTCAGCGTGCCCATCCAGCCGCTGCCGCTGCCGCCGTCGATCTCAGCCAGAGACGCTTCACCCTTTTTGATCTCACTGATGTAGCCGCTCTCCGCGCCCACGGCGGTGTAACCCGCCGTACTCAGCGCACTGGCAACGCAGCTCATCATGGTGGCATCCGCCGTCAGGGTCACGTCGGTGTCCACCAGCGTACCTTTCAGGTCAGCGCTCTCCACCTCGGTATAGGTCGTGTTCTCCACGATGACGTGGACACTTCCGAGGCTGCTTTCGCTTCCCTCGGCCACTTCGGCCCACACGGTGGTGGGGATCAGGCTCAGCGCCATGACCAGTGCCAGGAAGAGCGAAACTATGCGTTTCTTCATCTGTCGTTTCCTCCTTGTGATTTTCTCTGCTCGTTATATAAACGCCTTTCGGCCTTGCTGCCCTGTCCTCGTTCAGGAAGAGGAGGTGGGAGAGGCCCGGCTCGGCCTCTCCCACCCTTATGGAAAGCTGACGGTCTCCGTTCAGACCGCCATGGCTTGACGAAAATAAGGGTGCTGCGCGTCCCCTCCCATACGAAAAAACGCCGGTCGTCCGCCTGCGCGGAAAACCAGCGAGTGCCGCAAGAAAAAAGCACCGACGTTTCCGTCATCGGAAACATCAGCGCGTACCCTTGCCTTGTCCATATCACACACGGAGAGAGCGCCCGCTGCTGTCGGCCCTCCTCCATGTAAGTCTCCTGCCTCGCGCCACGGAGCTTTCGCCCCCCGTCTGCCGCCTACCTTCTCGGGACTTGCGTCCCAATGGCTGACTTTCGTCACACAGCTCTCGCTGTTTCGGTGCATCCTTGCGCCCACAGTGCCGTTCGCGTGGGGTTTTGCGCCCCGTTCCTTTCAAAACTGCCGCCTGACCGTGTTCGGTCGTTGCGGCGGCAGCCACACAGCATCCTCGGACCACTATTCACTTATCCGGGCCGTCCGGCCCATCGCAAATCATTATATCCGCCCCGTCTTCCCTTGTCAAGGGGGCTGGCCTCGCAAACTGTCATTTTTCTCCATTTTCCGCCACCCATCGCCGCACATAGTCCACGAACCGCCGGGTGGACGCGGACAGCGCCCCCTTGTCCTTCACGCCGATGCCGATATTGCGGTAGAACCGCTCCGGCGCGTGGCACACCGCCACCGGGTACGGGCTGTGGCGCACCATCAGCTCCGGCAGCAGGCTGATGCCCAGCCCCTTGGACACCATGGCCAGCATGGTCCGGTCCTCCCGGGCGGTATAGCGGACGTTGGGCCGCACGTCCATCCGATCCAGCGCCGCCGTGATCTCGTAGTCGTCGCCCTCCTCCAGCCGGATGAACGGCTCGCTGGCCAGCGCCTGCAGGGGGAACGTGTCCTGCCCCGCCAGCGGGTGGCCGCAGGGCGTCACCACCACCAGCTCGTCCCGGTACAGGGGGTACGTCTGCAGCCGCTTGGCCGACGGCAGCCGCAGAAACCCGCAGTCCACCTTGCCCTGCAAGATCCATTCCTCGCTCTGGCCGTAGAAATCGCCGGTGACCACCTCAAACTCAATATTAGGATACAGCTCCCCGAAGCTCTTGAGGATCGACGGCAGCCACTGGGCGGACACGCTGGAGAACGTGGCCACCTTCACAAGGCCCGCGTCCATGCCCTTCAGGTCCGCCGCCGACTGCATCAGCGCCCGGTGGGCGGCGCACAGCCGCTCGATCTTGGGCAGCAGGGCGCGGCCGTCCGCCGTCAGCACCACGCCGCCCCGGTTGCGGCTCAGCAGCGTGACGCCCAGCTCGTCCTCCAGCGCCTGCACCGCGTGGCTCACGCCGGACTGGGTGAAGTTCAGCGCCTCCGCCGCCTTGGAAAAGCTGCCGCACTCCACCGTCTTGACGAACATCTGATATTTGGACACGCTCATGCTTCCGCCTCCTCTGTTATGGTTCGTGACATCATACGTTTCCCCCGTCCTGCCTCCCTCTGCGAGGGAGGTGGCAACGCGAAGCGTTGACGGAGGGAGAGACATAATACACATTTTCTCTCCCCCAGTCGGCTTCGCCGACAGCCCCCTCCCAGAGGGGGCCAAGAAAATGTACTCCCGCGCTCGGTCCATCATATCATACTTTTCCTCATACTTGCAAGTACAATTATGCGTTTTACAACTCAAAAGGTTTGTGGTAATATAAGGACAGTCAAACGAAACAAATAAATGGAGGTAATTACTTATGGCTTTGATTTCTAAGATGAACCGTTGTGCCGTCTGCGGCAGCAGCTCTGTGGTCTATAACGAAGAGGCCCGCACCTACCACTGCGCGTCCTGCGGCAGCGACTGCGCCCACACCATGCCCGCCGCCGACCTGGCCCTCGTCAACCGCATCGCCGCTTTGGGCGACCAGAAGGGCGAGATGCCCGAACTGCGTAAGCGCTATCCCCGTCTGGACATGACCACCTGGACGCGGGAGAACCGTGTGCAGGCCTGACACCGATACCATTTCTTTTCCATACTACCCCCCCCTCTACAAGAAGGAAGCCCCGGCCATCGGCCGGGGCTTCCTTCTTTATTTCATTTCTGTCATTACAAATTATGCACCCGCAGGGCCCGGACGGCGTTCAGCACCGCCAGCACCATCACGCCCACATCCGCGAAAATGGCGGCCCACATATCCGCCACGCCCACGGCCACCAGAGCCAGGCAGGCGAACTTCACCACCAGGGCAAACACGATGTTCTGATACACGATGCCGATGCACTTCCGGGAGATCTTGATGGCCTTGCTGATCTTGGCCGGGTCGTCGTCCATCAGCACGATGTCGGCGGCCTCGATGGCGGCGTCAGACCCCATCGCGCCCATGGCGATGCCGATGTCCGCCCGGCTCAGCACCGGCGCGTCGTTGATGCCGTCGCCCACGAAGGCCAGCTTCTCCTTGCCGCGCTGCTGCGCCAGCAGCGTCTCCACCTGGGCCACCTTGTCGCCGGGGAGCAGCTCGCTGTGGACCTCGTCCACGCCCAGCTCCGCCGCCACGGCCTCCGCCACCTTTTTGGCGTCGCCGGTGAGCATAACGGTCTTGTTCACCCCGGCCCGGTGCAGCTCAGCCAGCGCCTCCCTGGCATGGGGCTTCACCACGTCGGAGATGACGATGTGGCCGGCGTAGTGTCCGTCCACCGCCATGTGGATGATCGTGCCCACGCTGTGGCAGTCGTGATACGGGATGTTCAGCTGGGTCATGAGCTTGCTGTTGCCCGCCGCCACCGTGTGGCCGTCCACGCAGGCGGTGACGCCGTGACCGCTGATCTCCTGAATGTCGGTGACGCGGCTGCGGTCGATGGCCTTGCCGTAGGCCTTCTGCAAGCTCTTGCTGATGGGGTGGGACGACGCGCATTCCGCCAGCGCCGCATACTCCAGCAGCTTGCTCTCGTCCATGTCGCTGTGGTGGACGGCGGTGACCTCGAACACGCCCTTCGTCAGCGTGCCGGTCTTGTCGAACACCACCGTTTTCACCTGGGACAGCGTCTCCAGATAGTTAGACCCCTTGATGAGCACGCCCTCCTTGCTGGCGCCGCCGATGCCGGCGAAGAAGCTCAGGGGGATGCTGACCACCAGCGCGCAGGGGCAGCTGGTGACCAGGAATGTCAGCGCACGGTAGATCCACTGCTCCCACTGGCCGTCCATGCCGCCGATCAGCCGGATCACCGGGGGCAGCACCGCCAGCGCCAGGGCGCTGTAGCACACGGCGGGGGTGTAGATACGGGCGAACTTGGCGATGAAGTCCTCGCTGCGGGACTTGCGGGAGCTGGAGTTCTCCACCAGCTCCAGGATCTTGGACACGGTGGACTCTCCGAACTCCTTGGTGGTGCGGATCTTCAAAAGGCCCGTCATGTTGATGCAGCCGCTGATGATCTCGTCCCCCTCACGGGCATCCCGGGGCAGACTCTCGCCGGTAAGGGCGCTGGTGTTCAGGGTGGAGCTGCCCTCCACCACCACGCCGTCGATGGGGACTTTCTCGCCGGGCTGGACCACGATGACCGTGCCCACGGCCACCTCGTCCGGGTCTACCTGCACCAGCTGGCCGTCCCGCTCCACATTGGCGTAGTCCGGGCGGATGTCCATCAATGCGCTGATGTTCTTCCGGCTCTTGCCCACGGCGTAGCTCTGGAACAGCTCACCGATCTGATAGAACAGCATGACGGCGATGGCCTCGTTGTAGTCGCCGCTCTTCTCATAGATGGCCAGCGCGAACGCGCCCACGGTGGCCACGGCCATCAGGAAGTTCTCGTCGAACACCCGGCCGTTCAGGATGCCCTGCCCGGCCTTTTTCAGGATGTCGTAGCCGATGACCAGATACGCCGCCAGATACAGTGCCAGCCGCAGCCAGCCCGTCACCGGCAGGAAGTACAGCGCCACCAGCATGACGGCGGTGATCAGGATGCGTGTCAGCATCTTTTTCTGTTTCTTCGTCATAGTCCCGCTCCTTTCCTCTGTGGGAGAAAACGCGCCCTGCATCGGTGCAGGGCGCGGGCTGCTATGTGTCTTACAGCTCGATCTCGCAGTCAGGCTCGACCTTCTTGCAGGCCTTCAGAACGGCCTTCATGGTGGCCTTTGCGTCCGCACCCTCAGCGAATTCCACGATCATCTTCTGGGTCATGAAGTTCACCACCGCGGAAGCCACGCCCTCGGTCTTCTTGGCGGCCTCCTCCATCAGGTTGGCGCAGTTGGCGCAGTCGACTTCGATGTTGTACGTCTTTTTCATAGGTATGCTCCTCTCCGTGCCGGTAATTTTACCATTAAGCACTTGTTTAATCATCATGGCCGTAGTATACTGTCCCTGCGCCCAAAAGTCAACAGCTCCGCCCCACTCTCTGCCAAAGGGGCGAAAAGCATTTCCGTTCGGGCGAAAAGGGAGGATACCGACATGGATGACCGTCAGCTGCCCCACTACCACGGCGAAGAGCCCACCCATACCGACGTGATCCGCCAGCTGCTGGATAGGGCGGATACGTTCCAGCGCCTGGCGGACATTTTCCGCCAGCTGGGCGACGCCAACCGCATCCGCATCTTCTGGCTGCTGTGCCACTGTGAGGAGTGCGTGGTGAACATCGCCGCCATGATGGATATGTCCAGCCCCGCCGTGTCCCACCACCTGCGGACGCTGCGTGACAGCGGCCTGCTGGTCACGCGGCGGGACGGCAAGGAGGTCTACTACCACGCCGCCGACACCGCCCAGGCCCGGCTGCTCCACGAGATGATCGAGCAGGTCATGGACGTGGCCTGTCCCCAGTGGCGCTCCCAGGCGGAGCAGGTGCAGCTCATCCGGGAGATACACGACTACCTGACGGAGCACATGGACCGGCGCATCACCATCGACGAGCTGGCCCACCTGTACCCCATCAACCCCACCACTCTGAAGGAGGTGTTCAAATCGGTGTACGGCACGTCCATTGCCGCCCACCTGAAGGAGCACCGGCTGGAAAAGGCGTCCCAGCTCCTGCGGGAGACGGACCTGAGCGTGGCGGAGATCGCCCGTCAGGTGGGCTACGAGAGCCAGAGCAAATTCACCGCCGCCTTCAAGGAGCAGTACGGCCTTCTCCCCACCGCCTACCGCAAGGGGTAAAACGCAGATGAACCGTCAAGTCCGCAGGGGCGGCCATACCGCGCAGCGGTGTCATTGCGAAACCAGTCCGCAGACTGGTCGTGGCGATCCGCATCCCCGCGCCCGCAGGCGCGGAACTCCAAAGCCTCCCTCTGCGAGGGAGGTGTCAAAACCGCAGGTTTTGACGGAGGGAGAGACGTAATACGCATTATTCTCTCCCCCAGTCGGCTTCGCCGACAGCCCCCTCCCAGAGGGGGCCAAGAAACGGGTATCCGCCCAAGAGCATCCATTGGCGGCGCAGACGAAATTTGACAAATCCCGCCCTTGCTGTTATACTTGCCGTAAGGACGCTGCGTAAAACGGCAGGCGGTCGGCCACACCACCCGAAAGGGGGTGAGGCCATGTTTTGGACGCTTACATTTCATATCGGACGCTACTCCGTCTCGATACGAATTATGAAGCTGAAAAGCAGAAACCGCCACCCTGGCCGGTGACGGTTTCTATTCTTAGAAATACGTTAAACCAAAAGGGCTGACCGCTTGTCGCAGCGTCCCCTCATCTCTATTATACCCATTCCCACCGCGTTGTCAAGTGTTTCGGGCGGGGTAGAACCCCGCCCCTACCTTGTCATTGCGAGGGCGCATCGCGCCCGTGGCAATCCGCATCCCCGCGCCCGCAGGCGCGGAACTCCAAAGCCTCCCTTGTGTAAAGGGAGGTGGCAACGCGAAGCGTTGACGGAGGGATTGTCGTACCCCCCGTCTTGCCTCCCTCTGTGAGGGAGGTGTCAAAACCTTCGGTTTTGACGGAGGGAGAGACGATTTCCGGAGGCACTTCCGTAAAACCATCCGTAGGGGCGGGGTTCTACCCCTCCCGCCAGTCTTGCACCATGTTTCGGGCGGGGTAGAACCCCGCCCCTACACACGCCTACCGAGCGCACCCCTCCCCCGGCGGGTGTTTCCAAAGAGGGAGGGCCGCGGCCCTCCCTCTTTGGTCGTTCAAGGTTGGGGGATTTTCAAGGGGGAAGGGAAATCGAAATCCCTTCCCCCTTGAATGGCGTTTTTGGTTACTTTTGTCGCTATTGACAAAAGTGACCCATCGGAGACAAAAAATCAAAACCTCCGGCTATGCCGAAGGTTTTGATTTTTACAGCTTCGTCCCCGGCAGCAGGTGCAGCCGCTCCGCGGCCCGCTTGGCCTCGCTGCGCCGGCTGACGTTCAGCTTCTGCAGAATGTGGCTCACGTGGCTCTTCACCGTGGGCAGCCGGATGTCCAGAATGCGTCCGATCTCGGCGTTGCTCTTGTCGGCGCACAGCAGCCGCAGCACCTGCAGCTCCGTGGCGGTCAGCGTCTCCGTCTGCTCCAGCGGCGGTGCCAAAAAGTCCGGATAGTTGGCCGCCTGGGCGCGGACGCCCTGCATCACGGCGGTCCGGAACTCCGGATCGCCCTGCCAGTGCCGCCGCTCCAGCAGCGGCAGCACCGCCGCGCCGTACTGGCTCACTGTGCGGACAAAGCCGTACTGCGCCGCTGTCTCCAGTGCCTCGTCCAGCGGCGCGCTCCAGTTCTCCTCATGCTTGCGGAACAGCGCCGCGGCGGTGAGCAGATGCAGATGGATGCTGTCGATATGCCGCTGGCACACCTGGCAGTAGCGCTCCAGCGGCGCAAGCGTCAGCAGCGCCGCGTCGTTGTCGCCCTGGGACAGCTCCACCATAGCCTGGGTGAAATACTGATACCGCAGCAGCACCCGGAAATGGGTGGGTCGCGGGGCGCTTTCTCCCGATACCAATCCGCCGCGGCCGCCCGGTCGCCGGTACGCAGCGCGATGCGGCACAGCATGGCGTCGATGTTGGGCAGGAAGCGGCTCTCGCCCATGTCCTCCAGCCGCTGCCGCAGGGACTGCACCATCCGCGCGCCGTCCTCGGACCGCCCCGCGTCCACCTGGCTGCGGGCGATCAGTCCCACCGCCGCGAACTCGATGTCCGGCGTGCCGTGGCAGCGTATGTCCCCCAGCCGGGACACCAGCGCCAGCACCCGGCCGGACACATCCTGTCCCTTCTCGAACTTGCTCTCGGTGATGGCCGTGTCCGCCAGCCCCACGCCGTCCCGGCCCAGCACGGCCTCCACCGCCGGCCGCAGCGTGGCGTACAGCAGATCGCCCCGCTTGCTCCAGTCGGAGAAGTCCTTGCCGCCGTTCAGCGTACTGGGCAGCGCGCTGGTCACGGAAAACGGCGGCAGCGTGATCTCCCGGCTGGTCAGCAGCCGGAAGGCCGACACAAAGGTGTCGGTCAGTCCCGTCACGCCCCGCTGGGGCAGGGAGATGTCCAGCCACGCCAGCCGCCCCCGGGCCTCCCGGGCCGCGGCGTCGCCGCCCTTGCGGCGGGCGGCAAAGGCGGCCAGCGCGTCATACCAGCGCTGCGAGCCGTCATAGTCCCCCCGCAGCGCACACAGCATGCTCACCGCCTGCATCAGCGAGGGCGACGCGGCGATCTCCTCGTCGCTGAGGGTGTCGTAATAGACGGCCAGCTCCTCATAGTGCCCCATGCCCGGGTGCAGTTCCGCGCTGCGGCGCAGCAGCTCCGACACCTTCCGGTGGTCGCCGCCCCGGTCGTAAAGGGCCAGCGCCTGGCCGAAATCCTGGTGCAGCTCATAGTACAGCGCCCCCCGGTTATAGAGGCTGCGCCGCTGGTCGTCGGTGTACTCCCGCTCCAGCTCCCACAGCAGGAACTGGCGGAACGCCGGCCAGAACCGGCACTTGTCCCCCTCATACAGCAGCATGGAGGTCTGCCGCTGGAGCAGGGCCAGCTTCTCCCCCCCCCGGCTGTCACCGCTGACGATGCGCACCAGCTCCAGATCGAAGGGCTCAAAGGGCGCCAGCTCCAGCAGAAACCGCCGCAGGGACAGGTCGAACCGCCGGTACACCGCGTCCTCGAAATACGCCATCATCTGCCGCCGCACCGTCTGCTTCGCCGCCGGGGTGTAGCCCTCCCGCCGCGCCGCCATGCAGCGGCCCAGCATATCCAGCGCCAGCGGATGGCCGCTGGTGTCCTGCAATGCGGCGGTCAGCTCCGTATCCGAAAGCGTCACGCCGTACCGCGCCAGCAGCTCCGCCGCGCCCTCCCGGTGCAGCGCCAGATCGTCGGCGGTAAACACCTGCAAAAGCCCGGAAAACTGGAACGGCGCCAGCCATCCCGGCAGCGCGCCCCGGCTCAGCAGCACGAACCGCCGCTCCACCGCCGTCCGCAGCAGCTGGCACAGCCCGTCCTGCTCCTCCTCCGGCAGATTTTGCAGCTGGTCCAGCCGCAGCACGTCCCACGTGCCGTCGTCCGCCGGAAAGGCGAAATCCCCCTCGTCGGCGGACAGCTCCCGCACCCGGCAGCCCCGCAGCAGCGCGTGGGACACCACGGATTTTCCGAAGCCGCAGGGCGCGCTGAACACCACGATGCGCCCCCGCTCCATGGCGGCGCGGTACGCCTCCGCCAGCCGCGTCTCTATGACCGGTCCGTTCATCATACTGCCGTTCCTCCGTTTCTCCCCGGCTCTCCCTCAGTTCTCGTACAGAATATCTCGGGCCACCGGCTGATAAAACAGCTTCTCCGCCTCGTCAAAGTCCCGGGTGCGTCCCAGTATCCACATCAGCTTGGCCACCGCCGCCTCCGTGGTCATATCGTATGCCTCCAGCAGCCGCAGCGTGCTTTTCAGCCGCCCACCCACATGGTACACCGTCAGGTCGCTGCCCTCGTTGGGCACCTGGGTGGTCATGACCACGATCTTGCCCCGCTCCACGCCCCGGCGGATGATGTCGTAATAGCTGTCGTCCCCTTCGTATTCCGGCAGACCGCCTACGCCGAAGGACTCGATGACCAGCCCGTCGTACCGCTCCAGCATGAATTCCAGCACCGCCGCCGGCGTGCCGGGGATCAGCTTCAGCAGTCCCACGTTATCGTCCAGCGTGTCGTAAAACAGCGGCCGGGGATAGCAGGCGCACCGCATATACTGCAATAGATGCTCGTCCTGCATCACCGCCAGATCCGGGTAGTTGACGCTGGAAAACGCCTGAAAGCTCTTGGAGCAGGTCTTCCGCGCTCGCGTGCCCAGAATGACCTTGCCGTTGAACACGATCTGCACGCCGCCGCAGCCCCGGCAGGCGTACAGAAACGCGTCCGTCAGGTTGCGCTTGGAGTCCGTGCCGTCGAACCATATGGGCTTCTGCGCCCCGGTGAGGATGATGGGCTTGGGGCTGCCCTGGATGAGATAGCTCAGCGCCGCGGCGGTGTAGGCCATGGTGTCCGTGCCGTGGGAGATGACGAACCCGTCGTAGTCGTCGTACCTCTCCCGTATGGTCTGCGCAGCGCCCAGCCAGTGGGCCGGGCGGATGTTGGTGCTGTCCAGACTGTACAGCTGGATGCAGTCCACGTGGCACAGCTCCCCGATGCGGGGCACGAAGGACAGCAGCTGGGCGCTGTTCAGCTCCGGCGTCAGCCCGGAGGGCGACATCTCGCTGGCGATGGTGCCGCCTGTGCCGATCATCAGAATACGCTTCACGTCATACCTCCCTGTTGTCCATGGCGGCCACGCCGAACCGGGCGGCCAGCTCGATGCGGCGGCGTGTCTCGTCGTCCCCGCCGTCGTATTCCCGCCGCAGCTCCTGCAAAAACAGTCCCCTCAGCGTGTCCTCGCCGCACTTGTCCCATACCTCCCGGCGCACGGTGGTCTCATCCCGCAGCTGTAAGGCGAAAAACCGCCCCTCCAGCGACTGCTGCAGCAGCGGCAGCCGCACCGGCTCTTCCGGCGTTCCCACCAGCCGCAGCCGGCATATATCCTCCGCCGTATCCTGGGGCAGCAGCCGCTCCACGGCGGCCAGCGGATCGCCGTCGGTGACGTCCGCCTCCCAGATACGGTAGCGGCGGCGGGCAAAGGCCACGAACCGCAGCTCCGCCGTCCCCGGCCCGATGTCGCCGTACAGAAAGCCCTTGTCACCCAGTTCGTCAAAGCCCCGGCCCTCCGGGCAGCCGCAGTAGCCGTAGGCCACCCGGCCCGCCCGCACCACGCCGGTGCAGCCGTGAACGTGGCCCAGCGCCAGATAGTCCAGCCCGCTGGCGGCGATGGCCGCCGTGGTCAGCGGGCGGTAGCGGCTGTCGCCGCCGGTAACGTCGCCGTGGAGCAGGCCGATGTGGACCAGCCCGTCCTCCGGGGCGGTGAACCCCGCCAGCACATGGTCCTCCGGCTGCTCGGCGGCGGTAAAGGCCGCGCCGTATACGGTGCAGCCCAGCTCCGGGAACGTGACGGCCTGCATCCGGTCCTCCGTGAAGATATGCACATTGTCCGGCCACAGCGTCCGGGCATACGGCCCGTCCGGCGTGTAGGGGTCGTGGTTGCCGGGGGCGATGACCACCCTGCCCCGGAACGCGCCCAGCGCCCGGGCCAGCAGCGGCGCGGTGTCGCCCCGCAGCTCGCCGCCGTCGAACAGGTCGCCCGCCAACAGCAGCAGCTGCACCCCGTGGTCGTTGGCCCACTCCACCAGCCGCTCCGGACTGCGGCGGCTCTCCGCCCGGCGCTGCCGGGCCTGCTCCGCCGTCAGTGCGCCGAAGGCGCTGTCCAGATGGAAGTCCCCCGCGTGCAGTACCCGCACCACGTCAGGCTTCCTCCGGCTGCCAGCCCTTGCACACGTCCACCCACTGGACGAAATTCTTCCCGCAGCAGCGCTCCAGCTCGCCGCAGGTCAGCTCGATGGCGCTGGCGGCGCTGCCCACGGCGGGGAACACGGTGTCGAACCGCTTCAGCGACACGTCCAGATACGTTTTCACGTCATCGGGCAGGGCGAAGGGGCACACGCCGCCTACGGCGTGGCCGATGCGCTCCACCGCCTCCTCGTGGGTGAGCATCTTGGCCTTCGTGCCGAAGAAATGCTTGTACTTGCTGTTGTCCACCTTGGCGTCTCCGGCGGCCACGATGAGGATGGGATCTTCCCCGATCTTGAAGCTCAGGGTCTTGGCGATCCGCGCACCCTCCACGCCCACGGCCAGGGCCGCCAGCTCCACCGTGGCACTGGACACCTCAAACTCCCGCATACGGTCGGCCACGCCGTAGGGCTTCAGATATTCTCTCACTTTTTCCACAGACATAGTAATAATTTCACTCCTGCTTTCAAGATTTTTCAAAAAATTTCTATTTCGTTTTTCGCTATTTTATCTCAATGCGCTCCACTTTTTCGCACAGTCCTGTGTCACTGTTCAGGGTAAAAATGCACCCCTGGGCGGTACACGGCCCTTCCGCCGCCCGGTAGCGGCCCGGCAGCCCGCCCAGGAAAAATTCCATGGACTGGGCCGGCTCAACGCCCAGCACCGACTCGTCCGGCCCTGTCATACCAAGGTCTGTGACGTAGCCCGTCCCCTTTTTGAACACCCGCATATCCGCGGTGGGCACATGGGTGTGGGTGCCCCACAGGGCCGACACCCGGCCGTCCAGATAATAGGCCAGCGCCAGCTTTTCGCTGGTGGCCTGTGCGTGAAATTCCACCAGTGTGAATGTGGCCTTCTCCTCCGTTTTCAGCAGCTTGTCCGCCGTGAAAAACGGATTTTCCGCGTTGAAATCCAGGTCACAGCGCCCGATAAGCGGAAAAATCGCAACGGAAACCGCCCCTAAGTCCACCCGCAGATACCCGTGTCCCGGGGCGCGGCCCGTGAAGTTGGCAGGCCGCAGGATATACGCTTCATCGTCCAGATAGGACGCGATCTGGGGCTTGCCGAAGGTGTGGTTGCCCAGGGTGATCACGTCCGCCCCGGCGGCAAACAGCGCCTCCGCCTGATCCCGGGTCAGGCCGCTGCCGGAGATGTTCTCCCCGTTGACCACGGCGAAATCGATACCCTGCTCCCGCTTGAAAGCCCGGAGCTTCTTCTCCAGCAGCGTCAAGCCTGTCTCGCTGGCCACATCGCCCAGCGCCAACACTTTGAACTCCGTAAAACACGCCTCCTTTGCGTTTTTCAGCCCATTCTTACAACTTTTTCAGTCATTCCAGCCAACAATTTTTGTCAGCTGACGGTTGGTATAATAGTACGCCGACGCGGGGAAATTCCGCAGATCCGCCGTGTTGGAGCACAGCAGATAGTCGATGGGCAGACCGTTTTCATCCCGGATCACGTCCAGAATGACGGTGGTGTGGTTGGCCGGCTCTTCCACACCCATCGTAATAATATCGCCTGTCTCGCCGCTGAAATACGGCGCGTTGACCACCGCCGCCAGGCCGTGCTCCCGCTCCGCCGCGGCGTAGTCCAAGAACCAGCCCACGTTGACCCAGGGCAGGGTGGTGCTGTTCTCGCTGAACCAGTACCAGCCCGTCTCATAGCCGCCGGAGGTGTCCATGGGGATGCCGCCGGCCAGCAGCACCTGCGAGCCGAAGTTCATGCAGTTGCCGCCATAGTCGTCATAGGCCATAAAGCTGGGATTGCGCCGGCCCACATAGGCCAGCATATAGTCCCGGGCGGCCTGCCGGTCATAGGGATGGTCGGCGGTGACGGCGACGGCCAGCCCCTCCCGGGGCAGGTCGCGGCGGGCCTCGATGTAGTCGGTAATGGCGGGGAAATGGTTGTCCTGCCGGGTGGTCCGGTCATAGTCGGCGCTGTAATAGGCGTTGTCGTCGGACACGTGGGAGACGATGCGCCAGCGGTCGCCGCCGGAGCTGCGGAGGGTAAAGGTGTGCTTGATGCCCAGCTGCTCCGAGGGGATGCCGTCCAGCCCGGTGAAATAGACCACGTTGCTCTCCTTCAGCACCACGTCCACGTCGCCCTCCGTCTCCGAAGACGGTCTGAGGGACACGCAGCGCAGGGAATAGCTGTAGGAGGTCATGGTCAGGTCGATGGGCGACAGGCGGCGGATGATGCACAGGTCGTGCCAGATGGTCTTGTGGTACACCGTCTCGTCCACGGTGGTGAACAGATCGGCGGGGTCGATGACCTCCAGCGCGGAGATGGACTGGTAATAGCAGTCCATGAAGTCCAGCAGCAGCAGCTCCTGGCCCACTGTCATACCCTTATCCGCCGCGCCGCTGATGCGCTCGAAGGCGGCGCTGACAGGGGTGGGCTCGCTGCCCCACACCGCGCCGTGGTCGCGCTGCCACGTCTTTGACTCCGGTACGTCGGCGGTAAGATGCTGCTCCGTCTGTTCCGGCTGCTCCGTTTGTTCCGTCTGCTCCGGAGGCACGGGTTCTTCCTTCTTCAGCGCGGCGCAGGCGGTCAGTGTCAGGAGCAGGGCCAGAAGCAGGGCGGCGGCCAGTAAACGTTTCATACTATATCCTCCCCTAATGCGCGGTGTTTTTTCTTTCCTCTTCGCGGCTATTATAGCAGAACAAAACCCGGTGTGCAACGCACACCGGGTTTTCCGGACAGGGATTTTTTACTTGGCGTACTCCACGACCTTCGTCTCCCGCAGGACGTGGACCTTGATCTGGCCGGGGTATTCCAGCTCGCTCTCGATACGCTTGGCCAGCTCCCGGGCCAGGATGACCATCTCGTCCTCGCTGACCTGCTCGGGCTTGACCATGACGCGGACCTCGCGGCCGGCCTGGATGGCGTAGCTCTTCTCCACGCCGGGGTACGAGCTGGTGATCTCCTCCAGCTTCTCCAGGCGCTTGATGTAATTCTCAAGATTTTCACGCCGTGCGCCGGGACGGGCTGCGGAAATGGCGTCCGCCGCCTGCACCAGGCAGGCCACCAGCGTCTTGCACTCCACGTCGCCGTGGTGTGCCTGGATGGCGTTGATGATGTCTTCCTTCTCGCGGTACTTGCGGGCGTATTCCACGCCCAGCGCCACATGGGTGCCCTCGAACTCGTGGTCCAGGGCCTTGCCGATGTCGTGGAGCAGACCGGCGCGCTTGGCGGCGGTCACGTCCGCGCCCAGCTCGGCGGCCATCATGCCGGCGATGTGGCTGACCTCGATGGAGTGCTGCAGCACGTTCTGGCCGTAGCTGGTGCGGTAATGCAGCTTGCCCAGCAGCTTCTGCAGCTCCGGGTGCAGCCCGCGGACGCCGGTCTCCAGCACGGCGCGCTCGCCCTCGGCGCGGATCACGCCGTCCACCTCGCGGCGGGCCTTCTCCACCATCTCCTCGATGTGGGTGGGATGGATGCGGCCGTCGGCGATGAGCTTCTCCAGCGCCAGCCGGGCGATCTCCCGGCGGACCGGCTCGAAGCAGGACACGGTGATGGCCTCGGGGGTATCGTCGATGATAAGATCCGCGCCGGTCAGCGTCTCCAGCGTGCGGATGTTGCGGCCCTCGCGGCCGATAATGCGGCCCTTCATCTCATCGTTGGGCAGGGGCACAACGCTGACGGTGATCTCCGCCACGTGGTCGGCGGCGCAGCGCTGGATGGCGGTGGCCACGATCTCGCGGGCGCGCTGATCGGCCTCGTCCTTGGCCCGGGCCTCGATCTCCTTGATCTTCAGCGCCGTCTCGTGGGTCACCTCGGACTCCACCTGGGCGATGAGGTAATCCTTGGCCTGGTCCGCCGTAAAGCCGGAGATGCGCTCCAGCATTTCCGTCTGGCTGCGCTTGATGAGCTTGATCTCCTCCTGCTCCTTGTCCATGGCGGCGTGCTTCTGGGCCAGGGCCTCTTCCTTCTTTTCGATCATCTCGGTCTTGTGATCGAGATTTTCCTCCTTCTGCTGCAGACGGCGTTCCTGCTTCTGCTGCTCGGCGCGGCGTTCCTTGACTTCCTTCTCGTATTCGCTGCGGTTTTTCAAAATCTCTTCTTTTGCTTCAAGAAGTGCCTCTCTTTTCTTGTTTTCAGAGCTTTTAATGGCCTCGTTGATGATGCGCGTGGCTTCTTCCTCCGCGCTGGAGATTTCTTTTTCCGCTACGCCCTTGCGGTAGCGAATGCCGAGGAGGAAAAAGACCACCGCCGCCACCAGGAACGCGGCAGCTGCCACGATCCAACCTGTTACGGTCATAGTGCATTCCTCCTATATTGTGTTGTTGCTCGGGTGATCGCGCAAAATATTGCGTCAGATATAACCGGCGGGAGGTTATGGTCCTACCGATAATAATCCTTACTAATATTAAACACAATGTCACCCGCTGTCAAGGGCAAATAGGAAATTTCGTCCCGGTTTTTTGCGGAATGGGAAATTTGGTGGGATGCAGGAAGGCGGCTGCGTATCGGACGGTGGGTGGACTTTCGGCAGGCGGTGTGTAGGGGCAGAGAGAGGCATGGGTGTGATTTCTCGGCCCCCTCTGGGAGGGGGCTGTCGGCGAAGCCGACTGGGGGAGAGAAATCCTTACGCTGTCTCTCCCTCCGTCACGGCTTCGCCGTGCCACCTCCCTCACAGAGGGAGGCAAGGACGAGGGGTACGACAATCCCTCCGTCGCCCTGCGGGCGGCACCTCAGCTACGCTTCGCCGCACAACCCAGAGTGAGCACTGGGCCGCCTTTGCACAAGGGAGGCTTTGTGACCCCGCCGTCAGGCGATATAGTTCGCAAAGGCGTAGCCCAGCAGCCCGTTGTACCCCACGGTGTACCAGTCCTGATAGCGTCCGTAGACCGTCACCGGTGCGCCATCGGGCATGGCGGCCACGACGGCGCTGTTCAGCGCCGGGGCGGCCCGGAGGTTCAGCGGTCCGCCCTGTGTACGCACCGTGCCCCGCCAGGGCGTCAGCGGCACGACAAAGGGCAGGCCGAAATACTCCGTCAGCGACAGCACCAGATTGGCGGCGATGGCCTCCAGATTATTTTCCACCCACAGGGCGTCGGCGGTGTTGTCGTGGTAGCCCAGCTCCAGCAGCACGGAGGGCATATAGGGCTGGCGCACCTCCCCCAGGGCGGTGGTGGCGCTGGCATAGACCTTGTCGGGCAGGGGGTAGACATCCTTCAGGTTTCGCACGAAGATGTCGGCGGCCCGTTTGCCGTTGGCGCTGCCGGGGTAATAGAAGGCGATGACGCCCCGCACCGTGCCCTCCCGGCTGCCGTCGGTGCTGCCGTTGGAGTGGAGGGCCAGATAGAAGTCATAGCTGCCGCTGTTGGCCTGGCGGATGGAGCTGGCGGCGGTCATATCCGGCGTGTTGCGGGTAAAACGGATGGTGTTGGCCAGCAGATAGGGCTCCATGGCGTCGGCCAGCAGGTTCATGAAATACTCCTCGCTGCCCGCGCCGGTGATATAGGGATTGTACTCCTGGGTGGAGGGACTGAGGTAGATCCGCGGCATGATGTGTTCCCCTTTCTCATGATCTCCTTACATTTATATGGAAATACGGGAAAAGATGTGCTATGATGGGCGGGAATATGAGCTATATGAAAGGAAGTACACGCCATGAAAGCAGTCCGTCCCTACGCCAGGATCACCGTAACGCCCAAGGGGGAGCGCGCCCTCACCGGCGGCCATCCCTGGGTCTATGAAGGGGAGGTCGTGTCCATCGAGGGTGCGGCGGAGGACGGCGGCCTGGTGGACGTGGTAAGCCGCCGGGGCAGCTGGCTGGGCTGCGGGTTCTACAACAGCCGCAGCAAGATACGGGTGCGGCTGGTGAGCCGCAATGCCAACGACGACTTCAGCGACGAATTCTGGGCGCGGCGGCTGCGCTATGCCTGGGAGTACCGCAAGACGGTGATGGGCGAAACGGACAGCCGCTGCTGCCGCATCATCTTCGGTGAGGCGGACTTCTTCCCCGGGCTGACGGTGGACCGGTTCGGGGATGTGCTGGTGGCCCAGGTGCTGAGTCTGGGCATAGAGCGCATCAAGCACCGGCTGTTCCCGCTGCTGGTGGGCATCCTGCGGCAGGACGGACAGACCGTCCGGGGCGTGTACGAGCGCAACGACGTGGCCATCCGGGAGCTGGAGGGCATGGCCCAGGGCAAGGGCTGGTATCCCCTGCCCGGCGAGGCCGTGCCGGAGCGCACCACGGCGGACATCACGGAAAACGGCATTGTCTACACCGTGGATTTCGAGAACGGGCAAAAGACCGGGTTCTTCCTGGACCAGAAGTACAACCGTCTGGCGGTGGCAAAGCTGGCCAGGGGCAGGACGGTGCTGGACTGCTTCACCCACACCGGGTCGTTCGCCCTGAACGCCGCCAAAGGCGGGGCGAAGCACGTCACCGCCGTGGACGTGTCGGAATTCGCGGTGCAGTGCGCGGCGGAGAACGCCCGGCGCAACGGGCTGGACGGCGTGATGGACTGCGTGGCGGCCAACGTGTTCGACCTGCTGCCCCAGCTGGAGAAGCAGCCCCGGAAGTACGACTTCATCATCCTCGACCCGCCGGCCTTCACCAAGAGCCGTAAGACGGTGCAAAGCGCCATGACCGGCTACAAGGAGATCAACTACCGGGCCATGAAGCTGCTGCCCCGGGGCGGGTATCTGGCCACCTGCTCGTGCAGCCACTTTGCCACGGAGGAGCTGTTCATAAAAATGCTCCACAGCGCCGCCCACGACGCCGGGGTGCAGCTGCGGCAGATCGAGGTGCGGCAGCAGTGCGCCGACCACCCCATCCTGTGGGGCGTGGAGGAGACCAATTATCTGAAATTTTTCATCTTCCAGGTGGTGTAAGCCGCGAGTTTTTGTTGCCACAGGGCAGATCCTGTGGTATTCTGAGGTTTATGACAGAACGCTGTAAAGGGAGGCGGGACTATGACCGTTGGACAGAAGCGGCTGTTCCTGCTGGACATGGACGGCACGCTGTATCTGGACGAGCATCTGTTCGATAAAGTGCCGGAGTTTCTGGCCCGCGTCCGGGAGACCGGCGGGCGGTATCTCTTTCTCACCAACAACTCCTCCCGGGGCGTGGAGGGCTACATAGAGAAGCTGGCCCGGCTGGGCATCGCCACCGGGCCGGAGGACTATCTGACGTCGGTGGACGCCGCTGTCGACCTGCTGCAGCGGGTATATCCCGGAAAGAAATGCTACGCGGCGGGGACGCAGTCGTTCCGGCAGCAGCTGGAGAGCGCGGGCATCCCCGTGACGACCCGGGTGGAGGAGGATGTGGACATCCTGCTCAGCGGCTTTGACCGGGAGCTGACGTTCCAGAAGCTGGAGGACAGCTGCATCCTGCTGAACCGGGGCGTGACGTGGCTGGCCACCAACCCGGACTGGGTGTGCCCCACCTGGTACGGCTCTGTGCCGGACTGCGGCAGCGTGTGCCAGATGCTGACCAACGCCACCGGGCGGACTCCCACGTTCATCGGCAAGCCCCAGCCCGCCATGGCGGAGCTGGCCATGCGGCGGACAGGCTTTGGCCGGTCGGAGACGGTGCTCATCGGCGACCGGGTGTATACGGACATCGCCTGCGCCGTCAACGCCGGCATCGACAGCATTCTGGTGCTGTCCGGCGAGGGAACTCGGGCGGACACGGAGAAATTCGGCGTCCGGCCCACGTGGATATACGACGATATTGCCGCGGTGTACCGCGAGATGGAGGAAACGCCATGAAGCTGAATTACAAGCGCACCATCCTGGTGGGGTTTGCCTTTTTCCTGATCTGCGCCTTCTGGCAGGCCTATGACAACACCATCCCCCTGATCCTGACCAACAAGTTCGGCATGAGCCAGACCTGGTCCGGCGTCATCATGGCGCTGGACAACGTGCTGGCGCTGTTCCTGCTGCCGCTGTTCGGCCACATCTCCGACAAATGCACCCATCCCAAGGGACGGCGGACGCCGTTCATCGTGGTGGGCACGCTGCTGGCGGCGGTGGCGCTCATCGCCCTGTCCTTCGTGGACAACGCCCAGCTGAAGCATCTGGACAAGGTGTCCGCCATCGACGACCCGGCGGCGCTGGCGGAGATCTATCAGGAGCAGAAGGACGCCACGCTGCTGACCCCCGGCGGCGAGAGCTTTATCCTGGGTCAGAAATTCACCCAGGAGGAGTTCATCGCCATCCGCAGCCAGATCTCCACCCGCAGCGAGAGTGCCGAGAATGACAAGACCGTGACCAACCCGGACTACACCAATTACGTCGTGCCGGCGCGGCAGGCCTGCGCCCACGCCGTCACCCGGACGCATCCGGGGACGCTGGTGCTGTTCGTGGTGCTGCTGCTCATCATCCTCATCTCCATGGCCACCTTCCGCTCCCCGGCGGTGGCGCTGATGCCGGACGTGACGCTGAAGCCCCTGCGCTCCAAGGGCAACGCCGTCATCAACCTGATGGGCAGCGCCGGCGGCATTCTGGTGCTGGCGCTGGGCATGGTGTTCGCCACGTCGTCGGTGCGGAACAGCCTGATGAGCTACACCGGCTATTTCGGCGTCATCGCGGCGCTGATGCTGGCGGCGCTGGTGGTGTTCATGCTCACCGTCCGCGAGCCGGAGTGGGCCGCCGAGATGCAGCAGCAGGCGGTGGCCGCTGGGCTGGAGGAGGCGGAAGAGGCCGAGCACCCCACGGAGAGCCGCAAGCTGTCCGCCGACGAGGTGAAGAGCCTGCTGCTGATCCTTCTGAGCATCGTGCTGTGGTTCTTCGGCTACAACGCCGTCACCAGCAAATACTCCGTATACGCCAGCAACATCCTGCACAAGGACTACAACCTGACGCTGATCATCGCCCAGGCGGCGGCCATCGTGGCCTACCTGCCGGTGGGCTTCATCGCCGGGAAGATCGGCCGGAAGAAGACCATCCTCGCCGGCGTGGTGATGCTGACGGCAGCCTTCGGCGTGGCGGGCTTCCTGACGGCGGACAGCCCCACCATGCTGATGAACGCCATGTTCGCCCTGGCGGGCATCGCCTGGGCCACCATCAACGTCAACTCCTTCCCCATGGTGGTGGAGCTGGCCTCCGGCGGCGACGTGGGCAAATACACCGGCTTCTACTACACCGCCTCCATGGCGGCCCAGGTGGCCACGCCCATGGTGTCCGGCCTGCTGATGGATAAATTCGGTATGCACGTCCTGTTCCCCTACGCCGCCGTGTTCACGGCGCTGGCCTTCGTGACCATGCTGTTCGTCAAGCACGGCGACAGCAAGCCCGCGGCCAAGGTGGGGCTGGAGGTGCTGGACGTAGACAATGACTGAAAAGAGGTTTCCCTATGACTTGGCTCATCGTATTGGCCGCCCTGATCGCGGTGGTCTTTCTCCTGTACCTGCTGGCCCTGCGCTGCCAGAAGCGGCGGGGCGACTGGGACTATTTCAAAAAGTGGCACTATGCCCACCGGGGCTATCATGACAAGCCCCGCATCCCCGAAAACTCCATCCCCGCCTTCCGCCGCGCGGTACAGTGCGGCTTCGGCGCGGAGCTGGACGTACACCTGATGAAGGACGGCCATCTGGCCGTCATCCACGACGCCTCCCTGCTGCGTACCGCCGGGGCGGACGTGGAGATCGAGGACCTGACGGCGGAGGATCTGTCCAACTACACCCTGGAGGGTACGGAGCACCACATCCCCCTGCTGGAGGAGGTGCTGCCCATCTTCGCCGGCAAAGCGCCCCTGATCATCGAGCTGAAGGCCGAGCGGGGCAACGCCGACGCACTGACCGCCGCCGCCTGCAAGATGCTGGACAAGTACAAGGGCAAGTATATGGTGGAGTCCTTCGACCCCCGGTGTCTCATGTGGCTGTGGCACAACCGGCCGCAGGTGCTGCGGGGACAGCTGTCGGAGAACTTCCTGCGCCACGGCGACGGCGCGGACCTGCCCGGCGCGGTGCGCTGGGTGCTGGGCAGCCTGCTGATGAACAGCTGGACGCGGCCCGACTTCATCGCCTACCGCTTCGAGGACCGGAACAGCCTGTCCCTGAAGCTGTGCCGGGGCGTGTACCGGGTACAGGAGGCCAGCTGGACCATCCACGACAAAGCCGGCATGGACGCCGCGGAAGCGGCGGGCTGCCTGGTCATCTTTGAACGCTTTGATCCGAGGGGGCTGGACAAATGAGAGTGATCACCGGCACGGCGCGAGGCCGTGTGCTGAAGGAGCTGGAGGGCATGGAGACCCGTCCCACCACCGGCAAGGTGAAGGAGAGCCTGTTCTCCATCATCCAGTTCGACATCGAGGGCCGCCGGGTGCTGGACCTGTTCGCCGGAACGGGCCAGCTGGGCATCGAGGCGTTGAGCCGCGGCGCGGCGGAGTGCGTGTTTATTGACCGGCGGGCCGACGCGATAAAGCTGATCCGCGAGAACCTGGCCCTGTGCAGGCTGGAGGACCGGGCCCGGGTGCGGCAGGGCGAAGCGCTGCCCTATCTTCGCAGCGGCGAGAAGTTCGACATCGTGTTCCTCGACCCGCCTTACGCCAGCGGCCTGCTGGCCCAGGCGCTGACGGACATCGCGGCGTTTGACATTTGCCGCGCACATGGTATAATCATAGCGGAGAGCGCCGTGGACACGGTGCTGCCCGCCATGCCGTCGCCCTATACGCTGTATAGGGAGTACCGCTACGGCAAGATCAAGCTGACGGTGTATCATCGCGGCGGAAACGAGGATGCAGAATGAATATCGCCATCTATCCCGGCAGCTTCGACCCCATCACCCTGGGGCATCTGGACATCATACGCCGGGCCGCCGCCTGCTTTGACAAGGTATACGTCTGCGTCATGGTCAACTGCGAGAAGAAGCAGCCCATGTTCACGCCGGAGCGGCGGCTGGAGCTGATCCGCCGCAGCGTGGCCCACATCCCCAACGTGGAGGTGGAGAACTGGAGCGGCCTGCTGGCGGACTATGCCCGGGCCAAGAACGCCCACATTCTGGTAAAGGGCGTACGGAACTGCGCCGACTTCGAGCTGGAAAACCAGATGGCCCGCATCAACCAGGGCGTCTGCCCCGGGCTGGAGACGCTGCTGCTGCCCGCCAGCGCGGAATTTGAGCATTTCAGCTCCACCATGGTGCGGGAGATGATCCGCTACCACCAGCCGTTGGAAAAGTATGTACCGGCGCCGGTCGCCGAAGAATTGATGCGGCAGCGCGGCTGAGCGCTGGCCGGAATAAGAGAAAGGACGGACTGCCCTATGGAAGAAAAGGATGTGCAGAGACTGCTGGATATGCTGTTCGGCATGATCGACGAGGCGAAGAGCGTGGCGTTCAGCTCCGACAAGTGCGTCATCAACCGTGACGAGGCGCTGGACCTGCTGGACGAGATCCGGGCCAAGCTGCCCCTGGAGCTGAAAAAGGCCAAGGAGCTGATCGCGGCCCGCAGCGAATATGTGGCGGGCGCCAAGAAGGAAGTGGAGTCCATGCTGCGCCAGGCGGAGCTGGACGCCCGGACCATCGTGTCCGAGAGCGAGACCATCCAGCTGGCCCGCCAGAAGAGCAGCGAGATCATCCGCCGCGCGGAGGACCGCAGCAAGGAGCTGTACCATGTGGCCAACACCTACACCGAGGACGCCCTGCGCCGCACCGAGGAGGCCATTCAGGCCGCGCTGAACGAGGTCCAGGAGTCCCGCGCCCGCTTCCGCGCCACCAGCCAGGAGCTGATGCAGGAGCAGAGAGCCCAGCTGAACGCCAGCGCCAGCCAGCCCGCCAAGTCCGGCGGCGAGGAGGGCCAGCGGTAAGCCCTGTGCCATTTGTTAAAAATAGATAAATTTTAGTTTCAAATTTCTCTACATCCCACAAAAGAATGACATCTTGTGGTTCGCAAAACCGGCAGACACTAAATGTTGTGTCCGCCGGTTTTTTCGTGCCATCCGCCTCGAACATACGTTTTGCAAAGTGGGAAAATTTTCCTGAAATCCCATATTTTAGCGGGGTTTCGCCGTTTCTGCGGGCGCAATTTCTCCTTGCAAATCCGGGATGGATTATGTATACTAACCTCGTGAGTGGTGAATTGTGGGGGTAGTGCCCCTATTTGTGGGGCATAAGCCCACAGTCCATCCCATACTGCACGAAAGGAGGCGGCCCTATGACCGGACAATACGCACACAACATCGACGCCAAGGGCCGCCTGTTTATCCCCGCCGCCCTGCGCCGTGAGCTGGGGCAGACGTTCCACGTCACCGTGGGGCAGGACCACTGCCTGTCCGTGTTCTCCGACGAGAGCTGGGCCGCCTTCATGGACAAGCTGAAGGAGCTGTCCTATAACGAGGTGAAGAAGCTCCGTGCGCTGTTTGCCTACGCCGCGGACTGCGAGCCTGATCCCCAGGGGCGCATCCTGCTGCCCGCCAAGCTGCGGGAGTACGCGGGCCTGACCAAGGAGGTCGTGGTGGTGGGCAGCTTCGACCGTGTGGAGATCTGGAACGCCCAGCGGTGGGCTGAGATCGAGAACGAGGCGTTCTCCTCCGGCGCGCTGGAGGAAGCCATGGCGGAGATGGGCCTGTGATGCACGAGGAAAAGGATTACGGCCATGTGCCGGTGCTGCTGCGCGAATGTCTGGACGCGCTGGCCCTGCGGCCTGACGGCGTGTACGTGGACGGTACGCTGGGCCGGGCGGGCCACTCTCTGGAGATCGCCAAGCGGCTGACCACCGGCCGTCTCATCGGCATCGACCGGGACGAGACAGCCATCACCGCCGCCAAGGAGCGGCTGGCGGACTACATGGACCGGGTAACGCTGGTACACAGCAACTTCGACCGGGTGGGCGAGATATTGGACGAGCTGGGACTGGACGGCGCCGATGGGATGCTGTTCGACCTGGGCGTGTCCTCCCCCCAGCTGGACGAGGTGGAGCGGGGCTTCTCCTATATGCAGGACGTCCCCCTGGATATGCGGATGGACCGCAGCGCCCCCCTGACAGCCCGGGACGTGGTGAACGACTGGTCCTACGAGGAGCTGCGGCGCATTTTATACGAATACGGCGAGGAGCGGTACGCACCGGTCATCGCCAAGCATATCTGCCGGGCGCGGGAGCAAGCGCCCATCGAACGCACGGGAGAGCTGGTGGACATCATCAAGTCCGCCATGCCGCCCCAGGCGCTGCGGGAAAAGCAGCATCCGGCCAAACGCAGCTTTCAGGCCCTGCGTATCGCCGTCAACGGCGAGCTGGACGCGCTGCCGCCCATGCTGGAATCCGCCGTGTCCCACCTGCACACCGGCGGACGGCTGGCGGTGATCTCCTTCCACTCGCTGGAGGACCGCATCATCAAGAGAACTATGCAGGATATGGCCACCGGCTGTACCTGCCCGCCCAATTTCCCCGTGTGCGTGTGCGGCAAAAAGCCCCGCATACGGCTGGTGAGCCGCAAGCCCATCGTGGCCGACGAGGCGGAGCTGGAGCGCAACCCCCGCGCCCGCAGCGCCAAGCTGCGCGTGGCGGAAAAGGTATAAAGAAAGCAAACTATCGGCGGAAAACCGCCGCAGGAAAGGAAGTGACCGCACCATGGAGAACCGCAGAAACGCCGTTTACGGCAGCCTTGCATACGATCTGGATGCCCTGGCGCGGGAACGCCAGCTGGATGACGCGGGGAAGCTGCCCCAGCGTCCCCATCCCCAGACGCAGCAGGAGGTCCAGCCCGTCCGCCGGCAGAAAACGGCGGCCAGAGCCGCCGTGCAGCTGTCCCCCGCCGTGCTGATCGGCACGGTGATCGTGATGGCCATGGTGGTGGCGCTGATGCTGTGCTATGTAAAGCTGACGGGCATTTCCGACAACGTGTCCACCATCAAGCGGCAGATCTCCGCGCTGGAGGACGAGCATATCGCGCTGCTGACGGAGTATGAAAAGACCTTCGACCTGGCCACCGTAAAATCGGTGGCGGAGGCCGCGGGCATGAGCAAGCCCACCAGCGGGCAGATCGTCTACATCGACCTGTCCGGCTCTGATACGGCGGAGGTATACGCCGCCGGGGGCAGCGCGGCGCTGAGCGGGCTCACCGACAAGGTGTCGCAGGCCTGGGCATACGCGGTGGAATATTTCCGCTGAGGCGCGCTTATAGTATGAAACGGCAGGGAGTAAGAAGGCGACTTCTTGCTCCTTGCTTGGTCTTAGAACCGGGGCATTCAGGGAACGCGGACAGGCGCGGGAGGGTGAAAACGTGGCAGGAAATAGCAGCCAAAACAGAAAAAACGAGAGCATCCGCCGGGCCAACCGGATCATCCAGAGCCGCACCTTCGTGCTGATGCTCATCATGGGCATCCTGATGTTCGTGCTGCTGTTCTTCCGGCTGTACGACCTGCAGATCACCCGGCATGAGGAGCTGCAGGGCAAGGCCGTGAGCCAGCAGACCCGGCGCACGGTGGTCACCGCCTCCCGTGGCACGATCTACGACGCCAGCGGCAACATACTGGCCATCTCCGCCAGCGCGGAGACCATCATCCTCTCTCCGCTGGAGATCGACCAGGCGGTGAACGACAAGGACGACCCGGTGAGCTGGACGAAGGACAGTCTGGCCGCCGGTCTGGCGGATATTCTGGGCAAGGACGCCGCCTCCATCCGCAAGCGGATGGAGAACACCGAGTCCCAGTACGAGGTCATCCAGCTGCGGGCCGAGGAGGACGTGGCCGCCAAGGTGCGGGCCTATGTGGACGAAAACGACATCGTGGGCGTGCATCTGGTGGCGGACTCCAAGCGCTACTACCCCTACGGCTCGCTGGCTGCCCAGGTCATCGGCTTCGTGGGCACGGACAACACCGGCCTGTACGGGCTGGAGGCCTACTACGAGGAGGAGCTGGAGGGCCAGAGCGGCCTGGTGATCTCCGCCAAGGACAAGGCGGAGAACGATATGCTCTACACCTACGAGCAGTATTTCGCCGCCAAGGACGGCGGCGACCTGACGCTGACGCTGGACGCCACCATCCAGTACTATCTGGAAAAGGGCATGGAGTCCATGCTGGATAAATTCTCCGCCGCCAACGGCGCGGCGGGCGTGGTGCTCAACGCCAAGACCGGCGGCATCATGGCCATGGCGTCCTACCCCAACTACGACCTGAACGATTTCTCCACCGTGCAGGACAAGACGCTGCTGGAGCGCATCGAGCGCAAGGAGAACACCCTGGCGGAGATGCAGCTGCTCCAGTGGCGCAACAAGGCCCTGAACGACACCTACGAGCCGGGCTCTACCTTCAAGATCCTGACGCTGGCGGCAGCGCTGGAGGAGGGCGTGGTGGATAAGACCACCACCGTCAACTGCGGCGGCAGCGTCACCATCTCCGGCTACACCATCCACTGCTCCAATAAGAACGGCCACGGCCTGCAAACGCTGACCCAATCCGTGGGGAACTCCTGCAACCCGGCGTTCATCAACTACGGTCTGCGGGTGGGCAATGAAAAATTCTATGAATACATGGAGAGCTTCGGCCTGATGGGCACTACCGGCGTGGACCTGGGCGGCGAAGCGGTGGGCGTGTTCGCCTCCCCCGACAGCTTCACCCAGCTGGACCTGGCGTGCTACGCCTTCGGCCAGAACTTCACCGTCACGCCTCTGGGCCTGATCGCGGCCCAGGCCGCCTGCGTCAACGGCGGCTACCTCCACACGCCCTATCTGGTGGAGCGCATCACCGACAGCGAAGGCAGCGTGGTCTACCGCCACGACGACACCCCGGTGCGGCAGGTCATCAGCGAGGAGACCTCCGCCGCCGTCCGGGAGTGCCTGGAATACGTGGTGTCCAGCGGCACGGGCAAAAACGGCCAGGTGGCGGGCTACCGCATCGGCGGCAAGACCGGCACGGCGGATAAGGGCCAGTCCGGCGACGTGGTGGTGTCGTTCCTGTGCTTCGCGCCGGCGGACGATCCCCAGGTCATCATGCTCATCACCATGGACACCCCCAGCCGTGCCACCGGCGTGTATGTGTCCGGCGGCAACATGGTCGCCCCCACCGCCAGCTCCGTCATGTCGGAGATCCTGCCCTATCTGGGCATCGAGCCCAGCTATTCCGCTGAGGAGCTGCTGGGCATGGACACCACCGTCCCCAACGTCATCGGCATGAGCGTGGACGAGGCCAAGGCCAAGATGAAGGAGCGCGCCCTGAGCTGCCGCGTAGAGGGTGACGGCGACGTGATCACCGACCAGACGCCCGCCGGCGGCGCCATCATCCCCGGCAAGTCCACGGTCATCCTCTACGCCAACGAGAAGAAGCCCACCGATAAGTGCGTCGTCCCCACGCTGCTGGGCCGCACACCGTCGGAGGCCAACACCGTGGCCGTCAACGCCGGGCTGCTGATCCGCTTCTCCGGCACGACGGGCAGCGAGTCCAGCTCCATTCGTGTGCTGAGCCAGAACATCGAGGCGGGCACGGAGGTGGACGCGGGCACGGTCATCACCGTGCAGCTGGGCGATACCTCCGTCACCGACTGAGCAGAAAACGCCCGGTTTTCGGCACGAGCCTCCCTTTTCAAACCGGCAAAGCGTGGTAGAATAGTATCACTGAAAGTGCAAAGGAGATATGACCATGAAGCTGCGTGAGCTGTTGAACGGCCTTACCATTTTATCGTGCAGCGCCGACCTGGATGCGGACATCCGGGAGGTGCGGTACGACTCCCGCGCGGTGGAGACGGGCGACCTGTTCGTCGCCATCACCGGCGCGGAAACGGACGGACACAAGTATATCCCCATGGCGCGGGAAAAGGGCGCTGCCTGCGTGGTGTGCCAGACCGCGCCGGAGGACGGCACGCCCTATGTGCAGGTGGCGGACAGCCGCCGGGCGCTGGCGGTCATCGGCGCGAACCGCTTCGACCACCCCGCCGACGAGCTGACCATGATCGGCGTGACGGGCACCAGCGGCAAGACCACCTCCACCTACCTCATCAAGAGCATCCTGGAGCAGAAGGCCGGGGCGAAGGTGGGCCTCATCGGCACGATCCAGAACATGATCGGCGACCGGGTGCTCCACACCGAGCGCACCACGCCGGAGTCCTACGAGCTGCAGAAGCTGCTCCGGGAGATGGCCGACGCCGGGTGCAGCCATGTGGTGATGGAGGTGTCCTCCCACGCGCTGTGCCTCGACCGGGTGTACGGCATCCGCTACGCCGTGGGCGTTTACACCAACCTGAGCCGCGACCATCTGGACTTCCACCACACCATGGAGGCATACTGCGACGCCAAGGCCATCCTGTTCGACAACTGCGACGTGGGCGTCTACAATGCCGACGACCCCTGGCACGAGCGGCTGCTGCGGAACGCCCAATGCCCCCGCCGGTTCTCCTACGCCGTCCACGGTCAGGCGGACCTGACGGCCAAGAACGTGCAGCTCCACGCGGGCAGCGTGGACTTCGACGCGGAGGCCGACACGGAGTGGGCGCAGGTCCACGTAGGCATCCCCGCGCTGTTCACCGTATATAATACGCTGGACGCCATGGCCTGCTGCTGGAATTTGGGCGTACCGCTGGTGGAATGTGCCGACGCGCTGGCCAAGAACCACGGCGTCAAGGGCCGGATGGAGATCATCCCCACCCCCGGCAAAAACTACACCATCCTCAACGACTATTCCCACAAGCCCGACGCGCTGGAGAACGTACTGCAGTCCGTCAAGGGCTTTGCCAAGGGCCGCACCGTGGTGCTGTTCGGCTGCGGCGGCGACCGGGATAAGACGAAGCGGCCCGTCATGGGCGCTATCGCCGCCCGGCTGGCGAACTTCGTCATCGTCACCAGCGACAACCCCCGGACGGAGAAGCCGGAGGCCATCATCGCCGACATTCTGGAGGGCATGAAGGACACGGCCACGCCCTATGTCACCATCCCCGACCGGGTGGCCGCCATCCACTACGCCATGGACCACGCCCAGCCGGGCGATGTGATCATCCTGGCGGGCAAGGGCCACGAGGACTATCAGGAGATCGACCACAAGCACTACCCCATGGACGAGCGGGTCATTGTGGCGGAGCATCTGAACAAATAAAAAAGAGCCGCCGCACGGTCTGCGGCGGGAAGGAGCAAGCAATTATGGGATTTATGGAGATCGCGCTGCCGGTGGTCGTCAGCTTCGTCATCACCGTCATCGCGGGCAAGCTGCTGATACCGGCGCTGGTGAAGCTGAAGGCGGGCCAGTCCATCAAGGAGATCGGCCCCACGTGGCACATGACGAAGCAGGGCACGCCCACCATGGGCGGTCTGATGTTCATCATCGGCATCGGCCTGACCATCGTGGTGCTGGGCTGGCAGCGGATGCTGGCAGGCAGCTTCGTCCACCTGTATGTGTACCTGTTCGCCCTGGTGTTCGGCATCATCGGCTATATCGACGACTACCAGAAGGTGAAGCACCACCACAACACCGGCCTGACGGCGCTGCAGAAGTTCGTGCTGCAGCTGGCCGCCGCCGTGGCGTTCCTGTGCCTCATGCGGTACGAGGGGATGCTCAGCCCCAATCTGTATATCCCCTTCTGGAACACCCACCTGGTGCTGCCCTGGACGGTATACCTCATCTTCGCCGCCTTCGTCATCGTGGGCACGGTGAACGCCGTGAACATCACCGACGGACTGGACGGCCTCAGCTCCAGCGTCACCGTGCCGGTGGGCGTGTTCTTCCTGGTCATGGCGGTGATCTGGTCCGGCTTTGAGCAGCTGGGCGTATTCTCCGGCGCGCTGGTGGGCGGTCTGCTGGGCTTTCTGGTGTATAACCACTACCCCGCCAAGGTGTTCATGGGCGACACCGGCTCGCTGTTCCTGGGCGGCGCGGTGGCGGCGCTGGCCTTCGCCTACGATATGCCCCTGGTGCTGATCCTGGTGGGCATCGTCTACATCTGCGAGACGCTGTCCGACATCATCCAGGTGGGCTACTTCAAGCTGACCCACGGCAAGCGCATCTTCAAGATGGCGCCGCTGCACCACCACTTCGAGATGTGCGGCTGGAAGGAGACGAAGATCGTGGCGGTGTTCACCGCCGTCAGCACCGTGTTCTGCGTCATCGCCTATTTCGCCGTGTACCAGCGCTTCAGCTTCTGATCTTTCGCGCCATTTTCCAGAAGGGAGGGATACCATGACCCGCGAGGAGCACCAGGCCGCCCGTGCGCGGCAGGCCCGTATGCGGCAGACGGAGCAAAAGCACAGAGAAGCCGCCAAGGGTCAGATGGACCTCCCCTTCCTGATCCTGACGCTGCTGCTGACGGTCATCGGCCTGATCATGCTGTTCTCCGCCAGCTTTCCCCGGGCCTATTACGACACCGGCGACGGCACGTACTACTTCAAGCGTCAGGCCATCTTTGCCGCCATCGGCCTGGTGGCCATGTTCGTGGTGGGCAAGTTCAACTACCAGCGCTGGCGGGGCGCATCCCGCATCCTGGTGGGCTTCGCGCTGTTCCTGCTGATCCTGGTCATCATCCCCCATAACCCGCTGGCCATCACCTCCAACAACGCCACCCGGTGGCTGGGCATCAAGGGCGTGTTCCAGTTCCAGCCCTCGGAGATCGCCAAGCTGGCGGTCATCGTCTACTTCTCCGACACCATCTCCAAAAAGCGGGAAAAAATGCTGACGTGGCGTCAGGGCATCCTGCCCTATGTGGCGCTGCTGGGCGTCATCTCCGTGCTGATGATGCTGGAGCCCCACCTGTCCGGCACGGTGCTCATCGTGGCCACCGGCGCGGTGCTGATGATCGTAGGCGGCATCCAGGCGTGGCTGGTGGCGGCGGGCGTCACCGGCGTGGGCGTCATCGGCTTCCTGTTCATCAAGCTGGCGGAGGCCGGCGTCATCAAATACGGCGCATCCCGCATCGAGATGTGGCACGACCCCTGGCTGGACTACTACGGCAAGGGCTACCAGCTGGCCCAGAGCCTGATCACCATCGGCTCGGGCGGCCTGCTGGGTGTGGGCCTGGGCCGTGGACGCCAGAAATTCCTGTACCTGCCGGAGCAGTACAACGACTTCATCTTCTCCGTGGTGTGCGAGGAGCTGGGCCTCATCGGCGCGTGCGTCATCATGATCATCTTCTCGCTGCTGATCCTCCGGGGCTTCTGGATCGCCCTCCACGCCCGCGACCGCTTCGGCGCGCTGCTGGTGGTGGGCATCATGACCCACCTGGCCCTGCAAACATTTCTGAACATCGCCGTGGTGTCCGGCTTCGTCCCCACCACCGGCATCTCCCTCCCCTTCTTCAGCTACGGCGGCACGGCCCTGTGCCTCCAGCTGGTGGAGATGGGACTGGTCCTCAGCGTATCGCGGCAGATCCCCGCGCCCAAAGCGGGTTAGCCGCCAAAATCCGACAACAAAACGTATTATTCCGCAAATAAATTACAGTCCGTATTGAAATATATGTGTCCGCGCCGCCGCAGACGGCGCGAGGGAGTAACAGCATGAGAGTCATTTTCACCTGCGGTGGTACTGCGGGACACGTAAACCCGGCGCTGGCCCTGGCCGGCTATATGCGGGAGAAAGACCCCTCCACCGCTATTCTGTTCGTGGGAACGCCCACCGGCATGGAGCGGGATCTGGTGACGAAGGCGGGCTACGACTACGCCGCCGTGGAGGTCAGCAGCTTCCGCCGCCGTCTCAACGGCGAGGGGCTGCGCCACAACCTCCACGCCCTGCGGGTGCTGGCCGCCTCCGGCCGCACCGCCCGGGCCATCCTGCGGGACTTCCGGCCCGATCTGGTGGTGGGCACCGGCGGCTACGCCAGCTTCCCCATGGTCAAGGCCGCCGCCAAGGCCCACATCCCCACCGCGGTGCACGAGAGCAACATTATCCCCGGCCTGACCACGAAGATGCTGGAAAACTATGCCGACCTCATCATGGTGGGCTTTGAGGACTGCCGCCGCCACTACCGCCACCCGGAGCGCATCGCCGTCACCGGCACGCCCGTTCGGGGCGACTTTTTCCGCCTGACCAAATCCGAGGCCCGGAAAAAGCTGGGCTTTGACGACGACGCGCCCCTCGTGGTATCCTTTTGGGGCAGCCTGGGCGCCAGCCATATGAACGAGGACACCGTGGCCATGCTGCGGCGGGAGCAGGCGGAGGGCTTCCCCTTCCACCACATCCACGCCGTGGGCAGCGGCGGCTGGGACACCGTCTCCCGCCAGCTGCGCGACCTGGGCCTTACCGGCCAGCCCCGGCTGGACGTGCGCCAGTACATCTACGACATGGACGTAGTCATGGCCGCCGCCGACGTGGTCCTGAGCCGGGCCGGCGCGTCCACCATCAGCGAGCTGACCGCCTTGGGCAAGCCCACGGTCATGGTCCCCTCCCCCTACGTCACCAACAACCACCAGGAGAAGAACGCCCGCCTGCTGGAGCAGCACGGCGGCGCGCTGGTGCTCACCGAGCCGGAATGCTCCGGCGACGCGCTGTACGACGCGGTGTCCTCCATCCTCTCCTCTCCAGAAAAGCAGTCCTCCATGGCCCGCGCCATGAAGGAGCTGGGCATCCCCGACGCCACCCAGCGCATCTACGACGCTGTGACCTCCCTGCTCCGCTGATGCACCCCTGAGGGCCGTCCCCTCATACAATGGCCTGTAAGCCAACATGAGGGGCGGGAGGGGTAATATGAGTCATATCACCATCCGGGGCGGCAGGCCGCTCCGGGGCGAGATCACCGTGCAGGGCGCGAAGAACAGCGTTCTGCCCATCTTGGCCGCCGCGCTGCTGGCCGGGGACACGTGCCGCATACAGGGCTGTCCCCACCTCAGCGACGTGGACTCGGCCTGCGACATCCTGCGGTACTTGGGCTGCCGCGCCCAGTGGGACGGCGGCGACCTGCTGGTGGACAGCACCACGCTGACCCGGTGCGACATCCCCCAGTCACTGATGCGCCGTATGCGCTCATCGGTGATCTTTCTGGGCGCGATCCTGGCCCGGTGCGGCTGGGCGGAGCTGAGCTATCCCGGCGGCTGTGAGCTTGGGCCGCGGCCCATCGACCTGCACCTGGCGGCGCTCCGCGCCCTGGGCGCGTCCATCGAGGAAAACGGCGGCAAGCTGTACTGCCAGGGCCGCCGCCTGACGGGCTGCGAGATCGTGCTGGCCTCGCCCAGCGTAGGCGCCACGGAGAACGCCATGCTGGCCGCCTGCGGCGCGTCGGGCGACACCGTCATCTGCAACGCCGCCCGTGAGCCGGAGATCAGCGACCTGCAAGACTTCCTGTGCGCCATGGGCGCGGAGGTGCGGGGCGCAGGCGGCTCGGTCATCACCGTGTCGCCGGGAAAAGCGCTCCACGGCTGCACCCACCGGGTCATCCCGGACCGCATCGTCACCGCTACATACCTCTGCGCGGCGGCGGCCGCCGGCGGGGACATCACCCTGCTGGGTGCGGACCACCGCCATCTGGCCGCCGTCACCACGGCGCTCCAGCAGGCGGGCTGCCGGCTGGACTGCACGGCGGAGGCCATTCACCTGACAAGTGAGGGCCGTTTACAGGCCCTGTCCCCCATACGCACCGCGCCCTATCCCGGCTTTCCCACCGACTGCCAGGCCATTTTCATGGCGGCACTGCTGCAAAGCCGGGGCGCAACGGTGTTCGTGGAGAATATGTTCCAGAGCCGCTACCGCCACGTGCCGGAGCTGATCCGCATGGGCGCGGACATCCGCACAGAGAGCCGGGTGGCCGTGGTCTGCGGCGTGGAACAGCTCCACGGCGCGGACACCGTGGCCACCGACCTGCGGGGCGGCGCGGCGCTGGCGGTGGCCGGGCTGGCCGCCCGGGGCGTCACCACCATCCAGGGCGTCCACCACATCCGCCGGGGCTACGAAGACCTCCCCGGCGACCTGGCCGCGCTGGGCGCGGACATCACAGACACCATCGACGCCGCATAGCGGCGATACACCTGAGAGAAAGGGATGAAGAGCATGGCGAGAAAGCGATACAGCCGCCGGCGCAGCAAGGGGCGCTTTGCGTTTCTCTATAAGCTGCTGGCATTCGTGGTCATCTGCACCGCCATTGCCCTGGCCCTGACGCTGTTTTTCCGCATCCGCACCATCCACGTCAGCGGCAATAGCCGCTACGACCGGGACACCATCATCCAGGCCGCCCAGGTCAAGGCGGGCGACAACCTGTTCCTGATGAACAAGTACGACGCCGCGGCCCGCATCCGCAAGGCCCTGCCCTATGTGGAGACGGTGCAGTTCCGCCGCACCCTGCCGGACACACTGTCCATCGTGGTCACGGAGTGCACCTCCCCGGCGGCGGTGATCCAGGACGGGCAGGCGTACCTGCTGTGTGACAAGGGCATCATCGTGGACCAGATGTCCCCCGCCGCCGCCAAAAAGCTGCTGCAGGTGGAGGGCCTGACGCTGATCGATCCCGCCGTGGGCAGCGAGGCCGCCACCACCGATGACCAGACCCTGACGCTGGAGCAGCTGCTGGAGCTGCTCCAGGCGCTGGACGACCGGTCGCTGGCCGGGGATGTGCAGTCCATCGACCTGACAGACCCGTCCCAGATCACCCTGCGCTATCTGGACCGCTTCGACGTGTGCTTCCCCCGCAGCACCGACTACGGCTACAAGCTGGATTATCTGCTGGCCGTGGTGGAAAAGCTGGAGGTCAACGAAAAAGGCACGATCAACATGATGCAGGACGGAAAAGCGCGATTTATCCCGGAATAGCGCCGTTCATGGGGAAAGTTTTTCACCAAATTGGATGGGAGGTCTTGACTGACCTCCCATTCCGTTATACAATACAAGATATAGCATTTACACGCAGATAAAGTGTCGTTTTCATACAAATTATGGCAGGAGGAGCAGACATGGCTTTCGGATTGGAAACAGGGCCGGAAAATGTGGTCAACATCAAGGTCGTGGGCGTCGGCGGCGGCGGCAACAACGTGGTCAACCGCATGGTACGCAGCGGCGCCCAGGGTGTGGACTTTGTGGCGGTAAATACGGACAAGCAGGCGCTGAATGCTTCCAGCGCTAACTATAAGATCCAGATCGGCGAAAAGCTCACCGGCGGCAAGGGCGCCGGCTCTAACCCCGACGTGGGCCGCAAGGCCGCCGAGGAGAGCCGCAACCAGATGGCCAAGGCGCTGGAGAGCACCGACATGGTGTTCATCACCGCCGGCATGGGCGGCGGTACGGGCACCGGCGCCGCCCCTGTGGTGGCGGAGATCGCCCGCGAGGCGGGCATCCTCACCGTAGGCGTGGTCACCAAGCCCTTCGGCTTCGAGGGCCGCCGCCGCATGACCCAGGCGGAGCAGGGCATCGAGGAGCTGCGCCAGAAGGTGGACTCCCTGGTCATCATCCCCAACGAGCGTCTGAAATACGCCACCGATCAGAAGATCACCTTCGCCAACGCCTTCGAGATCGCCGACGATGTGCTGCGCCAGGCGGTGCAGTCCATCTCCGACCTGATCCGCGACACTGGCTTCATCAACCTGGACTTTGCCGACGTCACCGCCATCATGAAGGACGCCGGCCTGGCCCACATGGGCGTGGGCCGCGCCGCCGGCAAGGGCAAGGCCGAGGAGGCCGCCCGTATGGCCATCTCCTCCCCCCTGCTGGAAACGTCCATCAACGGCGCCAAGGGCGTGCTCATCAACGTCACCGGCTCGATGGACATCGGCCTGGAGGAGGTGGAGCAGGCCGCCACGCTGGTGCAGCAGGCCGTCCACCCCGACGCGCTGACCATCTTCGGCGCGACCTTCGACGATACGCTGGACGACGAGATCCGCGTCACCGTCATCGCCACCGGCTTTGACGAGGAGCAGCAGGCCGTCAACGCCGCCGCTGTCACCAAGCCCGCCGCCGAGACCTCTACCGGCAGCGCCGCCGCGCCCCAGCCTCTGGACGAGGCCAAGGGCGAGCAGGGCCAGGACGACATGGACAAGTCCTTCGACGAGATCCTCCGCATCTTCAACAAGGACAAGTTCTGATCCCCTACATACAAACACATCCCGCAGGCTCACGCCTGCGGGATGTTCTTTTTTACTCCACCAGCCCGTATTTCGTTTTGATGCGGTCCAGCTTCTCCAGCATAGGCTCGGCCAGCACCAGCAAAAACAGCACCGTGGCCGCGGCATGGACGCAGTCCATGGGGAAGCCTGTGATGTAGTACGTCATCAGCACCTTCCAGTTCGTCTCCTGGCTGTACATCAGTGCCGAGGCCGGGTTCATGATGCCGCCGTAGATCACCACAGCGGCGATCGCGCCGTACACGCACAGCGCGCCGCGGCTGCGGCGCAGCCAGCCCTTGCGGAACAGCACCCCGGCCAAAAAGCCGATGATGCCCATGCTGAACATCTGGAACGGCGTCCACGGCCCTTGTGAGAACAGGAAATTGCTGGCCAGCATGGTCATCGCCCCCACCAAAAAGCCCGTCTCACCGCCGAAGGCCACCCCGGCGATGATGGTCAGGGCCATCACCGGCTTGAACTGGGGCAGCATGAAGAACGCCGCCCGGCCTGCCACGCCCAGGGCGCACAGCACCGCGATGACCACCAGTTCCCGGGCCTGGGGCTTGCGCCCCTCGAACACCATGAAGAACGGCAGCATACACTCCAGCATCACCAGCACCGACAGCAGGTAGTAGTTCTGCGTGCCGCCGTAGTAGCAGCCGATGAACAGCGTGGCCGGGATGCACAGCAGGATCAGCACCGTGGCGGTCAGCGTCCGCTTGGACAGCTTCCGCTTCTCCACCGGCGTCTGCACCAGCGTAGGCGGCGGGGAGCGTCGGCCTATGGCGGCCACCACCACCAGCAGCGCCACCACAAACAGCCCGTACATCCGCAGCGCGTCCCACCCGGCCTCCGACACCGTGCCGCCGCCCACCAGGGCCGTCAGGTCGGTGCGCTCCGCCGCGTTCCAGAAAATGAACAGCGCCACGGCGCTGGCCGCCGCCGCAATGCACTTCCGCCACCAGGGCAGCTTGGTGGGCTTCCATGTGGTCGCCTCCTCCGTCACCGGCGGCAGCGGCTGATACGCCCGGTCAAAGGCCGGCTCAGGCGGCACATCGCCGCCGATAACGGCCATCACGTCCTCCGGCGTCACCGCGCCGGGGCACAGCTCCCGTGCCATGCGGTCGGCGGAGGTGGTATAGAAGCTGTTGCCGGAGAAAAATTCCCGCGGCGCGCCCTCCGTCACGATGCTGCCGTCGAAAAACAGCGCGCAGCGGTGGGCATAGCGGGCGCAGAACTCCACGTCGTGGCTGACCATCAGGATGGTCACGCCCCCCGCCGTCAGCGCCCGCAGGATGGACGCCAGCTCCTGCTTGAACTCCGCGTCCAGCCCCTTGGTGGGCTCGTCCAGCAGCAGTATCTCCGGGTCCAGCAGCAGCACCTTGCACAGCGCCGCCCGCTGCTGTTCGCCGCCGGACAGGTCATAGGGATGCCGGTCCAGCAGCTCCGTCAACCGGCACAGCGACACCGCCTGGGCGACGCGCCGCTCCTTCAGCGCCGGGTCTATTTTCTGCCCGTCGAACACCTCATACAGGTCCTCCCGGACCGTCTTCTTCACGAACAGCGCCTGAGGGTTCTGGGGCAGCGCCCCGATGCGCCCCTCGCGCTTCACCTCGCCCCGCTGGGGCGTCAGTGCCCCGGACAGCAGGTGCAGGCTGGTGGTCTTGCCCGCGCCGTTGCCGCCCAGCAGCGCCATGAACTCGCCCCGGTGGACGGTAATGTCCAGCCCCTTTACCACGTCCGGCAGTCCCGGCTCATAGCGGAAGAACAGCCCCCGCCCCTCCAGCACCGGCTCGCCCCGGGCGGGACGCTCCTCCTCCGGCAGCGGCCGCAGCGCGTGGTCCTTGTGCCAGATCCGCAAAAAGTCCCGGCCCTCCCGCACGGTAACGGGGCAGTCCGCGCCGCTGCGGACGCTGGCCCACACCCGCATGGCGGCGGGCATGGCCAGAAACATCCCGTGGCCGCGGTCACGGAGCTGTCGTCCCACCTCCGACGGCGTGCCGGTACACAGCAGCCTGCCGCCATCCAGCACCGCCGCGTCCGTGGCCAGGGGCAGCGCCTCCTCCAGCCGGTGCTCCGTCAGGATCACCGTCGTGCCCAGCTCCCGGTTGATGCGGCCCAGTGTCTGCAAAAAGTCCGACGCCGCGATGGGGTCCAGCTGGCTGGTGGGCTCGTCCAAGATCAGCACCTTGGGCTGCAAAACCATGACCGACGCCAGACTCAGCAGCTGCTTCTGGCCGCCGGACAGCTGGTCCACGTCCTTGTAAAACCAGTCCTGAATACCGAAAAACGACGCCATCTCCGCCACCCTGCGGCGGATGGACGGCGTGTCAAACCCCAGGCTCTCCATGCCGAAGGCCAGCTCGTGCCACACCTTGTCCGTCACCACCTGGTGCTCCGGCGACTGCAATACAAACCCGATCTCCGACGCCTGCCGCCGGTTGGGCACATCCTGCAGCGGCACGCCTTCAAAGAAGATAGTGCCCTCCGCCGCGCCGTGGGGCGCCAGCACCGACTTGCACTGGCGCAGCAGCGTGGACTTGCCGCAGCCCGACGGGCCGCACAGCACCCAGAACTGCCCCGGGCGCACGGTCAGCGATACGTCGTCCAGCGCCCTGCGGCGCTGCTGGGGATAGGTGAAGCTGAAATGCTCCAGCCGAAACACCTCGTTCATACGGTGCGCCCTCCTTTCTCAAGGCTGCGGAAGCGATGACCGGACGCCAGCGAAAGTCCCGCCGGCGTCAGACACAGCAGCAGATATACGGCAAAAAAGCTGACGGTGATGGCCTGGGGCTGCGCCCCCATCAGCATGGGATAGTAGCGGAATTTCATGCCGTGGGCCAGCGTCCCGGCCAGCAGATATACGCCGCAGAACAGCAGCCACAGCAGCAGCCCCCGATCCCGGTCGTCAAAGCGGTAGATGGAAAAGGCGGTGCGCCCCGGCTCGCCGTAGCCCCGGCTGCGCATACTGTCCGCCGTGTCGATGGCGCTCTCCAGACTCCACGTCACCATGATGGAGAACACCTTCAGCGCGTTTCTCGTCCGCTGGCGCAGCGAGCCGTTGGCGGTGTCCCGGCCCATGTAGCGCTGGGCCTGTGCCACCGCCTGAAACTGCCGCTTGAACCGGGGCACGAACCGCAGCGTCATGCTCAGCACCAGCGACAGCGCCGGGATCACCCGGCCAAACAGATAGATGAACTTGTCCGAGGTCATCACCGCGCTGAGACAGGAGAACCACAGCGCCACCGCCGCCAGCATACAGGCCGCCGCCAGACCGTACAGGATGCTCTCCAGCGTCAGCGGATTGCCGGAGGGCAGATAGGCCAGCAGCGTCACGCCCTGGTGTACGAAGGCCGGGTTCACCAGCGCCGCCATGACCATCATGGGGATGATCCACCGCAGGTAGCTCCGCAGTGCCCTGCCGCCCCGCAGCCGGGCCGTGTACCACATCGCCCCGGCCAGGGAGAACAGCAGACACACCGGGTGCATCAAGCACATGGAAAAGGTGATGACCATGGCGAAATAGAGAAAATTCACCGCCGGATGGCAGTCATAAAACGGATCGCCCACAGCCCGCACCTTCTTTCAACACAAATTTATGCACGCGCATACAGATTTTACGCACACGCATACAGGTTAGATTATATCCGCCCGCCCACAGCCTGTCAATCCCGGCAGCGGTCAGGAAGAATTTTCCAGCTCCCAAATTCCGCTCCGCTGGGCCATTTTCCAATTCGACCTGCTTTTTCATTTCATGCGCCGGGCATCCTCTGCACAAAGTAAAGCTGTCGCGGCGACAAAACAAAAGAAAACGAGGGGTGAGTAGCTTGTATGAAACGCGCAAGACCTCAACAATACGGCGCAGCGCCGGATGGCTGCTGGCCGTCGTATTCGCGCTCTCTCTGTGCTGGCAGCAGGCTTTGGCCTCCCCCGCGGAGGAGAAGACCGTGATCCCCTTGGGGAAAGCGGTGGGCATCAAGCTCTTTGCCGACGGCGTATTGGTGGTGGGCCTGACGGAGAACAGTGATTGTCCGGCCCGCCAATGCGGCCTGCGGGAGGGAGACATCATCACCGCCGTGAGCGGCCAGCGCATCTCCTCCACGGAGCAGGTGCAGTCGCTGCTCCAGACCACCGGCGGCGAGCCGCTGGCGCTGACGGTACACCGCGGCCAGCGCACCCTGTCCATGACCGCCCGTCCTGTCCAGGGCAGCGGCGGCACGTGGCAGCTGGGCGCATGGATACGGGACAGCATGGCAGGCATCGGCACGCTGACCTACTATGACCCGTCCACGGGGCAGTACGGCGCACTGGGCCACGGCATCACCGATGTGGACACCGCCCAGCTCATGCCGCTGTCCTCCGGCTCGATCATGGAGACCACGGTCAAGGCGGTGAAAAAGGGCGTCAAGGGCGATCCCGGCGAGCTGAAGGGCGACTTCTCCGTCCAGCGTGACGTAGGCACCGTCACCGTCAACAGCGACGGCGGCATCTTCGGCACAGTGGCGGACGCCGACTTCCTCACCGGCGGCACGCCCGTGCCGGTGGCCTCGCCCAGCCAGGTCAAAACGGGACGCGCCACCATTCTCGCCACCGTCCACGGTGACGACACGGCGGAATACACGGTGGACATCGTCCGCGTCTACGGCGACGGCGCATCCACCCGCAATATGCTCCTGCACATCACCGACCAGCGCCTGCTGGACGCCACCGGCGGCATCGTGCAGGGCATGAGCGGCAGTCCCATCCTGCAAAACGGCCGCATCGTGGGTGCCGTCACTCACGTGCTGCTGAACGACCCCACCCGGGGCTACGGCATCTTCCTGGAGAATATGCTCTCCATGGCCGGATAGGAGGCGACACCATGTTTTCCCTGCTGATCAAGGACACCACCCGCGCCCAGCGCGAGGAGATCGTCCGCCGCGGCCTCAACGCCTGCGGCTCGCCCTGTGACGGCTGCAATGGCTGCGGCAACGCCGGCGGCGGGCGCATCGACGCCATCTACCAGCCCTATATCGACGGCGAGAAGGAGCTGGCGGACATCAACGCCGAATACGCCGCCTCCCGCAAGCTGATCCGCTGACGCAAAAGCAGCGGGGGACGCCTTACGGCGTCCCCCGTTCGCTCACTGCTTCTCCTGCTCGTAGGCCTCCCGCACGGCGATAGCCAGCTGGTCGGCGCAGGACGTAGGCCGCGGCCCGCAGGTATTGCCCCGCAGCAGCGTCTCGATCTGCTCCACGGTCATGCCGTCCACCAGCTTGCTGACGGCCTTCAGATTGCCGTCGCAGCCGCCCCGGAAATGCACGTCGTGCACCCGGTCGCCGTCCAGCCGGAACGTGATCTGGCTGGAACAGGTCTGTCTCGTCTTATAGGTATGCTCCATATTTCGTCACTCCTTCGGTATTTTTTCATAGCTCACGGGCTTTCCGCCCGCCACCGTCACCTGATAGCCTGTCCCCGGCCGCGGATTATAGTCATACCGCGTGCCGCCGAACCAATGCATCATCAGCCCCGATGTCACGCCGCCGTGGATGACGCACACCGCGTCCTCCCCCGCCGCCAGCACCGGTCCGATGGCCTCCAGACTCCGCGCCAGCACCTGGGGCGCGCTCTCCCCGTTGGGGCAGACGTTATGCTCTCCGTCCTCCGCCCAGGCCCGGAACGCCGGGTCGTTCTCCAGATCACCGGTATAGGGCCGCATCTCGAAATCACCGAAATCCATCTCCCGCAGCCCCGGCAGCACCGTGAACGCCACGTCGCCGTAGATAGCCCGCAGCGTCTGCTCCGCCCGGAGCATCCCGCTGGTATAGTACCGCTCTCCCGTGGGATACACGCCCCCGGCCGCCCGTTTTTTCAGCTCCTCCAGCGACGACGGCAGCACCGGAATATCCGCCGCCCCGTAATACAGATTGTTGCGGCTGCCCTCCGTCTCGCCGTGCCGCAGCAGCGTCAGCTTCATTTCAACACCTCCGTCAATCCACACAGCACCCGCGTCACGTGCTCCGCCTCCCGGGCCAGCCGCTGCACCAGCACGCCGTGGCGCTCCCGCCACGCCCGCTCCTGCCCGTCCATGGGCACGATGCCGCCGTTCACCTCCCGGGTGATGACCACCGCGTCCTTGAACAGCGGCAGATACGGTGTCACATCCTCCCGGCGGCTCAGCGCCTCCAGATGGCGATAGCACCGCTTCCCCGGCACAGGCGCGCCCAGCGCCAGGTCGCACACGTCCGCGTCTGTCAATCCATATCGCTTCACGGCGTATTCCAGCTTTCCCTGAAACGCGCCGCCTATGATCAATTCCATATACTTACCTCCCGATCGCCAGTGCCAATACGCCCCACAGCTCGCCCACCGTCAGGGCGAACCCCGACACGTCGCCGGACATCCCGTCCAGCTGCCGGAAGCCGTACCACACCGCCAGTCCGTAGCCCACCGCCGCCGCCAGCGGCCCAAAGCTCCCCGCCAGCACCAGCGGCAGCACCGCCGACGCCGCCAGACACGCCGCCGCGAACCACACCGGCCCGCCGCCCCGTACCATCTCGCTGTACTGGCTGCTGCCCAGCGGCCGCAGCGTCAGCACCGCCAGCGCCGCGCAGGAGCGGCTGGCCACGGGGATCAGCGCCAGCCCCCACAGGGACAGCGACCGCGCCGACAGAAACGCGCTCCACTGGCCCATGGCCAGCAGCACCATGCAGATCACCGCGAACGCCCCGCAGTGGGAGTCCTTCAGTATCCGCCGCCGCGTCTCCAGATCCCGGCGGCTCATCACCGCGTCACACACGTCCATAAAGCCGTCCAGATGCAGGAAGCCCGTCGCCAGCCACGGCGCGGCGGCCAGCAGCGCCGCTGCCAGCGGCCCGGGCAGCCACTGGACAAGGCAGGCGCACAGCGCCCACACACCTCCCACGATGCAGCCCACCAGCGGCAGACACGCCAGCATTTTCCGCCGGGCGCTCTCCCGCCATATCTTCTTCGGGCAGGGAATGGCCAAAAACATCCCCCACGCCATGAAAAAGCCGTATACCCAGTCACCCACGGGGCAGCGCCCCCTTCCACACCCGGGGCAGTCCCCCGGCCATCTCGCACACCACGTCGAACTCCGATGCCAGTCCCCGGCAGATATGGGCCAGCGCCCGGACGTACACCTCCGTGCCGTCCCGGTAGTCCTCGCCGCCCCGCCAGATGTCGTCGCACACGGCCACAAAGTGGCCCGGATACCGGCTGACGGCCAGCACCTCCGCCAGCACCCGCTCCCCGGCTTTTTCGTCCATCTCCCCGCCATAGGGGAACATCTGCTCGGACAGGCAGGCCGTCACGCTGTCGAACAGCACCGCCCCCGCCGGGTCGATCTCATCCAGCCCCGCCGGCAGGTCAAAGCTCCGCTCCACCGTGGTGAAGTCCATGCCCGCCCGGTCCTCCCGGTGGCGTCGGATGCGGGCCTCGTCCTCCCCGTCGTGGGGCGTCATGGTGGCCCAGTAGTACAGCGGCCCGCCGCCGGCCAGCGCCGCCGCCAGCCTCTGGGCCGCGGTGCTCTTGCCGCTCTTGCCGCCGCCGATGAACAACGCTCTCATGCTCCCTCCACCGTAAAGGCGTCCACCGCCCGTATCTCCTCTAAATAGTCGTCCTGTATGGCCGCCTCCGCAAAGGTGGCCATGCCCCGCATCACGCCGCAGGCGCCCTCCAGCACCCGGAACAGCAGCGGGCAGCCGCTGCCCTCCCCCAGCCGCATCCCCAGATGCAGGCAGGGGGTCATGCCCAGCTCCCGGGCCGCCAGGCGGTAGCCCGGCTCATAGGAGTCGTGGGACAGGAAAATGTAGTCCGCCGCGGCGGGGCACAGCCTTACGGCGCACAGCGCCGCCACCACGGAGATGAACCCGTCCGCCGCCGCAGGGATACGCTCATGGGCGCAGCCCAGAAACGCGCCGGTCATGGCGGCGATGTCCAGTCCGCCCACCGCCGTCAGCACGTCCAGCACATCGTGGCGGTCCATGGCCCGCCGGGTGACGGCCTGCCGCAGCACCGCCTTCTTCCGGGCGAACCCCTCGTCCGTCAGTCCGCCGCCCCGGCCCGTCACCGTGTCTATGTCCGCCCCGGTCAGCACCGCCAGCACAGCGGCGGAGGTGGTGGTGTTGCCGATGCCCATCTCCCCGATGCCCAGCGCCGTCACGCCGTCCCGTCCGGCCAGCGCGGCCTGCTCCATACCCGCCGCCAGCGCGTCCAGCGCCTGCTGCCGGGTCATGGCGTCCTCCCGTGCGATGTTGCCGGTGGTGCGGCGGATATGCCTGTCTGAAATGGCGTCACAGTGAACGGCCTGCTCCATGCCCACGTCCACCACCGCCACCTCATCACCGAAGCACGCGGCCAGTGACGACATTCCCGTCACGTGCCGTGTCATGTTCACCGCCTGCTGCCGTGTCACGGACCGGGGCGCGCAGGACACGCCCTCGTCCACCACGCCGTTGTCGGCGGCGAACACCGCCACCCGGCACTTGTCCATGGCGGGACACACCTGCCCGGTGATGCCCGCCAGCCGGATGGAGATGGTCTCCAGCTCTCCCAGGCTGCCCGGCGGCTTGGCCAGCTCCGCCTGCCGCTTTTCCGCGGCATCCATAGCCGCCCGGTCCGCCGGGACGATGGCCTGTATATACGCTTGCAGTTCTTGCTCTGTCATGTGTGTTCCTCGATATAACCTCTCTCCGCCAGCCATACAAGCGATGGCAGGCAGTCCTGATTTTCAATGGTAAAGGTGGCCTCCGGCGCTGCCTGCAGCACCGCGTCCAGCACCGTCTCCATGGGGATGTTCCCCTCCCCCAGCGGCTGATGCAGGTCGGTATCACCCAGATTGTTGTGCAGATGTACATGGCGCAGCCAGGGCGACATAGGCGCGACCCACTCCAGCGGCGGTGTATCGCTGACACAGGTGTTGGCGTGGCCCACGTCCAGGCACAGTCCCAGCCGCGGATCGTCCACCTGCGCTGCGATCTGCACCAGCGTCTCCGGCGACGGCTCCATCACATTCTCCAGCGCGATGGTCATGTTCCCCGGCAGCTTGTCCAGCAGCCGCCGCCAGAACAGCACCGACTGCTCCACATACCACTCCGGGTAGTACACATGGGGGATGAACCCGCCGTGGCACACCATCCGCGTCACGCCCAGGTCCGCCGCCTGTCCCGCCGCCTGCAAAAGCCGCCTTTCCGCCACGTCCCGCACCAGCGGGTCGATGGCGCAGGGCGTCAGCTCGGCAAAGGGCGCGTGAAGCCAGAAGCGATCCACGCCCTCCATGTCCCGGCGCACCTGCCGGGCCGTCTCCGGCTGGTCCAGCATGGGCGCATAGCAGAAGGCGGTGATCTCATAGCCCGCGCCCCACTGACGCGCCAGCGCCGCCGCCTGCCCGTCCATACCGGACAGATACAGCCTGCCCGCCAGCTCCTTCGCCATGCCACCGCCTCCTTTCCACAGTCTGCGACAGATTATACCACACTCCGTCAAAAATAAAAAGCCCCGTTCTTGCACCCAGCGGCGCGCAAACGGAGCAGCATTCTTAAAAATGGGCACCATAAAGCGGAGGACTGTCTGGCCCTCCGCGGATATGGCAGGAAGATGAAATGAAAAAAGTTTCTTGTAGCGTATGTATGTATCATACCCGCCGCTTATTAAAAAAATACCCGCGTAATTATTAAAAAACTCTAAAACCTTTCCAGTCTTTTCAAGTTTTTTCAAATACTTTACTATATTTTTTCTAAATCTTTCCAGAACATTTACAAAGTTTTTCTAAGTTTTTCCAGGTTTTTTCAAGTCCCTCCGGCCTTTTCCACCCGCATTTTCCGGAAAAACTCCCCCAGCAGTGCCCGGCTTTCCTCGCCTAAAATGTTCCCAAAAAGCTGCGGTTTGCAGGGAAAATCCTCCATAAACAGGTTCAAAACGCCGCCGCACGCGCCCATCGCCTCGTCCCGCGCGCCATAAAAGACCCGTCTCACCCGCGCGTTGATGATCGCCCCCGCGCACATGGGACACGGCTCCAAAGTCACGTACAGATCGCACCCCTCCAAACGCCACGAGCCCAGTGTTTTACAGGCTTCCGCCATGGCCTCCATCTCCGCGTGGGAGCGGACATCCTGCTTCTCCTCCCGCTGATTTCGGCCCTCGCCGATGATACGTCCGTCCTTCACCACCACGCAGCCCACCGGTACTTCGCCGTGCGCCGCCGCTTCCCGGGCCAGCTCCAGCGCCCGCTCCATATACGCTTCCCGCTCCATTTTTGTCCCTCCTGTGTGACTAACTCCTGTCATATTTGTCCAAACTATCCGTACACTACTTATGATAGGGAGGACTCATCCATGGCTCGAAAAAATGCTTCCGATCCCATTATCCACGAGATGCAGCAGGAGCTGCTGCGTACCAATCAGGCTCTGAAGGACGCCTACACCCGCTTTGACTGCGTCTGCGACACCGACCTGATCGACGCCTGTATTTACGAGATCAACGCGCTGAAGGCCCGCAGCAATTACCTTCTGCGCCGCATCAAGGCCCGCAGCGGCGAGGACGTCCCCTCCGGTGTTCCTCACGCTGTGCCGGTGCGGGCAGAGGAGACCGCTGTGGCCGCCGCGGCCATAAAGGGGGGAGACGTATGTCCGTCATAGAAAAATGCGCGCTGGGCCTGGTGCTGCTGTTTTTAGCGGTGGCCTGCGCCGCACTGCTGCGTAAGCCGCTGAAAATGGTGCTGCGGGTGGTGCTGAACAGCGCCCTGGGCTTCGGCGCGCTGTGGCTACTGAACGCCACCGCCGCCGTCACCGGCATCTCCCTGGGCCTGAACCTGTTCAACGCCCTCACCATCGGCGTGCTGGGCGTGCCGGGCCTGGGGCTTCTGCTGCTGGTGAAATGGGTACTTATCTGATCTAATTCAGCGCTGCTGCTCCTGCAAGTCCCAGCCGTACAGCGGATACCGCTGCACTGCGCCGAACAGCTTCTTTTTCAGGTCGGGATACCGCTGCTCCAGCTCCGCCAGCAGCTCCTTCACCTCCTGACGGCGGCTGTGCCCGTCCATGGGGCAGGTATTCTTCACCACCGGCAGCTCCAGCTTCGCCGCCATGCGGCGGATGTCTGTCTCCTGGCAGTACAGCAAGGGCCGTATCTGCGTGATGCCGGTGCGGTCCAGGTACGTCACCGGCTGGAAGCAGCCGATGCGCCCCTCGAACAGCAGGTTCATCAGCAGCGTCTCCACGGCATCGTCATAATGATGCCCCAATGCGATCTTGTGAATGCCCCGCTCCGTCAGCGCCGTATGCAGGCTGCCCCGCCGCAGCTTGGCGCACAGGGAGCAGGGGTTTTTCTCTTTCCGCTCGTTGAACACGATGTCGTATACCGGCACAGCGATGCGGGTATACGGCACGTTCAGCTCCTCGCAGTAATCCGCCACGGGGCTGAAATCCATGTTCGGCATCCCGGTCTCCAGCGTGATGGCCTCCACCCGGAACGGCTTGGGATAGAACTCCCGCAGCCGCGCCAGCGCCGTCAGCGTCAGCAGACTGTCCTTGCCGCCGGACACGCCTACGGCCACCGTCTCCCCCGCCGAGATCATATCGTAATCCTCCACACAGCGGCGGACCAATCCCAAAATATGCTGCACGTTCAGCCCTCCCATGGCAAAAATCAAAATTGCGTTTCAAGAAAATGAAAGATTTCAAGAGAAATCAAGAGAAAACACGAGATGTATTTATCGTAAATCAATTTGCCGTTGACATCACGCCGCGCCTGTGTTATAAATATCCTTGCGCGGTCACGCGCTTTCTCCGTCCCGATTGTAGCAAGGACGCACGGAAAAGTAAAGCAATACATTATATAAATTGGAGGAAAATCACCATGTCCACTTTCATGGCAAACAAGGCCAACATTGAGCGCAAGTGGTACGTCGTGGATGCCGCCGGCAAGCCCCTGGGCAAGACCGCCGTCATCGTCGCCGACCTGCTGCGCGGCAAGGGCAAAGTCACCTATACTCCCCACGCCGACTGCGGTGACAATGTCATCGTCATCAACGCCGGCAAGGCCGTCCTGACCGGCAACAAGATGGAGCAGAAGTACTATCGCACCCACTCCGGTTGGGTGGGCGGTCTGAAGGAGACCAAGTACCGCATCCTGATGCAGGACAAGCCCGAGCTGGCCATGCGCGTGGCCGTTCGCGGCATGATGCCCCGCAACATCGTCACCAAGGACTCCCTGAAGCGTCTGCACATTTACGCCGGTGAGCAGCATGAGCATATCGCTCAGAAGCCCGAGCTGGTCAAGTAAGGAGGAAAAGAAGAATGTATCAGTCCAAGAACCCCTACAAGTACGGCACTGGCCGCCGCAAGTCCTCCGTCGCCCGCGTGCATCTGTTTGAGAACGGCACCGGCTCTATCACCATCAACGGCCGCAGCATCGACGAGTACTTCGGTCTGGAGACTCTGAAGATGGTCGTCCGTCAGCCCCTGAACGCCACCAACACCCTGGGCAAGGTGGACATCGTTGCCACCGTCGAGGGCGGCGGCGTGTCCGGCCAGGCCGGCGCTCTGCGTCACGGCATCAGCCGCGCCCTGCTGCTGGTCAACCCCGAGTACCGCGCCATCCTGAAGAAGGCCGGTTTCCTGACCCGCGATCCTCGTATGAAGGAGCGCAAGAAATACGGCCTCAAAGCCGCTCGTCGCGCACCGCAGTTCAGCAAGCGCTGAT
>CAVGVB010000007.1:0-74494 GCA_963632705.1 bacterium | reverse complement strand
GATTTTTAAGAAAAGGGGGAAATCGAAATCCCCCTTTTCTTAAACCGTTCTTTGGATACTTTCTTTCGGGAAAGAAAGTAACCCGTCGGAGACAAAAAAGAAAACACCCCGCTGGAGGCAAATCTTTCGCCATTTCGCCCAAAATCCCCGCAAATTTTTGTCATACCTGCCGAAATGTAAAAAATTTCCCTGTCTGCGCTTGCAGTTCCGGAAACGGGGTGCTATACTCAGTTTACCAATGCAGATTGGGGCAGAAGCGCCCATGGGCGCTTCATTCTTTGTTCTGATGGACAAAGAATACCTGCACCTGACTGTAAATTTTAACAAAGGGGTACACAGACATGAATAGTCACAAGCAAACCAAACGGGCGCTGCTGACCAGCATCATGGCGCTGGTCATGTGCGTGGTCATGCTGGTGGGCACTACGTTTGCGTGGTTCACCGACACGGCCAGCACCAGCGTCAACAAGATCGAGGCTGGCAAGCTGGACATCGCTCTTGAAATGAAAGAGGGCAATGGTTGGGTCAACGCCGAGGGCAAGACCTTGGAGTTCAAGAAGGCTGACGGTGCACCGGCTAATGAAAAGGTTCTCTGGGAGCCGGGCTGTACTTATAAACTGCCTGAACTGCGCATTGTCAACAACGGCAATCTGGCCATTAAGTACAAGGTCGCCATCACCGGCATCGACGGCAATGCCAAGCTGAATGAGGTCATCGACTGGACGATCGGCGAAATTGGCTCGACCGGTACATACACAAGTCTGAAAGTTGGCGAGAGCAAGGAGTTTACTATCTCCGGCACGATGAAGACCTCCGCCAATAACGACTATCAGGGCCTGTCTATCGACGGCATCGGCATTACCGTTTATGCTACCCAGGATGCGGTGGAATACGACAGCACCGACAATCAGTATGATGCCAAGGCTGGCGAGGACACCGCTTTCTACGCCCTCGCTGAGTTTAACAAACTGACCGAGATTCCCGCTGGCATCAAGAATGTGTATGTGACCATCGGCAGCGTTTCCCTCAAGGACGGCAGTGTTGTGATCGGTAACGACGATCTCCGTGATAAGTACGGGCGTGGCGCGGCGAACGGAGAAGTCACCTATACCAATAAGGATGGCATCAATCTGTTTATCGTCGGCGGAACAATCAAGGATGGCCCGGCTGTTGATCATGCCGCTGCAAATAAGATCGCTTTCAGAATTCCGGATAAATCCACCGTTACCTTCCAGGGTATAAAGATCGAGGGCTTCTTCGGCCTGTCCGGTGCAACCTCTGACAATCCCTACGGCTCGGTTATGCCCCATCAGATCGCAGGTGTGACCTTCGACGGCTGTACCTTTGATGCGCTGTGGCTGCAGGACGGCAGCTTTGGAACAAAACAGATCACCATCAAGAACAGCACGTTCAATAAGCATGAGAACAGTGTGAGTGCCAGCAACACCAATCCTCTGTGGTTCAAGAGCATCGGCCAAACGACTAAGATCGGTAACGAGATATGGGAACTCTACACCAATGTCAGCATCGACAACTGCGTATTCAACACCAATCGTCCCGTCAAGGTCGTGGAACAGGATGTAAGCGGGCAGACCGTTTCTATTACCAACTGCACCTTCAATATGGAAGACGATGCCGAGAACAAGAATGCCGCTATCATGTTCTCTGACATCAACGGTACTCTTGGAAATGTTGTTGTTTCTGGCAATGAAGTCAAGAACGGCGTTGCGCTGCTGACGTTCTACAGCAACCCCGCTAAGATCACCATGGCTGAGGGCGCGACCTTCAAGGTCTCCGACAACACCCTGAACGGCGCACAGCTCAGCGTTAAGTGGAAAACGGCCACCGAGTACATTCCCACTTTCGTGCAGCAATAACCAACCCATCCCACCCCTGTGGTGATAGACCACGCCCCTTTACCCGCTGCGGCCATGCTCAGCCGCACGGACAAAAAAAGAACCGCCCTCGGGCGGTTCTTTTTCAGCGTGTCGATAAACCCACTCTGTCATTCCGAGGAGCGAAGCGACGTGGGAATCCGTAATCTCTTAGCTGCAGATCTGCGGGAAAACGCGAGAATTTTGCATTTTGGAAACGGATTGCCACGCCAGTCTGCACCCCAAGGGTACTTGCTTCGCGGCGCGGACTGGCTCGCAATGACAGGTTTTTTCGACAGTCTCAAAAAAGAACCACCCTCGGGCGGTTCTTTTTTGTGCCTCAGTCGCCCACGCCGGTGTGGATGACCTTCCCCATGTTCCACAGCAGGGCCACCCGTTTGGCGGCCTCCAGCCGCTCCTCCGGCGTGCGGTAGTCGGCGTGGGCCGTCTCCGCGCCGCAGTCCATGCAGGCCACGGACACGCACCAGCCCTGCTCGTCCTGCATCACGCCTGCGCCGCGGCAGACGGGGCAGTCCTCCAGCTCGATCTCAAAAATAGGGTCCATGTGAAGCCTCCTTATATTTCAGTGGGGACAGCATAGCACATTCCGCGGGAAATGGCAACGTCTGCCGCGAAACTCAGCCTTGTAAATTTCCCGGTTATGGTCTATAATACTGATTATTGTATTACTGTAAAATTTACCGCAAAACTACACAGGAAAAGGTGAAAAGATATGGAACGTATGAAAATCGCTGCGATCTTTGCCGATCAGGACACCCTGGGCGGCAGGGAAGTCACCGTCTGCGGCTGGGCGCGCACCATCCGCGACATGAAGACCTTCGGCTTCATCGAACTGAACGACGGCTCCTGCTTCAAGAATTTACAGGTGGTCATGTCCGCCGAGGAGCTGGCCAACTATAAGGAGATCGCCGCCCAGAACGTGGGCGCGTCCCTCATCGTCCGCGGCACGGTGGTGCTGACGCCGGACGCCAAGCAGCCGCTGGAGGTCAAGGCCCACACCATCGAGGTGGAGGGCAAGTCCACCCCCGACTATCCCCTGCAGAAGAAGCGCCACAGCGTGGAGTTCCTGCGTACCATCCAGCATCTGCGTCCCCGCACCAACCTGTTCTCCGCCACGTTCCGCGTCCGCTCCGTGGCGGCCTACGCCGTCCACGAGTTCTTCCAGAGCCGGGGCTTCGTCTACGTGCAGACGCCTATCATCACCGGCTCTGACTGCGAGGGCGCGGGCGAGATGTTCCAGGTGACCACCCTGGACCTGAACAACGTGCCCAAGACCGAGGACGGCCAGGTGGATTACAGCCAGGACTTCTTCGGCAAGAAGACCAGCCTCACCGTGTCCGGCCAGCTGAACGCCGAGAACTTCGCCATGGCCTTCGGCGATGTCTACACCTTCGGCCCGACGTTCCGCGCCGAAAACTCCAACACCCAGCGCCACGCGGCCGAGTTCTGGATGATCGAGCCGGAGATGGCCTTCTGCGACCTGGCCGGCGACATGGACGTGGCCGAGGCCATGATCAAGCACATCATCCGCCGGGTGCTGGAGCGCTGCCCCGATGAGATCAACTTCTTCAACAGCTTCGTGGACAAGGGGCTGAAGGAGCGGCTGGAGCACGTGATGACCAGCGACTTCGGCCGCGTCAGCTACACCGACGCGGTGGAGATCCTGAAGAAGAACAACGACAAGTTCGACTACAAGGTGGAATGGGGCACGGACCTGCAGACGGAGCACGAGCGCTACCTCACCGAGCAGGTGTTCAAGAAGCCCGTGTTCGTCACCGACTATCCCAAGGAGATCAAGGCGTTCTATATGCGTATGAACGACGACGGCAAGACCGTGGCCGCGGCGGACTGCCTTGTCCCCGGCATCGGCGAGATCATCGGCGGCAGCCAGCGCGAGGAGCGTCTGGAGCTGCTGGAGAGCCGCATCAAGGAGCTGGGCATGAACCCGGAGGATTACTGGTGGTACTGCGACCTGCGGCGCTACGGCAGCTGCCGTCACGCGGGCTTCGGCCTGGGCTTCGAGCGCATGGTGATGTACCTCACCGGCGTCAGCAACATCCGCGATGTGGAGCTGCACCCCCGCACCGTGGGCAACGCGGAATTCTAAGTCAATAACGGAGGGCTGCGGCGAACGCCGCAGCCCTTGTGCATTGTCTGCAAAAAATCGAAATAGGGGGTAGCATTTTCCCCGCATGACTGGTATACTATACAATCGGAAGCATATCATGGTGTGCTTTTAATGTAATATTGCATATTAGATATGCTTGTAAATTGACGAAAAATATATTAGATACATAGGAGACATACATGGAAACACAGAAGAGACGCCGGGGCGACCGCCGGGACGGCCGCCTGCTGCGGGAGCTGGATTCGCTCCACTTTATCACCGGCATCATCTATCCCAACCGCTGCGACAACGAGGCGTACATCTCCGTCAAGGTGGACCTGACGGCTATGAACGCGTACCTGGCCAAGAAGAACGAGACGGAGACGGACTTCCCCTACACCATGTTCCACCTGGTGGTGGCCGCCCTGCTCAAGACCATCACCCTGCGGCCCAAGCTGAACCGCTTCATCGTCAACAGCAACTTCTACCAGCGCAACGAGGTGTCCGCTGCCTTCGTGGTGAAAAAGCAGTTCTCCGACAAGGGCGCGGAGGCGCTGGCCTTCCTTCACGGCAAGGACGAGTTCACCGTGGAGGACGTGCATGGGTACATCCGCTCCCAGGTGCAGGAATGCCGCTCCGAGAAGGTGGATGCCTCCACCGCGGGCATGGATATGTTCAATAAGATGCCCCGTTGGATGGGCAAAGCCATCGTGCGGTTTCTGATGTTCCTGGACCGGCACGGCTGGGTGCCCGCCGATCTGATCGCCACCGACCCCTATTACAGCTCCGTGGTCATCTCCAACCTGGGTTCTATCAAGCTCAAGTGCGGCTATCACCACCTGACCAACTGGGGCACGTGCTCCCTGTTCTGCATCATCGGTGAGAAGAAAAAGTCCCCCTATTTTGATGAAAACGGCAATGTCTCCATGCGGGAAACGCTGGAGTTGGGCCTGACCATCGACGAACGGCTGGCGGACGGCTATTACTATTCCAAGTCCGTCCGGCTGCTGGAATACCTGCTGACACACCCTGAAGAGCTGGAGAAGCCGATCTCCGAGGAGGTACAATATGAGTGAAGTAAAGACCCCGTGGAAGGACTACATGGGTGACGTTCCCATGCACCTGGACTATTTCCAGGGCAGTATGTTCGAGGCCGTGGAGCGCATGGCGGATATGTATCCCAACAACATCGCCTTCGACTTCATGGGCAAGTCCACCACCTACAGGAAGATGGTGCAGGAGATCGAGCGCTGCGCCAAGAGCCTGAAAACGCTGGGCGTCCGCCCCGGTGACAAGGTCACCATCGCCATGCCCAACTGCCCCCAGGCCATCTATATGTTCTACGCCGTGAACCTGGTGGGCGGCATCGCCAACATGATCCATCCCCTGTCGGCGGAGAAGGAGATCGAGTTCTACCTCAACGCCTCCGAGTCCACCACCGCCATCACCCTGGACCAGTTCTACGACAAGTTCGAGCATATCCGCCAGAACACCAAGATCATCAACATCATCATCGCCTCGGTGAAGGACGCCCTGTCCCGCACCATCCGGGCCGGCTATATGCTCACCGAGGGCCGCAAGATACAGAAGATCCCCGAGGATGCCCCTGTCATCCGCTGGAAGGAATTCATGGATATGTCCCGCTTCTGCTTCTATAAGAACTATCGGGTGGAGCGGAGCTTCCACGATCCCGCCGTCATTCTGTATTCCGGCGGCACTACCGGCACGACTAAGGGCATCGTCCTGACCAACGGCAACTTCAACGCCCTGGGCCAGCAGATCATCGCCACCAACCCCATGTTCCGCCCCGGCGACAAGATGCTGGCGGCCATGCCCCTGTTCCACGGCTTCGGCCTGGGCGTGTGCGTCCACTCCATGCTCTCCAACGGCGGGCGCTGCATCCTCATCCCCCGGTTCACCGCCAAGAGCTATGCCAAGCAGATCGTCAAGTACCGCTGCAACTTCATCGCCGGCGTCCCCACGCTGTACGAGGCGCTGCTGCGGCTGCCCAGCATGGGCAATGCCGACCTGAGCAGCCTGAAGGGTGTGTTCTCCGGCGGCGACAGCCTGTCCATCGAGCTGAAGAAGAAGTTCGACAAGTTCCTGTACGACCACCACGCCGTCATCCAGGTCCGCGAGGGCTACGGCACGACGGAGACGGTGACGGCCTGCTGCCTGACGCCCACCAATATCTACAAGGAGGGCTCTATCGGCCTGCCCTTCCCCGATACTTTCATCAAGATCGTCAAGCCCGACACCGACGAGGAGCTGCCCTACGGCGAGGAGGGCGAGATCCTGCTGGCCGGCCCGACGGTGATGAAGGAGTACATGAACAACCCGGAGGAGACGGCCAAGACGCTGCGCAAGCACGACGACGGCCTGACCTGGGTCTACACCGGCGACCTGGGCAGCATGGACGAGCAGGGCTTCATCTACTTCAAGGGTCGCGCCAAGCGCATGATCATCACCTCCGGCTACAACGTCTATCCCGGCCAGCTGGAGAACATTCTGGACGCCCACGAGAAGGTGCAGATGAGCTGCATCATCGGCGTGCCCGATCCCTACAAGATGCAGAAGGTCAAGGCCTTCGTCATGCTCAAGCCCGGCGTGGCGGCGGACGATAATACCAAGCAGGAGCTGCTGGACTACTGCCGCAAGCACGTGGCCAAGTACGCCATGCCCTACGACATCGAGTTCCGTGATGAGCTGCCCAAGACGCTGGTGGGCAAGGTGGCCTACCGCGTGCTGGAGGACGAGGAGAAGGCCAAGCAGGCCGCTGCCGCCCAGGAGCAGGCATAACGGCTATATAATACAGACATAAAGGAGGCGGACGACCATGGACGCGGAGCTGAAGCGCCACTATACCCTCATCGTAGACTTTTTGGGCCATATCCTCGGCCCTGACTACGAGATCGCCCTTCACGAGCTGAAGGACGACTCCAACGAGATCATCGCCATCGCCAACGGCGAGCTGACGGGCCGCCACCTTGGCTCGCCCCTCAGCAACAAAATGCTGGAATACGTGGCGGGCAATCTGTACGAGACGCAGAATTACGTGCTGAACTTCGAGTCTGTGTCCGCCACCGGCAAGACCATGTGCTGCAACTCCATGTTCATCAAGGGCCGTGCCGGTGAGCTGTCCGGCCTGCTGTGCATCAATTTCGATGCCAGCCGGTACGAGGAGCTGTCCCGCCGCATCATGGAGCTGTGCGGCGGCGGATTGAAGCGAGGCGTGCCCAGCGGCACGCGGCTCATCGCCGACAGCAACGACCCGGTGGAAACGCCGGTGCGCAGCGGCTATCCCACGTCCATCGCCGGCGCGACCGCCAGCATCGTCTCCCAGGTGGTGGCCAACTACCCGGTGGAGGTGGACCGGCTGACCCAGGACGAGAAGATGGAGATCATGGACATCCTGAACCGCAAGGGCGTGTTTTTGCTGAAAGGCTCTGTCAGCCATGTGGCCCAGACGCTCCACAGCTCCGAGGCCAGCATTTACCGCTACCTGGGCAAGCTGAACAACAAGTGAACGGAAAAGGACCGCCTACCGGCGGTCCTTTTTATGGTGGAGCGCTGACGGAGGAAGAGACGATTTTCCTCCGCACCGCCGTAAGACCGCGTGTAGGGGAGGGGTTCTACCCCTCCCGCCGATTTTGCACGATGCTTCGGGCGGGGCAGAGCCCCGCCCCTACACTGTCATTGCGAGGAGCGGAACGACGTGGCGATCCATTCCCCGCGCCCGCAGGCGCGGAATTCCCAAAGCCTCCCTCTGTGAGGGAGGTGTCGCCCGCAGGGCAACGGAGGGAGAGACGGTTTTCAGAAGCACTTCCGTAAGACCATCCGTAGGGGAGGGGTTCTACCCCTCCCTTACGTTGTCATTGCGAGACCAGTCCTCAGACTGGTCGTGGCAATCCGTCTCATTTCACCAATGGCGGCCAATGGCCGCCACCTACCTTTGCCGCTTTGCGGCAAAGGCGCGATTTGATAATCGCTCATCCCTGGTGGGGGGTTCCAAAGGGGAGGGGCTCTGCCCCTCCCGCCGATTTTGCACAATGCTCCGGGCGGGGCAGAGCCCCGCCCCTACACTGTCATTGCGAGCCAGTGCTCACACTGGCGTGGCAATCCGCGTCCTCCTGCCTCCCTCTGTGAGGGAGGTGTCAGCGCTCCGCGCTGACGGAGGGAGAGACGTAATACGCAGTTTCTCTCCCCCAGTCGGCTTCGCCGACAGCCCCCTCCCAGAGGGGGCCAAGAGCGGGGAATGCTCTTATCTTTCGCCATTTCGCCCAAAATCCTCGCAAATTTTTGTTATACCTGCCGAAATGTAAAAAATTCCCCTGTCCGCGCTTGCAGTTCCGGAAACGGGGTGCTATACTCAACCTACCAATGCAGATTGGGGCAGAAGCGCCCATGGGCGCTTCATTCTTTGTTCTGATGGACAAAGAATACCTGCACCTGACTGTAAATTTTAACAAAGGGGTACACAGACATGAATAGTCACAAGCAAACCAAACGGGCGCTGCTGACCAGCATCATGGCGCTGGTCATGTGCGTGGTCATGCTGGTGGGCACTACGTTCGCGTGGTTCACCGACACCGCCACCGCCAACGTCAACAAGATCCAGGCAGGTAACCTGGATGTCCAGCTGCAGGTGCAGGAGAACGGCAAATGGGTCGATGCCAAGGGTAAGACTCTGCAGTTTGTAAAGGCTGCCAATGGCAAGGACCAGAAAGTCCTGTGGGAGCCGGGTGCAAGCTATGATCTGACGACCTTCAGAATTGCCAATGTCGGCAACCTAAACCTGAAATACAAGGTCATCATCTCCGGCGCAACTGGTGATACGATGCTGTTGGATGTCATCGACTTCAGCGGCAAGATCGTTGATGCAAACAGTAAGGAGACTTCTCTGCCCAGCGTCAGTATGAATAGTGCTACGCCTGTCATTCTGGACAGAGCGCTTGCTGCTAACGAGGCCGATACCATCACTCTGAACGGCACGATGCAGACCTCCGCAAACAATGATTACATGGGCAAGGAAGTCAAAGATATCACCATCACCGTCTACGCCACCCAGGCCGTCGGCGAGTACGACAGCAATACCAATGACTACGATAAGGACGCCCAGTACCCGACCATCACCACCGGCGCCACGCTGGAAAAAGTGTTTGCTGACGCAAACGTTGACTTCGGCTACGGAAGCACCTCGACCGAGTCCGTCACGCTGGACGGCAAGGGCGTGGCGGTCGTCAGCGACTGGACTGATGCCTGGGTAAATTCCGATACCACCATCAAGGGCGTGACCTTCAAGAACGGCGCTGTGTTCTCCGCTAAGACGGACAATGTCACCGTAACGCTGGAGGGCTGCACCTTCTACGCCTGCGACCAGAGCAAACTTACCTACACCGGCAACAACAGCCTTACCAACAGCGGCGCGGGTATGTGCCTGAACCTCGAGAAATCCTCCCACACCGGCGTGAAATTCATCGTCAAGGACTGCACCTTCGTGGGTGAGAACGACAACACGCTGTCCGCCGAAGGCCCTCGCTATAACGGCGACGGCACTCAGGACGGCACGAAGAAGCGCGGCCACGCCATCGCGCTGGACGCCATCTGCGGCGGCGGCACGGGCACGCTGGACTCCCTGCTGATCGAGGGCTGCACCATTGACGGCGTTCGCGGCAACGCCATCCAGCTCTACGGTACAACGGGCGCTATCACCATCAAGGACACCAAGATCAACTCCTGGGCTGTGAACAACACGGGCATTGGCTACGCCGTCCGCGGTGACTTCAATGCAAGTGGCAGCAGGACACTGAAGCTGACCAATGTGTACTTCGGCCTGGATGAAATTTCCGGCAGCACCGAATTCGGCCACGTCAAGGTGGGCAGCTTCTCCGGCAACACCACCGGCACTGAGCTCGCCGGTACATATTCCAAGTAATTTCCACCCCTGTGGTGATAGACCACACCCCTTTACCCGCTGCGGCCATGCTCAGCCGCACGGACATAAAAAAGAACCGCCCTCCGGCGGTTCTTTTTTATGCCCTCTCACTCGTCGATCTGCCCCCGGGCGTGCATCACGTCCTCCGGCAGCAGCGTCATCAGGTCCTCCCGGGTGACGGTCTCCATCTTGGCCAGCCGGTTGTTCTGGGCCACCAGAATATGCTCAAAGATATTCCGCACGCCCCGTGCGTTGCCGAAGCCGTCGCCGTCGGCGCTCTCCTCGGCGATGTAGTCCCGCACCAGCGGCTCAGCCTCCGGGGACAGGGTGTAGCCCTTGCCGCAGCGCATCTTGAAGATGGCCATCAGCTCGTCCTGCGAGTAGTCCTCGAACAGCAGGAAGCGGTTGAACCGGCTCTCCAGCCCCGGGTTGGAATGGATGAACTTGTCCATCAGGTCGGTGTAGCCCGCCACGATCACCACCAGGTCGTCCCGGTGGTCCTCCATGGCCTTCAGCAGCGTGTCGATGGCCTCCTGGCCGAAGTCGTTCTCCGACTTGCCGTTGAGGGCGTAGGCCTCGTCCACGAACAGCACACCGCCCATGGCCTTCTCGATGACCTTCTGGGTCTTCAGGGCCGTCTGGCCCACGTACCCGGCCACCAGACCGCTGCGGTCCACCTCCACCAGATGGCCCTTGGAGAGAATGCCGAGACTGCGGTAGATGCGGGCCATCATCCGGGCCATCATGGTCTTGCCCGTGCCGGGATTGCCGGTGAACACCATGTGCAGCGACATATCCGTGGTGGGCAGGTCGTGCTCCCGGCGCAGCTTGTACACCTGCACCATGTTGATGAGGTTGTGGACCTCCTCCTTCACCGCGCCCAGCCCGATATAGCTGCCCAGCTCCGCCATCAGGTCCTCCATCTTCTCCGGCGGCGGCAGCTCCTCCTCGGCGGGCTTCCCGTCGCCGGGCTTGGCCGTGGCGGTGGGGGGCGTGTTCTTCTTCTCCTCGCCCTTGCCGGGTGCGGCAGGAGCGGCGGGGGTCACAGGCTCTTTTCCCACGTTCTCGAAGGGCGTGCCCCAAAAGTCGCTGTTCATCCGCTTCATGCTGTTCTCCGTCATGGAGCGGATCACGTCCAGCTGCTGCAAAATGATCTGATCCTTCTTGTCCATACCAAAACCACCCTCTCATCGAAATCGGATATGTGCTGTGGCCCGCAGCAGCAGCGCCGTCACGAACCCGGTCAGCGTCCCGGTGAACAGGGACACCGCCAACAAAAACGGCAGGTAGCCCAGCACCATGGTGCTGCCCAATGTGATCACCGCCGCCGCCATCTGGCCTATATTGTGGGCCGCCGCGCCGCCGATGGACACGCCGTAGATGGACAGGCCCTTCCACCGCCGCAGTAGGATCATCACACCCATGGCGGCCAGCCCGCCCAGCGTGCTGAACAGCATGGCCGACACGTTCCCGGCGAACAATCCGCCCAGCAGACACCGCACCAGCAGAATGGTCAGCGCCTCCGGCGCGCCCAGCCGGTACAGGGCGAACACCGTCACGATGTTGGCCAGTCCCAGCTTTACCCCCGGCACGGGCACGACGGCCGTCACCGGAAACAGGTTCTCCAGCGTGCTCAGGCCCAGGGCCAGCGCCGCCAGCACGGCGCACAGCGCCATGTTCTTCGTCGTCCACTTCATGGCCTCACCCCACGATCACATCCGGCTGGCCGGCGGCGGGCGTACCCTCCAGATACACCACCACCTGGGCCGGCAGGCACACGATGGACTGCCCTGCCCGGCGGATGACCCCGGTGTGGACGCAGTCCTGGGTGGGACAGTCGCTGGAGGACACGTATGCGCCGGCTGCGCTGACGCGGACGGTAAGGTGGTACGTGCCGTCGTCCAGCTCGATCACCTGCTCCTTATCCATGCCCGACAGCGCCACGCGGCGCACCACCTGACCGTGCTGGGTGATGACGGCGGTTAGGTGTCCGCTCTGGGTTTTGGGCAGGTAGAACAGCAGCGCCGTCACCGCCGCCAGAAGAACCACCGCTAGCGCCACCAGGGCGTCCCGCCGGTTGAATTTTGTCTCAGTCTGCCAGCTGCTGGTAGACATAGCTGCTGCCCTCCGCTTCATGGAATACCTGGGCCAGTCCGGGGGTGTAGACCACCCGTCCGTCCGTCGTGACCAATACCATGTCAAAGTCTCTGTGCGCCCGCCAGAAGTCCGCCGCGCCGCTCTCGCCCATGACGTACAGTGCCGTGGAGTAGGCGTCCGCCCGCGTCCCCGCCAGCCCGTCGCCGCTGCGGGGCAGGATGACGGACACGCTCAGCAGGTCGCCCTGCACGGGATAGCCGGTTTTGGGGTCAAGGATGTGCTGATATACCGTGCCGTCCAGCCCGACAAAATACCGCTGATAGCCGCCGGACGTGACCACGAAGTGGTCCGTCAGCGACAGGATGCACACATAGTCGTCCTTGCCCTTGGGATCCTGGATGGCCACGTTCCAATCGTCGCTGTTCCCGCGGCTGTATACATATACGTTGCCGCCCAGATTGGCGCAGGCCCGGTCTGTGCCGCCGGCGGTGAGGATCTCCGCCGCCTTGTCGGAGGCGTACCCCTTGGCGATGCCGCCCAGGTCGATGGCGCAGCCCTCGTCCAGCGTGGCCTCCCGGCCGTCCAGATGGATGTGCTGGCTGCCCACCAGCGGCAGCAGCGCGTCGATCTCCTCCTGGGTGGGCACCTGCGGGTCGTCGGACGTGATGCCCCACAGCGATACCAGCGGCGCAATGGTCACGTCAAACGCGCCGTCCGTGTCCTCGCTGTATGTCAGCGCCGCCGCCAGCAGCGATGCTGTCTCCTCGTCCAGCCGTGCGCCGCCCTCTGTGTTCAGGCGGCTGACGCTGCTGGTGTCGATGGTGCGGCTCAGGGCGTTCTCCAGCCGGTTGATCTCCCGGGATACCGCCTTCACCGTCTCCTCGGTGTCGCCGCCCTCGGCGGTGATGGTCATATAGGTGTCCATGGCGAACAGCTCCAGCCGGGACTCCTCCGTCCCGCCGCAGCCGCACAGCGACGCTGCCAGCAAAGCGGCCAGCAGCAGACAGGCAACTCGTTTCATAGCTCCCGCCGTCCTTCCAGCGCCCGCATCAGCGTGGCGTCGTCGGCAAATTCCAGATGGCCGCCCACGGGGATGCCGTAGGCCAGCCGCGTCACCTTCGTGCCGAAGGGCTTCAGCAGCCGCGCCAGATACAGCGCCGTGGCCTCGCCCTCCGTGTCCGGGTTGGTGGCCATGATGACCTCCTCGATGCCGCCCTGGGCCACCCGGTCCAGCAGCGACTTGATGTGCAGGTCGTCCGGCCCTACATGGTTCATGGGGGACAGCACGCCGTGCAGCACGTGATACCGCCCCCGGTACTCCCGGCTGCGCTCAATGGCGATCACGTCCCGGGGGGCGGCTACCACGCAGATGGTGGTCTCGTCCCGTTTCTGATCGGCGCAGATGGGGCACAGCCCACCGGCGGTCAGGTTCTGGCACACGGGGCACAGCGTCACGCTGCGCTTGGCCTCGGTGATGGCGTCGGCGAATTCCTGAGCCTCCTGCTCCGGCAGGCTCAGCACATGAAATGCCAGCCGCTGGGCGGACTTATAGCCCACGCCCGGCAGCTTGGCGAACTGCTCCACTAATTTTTCCAGCGGTGCGGGAAAATACTCCATACTTCCTTATCCTCTCAGCTCAGCGATACGGGCGGGGATGTCCTCCGCCTTGTATACGGCGCTGCCCGCCACCAGCACGTTCGCCCCGGCGGCGATGCACAGCTTGCAGGTCTGCGCGTCCACGCCGCCGTCCACCTCCAGCTCACAGCCGGGGTTCATGGCGTCGATATAGCCCCGGATGGCCTGGACCTTGGGCATCATGTCCGCCATGAATTTCTGCCCGCCGAACCCTGGCTCAACGGTCATCACCAGGATCAGCTCCACCTCGTCGATGAAGGGCAGTACGGCGCTGGCGGGGGTCTTGGGCTTCACCACCACGCCGGCTTTCTTGCCCTTGGCGTGGATCTTGCGGATGGCCTCGCGGATGTTCTCCTCCGTGTCCGCCTCCACGTGGCACGTTACGATGTCCGCGCCCGCGTCGCAGAACTGGTCCACGTACCGCACCGGGCGGTCGATCATCAGGTGTACGTCCAGCGGCAGGGCCGTGGTGGGGCGGATGCACTTCACCACCGGGATGCCGATGGAGATGTTGGGCACGAACAGCCCGTCCATCACGTCCACATGGACGTAGTCGGCGGTGGCGATCTTCTCGATGTCCCGGCCCAGATAGGCGAAATCGGCGGACAGAATAGAGGGTGCGATCTTGATCATGGAGATCTTCCTTTCCCGGCTGCACCGGCCCGGCGCAGCCCTCATAGAATGGTAACGGCAGGGGAGAGGGGCGCGGCAGCATATACCGGCAGCCCGCGTTCCGTCTACACCGCGCCGTTCTTCCCTGTCTTTTCAAAATGCGATACTGTTTTAAGCGGCACTGCATTAAATATGTTACAACATTATATCAAACTGTGATCACGTTTGCAACAGCGGCCTGCGGCTGCAAAATTTTGTCCATTTTGTGAATTTTCCGTAAAAGCTCTTTACCTTTGCTGACTTTTCTTGTAAAATGTTTTGTCAGTATTTAAGGTAATTACCGGGAAGCGGGGCTTTGTTTTTATGAACTTTTTCCAACGCATCGGCAACGCGCTCTCACGTTTTATGTATGGCCGCAACGGCGTCGACCGTCTCTGCCTGACCATGATCTGGGCGGCGCTGTTGCTGGATATTGTCAATATTTTCCTGCGGGACAAGCAGCCTGCGGCATACAGCATTTTGGGTTTCCTATCCACAGTCATTGTATTTCTGGCGCTGTACCGTATGTTTTCCCGCAATCTGGAAAAGCGCCGGGCGGAGAACGCCCGCTTCATGGAAAAGGTTTGGTATCCCATCAGCCGCCGTATCGCCGGAAACCGGCAGCAGCGGATGGATAGGGACCACCGCTACTTCACCTGCCCCCAGTGCGGCGCGGTGTGCCGCGTGCCGAAGGGGAAGGGCCGCATCGTCATCACCTGCCCCCGCTGCGGCAACGAGATACACGGAAAGAGTTGAAAAAGAGCCGCCTGTCGTGCCCGACAGGCGGCTCTTTTTGTGAATGCTGCGCAAAAGGCAGGAGACACATTTTCATGTGTCTCCTGCCTTTTGGTGCCTCGTCGGGGATTTACCCTGAAGGGCATAAACTTCGACTCCCTGGAGGCAAAACACCAGGAAAGAAGGACGCCGAAAGGCGTCCTTCTTTCCTGGTGCCTCGTCGGGGATTCGAACCCCGGACACCCTGCTTAAAAGGCAGGTGCTCTGCCGACTGAGCTAACGAAGCAGACAATATAAAAACGGCGGAGCCGTTCGACTTATCTGGCAGGGATGGCTGGACTCGAACCAGCGAATGAGGGAGTCAAAGTCCCTTGCCTTACCGCTTGGCTACACCCCTATAAGGGAAAAGAAAGGGGATCGGGATTATTCCCGATCCCGCTCTTTTTGTGGGGTGGGTAAAGGGACTCGAACCCTCGACACCCGGAACCACAATCCGGTGCTCTAACCAACTGAGCTACACCCACCACATATACATCCGCACGGGAAGAGTGCTGACACTCCAGGGGGAAAATGGCACGCCAGAAGGGACTCGAACCCCTGGCCTACTGCTTAGAAGGCAGTTGCTCTATCCAACTGAGCTACTGGCGCGTATCTGTCAAGTTGGAGCGGGTGACGGGAATCGAACCCGCATCCCCAGCTTGGAAGGCTGGTGCCCTGGCCATTGTGCTACACCCGCGTGCGCCCTCCGCTCAAATCGTCAGCTCGTATATAGTACCATAAGTGGCGGCAGGTGTCAAGGAGAATTTCGGAGATAGAGGGGATTTTTCCGTGGAAACGGCGCTATCCACGCTCCGTGGACAAAGTCAAGGGGCGGGGGATGGACAAAATCCGGGGGTATGGTATACTGAGAGCAGTTCAAAAAGGAGGGCGCGGCATGGACGTGGAGAAGATCGGGACGTATCTGGCGTCACTGCGAAAGGGACGGAACATGACCCAGCAGCAGGTGGCGGATATATTAGGTGTGTCCAACAAGACCGTGAGCAAATGGGAGAGCGGCGCGGGGCTGCCGGACATCGGGGCGCTGCCGGCTCTGGCGGCGCTGTACGGCGTGACGGCGGACGACATCCTGGCGGGGGAGACCCGCCCACGGGCTGTCAGCAATGATGACGTGTCCCGAGAGGTGGAGACATATCTGGAACGGCGGGGCAGGCTGCGGTTTCAGATCGGCTACGCGGCCACGGTGATGGTCATGGCGGTGGGGTTACTGTTCCGTTACGCGTCCTGGGCGTGGCTGCTGTTGCTGGCGGCGGCGCTGTTCGTGTGGCTGGGCTGGAGCCCCTGCCGGGATAAGGCCACCCTGCGGCGGAGGCTGCTGATGCTGCTGCCGCCGGCGTACCTGTGGTCGTATATGTGGGTGGTGGGCCTGATGCCGTATCGGAAGATCATGAGCCTCTACACGCTGCACGGCGGGGTCGTGCGGCGGGAAGGCTGGGCGGAGATGATGCTGCGGGAGGAGTCGGTCTGGTTCATCCTGCCGCTGCTGGCGGCGGGGCTGCTGGCGCTGTGCGGCGCGATCTTGAAAGAGCCGCTGCTGCGGAGCAAGCCCCTGCGCTGGACCGCCTACGGCGGCTGCGCGCTGGTGCTGGCGATACAGCTGGGGCGGTGCATCGCCTGCTGGGACGCGGCGGCGGCCTATGCGGCGTATCCTACCAACTATGTGGCGCGGGAGCAGCGGTTATATCAAGCGGTCGTGGACGCGGCAGCGCCCTGGGGGACGGCCCGGTGGATCGCGGTGGCCGTCATCGTTGCCGTCTGCATCGTGCTGGCGGTTGTGGCCCATAAACGGGCAAAGCAAAATTAAACTTGCCTAACCTACCGGATTGGTGGTATACTATGGCCATCAAGGGACAGGAGGGGCACGTATGATCTCTACAAAGGGGCGGTATTCCATCCGCATACTGCTGGACCTGGCAGAGCACCGGAACGGGGACTTTATCCCCATGAAGGAGGTGGCCGGGCGGCAGGGTATCTCATTGAAGTACATCGAGCGGCTCATGCCGGCGCTGAAGGCGGCGGGGCTGGTGGAGAGCGTACACGGCATCGGCGGCGGCTATCGGCTGACCCGCGAGCCGGAGGAGTACACCCTGTGGGAGATACTGGAGCTGGCGGAGGGAGATCTTGCGCCGGTGGCCTGCCTGCAGCCGGATGCGCCGGTGTGCCAGCGGGCGGGCGAGTGCCGCACGCTGGGCGTGTGGCAGGGCTTTTACGACCTGACCCGGGACTATTTCTCCCGCATCACCCTGGCGGACCTGCTGGATATGCCGACGGGGGACAATTACGTGATATGAGAGAAGCCGCCTGCGGGCGGCTTCTTTTGCCGTACTTGACAGGCCCTGAGCGGGGTTATATAATGAGGGCGTTCGGCGGCATTCCCTTTCGCGGCCCTGCGGGGGAGTGCCTGTTTTCTGCCCGCGTGATGGCGGGCGTGGTCGAGAGGTATTTCTATGAATTTCCGGCTCATTTTCAATACGATGGGCTACATCCTGTGGGTGGAAGCGGGGTTTCTCATGCTGCCGCCCGTTGTGTCGATGGTATACGGCGAGAACTGCTGGCTGGCCTTTCTGCTGACGGCCACCCTGTGCGGCATCGTGGGAACGCTGCTGCACCTGGTGAAGCCCAGAAAGCAGCAGATGCACAGCCGGGACGGCTTTATGGCCGTGGCGCTGAGCTGGATACTGCTGTCACTGTTCGGCGCGATCCCCTATGTGCTCACCGGGGTGCTGGACTCCTATGTGGACGCGGTGTTTGAGACGGTGTCGGGCCTGACCACCACCGGCTCGACGGTGTTCAACGGCGTGGAATGGCTGCCGAAAAGCGTGCTGTTCTGGCGCTCCCTGACCCAGTGGATGGGCGGCATGGGCGTGCTGGTGCTGTTTCTGGCGCTGACGCCCAGACAGGGCGAGGGCGCGGTGTTCCTCATGCGGGCGGAAAGCCCCGGGCCGATCAAGTCCAAATTAGTGCCCAAGGTGGGCGGCACGGCCAAGATCCTGTACGTCATCTATGTGGTGCTGACGGCGGCGGAGGCGGTGTGCCTGCGTATCGCCGGGGAGGACTGGTTCTTCGCCGTCAACCACGCGCTGACCACCATGGCCACCGGCGGCTTCTCCACCCGGGACGTGTCCATCGCCGGGCAGAGCGCCGCGGTGATGTGGATCATCACCGTGTTCTCCTTCCTGGCGGGCGTGAACTTCTCCCTGCTGTTTCTGGCGGTGCGGGGCAAGCTGAAAACGGCCCTGCACAGCGAGGAGCTGCGGGTGTATGTGGGCGTGGTGGTGTGTACCACGCTGCTGCTGTGCCTCAACCTGTATGTGCAGGCGGACGTGCCCTTCAGCCGGTCCATCACCGACGCGGCGTTCCAGACCGTGACCATCATCAGCACCACGGGCTACGCCACGGTGGACTTCGCCCTGTGGCCCACGTTCTGTCGGATGGCGCTGGTGATGCTGATGTTCACCGGCGCGTGCGCCGGCTCGACCTCCGGCGGCATCAAGCTCTCCCGGGTCATGATCCTGTGCAAGAGCCTGAAGCGGGAGCTGAAGCGGCTGGCCCATCCCAACCACGTCAGCGTGGTGAAGATGGACGGACAGGCCGTGGAGGAACGGGTGGTGTCCGCCGCCGGCGCGTTCATGGCGGCCTATATGCTGGTACTGCTGGCGGGTGCGCTGATCGTCAGCTGGGACAACTTCGGGTTTCAGGAGTCCTTCGCCGCGTCGCTGACGTGCATCAGCAACGTGGGCCCGGGCCTGGGATTGTTAGGGCCGATGGAAAACTTCGCCATCCTGTCGCCCCTGAGCAAGGCCGCGCTGTCGCTGGAGATGCTCATGGGCCGACTGGAGCTGATGCCCATGGTGGCGCTGCTGCTGCGCAGCACCTGGCGCGATTAAGGGCAACACCGCACAATGAAAACTGCGGCGCTTTGCGGAAATTTTGTATCCTGACTTTGTTGCGATTTCTTGCAATACGACAAGTATTGCTGCGAAACCGCGCCTCGTCAGTACGCAAAATTTGCTCGCAAATCGCTCTTGTTCCATTATGCGGTGTTACCTGAGAAAAATTGCCGAAGCGGTCCGTTGCATTTGCAACAGACCGCTTCGTGTCATCGGCGTATGATACCACCGTACACAAGATGTGAAAGGGGACTTGACTATGATCCGCAAGATCATCCATATCGACGAGGAGAAGTGCAATGGCTGCGGCGCGTGCGTCCACGCCTGCCACGAGGGCGCGATCGACCTGGTGAACGGCAAGGCAAAGCTCATGCGGGAGCATTACTGCGACGGGCTGGGCGACTGTCTGCCCGCCTGTCCCACCGGGGCGATAACCTTTGAGGAGCGGGAAGCGCCGGCCTATGACGAGGCGGCGGTGAAGGCGTCCCAGGCGGCGAAAAAGGCGGCCCACAGCGGCGGCTGTCCCGGCAGCCGCATCCGCATGATGGCGGAGCGCAGGCCGGAGACGGCGGTGCAGGGCGTGCCGGGCCAGCTGACCAACTGGCCGGTGCAGATCAAATTAGCACCGGTGAACGCGCCCTATTTCGACGGCTGTGACCTGCTGGTGGCGGCGGACTGCTCGGCGTATACCTACGGCGACTTCCACGGCAAGTTCCTGGCGGGCCGGAAGCTGCTCATCGGCTGTCCCAAGCTGGACGGCGTGGACTACACGGAGAAGCTGACGGCGGTGCTGCAGAGCAACGACATCCGCTCCGTCACGCTGCTGCGGATGGAGGTGCCCTGCTGCGGCGGGCTGGAGTACGCCGTCAGAGAGGCGCTGGCGCGCAGCGGGAAGGACATCCCCCTGACGGTGCAGGTGGTGAACATCGACGGCACGCTGGCGTGATCCGGCATGATAACGAAAACAGGGGAAGCCGCCCGATGGCGGCTTCCCCTGTTTCCTGCACTGTGGGTCAGGCTGTATACACCACGCGGCCGTCAGGGCCGTCCAGCGTGATGGAAGTCACCTCATCCACGTCCACCAGCCGGTTGAACTGGTAGCTGTAATACTCCTCCGCGCCAATGTCGGTCACGCCCAGCTCGATCTCCATGGCGTCACCATAGCCGCCCATCGGGTCGCCGGTGATATAGCCGACCACCCAGTTCCGCAAGTTGCGTTCACGGCTTTCCGCGGCAAATTCGCTGCCATCCTTAAACTGCAGGATGTTTTCCCAGATGAGCCACTCTATCTCGTGACCGATGGTGTCTACCGCCGTCATGCCCAGGGGGGAGAGCAGCACGATCTCGCCGTTGTCGGCGGTGAAGGTCTTGACGGGTACGCGGGTCTGGGTCTGGATGGCGATGGAGTGGTACTGGTAAGCGTTGTCCGACACGCTGAAGTAGAAGGTGCTGTCCTTGGCGTAGCTGAAGCCCTTGCCGGAGATGAAGTAGGCGATCACCTGCAGGCAGGTGTCGGTGCTGGCGCTCTCGTCCACATAGAGCTTCGTGTCGGCGGACATAGCGCCGTCCCGGTCGCCGCGGGCGGGCTCGGAGCGGCCATAGTAAACGTTCGCTCTGACGTTCTCGATAAACGTCTCACCGTAGCCCATGTCGCCGTACTCGAAGCCGTTGGGGTTCTCCACGGAGAAGGTCAGGATGCCCGTGCCGGTGTCGTCCACCAGGAACGTGCCCATCTTATAGGTGTTGCCCTCCACGGTCATCTCCGCGTCCAGCTTGCTCAGGTAATTGCCCACCAGCCGCTCCGTGGTGGCCGGGTCGCCGGGGATGCGCTCCATGTCGGCCACGGTGATGACCTCCCCGGAGTTGCCGATCACGACGGGCGTAGGGGAGTCGATGTCGTCGGTGAAGGCGTGGTGGGTGGTGTCGTCCGCCTTTTCCGCGGGGGATACGTCGGCGCGGATGAGCACCACACCGGCAGCCACGGCCACGGTGAGAGTCAGCGCGGCGGCAATGGCGATCACAGCGCCGCGTCCCAGGATGCGGCGGGTCTTTTTCTCGTTCTGCATAGTCCTTTTGACCTCCGAAAGTGTATCCGGGGAGGCGTGCAGAGCGGAGAAGGTTTTTTCAAAGAGTTCGCGTTCAGTCATACTGCGACACCTCCGATAAAATGTTTTTTAGTTTGGCCCGCGCGCGGGAGAGCCGTGTGCGTACCGTCTCCTCCGGCACATTCAGCAGCGCGGCGATCTCCTTTTGCCGGTAGCCCTCGTAGTAGTACAGCAGCACCGGCAGGCGGTAGCGCCTGTCCAGCGACATCACCGCGTCAAACAGCTCCCGGCACTGGGGCGCTTCAAAGGTGAGGCTGTTTTCATAGTCGGCGATGTCCTCCGCCTTGTGCCACGGGGCGCGGAGCACATTCTTGCTGCGATTGACCGTGACGCGGATCAGCCAGTTTTTCAGGTGGGCGTCGCTTTCGAACGCCTTGTCCGTTTTGTAGAGCTGTATCAATACGTCCTGGGTCACATCGTCCGCGTCCGAGGGGGAGCGCAGGTAGCTGTACGCCACGCGGTAGACGGTGTCCATATACCGCTGGGCCGGCGGGGTGAACTGTTCTTCTGTCATAGGGGGTTCTCCTTTGGGGTCGAAAGGCCTTTCATCTATCATACGCCCGGGAGAGAGGAAATGTTTCAGGAAAAAGAAAAAAATGACAAACCGGACCTGAAAAGGTCCGGCCTGTCATCTTGGAGATGGGTAGGAAGAAGAGAAAGGGAAACTATGTCAGTCCGCAAACAGCGGGGTGGAGAGATAGCGGTCGCCGGTGTCGGGCAGCAGGACAACGATGTTCTTGCCCGCGTTCTCCGGGCGCTTGGCCAGCTCGATGGCCGCCCACACGGCCGCGCCGGAGGAGATGCCCACCAGCACGCCCTCGCGCTTGCCGACCTCCTTGCCCACGGCAAAGGCGTCGTCGTTGTCCACGGGGATGATCTCGTCGTAAATGTGGGTGTCCAGCACGTCGGGGACAAAGCCCGCGCCGATGCCCTGGATCTTGTGCGAACCGGCCACACCGGTGGACAGCACAGCGGAGGTCTTGGGCTCAACGGCCACCACCTTCACATCGGCCTTCTGCTCCTTCAGGAACTTGCCCGTGCCGGTGATTGTGCCGCCAGTGCCTACGCCGGCCACGAAGATGTCCACCTGGCCGTCGGTATCGGCCCAGATCTCCGGGCCGGTGGTCTCGTAGTGGGCCTTGGGGTTGGCGGGGTTGACGAACTGCCCAGCCACGAAGCTGTTGGGGATCTCCTTGGCCAGCTCGTCGGCCTTGGCGATGGCGCCCTTCATGCCCTTGGCGCCCTCGGTGAGCACCAGCTCCGCGCCGTAGGCCTTCATCAGCTGGCGGCGCTCCACGCTCATGGTCTCGGGCATGACGATGATGATGCGGTAGCCCCGGGCGGCGGCCACGGAGGCCAGGCCGATGCCGGTGTTGCCGGAGGTGGGCTCAATGATGACAGAGCCGGGCTTCAGCAGACCCTTGGCCTCGGCGTCATCCACCATGGCCTTGGCGATACGGTCCTTTACGCTGCCGGCGGGGTTGAAGTATTCCAGCTTGGCCAGGATCTTGGCCTTCAGGTCGTGGGCCTTTTCAATGTGGGTCAGCTCCAGCAGGGGGGTGTGGCCGACCAGCTGATCGGCGGAAGTATAGATAGCAGACATGATGTTTTCTCCTTTTATGATTTTTGATAGGTTATAGTGTATGTGTGTGGGATGAAAAGAGGAGGGTCAACATCGGCCTGTCAGAGAAAACAGGTGCAGGGCGTTCATTTCATTCGCCTCGTTTCTGAGATTTAATACCACCAACTCGGTAGGTTGGTATAGTTATAGCACGGAGAGGCGGAATTGTCAAGGGGGAATTTCAAAAAATTTCCCGGGGGTTGCGGCAGGGCCGGCAGAATGGTATAGTAGGGGTCAAAGGGAAGAAAAAGGGAGGTACGCGTATGTATCGCATTTTTGTGGTGGAGGATGACCGCACCATCGCCCGGGAGGTCTGCCGCCTGGCGGAGAGCTGGGGTATGGAGGCCAGAAGCGCCGAGGATCTCCGGGCTGTGACGGAGGAGGCGGCGGCCTATGAGCCGCATCTGATCATCATGGACATTGGCCTGCCGTTTTTCGACGGGTATCACTGGTGCAGGGAGCTGCGGAAGCAGACGGCTGCGCCCATCCTGTTCCTGTCGTCGGCGGCGGACAATATGAGCGTCATCATGGCGGTGAACATGGGCGGCGACGATTTCGTGGCCAAGCCCTTCGACGGCGGCGTGCTGATGGCCAAGGTGCGCTCCCTGCTGCGGCGGTGCTACGACATGGCCGCCGAGCCGGTGCTGGAGTGTCGGGGCGCGCGGCTGCACAGCGGCGACCAGAAGCTGGACTACAACGGCCAGGTGGTGGATCTGACGAAGAACGAGTACCGCATCCTCAGCTGTCTCATGGAGAGCAGCGGCCGTGTGGTGAGCCGGGAAAAGCTGATGGAGCGGCTGTGGGAGACGGACAGCTTCGTGGACGAGAACACGCTGACGGTGAACGTGAACCGGCTGCGGCGGAAGCTGGCCGCGGCCGGGCTGGAGGATATGATCGCCACGCGCCACGGCGTGGGCTATATCATCGAGTGAGGGCGGCGGTATGAGAGTGTATCTGCGGGAGCATTGGCGGGTCATCGCGGCTTTTTTCGTGTTCGCGGCGGTGTTCGGCGTCACGTTTGCGTTATACGGCCTGCCGCTGGAGGCAGTGGCGTACCCGGCGGGGCTTTGCCTGCTGCTGGGCGGGCTGCTGGCACTGGAGGACATCCTGTGCAGCCGGCGCAAGCACCGGGAGATGCTGCGGCTGCGGGAGGCCGGTGCGGCGCTGCTGGACCAGCTGCCGTCCATGCGGACGGAGGAGGGCGCGGACTGCGCCGCCGTCATCGACGCCCTGCGGCGGGAATTTGCCCGGCGGGAGACGGAAAATCAGGTGCAGCGCCGGGAGCTGACAGCGTACTACACCGCCTGGGTGCACCAGATCAAAACACCCATCGCCGCCATGAAGCTGACGCTGCAGGGGCAGGACGACCCCACGGCCCGGCGGCTGCGGTCAGAGCTGGGCCGGGTGGAGCAGTATGTGGACATGGTGCTGACGTATCTGCGGCTGCACGAGGGCGGCAGCGACTACGTCATACGGGCGTGCGGCGTGGATGAGATCGTGCGGCCCGCTGTGCGGCGGTTCGCCGGGGAGTTCATCGACCGGCGGATCACGCTGGACTACGCGCCCCTGGAGCGGACGGTGGTGACGGACGAGAAGTGGCTGCGGTTCGTGGTGGAGCAGGTGCTGAGCAACGCCCTGAAATACACGCCGGAGGGCGGGCGCATCGCCATCACCTGGCAGGAGGACGGGCTGTGCATCACCGACACCGGCATCGGCATCGCGCCGGAGGACCTGCCCCGGGTGTTCGAGATGGGCTACACCGGCACCAACGGCCGTATCGACCGCCATGCCAGCGGCATCGGGCTGTATCTCTGCCGCCGCATCTGCCAAAATCTGGGGCACACCATCACCGCCCGGTCGGTGGTGGGACAGGGCACGACGGTGCACATCGGCCTGAAGCGCCGGGAGGGCGTGCTGGAATGACAATGTGACAGAATTGTTCGTTTTGGGGCGGGGAATGTAAGCCAAAGAAATGGCGGCGCGTTCCCCGCTCTGCTACAATAGCGCCGTAAACCGATAAGGAGGTCAATGCCATGAGCATTTTGGAAGTGAGCGGGCTGCGGAAGGTGTATACCACCCGCTTCGGCGGCAGCCGGGTAGAGGCGCTGCGGAACGTACAGTTTACGGTGGAGCAGGGCGAATATGTGGCCATCATGGGCGAGTCCGGCAGCGGCAAGACCACGCTGCTGAACATCCTGGCGGCGCTGGACGAGCCCACGGCGGGCACGGTGCGGCTGGACGGCCACGAGCTGGGCAAGATCCGGGAAAAGGACGCGGCGGCTTTTCGCCGGGACAATCTGGGCTTTGTGTTTCAGGAGTTCAACCTGCTGGACACGTTCACCCTGGAGGACAACATCTATCTGCCGCTGGTGCTGGCGGGGATGGGCTACGAGGAGATGCGGGAGCGTCTGAAGCCCATCGCCCGGGAGCTGGGCCTGTCGGAGCTGCTGAAGAAGTACCCCTACGAGGTGTCCGGCGGCCAGAAGCAGCGGGCCGCCGTGGCCCGGGCCATCATTACCCAGCCCAGGCTGCTGCTGGCCGACGAGCCCACCGGCGCGCTGGACAGCGGCTCTACCGACGAGCTGCTGCGGCTGTTTGCCGAGATCAACCGGGCGGGGCAGACCATTCTGATGGTCACCCACTCCGTGAAGGCCGCCAGCCGGGCCGGCCGGGTGCTGTTCATCAAGGACGGCCAGGTGTTCCACCAGCTCTACCGGGGCGAGGACAGCGATACCCGGTTCTATCAGCGCATCTCCGATACGCTGACCATGCTGCAGTCAGGCGGTGAGCAAGCATGAAAACGGGACTGTACGCCCGCCTCGCCTGGACGGGCATGGTGAAAAACAGGCGGCTGTACCTGCCGTATCTGCTGAGCTGCACCGGCATGGTGCTGATGTTCTACATTCTGATGGGCCTGTCCGGCTCGCCCCTGCTGTCGCATATGTCCGGCGGCGGCAGCAGCGCCATGATATTGAAGCTGGGCACGGTGGTCATCGCCGTGTTCTCCCTGCTGTTCCTGTTCTATACCCACTCGTTCCTCATCCGCCGCCGCGAGCGGGAATTCGGCCTGTATAACGTGCTGGGCATGGGCAAGGGCAACATCGTCCGCATCCTGCTGTGGGAGACGGTCATCACCTTTGCCGTCACCGTGCTGGCGGGCCTTATCCTGGGCGTGGTGCTGTATAAGCTGGCGGAGCTGGGGCTGGTGCGGCTGCTGCGGGACACGGTGACGTACACGCTGTCGGTGTCCGTCCGCTCCCTGCTGGTAACGGCGGTGCTGTTCGCCGTCATCCACGCCCTGATCCTGCTGGACGGCCTGCGGCAGCTCCGGGCCGTCAACGCCATCGCGCTGCTCCGCAGCGAGAGCGTGGGCGAGCGGCCGCCCAAGGCCAAGTGGGTGCTGACGCTGGCGGGCCTGGTGCTGCTGGGCATAGCCTATTGGCTGGCCGTGTCCATCAAAGAGCCGCTGGCGGCGCTGCTGTGGTTCTTCACGGCGGTCATCATGGTCGTCATCGCCACCTATCTGCTGTTCATCAGCGGATCGGTGACGCTGTGCAAGGGCCTGCAGAGCAACAAACGCTATTACTACGACCCCCGCCACTTCGTGTCGGTGTCCTCCATGGCCTACCGCATGAAGCGCAACGGCGCGGGGCTGGCCTCGGTGTGCATCCTGGCCACCATGGTGCTGGTGATGATCTCCTCCACCACCTGCCTGTACTTCGGGCAGGAGGACGCGGTGAACGCCCGCTATCCCCACGACATCACCGTGACGGTGTACGGCGACGAGCATCTGCTGAACGCGTCAGAGCTGGATGAACTGCGGCAGGGCGTGGAGAACACCATCTTCAACTTCGGCGGCGAGACCAGCGACGTGACGGAGTACCGGCAGATCAGCATAAGCGGGCTGGTGGACGGCGGAAACATCTTCATCGACAGCACGAACGCCTCCGTGACAGACCGTACCCACGCCATACAGGTGCATTTCGTGCCGCTGGAGGATTACAACGCCGCTGCGGGACAGGACCTGACCCTGGGCGACGGGCAGGTCTATGTGGCGACATTGCGGACGGACTTCAGCGCGGACACCCTGTCCATTGACGGCGGCCTGGTCCGCCATGTGATGAAGCGGGAGATCCCCTTTCTGGGCGGCGCTGCGGTAGCGGACATCACGCCGTCCCTGATGGTGGTGGTGTCGGACTTTGAGCGGTTCGTGCCGGAGCTGCAGAGCTATCTGAAGGACAAATACGGCTGGTATCCCGGCGCGTACTGGAACTACAGCTTCGACACCGACCTGCCGGAGAACCAGCAGGGGAACACCGACGGCGTAACGCCCAACCTGACGGCTTCGCTGAACGAGTACCTCAGCCATGTCAGCAGCGACTGGGGCGTGGGCGTCAGCGTGGAGTCCAAGGCGGAGAACCGGGCGGACTTCTACGGCACGTATGGCGGCCTGTTCTTCCTGGGCATCATGCTGAGCCTGGTGTTCATCTTCGCGGCGGTGGCCATCCTGTACTACAAGCAGCTGTCGGAGGGCTACGAGGACCAGAGCCGGTTCGACATCATGCAGAAGGTGGGCATGACCAAGACAGACATCCGCCGCAGCATCAACAGCCAGCTGCTGACGGTGTTCTCCCTGCCGCTGCTGATGGCGGGCGTCCACCTGTGCTTCGCCTTCCCGTTTATCCACAAGCTGCTGATGCTGTTCAATCTGGACAACCGGGGGCTGCTCATCGGCACGACGGCGGTGAGCTTCGCGGTGTTCGCGGTGTTGTACGCCCTGGTGTATAAGCTGACGGGCAACGCCTACTACCACATCGTGGCCGACGGCCAGCGCGAATAACGCAAATAGGAAGATCTCCGGCTTCCTCTCAGGAGGCCGGAGATCTTGTGATTGTAATATACTGTTCGTAGTGAGCCTGCAGCCAATCCTTCAGCTGCGCCACGCCCGGCTCATCCCAGGCAAAGTCCTGCTCCACCCTGTCCTGGGCCAGCTCGTAGCAGACGTTGGAATAGACGGCGGCGTGGATGAGGTGCTCCTTTTCGTCGCAGGCAAAGCGGTAGCGGAACTCACCGATAGAGCCGGTGTAAATGAAGGCGCGGCGAAACCAGGTGACGGTCAGCTCGGAAAATTGAGGGTGCATGGGACTTGCTCCTTTCGGTCATGATACATACCACGATCTATCATAGCACAGACTGTGCCGGTTGTATAGCAGGTTTTTTGCCCTGCCATCTTGAAAACAGACCAAACGTATGGTACAATAACCGCAGAAAACCAAAAGGGAGACTTCCCGTTATTAAAGTGAGGTTTTGGAGTATGGAAAATGCAGTGAAACGTATCGGCGTACTGACCAGCGGCGGCGACGCGCCGGGCATGAACGCCTGCATCCGCGCCGTGGTCCGCAGTGCGCTGGCCCGGGGCATTGAGTGCGTGGGCATCCGCCGGGGCTATCAGGGCCTGATCTCCGGCGATATTCTGGAGATGGACAACGCCAGCGTCAGCCGTATCATCAACCGGGGCGGTACGATCCTCTACAGCGCCCGCTGCGACGAGTTCCGCACCAAGGAGGGCCAGGAGAAGGCCTACGCCACCTGCAAGCTGCTGGGGCTGGACGGTCTGGTGGCCATCGGCGGCGACGGCACGTTCCGCGGCGCGCAGGACCTGTCCAAGTTCGGCATCTCCGTGGTGGGCATCCCCGGCACGATCGACAACGATATTGTCTGTACGGACTACACCATCGGCTTCGACACCGCCGCCAACACGGCGGTGGAGTGCATCGACAAGCTGCGGGACACCATGCAGTCCCACGAGCGCTGCTCCGTGGTGGAGGTCATGGGCCACCGGGCCGGCTACCTGGCGCTGTATGTGGGCCTGGCCGTGGGCGCCACGGCGGTGCTGGTGCCGGAGCGTCCCTTCGACTTCGAGCAGCACGTGGCGGAGAAGATCCGCCGTGCCCGTCTCAGCGGCAAGACGAACTACATGATCGTGGTGGCCGAGGGCGCGGCCAGCGGCATGGCCGTGGGTGAGCAGATCCAGAAGGAGCTGGGCCTTGATCCCCGCGTCACCATTCTGGGCCACATCCAGCGGGGCGGCAGCCCCTCGGCCAAGGACCGCGTCACCGCCACCCGCATGGGCTACGAGGCGGTGCGCCTGCTGGCGGAGGGCCAGACGAACCGTATCGTCTGCGCCGCCGGGGAGCAGATCGTCAACGTGGACATCGACGAGGGCCTTGCCATGACCAAGACGCTGAACCCGGAGGAGTTCGAGGTCATGACCGCCATGACCGGCCGATAAAACCCCATAAGAAAAGAGGGACACGCCCCGCGTGTCCCTCTTTTATCATGCGTCGTACAATCCCAGGATCACAATGCCGGCCACCACCAGCAGGATCATGGCGTAATGCTTCCAGCTCAGCTTCTCCTTCAGGAACAGCCTGCTCCACAGCACGGAGGCCACGCAGTAGGCGGAGATGATGGGCGCGGCCAGTGCCACGTGCTCTGTGTCGGCCAGTGCGTAGATGTAGGCGAACTGGCCCGCCGTCTCGCACAGTGCGCCCACGTACTTCGGGCCTTCCCGCTTGGGAACGAGGCGGCTCTTCTTGATGAGCACCACATAGACGAAGCAGACGATGGCCGCCAGCAGGAACGTCAGCTCATAGGCGCAGTTGGCGCTGTCCTCGTCCAGCGTCTCCAGCACCCGGCTGTCGGCGAATGTGCCCAGCGCGTCCAGCAAGCAGTAGATGATGGGCAGCACCAGCGCCAGGGCGGACTTGGCATAGCGATGGTTGCTGGCCTGCTGCCGGGCGGCCCGCAGGTCGTCGTCCTCCCGGGCCTCTACGATGCCCAGACCGATCACGCCCACGCACACCAGCGCCGTGGCCATAAGCTGGGCGGGCACAAGCTCACCCAGACCGCCGGTGGCCAGCGCCAGCACAGCCACCAGTGCGCCGGAGGAGTTGCAGATGGGGGAGGAGATGGACAGCTCGATGTACCGCAGGCCGATGTAGCCGATGGTCATGGAGCTGATATACAGCAGGGAAACAGGCAGATAGGTCAGGAGGATGCTGCCGTTGATCTCCACCCCGTTGATGAAGATCTCATAGGCGGCGTGAAGGCCCATGACAAGGCCCACGGCCATGACCATCTTATATTGACTGTATTTGTCGTCCGCATCCTGGCAGCCGATCTTGCTGAACAGGTCAGAGCCGCTCCAGCAGATGAGGGCGATAAGGGAAAACCAAAACCACATAATGACTCCTTTATAAGTTTACATAAAATTATATAGAAGATGTAGTATCCGGTGGCGGACGGCGGCGGAACGGGTGATTGGGAAGAACCATGTTTTTCTCCGATGTTTACATAATTACAATTCGATAAGCCCGGCCTCCAGCATTTTCTGCAGGCTCATCAGAATACCCAGCTTGGCGTGATACCAGGTCAGGCCGCCCTGGAAATAGACGGCGTAGGGCGGGCGCGTCGGCCCGTCGGCGGACAGCTCGATGGAGCTGCCCTGTACGAACGCGCCGGCGGCCATGATCACATCGCTGTCATAGCCCGGCATGGGGGACGGCTCGGGGGTGACGTAGCTGTCCACCGGGGCAGCGGCCTGTATGCCCTTGCAGAAGGCCACCATGCCCTCCCGGCTGCCCAGCTCCACGGCCTGGATGATGTCGTGGCGCACCTCGGCGGCAGGGGGGACGACCCGGAAGCCCAGCTTTTCGTAGCAGGCGGCGGCAAACACCGCGCCCTTGACGGCGGAGGCCACCACGGTGGGGGCGAGGAAGAAGCCCTGATACAGTTGGGTCAGCAGCCCCAGGTTTGCGCCCACCTCCCGGCCCAGACCGGGGGCGGTAAGGCGGCGGGCGCAGCGCTCAATGAGATCGGCCCGGCCGCAGATATAGCCGCCGGTGGGGGCAAGGCCGCCGCCGGGGTTCTTGATCAGGCTGCCCACCATCATGTCCGCACCCACGTTCACCGGCTCGGTCAGCTCGGTGAACTCGCCGTAGCAGTTGTCCACCATGCAGATCACGTCCGGCTTGCACCGCTTGCAGAAAGCGATCAGTTCGCCGATCTGCGCCACGGAGAAGCTGGGGCGGGTGGCGTAGCCCTTGGAGCGCTGGATAGTGATGAGCTTCGTCTTTTCGCAGATGGCGTCCCGGATGGCGCCATAGTCGAAGCTGCCGTCGGGCAGCAGGTCGGTCTGCCGGTAGGTGACGCCGTACTCCTTCAGCGACCCCACGGAGGGCCGGATGCCGATGACCTCCTCCAGCGTGTCGTAGGGTGCGCCTACGGGGCTGAGCAGCTCGTCGCCGGGCAGCAGGTTCGCGCCCAGGGCCAGCGCCAGCGCGTGGGTGCCGCAGGTGATCTGCGGCCGCACCAGGGCCGCCTCCGCGCCGAAGCAGTCGGCATAGACCCGCTCCAGATTATCCCGGCCCTCGTCGTCGTAGCCGTAGCCGGTGGACAGGTTAAAGTGGTTGGCGGCCACCCGGTTCTTCTGCATGGCGGCGATGACCTTCAGCTGGTTGGCCTCGGCGATACCGTCGATGTCCGCAAAGCGGTCCGTCAGTCCCGCTAAAATATCCTCGCTGAACGCCAGAACCTTGTCGCTGACGCCCAGGGCGGTGTATTGTTCGTTCATAGTGTATACCTCAGTCGGGGAATTGTACGCCGTTCAGGCGCATGATGATCCGGATGGGGTAATCCCGGTCCAGATAGTTCTTCTCATACCACTCGAAGGTGGCGGCGGGGACGTGTACCAGCTCCGGCGCTTCGCAGCGCAGGGCCTCGAAGGTCTTTTGGTCGCCGCTGAGCAGGGCTGCCACCACGTCCAGCCGTCCCTCCTCCGCCAGCCGCAGCAGGGCGTGATCCATCATGGCGGCACAGGCCTGCTCCTCCTCGCCGGCGTACAGCTCCCGGCGGCCCAGCCAGTAGAGAAACTCCTCTGGGTCAAGGTCCAGCTTGGTGGTGATCTGGCTGAGCTTGAAGAACTCCTTGCGGTCCATGCGCTTCAGCACGTCGATCAGGTACTGCACCAGCCCATCGTCCATGGCGATGCAGTCCAGAAACACCTCGAAGGCGTGCTTGTTGGCGTCGGGATCGGGAGTCGCAGGCTGCTCCGACGCGGCTTCCGACGCCTCCGCACCCTGCAGGAACGCCTGGAAGCCGCCCAGATCGCCGCTCTCGGCGGTGAACAGCTCCTCCGGCAGCTCCGTGCCGTCCTGTGCGGCGCAGGCCCGGACAAAATTGGCCATGCCCATGGCCTGCAGCTGCTGGCCCAGAGCCTGGATGCGATCGTTCTCGTCGCCGCCCTCCGGCAGGGTGATGCCCTCCGGGGCAGGACGCTTGCCCTCCCACAGCTCGGTCATGTATTGCAGATAGTAGTCAAAAAGGGTCATAGATACTCCCTCACTTTCCAAACCAATATCTTATCATACAGAGGTTGCCAATGCAAGAAATATCGGGTATGATGGGGAAAGAAAGGGGGCGGCGCTGTGTACTACGTGTATGTGCTGGCATGTCAGGACGGCAGCCTGTACGCCGGGATGACCAACGACCTGCGCCGCCGCATGGCGCTGCACGCCGCCGGAAAGGGAGCAAAATACACCCGCTCCCATCCGCCCCGTGCGCTGGCGGGCCTGTGGCGCTGCGATGACAGAACGGCGGCGGCCCGGCTGGAATACGCTTTCAAGACGCTGCCCCGGGCGAAAAAGCTGGCCCTGCTGGCCGCGCCGGAGCGGGTGACGGAGGTCTTCCCGGCGCTGGCGGAATACGCCTACGAGCCGGTGCGGGACATGACATGGGAGGGATCACTGAATGGTTGACATAAAACTGTACGCCGCGTCCATGGAGGGCCTGACCACCTGCTGGTGGCGGCAGGTCCACCGGGAGCTGTTCGGCGGCGCGGATAAATACTTCACCCCGTTCCTGTCGCCCAACGCCAACCTGAGCTTCCAGCAGAAGGAGCTGGATGAGATACAGGGTGAACCGGACACCGTGCCCCAGCTGCTGACAAACCGGGGCGATCACTTCCTCTGGGCCGCCCGGGAGCTGTACGAAAGGGGATACCGGGAGGTGAACTTCAACCTGGGCTGCCCCTCCGGAACGGTAACGGCCAAGCACAAGGGCGCGGGGCTGCTGGCCTACCCGGAGGAGCTGGACCGCTGCCTCGGCGAGATATTTGACGGCCTGCCGGACCTGCGGGTGTCCGTCAAGACCCGCATCGGCAGGAGCGACCCGGCGGAGTGGGACGCCCTGCTGGCGCTGTACGAAAAGTACCCCATCTCGGAGCTGATCGTCCACCCCCGGGTGCAGAAGGAGTTCTACAAGGGCGCGGTCCACCGGGACGCCTTTGACCGGGCGCTGGATGCTTACCCCGGCACGCTGGTCTACAACGGCGACCTGTTCACCCCCTCGGACGTGGAAGCGTTCTGCCGTCAGTATCCCCAGGTGACGGCGGTGATGACGGGCCGTGGGCTGATGGCCGATCCGTCCTTGCTGCGGCAGACACGGGGCGGGCCGCCTGCCTCCCGGCAGGAGCTGACCGCGTTCCATGGCCGCCTGCTGGCACTATATACAGCCCGCCTCAGCGGCACCACGCCGGTGCTGCACCGGATGCGGGAGCTGTGGAACTATCTCTCCGGCAGCTTTGAGGACACCGACCGTCCGCTGAAAGCCATCCGCAAGGCCAAAGACCTGCCCGCCTACGAAGCGGCGGCGCAGGAGATCCTGCGGAACTGCCCCCTGAAGCGCACAGACAGAAAATAAGAGGAGGACCGCTCACGCGGTCCTCCTCTTATTTTCATACTTTCAGTGGAGCTTTCTGATCACTCTCACACCGGCGGAAGCGGCGGGAACGCCGTCCTCGCCCTGATACTTGCCGTCGCGGACCAGGAACTCACCGCGGCGGATGGTGTGTACTACACGGCCGCCGGCCATGTGGTCGCCATAGACGGCGTATTCCAGACCGTCCTTGCCCACGCCATCCTGGCCGTACACGGGGTAGTGCAGGTTGTCCAGCGATCAGCGTATGTGATATGATGGCCTCCGCGGCAGCGAAAATGCGCGCCGCCGATGTTATCCGTCAATACAGCCGCAGAAAGTTTTCCAGTAACTGGATGCCATCCCGATGATGCCCGTCAGTCAATTCCGGATGAAACTGCGTGCCGAACAGGGGACGGGACGCATGGGCGATCATCTGGCCGCGGCACAGATCCGAGCTGAGCAGCAGGGAAAAGCCCTCCGGGACGCGCTCGATCTCGCACCGGTGCAGCTCCAGACAGTGCAGCGGCTGGGCGGCGCCCTCCAGCAGGGGGTGCGCCGTCTGCCGGTACAGCGGCTTGAAGCCGAACTCCCCCTCCCCGGGAAGTCTCCGGATGCCCACGCCGAAGGCGGCGCAAATCAGCTGCAGGCCGAGACAGATGCCGAAGGTGGGGATGTCCGCCGTGCGAAGCCAGGAGATGACCCCCGCGTACTCGCGCAGCACCGTATCATAGGGCAGCGCCCTGTCCGTGAAAATACCGGACAGGAGGACGGCGTCCGGGGCAAGATGGCCGATCTCGCCGATCTGCTTATGATATAGGACGACCGCCTCGTATGCCCCCAGACTCTCCACAGTCCTCTGCAGGTTGGGGATGTTGCACAGCCCCCGGGGCAGTCCGTAGCGCGCCGCGTCGGCGATCAGACCGGGGCTTTCGGCGCTCTCCTCGTTGGACAGGATCAGAACTCTTTTCATGAGCGGTACTCCTTACAATATAAATAATAAGCGTCTGTCTGCCATGATACAGAAAACGGCGTCGTTTTGCAAGCATAAGAAGAGGGACGCCTTCGGCGTCCCTCTTCTTATGCGCTTTATGCTTTCTTATCCAGAATATACACCGTCACGTTCCGTCGTCCCCAGCGCACGCAGTCGGCGTAGGTGGGGAACCACACATCCACGATGTTGCCCTTGATGGCGCCGCCGCAGTCCAGCGCCGTGCCCATGCCGTAGACCCGGCTGCCGGTGGGCGTCTGGATGAACATATTGGTGTAATAGGGGATGACCGTGGGGTCGACAGCGACCGTACCCAGCCCCACGCTGGCGCCCACCGCCGTGGTCCAGGCTGCGCCGCCGTCGCCGCCGCTGTAATAGGCGGTGGAGTTGCACAGCATGACCTTGGAGTACGTCATGGTGTCGCCGGAGGCGAACAGCAGATAGCCGCCCTCTCCATTCTCGTTGGGGTGATCCTCTGCGATGGTGTCGTCCCGTTCCACCTCATAGACCCGTGTGCCGTACAGCACGATCTCCGCGTGGGACGTGTCGTGGCTGGCGCCCACATACTTGGTGGACACCACCTCGCCGCTGACCACCGTGTCCTCATACGTCTCCACGACCTGGCCCTTTACGCCCTTACGCAGCACCTGCTCCGTCCCCTTGTCCATCAGGGGATCGGCGATGCGCCGCACCTGGTAGTCCGTCTCCACCACCACATAGTGCTGGTATGTCAGCGTGTGGCTGATGTGGAGGGCCAGCTGGTCGCCGGTGGTGTTCAGCTCCACCATCTCATTCTCGCCCAGAACGATGCCGTTCCGGTACAGGAACGTGCCCAGCCGTTCCGCGTGGGTGGTGTAGGTGCTGACCTGCCCGGCGTGGTTCACGGTAACAGTGCGCCCCGGCTGCAGGACCAGCTGCAATGTGTTGTCGCCCACGCTGCGCTGCAGCAGCAGGTCGCGGTAGGAGTGCGTCTCGCTGCGCTGGTCCAGCACGTGGGGGCCGTCGCCGTCCACCACGATGCAGATGGCGTCCACCGTCCGGGGCGGATCGTAGTTCACCGCCCCCACGAACACCAGCGCCGTCACCGCGATCATGGTCATTAGCCGCACCAGCGGGTTGGTACGCAGCGCGGCGGCGAACCCGTTGAGCGTCGGCGAACGGCGCAGGGCGCGCCACGCGCGGACCGGGCCGGACCGGAGAAACCGGCGGCGCAGCGCCAGCGCGTCACGGCGGCACTCGCAGACCACCGCGTCCCACGTCCAGGCGAAGCAGCGGCCCACATCGCGGACGGCCCGGATGAGCCAGCCCGTCACGTGGTACGGCACGTTGTGTATGGCCTGGCACACGGTGACCGGGGTGATGTGCCGGTGTGTTGTTGCTTCCATTCTTTCCATAGTACCTCGAAGTATAGCCGCGCCAATGGCATTCCAAACAGGGCACGGCAATAGAATTGAAACTATTTGTAACTTTTGTTACCAAACAGAAAGACTTTTGGAGTATAGCACTTCCCACCATTTTTGTCAAGTTTTGTGGGATGACGGCGGCAAAAGCGGAACTTCTACGCCGGATTTCGTTGCGCGCGGCGGTCAAACGTGGTAATATGGGGAAAACAGAGGAGGCGGCGTCATGGCACAGTTGTGGGAATTGCTGGGAATAGAAAAGGGGCTGACGGCGGTGATGGGCAGCGGCGGCAAGACCAGCCTGCTGTACGAGCTGGCGGAGGAGCTGCGGCCTTACGGTACGGTGCTGCTGGCCACCACCACCCATATCATGAGGCCGCCCCAGTACCCCTTCGCGGCCACAGCGGCGGAGCTGACAGCGGCGCTGACGGCCCACGGCGCGGCCTGCGCCGGCAGCTTCACGGCGGAGGGCAAGCTCACCGCGCCGGACTTCCCCGGCTGGGAGACGGCGGCGGATTTTGTGCTGGTGGAGGCGGACGGCTCAAAGCGCCTGCCCGCCAAGGCCCACGAGACGTGGGAGCCCGTCCTGCCGCCCCAGCGGCGGCGGACGGTGTGCGTGCTGGGGGCGTCCGCCTTCGGGCAGTCCATCCGCCAGGCGGCCCACCGCCCTGCGCTGTACGCCGCCCTGGCGGGGGTGACGGAGGACGCGGTCATCACCCCGCAGCTGGCGGCCCGGGTGCTGATGGCCGAGGGCGGCTTTGACGTAATTTATGTAAACCAGATAGATGACCCCGACTTTTCCCCGGCGCTGACCGAGCCCTTTGCCCGCGCAGTAAATTGCCCCGTCGTAGTCGGCTCGCTGCGCTATCGCCGCTGGAAACCCCTGCCCTGACAGAGTGAGGGATAGATTTCAGCAGCGCCATCGTAAAACCGCGTGTAGGGGAGGGGCTCTGCCCCTCCCGCCGTCTCCGCATAGTGTCACCGGCGCGGCGATCCGTCCCCCGTGCCCACAATGAAAAATCCCGCAGCATAAAATATCTCCCGCGGCAGCGCCGCGGGAGATATTTTATGTCAACTCACTGTGCCGCCTCATACAGCGCGTCCGCCAGCCGTGCGTATTCCTCCAGTCCCAGCCGCTCGCCCCGAACGGCGGGATCAAGACCGCAGCCCGTGACGATGGCGGTGAGCTGCTCCTTGGGCAGCTGCCAGCCGGTTTGCAAACTGTTCACCAGCGTTTTCCGCCGCAGGGCGAACCCCGCCCGGACGGTGCGCCAGAAAGCGTCCACAGACTTGACCTGCACCGGCGGCGTTTCCCGGGTGACGCACCGCACCACGGCGGACGTGACCTTGGGCGGCGGCAAAAAGCAGGTGTTGGGCACGGTGAACAGCAGCTCCGGCCGGGTGTAATACTGCATCAGCAGCGTAAACGCGCCGTAGTCCGCCGTGCCGGGGGCGGCGCAGATGCGCTGCGCCACCTCCTTCTGGATGAGGACGGTCAGGCTCTCAAAGCACCCCGCCTCCACGCAGGCGGTGAGAAACGGCGTGGTGATGTTGTAGGGCAGGTTGGCGCACAGCACCGAGTGCAGGCCGCCAAAATGCTGCCGCACCAGCGCGGACAGATCCTGCTGCATCACGTCGCTCTCCACCAGTGTGAAGTTGGGGCAGTCGGCCATGGTCTCCGCCAGCACCGGCGGCAGCCGGCGGTCCAGCTCCACCGACACCACCTTCTCCGCCCGGCGGGCCAGCTGCACCGTCAGCGCGCCGATGCCCGGGCCTACCTCCAGCACGCCGCAGCCCTCCGGGCATCCGGCGGCGGCGATATCCTCCGCCACCCAGCCCTCGATAAGAAAGTTCTGCCCCAGGGACTTGGCAAAGCGGAAGCCGTGGCGGGCCAGCAGGGTCTGTATGTCGTTGCGGTCACATAGGTTCATGAGCGTACTCCTTGTGTGTTTCTATATATCAGTATACCACGAAAACTATCTCTTGACAATCCGTCTGTTCGGGTATAAAATGCAGAAAAGTAAGAAAAGTTATACCAATCATACAAACAGGAGGGCGCATGGATAAAAAGGAACGCTACTATATGAGCAGTGTCAGGCTCGGGCCGAAGGGGCAGATCGTCATCCCCAAGGAGGCCCGGGATATGTTCGGCCTTCAGCCTGGCGACACGCTGGTGCTGCTGGCAGACAAGAAAAAGGGACTGGCCCTGCAGACGGCGGAGAAGCTGAACCCCATGCTGCGCAAGGTGTTTGCCGCGCTGCCGGAGGACGAAGACGAGGAGGGTGAGGACGAATGAATGTACTGGAGGTACAGGGACTGACGAAGCGCTACCCGGCCTTTACCCTGGATCACGTGTCCTTCGCCGTGCCCCAGGGCGCGGTGATGGGCTTCATCGGGCGCAACGGCGCGGGCAAATCCACCACGCTGAAGTCCATTCTGGGCATGGTCCACCCCGACGAGGGCGCGGTGCGGGTGTTCGGCATGGACTACGCCGCCAACGAGGCGGCCATCCGCCGTGAGCTGGGCGTGGTGCTGGGCGGCATCGACTTCTACCCCAAGAAAAAGATCGGCGTCATCACCGACGTGACCCGGCGGTTCTATGACAACTGGGACGAGGACAAGTACCGTCACTACCTGCAGCTTTTCGCCCTGGACGAGGGCAAGCGGGTGGACCAGCTGTCCAGCGGCATGAAGGTGAAATACATGATCGCCCTGGCCCTGAGCCACAGCGCCAAGCTGCTGATCCTGGACGAGCCCACCAGCGGCCTTGACCCGGTGTCCCGGGACGAGCTGACGGAGCTGCTGGGCCGCATCGTGGCCGACGGCACGCGGAGCGTGCTGTTCTCCACCCACATCACGTCGGACCTGGAGAAATGCGCCACCCACATCGCGTTCATCAAGGATGGCATTATGCAGTACAGCGGCGCTATCGGCGATTTCCGGGCGCAGTACCGGGATATGGGCGACACGCTGGAGGACATCATCGTCAAGGTGGAAAGGAGGCCGCTGGATGAAAGCGCTATTATATAAAGAGTTCCGGCTGGTGTGCCACCCCATGACGCCCATTTTCTGCCTGTTCGGCATCATGGTGCTCATCCCCAACTACCCGTACACCGTGATCTTCTTCTATGTGATGCTGGGGCTGTTCTTCACATTTTTGAACATACGGGAGCAGAAGGACATCTACTATTCCGCGCTGCTGCCTGTGCCAAAGCGGGACACGGTGAAGGCCGGGTGCGCGTTCGTGGTCATCATCGAGGTGCTGTCGCTGGTGGTGCTGATCCCCTGCTCGCTGCTGGCAGCCCATTTGCAGCCGGGGAAGGACAATCTGGTGGGGCTTGACCCCAACGCGGCCCTGTTGGCGGCGGGCTTCCTGCTGTATGCCGTGTTCAACGCCGTGTTCCTGCCGTCCTTCTATGCCAACGGCTACAAGGTGGGCGTGGCCTTCCTCAAGGCCGTCATCCCCACCACGCTGGCGATGATCGTGTTCGAGGCGCTGCCCCATTTCCCGGGCCTGATGTGGCTGGACGACATGGACGCGGCCACCCAGCTGCGGCTGCTGCCGGTGTTGATCGGTAGTATCATCATCTACGCGGGCGTCATGGCCCTCACATTCCGCGCCTCAGCCAAGCGCTACGAAAAAGTGGATCTGTGACAGCAACGACCGGCGTGAGCCGGTCGTTGCTTTATTAGATCATCCAGTAGGGAGGCTGAGGAGTTTGCCCCTCGGGTAGGGGAATGACCACGTCTGTCCGCACGTCGCCGTACAGCGTCTTGTGCTGCGCCATGATATTTTCCAACGGTTCGACAGTGCCACACAGCAGCGCCTGCCAGACCATGCCGCAGGTGGACATGATATAGGCGGGAGTGAACCCATTGCGAATATAAAACTGGATACGCCGCAGACGCAGTGCGTTTTCCGCGTCACTGCCTCCTGGCACAGGAAACTCCGCCTCCGCTACCAGAGGCCGTCCCTGCTGCTCCAGCCGCAAAAGCATATCACTGCCCAGCCCTTCATTACGACGAGCGCGTGTGGTTCCCAGATAGTCCAGCAGTACCAGTGGTATTGTCGCATTTTTCCACAGGGCGGCGTAACTCAGCAGCTCATCTTCGTCAAACAGTCCCCATACCTCGTAACGTCCTTCCTCCAGCAGACGGAGAATATCGGGCAGAGGCTTGCGTTCCTGCGGGACAAAAGCCTCGGATAGCTGGTCGTGATACCAGCGGGGGTATTCCTTTGCGGTTAACAGGCGAAAATTCATAGACGTTCCTCCTTCAACAGCCGCTGTATATCCTCCGGCAGGGGGGCGGTGACATCGATGACCGCGCCGGTGACCGGGTGCAGCATCCGCAGGTGATAGCTGTGGAGCGCCGGGCGGGCGATGAGGGCCTTGTCCTCTGTGCCGTAGAGCCAGTCGCCGGTGAGGGGGTGGCCGATGGCGGCCATGTGCACCCGCAGCTGGTGGGTACGGCCTGTGGTGGGCGTCAGCCGCAGCAGGGCGCGGCCCTGGGCCGTTTCCAGCACCTGATAGTGGGTGTGGGCGGTCTGCCCCGCCGGGTCAGGCTGCCGCCGCAGCAGCGACCCCTCCGCCCGTCCCAGGGGCAGGTCGATGTCCCCCTCCGGGGGCTGGGGCACGCCCTCGCACACGGCCCGGTAGTCCCGCTGAAAATCCGGGGTGTGGAGCTGGGCCATGCAGCGGGCGTGAACAAAGCCGGTCTTGGCCACGGCCATAACGCCGGTCGTGCCCCGGTCCAGCCGGTTCACGGCGTGGAACGTGTCGCTGCGGAGGTAAAAGGCCACCGCCCCGGCCAGCGTCACCGGCTCTTCCGTCAGGGCGGCAGGGTGGAGGGCGATGCCGGCGGGCTTGTTCAGCAGCAGCAGGTCGTCGTCCTCGTACAGCACGTCCAGCGGAAAGTCCACCGGCTGGATGTGGGGGTTCTCTCCGGGTGGATCGGACACGTCGGCGCACAGCAGGTCGCCGGTGCGGGCCACAGCCCGGACGGTGACGGGCGCGCCGTTCAGGGTGATGGCGCTGCGGAACTTCAGACGGCTCAGCAGAGCATGGTCGATATGCCACAGGCTGCGGAGCAGCTGCTTGACGGTAAGGCCGTCCTCACCGGCGGCGACGGTGTGGGTCAGTATACGCATGGCGCACCTCCTCTCAAAAAACAGTATAGCATATTTCCGGGAAATGTGGTATCATAAATGTACCATTTCGAGAGAGGGAGGGCCTTACTATGGCATCCAAGGTATATTTTGCCGACCTGCGGGCGGACTTCCACGAGAATTTGCAGCAGAAGCTGACCCGCCTTATGAAAACGGCGGGCATGGGGGACATCGACTTTGCCGACAAATACGTGGCCATCAAGCTGCATTTCGGTGAGCCGGGCAATCTGGCGTTCCTGCGGCCCAACTGGGCCAAGACCGTGGCCGACTTCGTGAAGGAGCGTGGCGGTAAGCCGTTCCTGACGGACTGCAACACCCTGTACGTGGGCGGCCGCAAGAACGCGCTGGACCACCTGGACAGCGCCATGCTCAACGGCTTCAACCCCATGACCACCGGCTGTCAGATCCTCATCGCCGACGGCCTGAAGGGCAACGACGAGGTGGAAGTGCCGGTGGTGGGCGGCGAGTATGTGAAGAGCGCCAAGATCGGCCGCGCCGTGATGGACGCGGACGTGTTCATCTCCCTGACCCACTTCAAGGGCCACGAGACGGCGGGCTTCGGCGGCTGTCTGAAGAACATCGGCATGGGCTGCGGCAGCCGCGCCGGCAAGATGGAGCAGCACAACGCGGGCAAGCCCCATGTGGACGAGAGGCTCTGCATCGGCTGCGGCCAGTGCCGGAAGATCTGCGCCCACGGCGCGCCCATCATCGAGAACCGCAAGGCCCATATCGACCACGACAAGTGCGTTGGCTGCGGCCGCTGCATCGCCGTCTGTCCCAAGAACGCGGTGCAGATCCACTGGGACGAGACCACCGCCAACCTGAACCGCAAGATCGCCGAGTACACCAAGGCGGTGGTGGATGGGCGGCCCTGCTTCCACATTTCCCTGGTCATCGATGTGTCCCCCAACTGCGACTGCCACTCGGAGAACGATATGGCCATCGTGCCCAACGTGGGTATGTTTGCCTCCTTTGACCCGGTGGCGCTGGACATGGCCTGCGTGGACGCGGTGAACGCCCAGACACCGCTGCGCGGCTCTGCCGTGGACGACGCGGGGGAGGAAATTGAGCACAAGCACGACCATTTCCAGCACATCCATCCGGACACCAACTGGCGGAGCTGCCTGGAGCATGGCGAGAAGATCGGCATCGGCACGCGGGAGTACGAGCTGATCAAGATCTGAGAATAAGCAAAAAAGAAGCGCCTGCAGGCGCTTCTTTTTTTGCTCAGTTCTCCTCGTCGCCGTTTTCCGCGTACCATTGGCGGTAGCGGCGCATATCCTTGGCGAACAGCTGGCCGTTGCTGGGCGGGGTGTATGTAATGGCGTTCGCCCCAGCCTGAATGGTGGCGCGGATGGTGTCCTCCGTTGGGCCGCCGGTGGCGATGATGGGCAGCTCCGGATAGCGCTGGCGTATCTCCGCCACGATCTGTGGCGTGCGGTCCGCGCCGGATACGTTGATAAAGTCCAGGCCGGTGGCCAGCTTGCGCTCCAGGTCGATCTTCTCCGATACCACGGTGTAGACCACGGGGATCTCCACAGTCTCCTTGATCATGCGGACGGTGTCCTCGTCCATGAACGAGTTGCAGACCACGCCGAACGCGCCCTGATGCTCGGCAAAGGCGGCGATCTGGGCGGAGCGCTGGCCCTTGGTCAGGCCGCCGCCCACACCCACAAACACCGGCACGTCGGACACGCCGATGATGGCCTGGGTGATACCGGCCTGGGGGGTGAAGGGGTAGACGGCGATGACCGCGTCAGCGTTGATGTTTTTGATGATGGCCACGTCGGTGCTGAACACCAGAGACTTGATGCGGCGGCCAAACACGCGGATACCGCTGCAATCGCTGATGCAGCGGGGCACCTCCAGCGCCTTCTTGCGCAGCGTGCCTTCGTAAGTGGGGACGTACTTTTTCAAATCGACTTCCTTTCCAGCGGGGGTGGTTACATATTAGAACTATTATAGCACAAAAACGGAAATATGTAAATAAAAGCAGGTCGAATTTGAACAAAAATTCACATTTGTACGTTAAAAACCCGCAAAGAACGACAAAGAAGGATCACGCCTGCGCCAGATAGTCGCGGCACTTGGCGTTGGCTTCGGCGGCCACCCGTTCCTCATCCACCGTGACGAGGCGGCCCTGGCGGACCGTAACGCGGCCGTGGACCACGGTGTAGTCCACCGGCCCGCGGACGCCCACTGTACCCAGCACCGAGCCGGCGTCGCAGTCACAGCCCACCAACTCCAGCCGGCGGCTGTCGATAAGGAACAGATCAGCGCACTTGCCCTCCGTCACCTGGCCGATGTCGTCCCGGCCCAGCAGCCGGGCGCTGCCCCGGGTGACCATTTTCAGCACGTCGTAGCCGGTGGGGGCCTGACGGCTGGCGTTGAGCCGGTGGAGCAGGAAGGCCACCCGCAGCTCCTCCAGCAGGTTTGAACCGTCGTTGGAGGCGCTGCCGTCCACCGCCAGACCCACCGGCACGCCCAGCGCCAGCATCTCCGGGATGCGGGCGATGCCGCTGGACAGCTTCATATTGCTGATGGGGCAGTGGGCCACGCCTGTGCCGGTCTGGGCCAACAGGCGCAGCTCCTCGTCGTTGAAGTGGATGCCGTGGGCGAACCACACATCCTTGCCCAACCAGCCCAGCCGGGCCATGTATTCCAGCGGGCGGATGCCCTCCCGGGCCAGCATGAAGTTCTCCTCGTCCTTCGTCTCGCACAGATGGGTGTGGAGGCGGACATGATACTGGCGGGCCAGCATGGCGCTCTGCCGCAGCAGCTCCGCCGACACGGAGAAGGGGGAGCAGGGGGCGAGGGCCACCCGGTGCATCGCGCCGTAACGTTCGTCGTGGTATTCCTCGATGCAGCGGACGCTGTCGGCCATGATCTCGTCCACCGTCTGCACCACGCTGTCCGGCGGCAGGCCGCCGTCCTTGACGCTGAGGTCCATGCTGCCCCGGCTGGCGTACATACGGATGCCCAGCGCATCGGCGGCGGCAAACTGGGCCTCCAACAGGTCGCCGCTGTGGGCGGGGAACACATAGTGGTGGTCGAAGCAGGTGGTGCAGCCGTGCTTCATCAGCTCACCCATGCCGGTGAGGCTGGACAGGCGGATCACCTCCGCGTCCAGGTTTTTCCAGATCTCGTACAGCGTCCTGAGCCAGTCGAACAGCTCCATGTTCTGCACCTGGGGCAGGTTGCGGGAGAACACCTGATACAGGTGGTGGTGGGTGTTCACCAGACCGGGATAGCAGAACATATGGCTGCCGTCGATGGTCTCGTCGGCGGTGACATCCAGCTGCGGACCGATGGCCTTGATGAAGCCGTTCTCGCAGTACACGTCCACATCCCGGAGGATGCGGTCCGCGTCGTCGCAGGTGACCAGCTGGGCGATATTTTTAATGAGCAGGGAGGACATGGCGTTTCTCCTTTCAGATGGAAAATAGGTAGAGAAAAAGAGCAGGCCGCAAGCGGCCTACTCTTTTTGTTCTTGGGTCAGCGTTCCTCGCGGAAGTAGGAGAGACCGAGGGACGCAGGGGGCTGATCCTCCCGCTTCTTACGCAGAGACACGACGATCAGCACGATCAGGGTGATCACATAGGGGAGCATCTTGTACAGCTCCTTGATCTCCATGTGCGCACCCACGGGCAGGTAGATGTTCAGGATATACAGGCCGCCGAACAGGATGGAGGCCAGAATGCTGACATTGGGCCGCCAGATGGTGAAGATGACCAGCGCGATGGCCAGCCAGCCGCGGTCGCCGAAGGCGTTGTTGGACCACACGCCGTTGGCGTAGTCCATAACGTAGTACAGTCCGCCGAGGCCCGCGATCATCGAGCCGATGCAGGTGGCCAGGTACTTGTACTTGGTCACGTTGATACCGGCGGCGTCGGCGGTAGAGGCGCTCTCGCCCACGGCGCGCAGGTGCAGGCCGGGACGGGTGTGGTTCAGGAAGTAGGACGCGCCCAGGGCGACGATGATGGCCACATAGGCCAGGAAGCCGTAGGACAGGAACAGCTGGCCGAACCAGCCGGTGCTGTTGGCGCCGGGAAGGGTGGTCTTGAAGAACAGGCTGGTGTTGGACAGGGCGATGGAGGGGACTTCGCTGCTGGTCAGCTTGATGAGCGAGCCGCCAAAGAAGTTGCCCACGCCCACGCCGAAGGTGGTCATGGCCAGACCGGTGACGTTCTGGTTGGCCCGGAGGGTGACGGTCAGGAAGCAGTACAGCAGACCCATCAGCAGAGAGCCCAGCAGGGAGCACAGAATGGGGATCATGATGGCCAGGAAGCCGTTCATCTCCGCGGCGGGGACGGCCTGCTCATAGAAGAACGAGCCGATAACGCCGCTGATGCCGCCCACGTACATGATGCCGGGGATACCCAGGTTCAGGTTGCCGGATTTCTCCGTCAGGATCTCGCCGGTGCTGCCGAACAGCAGGGGAATGCCCTGCATAACGGCCCGGGGAAAGAAAGAAATAAAGTTGAAACCCATCCGTTACGCCTCCTTTTTGCTGCTCTTGCGCAGAGTGACCTTGTAGGTGATGAAGAACTCGGTAGCAATAATGAAGAACAGGATGATACCGGTCAGAATGTCGGCGAAGGAGTGGTTCAGGCTCAAAGCGCTGGCTACCTCGCTGGCGCCGCGGTCCATGGTCACCAGCAGCAGGGAAGCGGCGATCATGACGAAGGGGTTGAACTTGGACATCCAGGAGACCATGACGGCGGTGAAGCCGCGGCTGTCCACGATGGTGGTGGTCAGGGTGTGGTCGATGCCGGCGGTCATCACGAAGCCCATCAGGGCGCACAGCGCGCCGGAGAGGATCATGGTGCGGATGATGACGCGGTCCACCTTGATACCGGCATAGCTGGCGGTGCGCTGGCTCTCGCCCACCACGGCGATCTCATAGCCGTGCTTGCTGTAGGTCAGGTACACGTACATGGCCACGGTCATAATGGCCACGATGATGATGGGCAGTATGTAGGCATTGCCGATCTCAGGCAGCCAGCCGGCCCGGGTGGACTGGTTGATGATGCCGATCTTGCCCGCGCCCTTGGGCACTTCCCACACGATGATGAAGTAGGAGGCCAGCTGCATGGCGATGTAGTTCATCATCAGGGTGAACAGCGTCTCGTTGGTGTTCCACTTGGCCTTGAAGAAGGCGGGCAGGAAGCCCCACAGAGCGCCGGCCAGCAGGGCGGCCACGAAGGAGATCAGGATCAGAACGCCGGAGGGCACCTTGCCGCCCAGCAGTATCATGCAGGTGGTGGTGGCCAGACAGCCGATCAGGGTCTGACCTTCCGCGCCGATGTTCCAGAAGCGCATCTTGAACGCGGGGGTGACGGCCAGGGAGATACCCAGCAGAACGGCCACGTTGCGGGCGGTGACGCCGATACGGCGGGAAGAGCCGAATGCGCCGTCCAGGATCGTGCCGTAGACCTCGATGGGGTTCTGGCCCGTCAGCAGGGTGGTGACCAGACCGCAGAACACCAGCGCCAGCACCAGGATGCCGCCGCGGATCAGCAGCGCCTTGGGCAGAGGCAGCGCATCGCGCTTGGAAATGTGAAAGAGAGAACCCTTCTTATTCATCTGCCTTGCCTCCTTCCACGCGGGTCATCAGCGCGCCCACTTCCAGTTTGTTGGTCTTGCGGCCGTCCACAACGCCGGAGACCTGACCGCCGCAGAGCACCACGATGCGGTCGCACAGCTCCAGCAGCACGTCCAGGTCCTCGCCCACGTACACGACGGCGACGCCCTTCATTTTCTGCTCCGTGAGCAGGTTGTAAATCGTATAAGAGGTGTTGATGTCCAGACCGCGGACGGCGTAGGCGGTCATCAGCACGGAGGGCTGCTGGGCGATCTCGCGGCCCACCAGCACCTTCTGCACGTTGCCGCCGGACATACGGCGGACGGGGAAGCTGGTGCTGGGCGTGACCACCTCCAGCTCCTGCCAGATGCGCTGGGCCAGCGCTTCCGGATCTTTGCGGTCCAGGAAGATGCTGGCGCCCTTACGCCAGGAGCGGAGCATCATGTTGCCCGTCATGCCCATAGAGCCCACCAGGCCCATGCCCAGTCGATCCTCGGGGACGAAGCTCATGGCCACGCCGCTCTTGCGGATGTCCATGGGGTCCATGCCCACCAGGTTCTTCTCTTCGTTGGTCTTGGGGTCGATGTACGTCACCGTGCCGGAGGCCACAGGGTACAGTCCGGCGATGGACTCCAGCAGCTCGCGCTGACCGGAGCCGGCGATACCGGCCACGCCCAGCACCTCGCCGGCGTTGACGTCGAAGGTCACGTTGTCCAGACGCTTGACGCCCAGCTCATCGTACACGGTCAGGCCCTCCACCTTCAGGCGGGGCGTGACGTTGACGGGCTCGGGACGGTTGATGTTCAGCGCCACGCTGTGGCCCACCATCATGTCGGTGAGGGACTGCTGGTCGGCGTCCTTGGTCAGCACGTCGCCGATGTACTCGCCCTTGCGGAGGACGGCCACGCGGTCGGACACGTCCAGCACCTCGTGGAGCTTGTGGGTGATGATGATCAGGGACTTGCCGTCCGCCTTCATGTTACGCATGACGGTGAACAGCTTATCGGTCTCCTGGGGGGTCAGCACGGCGGTGGGCTCATCCAGGATCAGGATGTCCGCGCCGCGGTACAGCACCTTGACGATCTCCACGGTCTGCTTCTGGGAAACCGACATATCGTAGATCTTCATGTCGGGATCGATGTCGAAGCCGTATTTGTCGCAGATGTCCTTGACCTTCTGGCGGGCGTTGTTCAGGTCCAGCTTGCCCTCCAGGCCCAGGATGATATTCTCCGTGGCGGTGAAGAGGTCGACCAGCTTGAAGTGCTGGTGGATCATGCCGATACCAAGGTCAAAGGCATCCTTGGGAGAGGCGATGGTCACAGGCTTGTCGTGGATGTAGATCTGTCCCTCGTCGGGGAAGTAGATGCCGGAGAGCATATTCATCAGCGTGGTCTTGCCGCTGCCGTTTTCACCCAGCAGGGACAGGATCTCACCTTCGTACAGGTCAAGGTTCACATTTTTGTTTGCGATGACCTTGCTGCCGAATCGCTTGGTGATATTCTCCATTTTGATCGCGCATTTCTTTTCCAAGGCTGTCATCCTTTCTTTCGGCGCAGATGGCTGCAACACCTCGTAGCACGCCGGGGGTAAATTCCATACGGTTTATTCTACCATAGATGTCGATGCTTGTAAATCAAAAATCGCAAAAAAATTGTCAGGTACACACAAAGAGTGTGAGGTTACACAAGAAAAAATCGTTCCTTTTGTGTAAATCGTCAAAATAAGTTGCGGGAGAAGAAAAAACGGGCGCACAAAAAAAGAAAGGGCTGCAAAGCAGCCCTTTCTTCAGTTGCAGTGCGTCGCTTAGAACGCCACGTCCAGACGCTCGATGCCGTCGATCTCCAGATCGAAGTAAGGAGCGGAACGGAACTCGGACTCGGAGAAGTAACCGTCGTGCACGACCTCGGTGTCGGGGGTGTAGTCAGCGTCGGTATCGACGTCGGCCATGTAGGAGGTCAGGGTCTCGCCCTTCACGGTGAAGGTAGCGGTGTCAAACACGTGCAGCTCGCCGCTCTGCAGCTTGGCCTGGGCAGCGGCAATGGCGTCAGCAGTGCCCTCGGCGGCAACAGCGGTGTTCAGGTCGGTCAGGACCACAGAGCCGGTGGCCAGAGTGCCGGTCCAGTCGGTGTCGATCGCAGTGCCGTCCATGACAGCCTTGATGGCGTACTCATAGTAGGGAGCCCAGTTGATGCGGGAGGAGATGATGTAGGTGTTGGGGGCAGCGGCCTGGGTAGAACCGTTGTAGGAGACGTTGGGGATACCGGCGTTCTCGCAGGCGGTAGGAGCACCCAGGGAGTCAGCGTGCTGGCTGATGAGCTTGCAGCCCAGGTCGATCAGCTTCTGAGCGCCTTCCTTCTCCAGAGCCTCGTCATACCAGCTGCCGGTGAAGGTGACCTTCATGGTAGCAGTGGGGCAGACAGAGCGAACGCCCAGGAAGAAGGAGGTGTAGCCGGAAACCACTTCGGCGTAGGTGTAAGCGCCAACATAGCCCACCAGAGCTTCGTCGGCGGTGATGTCGCCGGCGTCGATCATGGCGTTCAGCTTCAGACCGGCAGCGATACCGGCCAGGTAGCGGCCCTCATAGATGGAGGCGAAAGCGTTGTGGTAGTTGGCCAGGCCCTCGGTGTGAGCGCGAGTGCCGGTGCTGTGGCAGAACTGGACGTCAGGGTTCTCCTGAGCGGCCTGGATCATGTAAGGCTCATGACCGAAGCTGTCGGCGAAGATGATGTTGCAGCCCTTGTCGACCATATCGACAGCGGCCTCGTAGCACTCCTGGCCCTCGGGAACGTTGGTCTTCAGGATGTAGTCATCCGCGGTCAGACCCAGGTTAGCGATGGCTTCCTTTGCACCGTTGATGAAGTTGAGGTCGTAGGTGGAGTTCTCATCGTGCAGGGTGATGAAGCCCACCTTGACCGTGGCGGTAGGCTCGGCATCTTTGTTGCCGTCATCCGCCGGGGTCTCGTCCTTCTTCCCGCAGGCCACCAGGCTCAGAGCCATGACCAGTGCGAGGAGCATTGCAAGGAACTTTTTCATTCTTGTTTTCCTCCTTAAAATATGTGACGCACGTCTGAAAGTAAGGCAAATTTTGACGTGCATCTGAACAACGGGCCTGCGCCCGGTATTCACTCTCTGCGCGAGGACAAAGGTATTATACAGGTAATCGTTGTGAATTTCAACAGAAAATGTGAATTACGGCAAAATTTCTTTGTGACGCACAAAAAAACTTTGCCAAACTTGTGCAATATACGGCATTAAGCAGAAATTTTGCCCGCGAAATAGATGTTCTGAATGGGAGGCAGAAGAGGGGATTTTGCTGGCGGGCAGAGAAAAGCACAGCCTGCGGCGCTGCCGCAGGCTGTGCTTGAAAAATCGTATGTGTGAGACAAAAAGAACAGTTACTGATGCACTCTCGTACCCGTCTTGCCCTCGATGCCAGCGGCGGCGCCGCTGGCGCTTCGCTGCGCGAAGGGCCAAAAATTCAATGGCGGACGGCCATCGAGGGCGGGCAAACGTGATAACGCGGGGGAGACAGGCGCGGAGCGCTCACTGATGGACGCGAGTACCAGTCTTGCCCTCGATGCCGTCCTTGGCCTTCTCCAGCAGGGTGATGAGGGCGGTGCGGCTGGCCTTGGACTCGGCGAACTTGACGGCGGCCTGGACCTTGGGCAGCATAGAGCCCTTGGCGAACTGGTTCTCCTCCATGTACTTGTACGCCTCGGCGGGGGTCAGGTCGTCCAGACCCTTCTGGTCGGGCTTGTTGAAGTTGATAGCCACCTTCTCCACGGCGGTGAGGATGATGAGCATATCGGCGTCCAGCAGTTCAGCCAGCAGCTCGCTGCCGAAGTCCTTGTCGATGACGGCGGGCGTGCCGGACAGCTTGCCGTTCTCCAGCACCACGGGGATGCCGCCGCCGCCCACGGCGATGACCACGTGGCCGGCGTCCACCAGCGCCTTGATGGAGGCCTTCTCCACGATGTCAAAGGGCTTGGGGGAGGGAACGACCTGGCGGTAGCCGCGGCCGGCGTCCTCTACCATGGTGTAGCCCTTCTCGGTGGCGATGCGGTCGGCGGTCTCCTTGTCGTAGAACGCGCCCACGGGCTTGGTGGGGTTCTGGAACGCGGGGTCGTCCTTGGACACGACGGTCTGGGTGACGATAGTAGCCACGGGCTTGTCCATGCCGCGGCTCATCAGCTCGTTGCCGATGGCCTGCTGCAGGTGGTAGCCGATGTAGCCCTCGGACATAGCGCCGCACTCGGGGAACGGCATATCGGCCTTGATGGCCTTGGCCTCGGCGGCGGTGCTCAGACCCAGATTGATCATGCCCACCTGGGGGCCGTTGCCGTGGGCCACCACCACCTCGTTGCCGGCGGCGATCAGGTCGACGATGGACTTGGCGGTCTCGGTGACCAGCTGGAGCTGCTCGGCAGCGGTGTTGCCCAGCGCGTTGCCGCCCAGGGCGATGACGATACGTTTAGACATAGTAATTACCTCGTAAAGTGAAATGTCATAAAAAGGCAACAGCGGCGGCGCGGCCGCCGCTGTTGCGGGATATGTGTGTGGTTCTATTAGAAGATCCGGCGGGTATCCTTGGTCTCGTCCATCTCCATCAGAGCCTTGACGGGATCCTTCACCTGGGCCATGAAGATCATGGCGGCGATGATGTAGGGCTTGTAGGAAGCCTGCTTGTACAGAGGAACCAGATAGCGATCGAACACGGAAGCGTCCACCTCGCCCTCCTTGCAGGAGACGCCGGTGATGTCGGCGGGCAGGCAGTGCAGGTACAGAGCCTTGCCGTCCTTGGTCAGCTTCATCATGTCCTCGGTGCAGGCCCAATCCTTGTGCTCGGCGTTCTGCGCCAGCAGCTTCTGCTCCAGAGCGTCGATACCGGCCTTGTCACCGGCGGCGTACAGCTTGGTGCGCTCTTCCATAGCGGCATAGGAGGCCCAGGACTTGGGATACACGATGTCGGCATCCTTGAAGGCTTCCTTCATGTCGTTGGTCTTGTGGAACTTGGAGCCGTACTTCTCGCAGTTCTTGCGGGCGACCTCTTCCACCTCGGGCATAACGTCGTATCCCTCGGGATGGGCCAGGGTCACGTCCATGCCGAAGCGGGTGAACAGACCGATGACGCCCTGAGGCACGGACAGGGGCTTGCCGTAGGAGGGAGAATAGGCCCAGGTCATAGCGACCTTCTTGCCCTTCAGGTTCTCCACGCCGCCGAAGTAGTGGATGACGTGCAGCATATCGGCCATGCACTGGGTGGGGTGATCCACGTCGCACTGCAGATTGACCAGGGTGGGCTGCTGCTCCAGGATGCCGTCACGATAGCCTTCCTTCACGGCGTCCATGAAGGTCTTCTGATACTTGTGGCCCTCGCCGATGAACATATCGTCGCGGATGCCGATGACGTCGGCCATGAAGGACACCATGTTCGCGGTCTCGCGGACGGTCTCGCCGTGGGCGATCTGGGACTTCTTCTCGTCCAGGTCCTGGACCTCCAGGCCCAGCAGGTTGCAGGCGGAGGCGAAGGAGAAGCGGGTACGGGTGGAGTTGTCGCGGAAGATGGAGATGCCCAGGCCGGAATCGAACACGCGGGTGCTCTTGTTGCGCTCTCGCAGGTCGCGCAGAGCGTCGGCCACGGTGAAGATGGCGTCGATCTCGTCATCGGTCTTGTCCCAAGTCCAATAGAAATCGGTCTTGTACATATTGTTGATGTTCAGGGTGGACAGATGGCGTGCCAGCTCAACAGTCTTGCTCATTTTTCTTTCTCCTTATTTTTTATTATTGAATGATGTTACTTGATGTCGTTGCCGGTCAGCTCCTGCCGGAAGCTGGTGGCAGAGCCGTCCTTGTTCTCGGGCTTATACAGGCCGGGAACGGCGGCGTACAGGGCGGCGCAGGTCACCAGATCCTGCTTGAAGGTCACCTCGTTGGGGGCGTGAGCCTGAGACTCGGCGCCGGGGCCGAAGCCGACGCAGGGGATGCCGTAGCGGCCCTGGATGGACACGCCGTTGGTGGAGAAGGTCCACTTGTCAGTCAGAGGACGTCCCTCACGCTTGGAAGCGGCCAGCTCGGTGGGCATCAGACGCTTGTCGCCCCACAGGTTGTGGTGCGCGTCCACCAGAGCCTGGACGTGGGGAGCGGTCTCCTTGTTGATCCAGGTGGGGAAGAAGCACTCGGTCTCGTACACGTGGCCGGTCCATGCCGGACGGTCATACATATACATGGAGACCTTCACGTCCTTGGCGTACTTCTTGCAGGCGGGCAGGTCCTCGATCTCCTTCAGGCAGGACTGATAGGTCTCGCCGGCGGTCATGCGGCGGTCGATGGAGATAGAGCAGCTATCTGCCACGGCGCAGCGGGAGGGGGAGGTGTAGAAGATCTGGCTGGTGGTGCAGGTGCCGCGGCCCAGGAAACGGGCATCCTCGTAATGATCGGGGTTGAACTTGGGATCGAGCATCTTCACCAGACCGTTGATCTCGGTAGAGCCGTCAGCGGGGTTCTCGTTCAGGTCGCGGACGTTCAGGATGACCTCGGCCATCTTGTGGATGGCGTTGTCGCCGCGCTCGGGAGCAGAACCGTGGCAGGAGACGCCGTGCATATCCACGCGGATCTCCATGCGGCCGCGGTGACCGCGGTAGATGCCGCCGTCGGTGGGCTCGGTGGAGATGACGAACTCGATCTTCTCACGGGCGTCCTCAGGACCGTTGAAGTACTCGTTGACGATGGACTGCCAGCACATACCGTCGCAGTCCTCCTCCTGGACGGAGCCCACCACCATCATCTTGTAGCCCTTGGGCAGCAGGTCCAGATCCTTCATGATCTTCACGCCGTAAGCGGCGGCGGCCATGCCGCCCTCCTGGTCGGAACCGCCGCGGCCGTAGATGATGTCGTCGGTCTCGTAGCCCTTGTAGGGGTCGGCTTCCCAGTTGGCGATGTTGCCGATGCCCACGGTATCGATGTGGCTGTCGATGGCGATGATCTTATCGCCCTCGCCCATCCAGCCGATGACGTTGCCCAGCTTGTCGAACTCCACCTTGTCATAGCCCAGGGACTTCAGTTCCTCGGCGATGCGCTTGGCGACGCCCTCTTCCTCGCAGGACTCGGAAGGAATGGCGATCATGTCCCGCAGGAACTTGACCATTGCGGGCTTGTAGGCCTCAGCGGCGCTTCTGATGGCAGCAAAATCCATAGTGTACCTCCGTAAAATATCTTTGTAAGTCGCGGACAAAAAGGGTCGGATATTGTCTTGCTTGCCACTATCATAGCACACACTGGCCGGATGTCAAACAAAAATTATTGATACCAAAAAGTTTTTCTGAAAAAATCGTTGCTTTTTGCGGTGAGTGTGGTATGATGTATGCGGAAGAAAGCAAAAAGGGGGAGCGATATGGAGGCAAAACGTCTGGAATTGCTCAAGCAGATCGCGGCGGGCATCGCGGCACAGTTCGGTGACAACTGCGAGGTGGTCATCCACGATGTAAGCGCCAGCCACCCGGATCACACCATTGTCCACATCGAGAACGGCTATATATCCGGCAGAAAGGTGGGCGACGGCGCTTCCAGCGTGGTGCTGGAGCAGCTGCAGCACCAGAACGAGCAGCCTCAGGATCACCTGTGCTATCTCACCCGCACTCCGGACGGAAGAATACTCAAGTCGTCCTCCCTGTATATCCGCAACGGCCGCGGCGCGGTGACGGCGATCCTCTCCATCAACTACGACATCACCAACGTGATGGTCATGCACCAGGAGCTGGGCGAGTTCATGCTCACCCGGGACAAGGGCCAGTCCGAGCCGGAGAAGATCATCAACGTCAACAACGTGCTCAACGAGCTCATCGAGCAGTCCGTGGCCCTGGTGGGCAAGCCGGTGGCCCTGATGAACAAGGACGATAAGGTGCGGGCCATCCGCTTCCTCAGTGACGCGGGCGCGTTCCTGGTCACCAAGTCCGGCGACAAAGTGGCAAAATACTTCGGTATTTCCAAATACACACTGTATTCTTACATTGATGCAAACAAGCAGGAGGAAAAGAAACATGGGTAAAATCGACCTGTCCATCAACAAGGTTGGCCTGGAGCATAATATCCAGAAGGCCAAGGAGAACAACGTCATCATCCCCACCATCGCACAGATGCAGAACCCCGATCTGATCCCCGAGAAGATCAAGGCCAAGCTGAGCCACACCGGTCTGTGGGATGTCGACCCTGTCAACCTGTTCCGTATTTCCTGGCACAACGAGGCCAAGGAGAGCGGCGGTCTGTTCCAGGCTGTGCCCAACTATGTGGAGATCCCCAGCAAGCTGTCCGGCGTGCCCTGCCGCATCGTGGCCATGTCCGGCAAGTGGTTCCCCACCGGCTGCCATAAGGTCGGCGCTTCCTTCGGCTGCCTGGCTCCCCGCCTGGTGACCGGTCAGTTCGATGCTACCTATCATCACGCCGTGTGGCCCTCCACCGGCAACTACTGCCGCGGCGGCGCTTTCAACTCCAAGCTGCTGGCCTGCGAGTCCGTGGCCATCCTGCCCCAGGATATGTCCAAGGAGCGCTTTGACTGGCTGAAGTCCATCGCCGGCCAGATCATCGCCACCCCCGGCTGCGAGTCCAACGTCAAGGAGATCTTCGACAAGACCTGGGAGCTGAAGCAGGATCCCACCATGATGATCTTCAACCAGTTCGCCGAGATGGGCAACCCCCTGTGGCACTACAATGTCACCGGCTATGCCCTGGCTGACCTGTTCGAGGCTGTGAAGAAGCCCGGCCAGAACTTCGCCGGTGCCTGCTTCACCTCCGGTTCTGCCGGCACCATGAGCGCCGGTGACCTGCTGAAGGAGCGCTATCCCCACCTGAAGCTGGCCGTGGGCGAGGCCCTGCAGTGCCCCACCATCCTGGACAACGGCTTCGGCGGCCACCGCATCGAGGGTATCGGCGACAAGCACATCCCCTGGATCCACAACGTGAAGAACACCGACATGGCCATCGCCATCGATGACGAGGACAGCCAGCGCCTGCTGCGCCTGTTCAACACCCCCGAGGGCCAGAAGTACATGAAGGACGAGCTGGGTATGTCCGATGAGGAAGTCCAGAAGATGACCTGGCTGGGCATCTCCGGCATCGCCAACGTGCTGTGCTGCATCAAGATGGCCAAGTATTATGAGCTGACCGAGAACGACGTGGTCGCCACCGTTCTGACCGACTCCGCCGTGATGTACGGCAGCCGCATCGAGGAGCTGAACCAGATGCACGGCGCGTACAACGCCCACGAGGCCGCTCTGGATCACAACCTGCATATGCTGGGCCTGAAGACCGACAGCATGCTGGAGCTGACCTACACCGAGCGCAAGCGCGTCCACAACCTGAAGTACTACACCTGGGTCGAGCAGCAGCAGATGGACGTGGAGGACCTGAACGCCCAGTGGTACGACACCAAGAACACCTGGGATGCCGTTCACGCCCAGGCCAAGGAGCTGGATGAGCTGATCAACGAGTTCAACGAGGCCACCGGCCTGCTGAAGGCTCTGTAAGCAAACACCGCAACAACGCCTCAGGGCGGGGCTTTCGCCCCGCCCTTGATTTTTCGGAGGTGGGAATGCAAAAACGAAAAATACTGCGCCTGCCGATATATGACTACTCGCAGAACGGCACATACTTCGTAACGATCTGCACAGATAAAAAACGGAAATGCCTCGCTGATGTGTGTAGGGGCGGGGTTCTACCCCGCCCGATGGGAGTTTTGGTGGAAAAGGAGATCTGTGCATTGCCGGACAGGTATGGCATTTGCATTGACAAATATGTGGTCATGCCAAACCATGTGCATATTTTGCTGACCGTACAGCGGGCGGGGCAGAGCCCCGCCCCTACACCCGACTTAAGCGGCCTTGTCGGCGCATTTAAGTCGGTAACAACAAAGGCGGTCAATCAACAGACGAATACACCCGGGCAAAAACTTTGGCAGCGCTCCTTTTACGACCACGTTATCCGCAACGAAGCGGATTACCTCCGCGCCTGGCAATACATTGACGATAACCCCGCCCGTTGGGCGGAGGACGAATACTACTCTGAGTAAGGAGAGAAATCATGAAAAACGTAAAATACGGCAAGTGTGTCCGCTGCGGCAAGACCTATGACGCCGTTCCCGACCTGACCAACTGCGAATGCGGCGGCATTCTGGACATCGTCTACGACTACGACTACATCAAGTCCGTGCTGACCAAGGAGAAGCTGGCCAAGCGCGAGAACCGCTCCATGTGGCGCTACCGTGAGCTGCTGCCCGTGGAGGAGACCACCCCCGACACCCCCCTGCGCGTGGGCTGGAGTCCCCTGTACGAAGAGCCGAAGCTGGCGGAGATGCTGGGCATCAAGAAACTGTGGGTGAAGGACGACGGCCAGAACCCCACCGCCTCCCTGAAGGACCGTGCCAGCGCTATGGCCGTGGCCAAGGCCATGGAGGCCGGCGCTAAGACCATCGCCTGCTCCTCCACCGGCAACGCCGCCAGCTCCCTGGCCGGCAACGCCGCTGCCGCCGGCATCAAGACCTATATCTTCGTTCCCGAGCGCGCCCCCAAGGGCAAGGTGGCCCAGCTGATGATCTTCGGCGCGAATGTCATCTCCGTCAAGGGCAACTACGAGGACACCTTCAAGATGTCCGCCGCCGCCATCGACAAGTACGGCTGGTACAACCGCAACGCCGCCATCAACCCCTACCTCAGCGAGGGCAAAAAGACCGTGGCGCTGGAGATCGCCGAGCAGCTGAACTGGGAGATGCCCGACTACCTGGCCATCTCCGTGGGCGACGGCTGCACCATCGCCGGCGTCTGGAAGGGCTTCAAGGATCTGTACGCCATCGGCTTCATCGACAAGCTGCCCCGTCTGATCTCCGCCCAGTCCCTGGGCTGCTACCCGCTGAACCGCGCCATCCAGGAGAACAAGCCCTGGGAGCCTATGGAGGAGAACACCATTGCCGACTCCATCTCCGTGGGCGTGCCCCGCAACGCTGACAAGGCCCTGATGGCCATCCGCGAGTCCAACGGCATCGCCGTCAACGTCTCCGACGAGGAGATCCTGGCCGCCCAGCGCCTGCTGGGCCGCACCTGCGGCGTGTTTGGTGAGCCCGCCGGCGTCACCGGCGCGGCGGCGCTGAAGAAGGCCTGCGAACAGGGCCTCATCCCCCACGACGCCACCGTGGTGTCCGTCGTCACCGGCAACGGCCTGAAGGACGTGGCCAACGCCATCAAGTCCGCCGGCGAGCCCATCCACATCGAGCCCGACCTGGACCTGATGGTGGAGGAGTTCAAAAAGCGCGGCGTGACTGTGGAATAAGTAAAACAAAACAGCGGCAGGGGCGGAATGTATCCGCCCCTGCCGCAGTGTGTCGAAAGACCTGTCATTCCGAGCCAGTCCGCGGACTGGCGTGGGAATCCGTTCCCTCGTCCTTGCCTCCCTCTATGAGGGAGGTGTCACGGCTTCGCCGTGACGGAGGGAGAGCCGTTGACAACAGGACCCTCGCTGCTCGTCCGTAGGGGCGGGGTTTTACCCCGCCCGTCGTCACTCGAACGTACCTGGATCATCCCTTCCGGTTTTGTTGTTTTGATATTCCTCCCGAAACCGGCTTGACAAACAGTCGCCGTCGGGTATAATAAGGGTAGGAGTGGCCTGCTCTGACAAGCGGTTTAGCTCCGAGGTAACAATTTTCTAAAGGTTATAGAAAACCGTCACTTGGCAGAGTGGCGGTTTTCACTTGCCATCCCCCAAATAGTATGCTATACTATCACCGTTAAACAACTCATATAGCCCCGCGAGAATGGCGCGGGCGTTTCTACCGAGCCGCCGACGGCTCTGCTATGGGTGTTTCAGCGCACAGGCGCTGAAGCATCCATTTTTATTTTGCTTGCAGGAGGTCATCCACCATGACGCAGATACTGAAGGGCAACATCGTCCACGCGCCGCAGATGGGGCGGCTGGATATTCTGGAGCACGGCTGCCTGGTGCTGGAGGACGGCGTCATCACCGCCGTGTCCCACCATGTGCCGGAGGGACTGGAGCACGCGGAGCTGCGTGACTTCGGCGACCGGCTCATCATGCAGTCCTTTGTGGATATGCACCTCCACGCGCCCCAGTACCCCATGCTGGGCATGGGCATGGACCTGCCGCTGCTGGACTGGCTGAACACCTACACGTTCCCCACCGAGGCCCGCTTTGCCGACACGGACTATGCCCGCCGCGTCTACCGCCGCCTGGCCACCGACCTGATCACCAGCGGCACGACCCGGGTGTGTATGTTCTCCTCCCTCCACACCGACGCCACGCTGATTCTCATGGACGAGCTGGAGCGGGCCGGCGTCACCGGCTATGTGGGCAAGGTGAACATGGACCGCAACGGTCTGCCCGGTGCGCTGCAGGAGACCACGGAGGAGTCCGTCCGGGAGACGCTGCGCTGGCTGGACGGCTGCCGGTTCGAGCACGTCAAGCCCATCATCACGCCCCGCTTCACCCCCAGCTGCACCGATGAGCTGATGGCGGCGCTGGGCAACCTGGCGTCGGAGCGCGGGCTGTACGTCCAGTCCCACCTGTCGGAGAACACCAACGAGATCGCCTGGGTGCAGGAGCTGCACCCGGAATGCCGCCAGTACTGGGAGACCTATGATAAATATGGACTGTGGAAGGACCACACCGTCATGGCCCACTGCGTCCACTCCGATGAGCGGGAGCGGCAGGCCATCAAGGACCACGGCGTGGTGGTGGTCCACTGCGCCGACTCCAACGTGAACATCTGCTCCGGCATCTGTCCCGTGCGGCAGATGGTCAACGAGGGCCTGTGGGTCACGCTGGGCAGCGACATCGCCGGCGGCGCGCAGCTGCCCATGTATAAGGTCATCACCATGTCCATCCGCACGTCCAAAGCCCGCCGCGTCACCGACCAATGGCATCCCGACTTCCTCACCGTGCCGGAGGGCTACTACCTGGGCACGACCTCCGGCCACAAGTATTTCGGCGCGGGGGACGGCTTCGCCGTGGGCGACAAGCTCCACGCGGTGGTCATCGACGACGGTGATTTCCCCGAGGCAGCCCACACCCTGACCGTCCAGGAGCGGTTCGAGCGGGCTATCTATATGACCCACCGCCACAACATCGTGTCGGTGTGGTCCGACGGACGTGAGGTCGTCCGCCGCTGACAATGCACAAAAAAAGGGCCGCACCCAACCGGTGCGGCCCTTCTGCACCAAAATCCCCACTTTTCTTTTTTCTGGAAATGGTGTATACTATCATGCGTATGTTTATACCTGAGAACGGAGGTAGTTCTATGTATGAAAACCGCCGGGAGATCATGCAGGACGTGTTCCTGACGTATCTGCCCGCCAACAAGTTCAAAACCAGCCGCCTGACGCTGAACCTCGTCACCGGCCTGCGCCGGGAGACGGCTTCCGCCAACGCGCTGCTGCCCGCCGTGCTGCGCCGCGGCACTATGCGCTGCCCGGATATGGAGAGCTTGTCCGCCGCGCTGGACACCCTGTACGGCGCGACGGTGGATTACACCGTCCGCAAGAAGGGGGAGCGCCAGTGCGTGGGCTTTGCCGCCGGGTTCATCGACGATGCCTTCACGCCCCACGGCGAGAAGCTCCTTGAGCCGGTGGCCGCCGTGCTGGGCGAGCTGCTGCTGGACCCCGTCACCCGGGGCGGCCGCTTCCTCAGCGAATATGTGGACAGCGAGAAGGCCAACCTCATCGACGCCCTCCGCGCCCTGCGGAACGACAAGCGCGACTGGGCGGACATCCGGCTCATGCAGGAGATGTGCGCCGGCGAGCCGTACAGCGTGCTGCGCCTGGGCGACGAGGAGACGGCCCGCCGCGTCAACAACCAGACGCTGTACGTCCACAGCCAGCAGCTGCTGTCCTCCAGCCGGGTGGAGCTGCTCTACTGCGGCAGCGCCGAGGAACAGCGGGTGGAGGACGCGGTCCTGTCCGCCCTGGCGGCGCTGCCCCGGGGACGTCAGGAGGCGCTGCCGCCGGTGGAGCGGGTGGCCGCCCCGTCCCAGCCCCGGTTCATCAACGAGACCATGGACGTGACCCAGGGCAAGCTGGCGGTGGGCTACCGCTGCACCAGCGATGACTATCCCGCCATGGTGCTGGCCAACCTGATCTTCGGCGGGACAAGCAACTCCAAGCTGTTCATGAACGTGCGGGAGAAGCTGTCCCTGTGCTACTACGCCTCCAGCAGCTACGCCCGCAGCAAGGGCATCCTCACCGTGTCCAGCGGCGTGGAGACCGGCAATCGTGACCGGGCGCTGGAGGAGATCGACCGCCAGCTCAAGGCGGTGCAGACCGGTGACTGGGAGGATTGGGAGCAGGAGGGCGCTCTGCAGGCCATCCGCTCGTCCCTGCTGTCCCTGTCCGACTCCCAGGGCGCGCTGGAGAACTTCTACCTGGGCCAGATCGCCTCCGGCGTCCACGAGACGCCGGAAGAGCTGGCCGCCGAGCTGGAGCGTGTCACGAAGGAGCGCATCGTGGCCGCCGCCCAGACGGTGCACCTGGACACCGTATATTTCCTGGGAGGGAGGGACGCGTAAATGGAAAAGAAACTGTATGAACGCATCGGCGAGGAGGTCTTTCACGCCACCCTGCCCAACGGCCTGCCGGTGTATATCGTCCCCAAGAAGGGCTTCCTGCGGAAGTACGCGCTGTTTGCCACCCGCTACGGCGGCATGGATATGCGCTTTGAAAAGGACGGCCAGTGGCTGGACACCCCCGCCGGCATCGCCCACTATCTGGAGCATAAGATGTTCGACACCGAGGACGGCAACGCCCTGCAGGAGCTGGCCAAAAACGGCGCCGAGCCCAACGCCTTCACCTCCAACGCCATCACCTGCTACTACTTCGACGCCACGGAGAAGTTCTACGAGAGCCTGGAGATCCTGCTGTCCTTCGTGTCCATCCCCTACTTCACCGACGAGAGCGTGCAGAAGGAGCAGGGCATCATCGGCCAGGAGATCGGCATGATCGAGGACAACCCGGAATGGCAGGTCTACAAGCAGCTCATGCAGGCGCTGTACCACACCAGCCCTGCCCGCACGCCGGTGGCCGGCAGTGTGGAGAGCATCAGCCACATCACCGCCCAGACGCTGTACGACTGCCACAAGGCGTTCTACACCCCGGCCAATATGTGCCTGGTGGTGGTAGGCGACGTGAAGCCGGAGCGCATCATCGCCGCCGCCAATCAGATCCTGCCCGCCAAGAGCGGCCCGCTGATCCGCCGCGACTACGGCGCGGAGGAGGAGCTGACCGCCGCGGAGCATTTCGTCTCCGCCGCCATGGAGGTCTCTATGCCCACGTTCCTGGTGGGCTTCAAGTGCCCGCCCCAGCACGGCGGGGAAGAGCAGCACCGCTTCACCGCCATCGGTGAGCTGGCCTGCGACGTGCTCATGGGCGAGTCCAGCCCGCTGTACGCCCGGCTGTACGCCGAGGGGCTCATCAACGGCTCGTTCGGCGCGGCCTTCGACCTGCTGCCCGGTGCGTCCTACGTCTACGCCGGCGGCGACAGCAAAGACCCCCAGGCGGTGGCGGAGGCCATCCTGGCCGAGGCCCAGCGCCTGGTCAGCCAGGGCGTGGACGGCGACTACTACCGCCGCGTGGTCAACGCCAACTTCGGTGCGGCGCTGAAGGCCCTGAACTCCTTCGAGTCCATCGCCGTGTCCATGGCCGAGGGCTGCTTCCAGGGCTACGATCCCTACCGCTTCCCGGAGGTCTACGACAGCATCACCGTGGAGGACGTGCTGGACTTCCTGCGGCAGAACATGACCCGCGACCACATGGCCCTGTCCGTCATCAATCCCAAGGAGGTCTGAGCTATGTCCGTTTCCCCTCTGTCCATCATGGACGACAGCCCCATCCGCTTTCCGGGGCTTTTCGGCGACTGGGAGTTCACCGCCTCCTCCGTCGCCTTCCACATCGGCGGCAAGGCCATCTACTGGTACGGCATCCTCATCGCCCTGGGCGTGGTGCTGGCCCTGTGGTTCTGTATGCGCCAGCGGACGAAGTACGGCATCAGCGAGGATAACCTGCTGGACGGCGTGCTGTGGGGCGTGCCCCTGTCCGTCATCGGCGCTCGCATCTACTACGTCATCTTCTATCTCTCCGAGTTCAGGAATACCGACGGCTCGCTGGACTGGGGCAGGGTCATCGCCATCTGGGACGGCGGCCTGGCCATCTACGGCGGCGTCATCGTGGCCATCGCCACCTGCTATGTCCTCAGCCGCGTGCGCCATTTCAAGCTGGGCGCGCTCACCGACCTGATCGTCATGGGCCTGCTCATCGGCCAGGCCATCGGCCGCTGGGGCAACTTCATGAACCGGGAGGCCTTCGGCAGCGAGACCACGTTGCCCTGGCGCATGGAGCTGCTCACCCGTGCCGGCGAGGCGGTGGATGTCCACCCCACGTTCCTGTACGAGAGTCTGTGGAACGTGGTGGGCCTGCTGCTCATCGTATTTGTTGTGTCCAAAGCCCGCCGCTTCGACGGCGAGAACACCTGGTTCTATTTCCTGTGGTACGGCCTGGGCCGGTTCTGGATCGAGGGCCTGCGTACCGACAGCCTGTACCTCTTCGACTGGACCATCGGCGGCCAGCCCATCCGCGTCAGCCAGGCGCTGAGCCTGGTCATGGTGCTGGTGTCGGTGTTCATGCTGCTGTATCACATCAAGCTCCGCCCCCATACGCCGGAGGAGCTGTACGTCAACCAATCACAGCCGCCGGAAGAAAAAGCGGAGGAATAAAAGAGTTTCGTAGGGGAGGGGATCTGCCCCTCCCGCCGCGCCCGTAGGCGCGGAAATCCCTCCGCCTCCCTCTGTGAGGCGGCCCAGTGCGCACCCTGGGTTGTGCGTAGCGAAGCGAAGCTGAGGTGTCGCCCGCAGGGCGACGGAGGGAGAGACGGGCGGGGTAGAACCCCGCCCCTACAAACCGTTTTCCCGCGCCAGCTTTTTCCACTGTCATTCCGAGCCAGTGCTCACACTGGCGTGGGAATCCGTACCCCGCCCCCACAAAACAACAGCGCCCTTCCGGTAGGAAGGGCGCTGTTCTCATGTCAGCTCCTGCATATCCGCGTCCAGCAGGGTGACGGTGATGCTGCTGCCGGCGGCGTCCACAGACATGGGGAAAAACATATCCAGCACCCGGTGTGACACGATGGGCCGGGTGTAGGTGGTGTTGTCATACTCGAAGGTGTACCAGCAGGCCGCCTCCGGCAGGTCCATTCCAAAGACCACCAGAACGGGTATATCATCTTCGACGCTGCCGCCGAACACACCGGCGTGCAGGAAACCGGCGGGTATCCCGGCGCTGCCCGGGCCGCCCTGCCAGCGGTCGTGGAACAGGCTGTCCCGCTCCAGAATGTCCATGCTGCAGCCGCCGTCCTCGGTGCGCACCATGACCGCCAGATAGTCGCCCCGCTTCTTCGCCAGCACCAGCTCGCTGTTCTCCGTATAGAGGATCTTCTCCGCCTGGGCGGTCATGCCCAGGATGCTGCCCTCCGCCGTGCTGTGCAGACCGTGGCGCAGGCACACGGCGGCGATCACCGCCACGATAACGGCCAGCACGATAAAATACGCTCTGCGGGCGGCCCTGTGCGTGCCCTTTTTCCACGCGGCGGCGGCAGCGTGGGCGGCCTGCCCGTCCTCCGCGGGCACGGCCCTTGCGGGCAGCGACGCCTGCATCATCTCGTATGTCTCCCGGCACTCGCCGCACTCCTGCAGATGCTCCTCCACCAGATGGCGGCTCTCGTCGCTGCACGCGCCGTCGCAGTACAGCGGCAGCAGGTCCTGTATGACGTTACAGCTCATTTTCATCGGCCCGCCTCCTTAACTCCGTTTTTGCCCGGTAGAATATCAACCGCGCCCAGCTGTCCGATTTCCCGAACAGCTGCCCGATCTGAGAAAATGACAGCTCCCCGAACACCCGCAGGGAGAACACCTCCTTGTACGGCTCGTCCAGCCGGTGCAGCAGCTTGTGCAGCTCCCACGCCGTCTCCTTTTCCAGCAGTTCGCTTTCAAAGCCCGGCTGGGCCGTATCCTCCTCCGGCTCGGTGTGACGCTTCTGCCGCTTGGCGTGGGTGAAGTAGGTGTTCTTGGCGATCTGGCACAGCCACACATACAGCCGGCATTTTCCGTCGAACTGATCCATGTGGGTCATGGCCTTGTAGAAGGCCTCCTGGGTGATCTCCTCGGCGGTGTGCTCATCCCGGCAGAGGGAGTACACGTAGCGGTACACGCTGTCGAAGTGTTCGGCGTAGACCGCCTCGAAATCCGTCATTTTCTCACCTCCTTCAATAGTAAGACTTCCAAAGTATAAAAACGTTTCAAAAAATTCCAGAAATTTTCGAGAATTTTCAGGGTTTGTTATAAAGAATTTTCAAGGTAATTATAAAAAATTTCCCGGTAAAACCGGGAAATTTTGCCATTTTTCAGTGTCTGCGCGCGGTGAGATAGTGGCTGTCGTAGTATGTCTCCGTCAGGGAGGATATCACCACGCAGTGCCCGTTGTAGTAGGAGGACGAGGCGTGGATGAACTGGTCGCCGCCGATGTAAATGCCCACGTGGGATGCCACCGTGCCGTAGTCCTGGAAGAACACCAGGTCGCCGGGCTGCAGGTCGCTGCGGGACACCTCCGTGCCGTAGCTCAGCTGGCTGGTGGCGCCGTGGGGCAGGCTCACGCCCGCCAGAGAGAACACGTACATCGTAAAGCCGGAGCAGTCAAACCCGCTGGAGGAGCTGCCGCCGTACACATAGGGTACGCCTAAGTACTGCTGGGCCAGGGACACCACATAGCTGCCGCTGACCGTGCCGGTCACCGGCTCGGATACGCTGGGAGCTTCTTCCGCAGGCGTCTCGGCAGGCGCTTCGGCCGGGGTCTCCGCCACGGTGTTGGCGGCGGCGCACAGAGCCACATAGTCGCCGGACACGTAGCCGCTGACGCCGTTATAGCTCACGGCATACCAGCCCTTTTCAATGCCCGTCACCGTCACATACGCGCCGTTCTGCACGCTGCCCACGGCGCTGCTGCCGCTGTCCGGGCCGCTGCGGATATTCAGCGTGTCCGCCGTTACCCGACCGGTATAGCTCAGGCCGCCGGCGCTTTCATAGCGCGTCACATAGTCCGCGGAGATGCAGCCGGAAGTACCGTCGTACAGCACCTTATACCAGTTTCCATCCTTGCCGGTGATGGCCACCGCCGCGTTCTGGCGCATGGTCATCAGAATGGAGTACCCCGTGCCCGGGCCGCTGCGCATCCGCACGCCCGTGCCGCTGATGACGCCCAGCGCCGCCACACCGGTGGTGGAGGCGGAGGCAGGCTCTTCTGCGGTCTCCTCCTTGGCGGGCTCTTCCGGGGCTTCCTCGGCTGGAGCGGCCTGCAGGGCCGCCTTCGCGGTGGAGCTGGCCTGCTTCAGGTCGCTGTTGTTGGCGGCAGCATCCTCCGCCGTTTCCATATCCTCCAGCGCCGTGATGGCTGCCGCGCTGACCAGCGCGGAAAAGCGGGCCGCATGGGGGATAAGCGTTGTGTCAGCGGCGGCGTCGGTCTGCAGAAGACCGGCGCTGGCCACGACGGGGACGGCCTGGGCCACATCCACAGCGTGGCTGTCCAGCTGCCCGTTCAGAATGGTCGCGCCGGTGAAGGCGGTAACGCCCACCAGCGCGGCCAGCAATGCACAAATCGTCCGTTTCATGGTCGTATCTTTGGCGGCGCGGCCTTACAGCTTGCCGGCCAGCGCCCGCTCCAGCCAGATGCAGCCCACGTCCATAGCGGCGTACAGGCTGTCCTTCTCGGACTTCTTCACCACGCGGTCGCGGGATTTCAGATCCGGCGCGGTGAGCTGGAGCTGCACGGACACCTTCTTGGCCACGTCCATATCCTGCTCCTTGACCGTGTCCAGGATCTGCAGCAGCACGATATACTTGTCGGCCATGCTGCCGTAATAAATGAAATTGTCCACCCGGCGCAGGGGGTGGCCTTTATAGACAAGCCCCTCGGGCTTCTTCGTATCAGCCATGATGTACCTCCCAAATTTTTGTAACCAAATTGTAACACATTTGCCGTGACCTGTCAACGCGGGAACGGTCGGAAATATTTGTCAGATAAAAAAGGACCGCCGAAAGGCGGTCCTTTTGTGTGATATGGTCCTTACAGCTCCAGATAACTCTTCACCAGCACCTGCAGCAGCTCGTCCCGGTCGATCTTGCAGATCAGCGACCGCGCCGAGTTGTGGTTGGTGATATAGGTGGGGTCTTCCGACAGGATATAGCCCACGATCTGGTTGATGGGATCGTAGCCCTTCTCCTTCAGCGACTCGTAGACGGTGGTGAGAACATAATGCACCTGCTGCTCCTTGTCCTCTGCCGCGTTGAATTTTCTGGTGAATTCATCCATACCGACACACCGCCTTTCTCTGAACTACCCACAGTATACGCCATTTCTCCGCCGCTGTAAAGAGGAAAAAGTGCGTCCCGCCGGGGAATAGTTGCGTCTTATTTCGACCGCAGCTCCGCGCCGAACCGCTTGACCAGCTTCTTCAGCACGTTGGAGGCGGCTTCCTCGATCTCCGTGGAGGTCAGCGTCTTGTCCTTCGCGCCGATGGTCAGCCGCACCGTCATGGACTTCTTGCCCTCCGGCACCTGCTTGCCACGGTACTCGTCCACGAAGGCCGCGCCGTGGAGCAGCTCGCTCTTCACGCCGCCGATGGTCTGGGCCACGTCCTTCCACTGCACCTCGCCGTCCAGCAGCATGGAGATGTCGTAGTCGGTCATGGGGTACTCCGGCATATGGGTGAAGGTGTTGGTGCGGGACTTGAAGGGCTTCAGGGCGTCCTGATCGATCTCGAACAGCATCACGTTCAGGTTCTTGATGCCGCAGGCCATGGACACCTTCTTGGCCAGCAGGGCCAGGTCGCCCACCTTCTCGTCGCCCAGATAGATGTTCAGCCACACCACGTTGTCGGCCCATACCGGCTTCTCCACCTGCTTGAAGGTGAAGCCCTCCATGTGGGTGTAGCGGGGCATCATTTCGATCACGCCCTTGGCCTTGCGGAACAGGGCGGTGATGTCCTTCCCGGCGGCGGCAAAAGCACCGGCTACGTTCTTGCGCTGGGACGGCAGCTTCTCCCGCTCGTCATAGGGGGAGGTGTAATTCTCGTCCCGGAACACCTGGGCCGTCTCGAAGATGGCGAACTCGCTGTAATACCGCTCGTTCTTCACCACGTCCTTGCACAGGTTGGGCAGCAGGGAGGAGCGGATATACTTCTCCGCCGGGGACGGCGGCGTGGACAGGTACAGGATGCCGTCGGTGCTCTGCAGCACGGCGTTGACGAACTGCTCGTCCATCCAGGGATAGTTGAACACCTCCTGCATACCGCAGCGGATGGCCAGATACTCCTTGATGTGCCGCTCCAGGTCCTTGTCCAGCTGGTTGATCGCGCCGTCAAAGGACGTGGTGATGGGCTCGGCCTCGAAGTTCTCGTAGCCGTACATCCGGGCGACCTCCTCCATGATGTCGGCCTGGATGGACACGTCACCGGTGGAACGCCAGGTGGGGACGACCACGTGCATATTGTCGCCGCTGAAGGTGATGGTGTAGCCCAGCAGCTCCATCTTATGTTTGATCTCCTCCGGGGGCAGGCGCTTGCCCAGACGGCGCTCCAGCCAGCTCAGGGCCACGTCGATCTCCGCCTGCTGCAGATGCTGGGGATACTGGTCCACCAGGCCCGTCACCTGCATTTCGGGATACAGCTCGGAGAACAGCTGCATGGACAGGTCGAATGCCTGGTCGCAGCGTTCCGGGTCGATGGCCTTCTCGTAGCGGGAGGATGCCTCCGTGCGGTTGTCGTACCGCAGCGCCGTGCGGCGGATGCCCTTGGCGTCGAAGTTGGCCACCTCCAGGATGACCTTTTGGGTATCCGGCAGGATGGAGTCCTTCGCGCCGCCCATGACGCCGGCCAGACCTACCACACCGGCGTCGTCGGCGATGACCAGATCGTCAGAGCTGAGGGCCAGCTCCTTGCCGTTGAGCAGCAGCAGCTTCTCGTCCTCACCGGCCCGGCGCACGATGACGTGACCGGCGATGTGGTCGGAGTCGAAGGCGTGGGTGGGCTGACCGGTGGCCAGCATCACGTAGTTGGTGATGTCCACCAGCGCGTTGATGGGGCGCATACCCACCTTCCAGATGCGGCTCTGCATCTGATAGGGAGAGGGCTTCACGTACAGGCCCTCGATCTGCGCGGACAGATACCGGGGGCAGCGCTCCGCGTCCTCCACGGTGACGTGGAAGCCGGCGGTGTTCTCCACGTTCCGGTCGAAGTGGGGGAACTCCACCATGGGCAGGTCGTACAGCGCCGCGATCTCCCGGGCGATGCCGTAGTGACCCCACAGGTCGGGCCGGTTGGTCATGGATTTATTGTCGATCTCCAGAATGATGTCGTTCAGATCCAGCGCGTCTGCCAGCGGCGTGCCGGCGGGCGCGTCGAACTCGCTCAGGTCCAGGATGTGGGCCTCCTCCGTGGAGGGGAACAGGCTCTCCAGCCCGATCTCCACCGCACCGCAGATCATGCCGTAGCTGTCCACGCCCCGGAGCTTGCTCTTCTTGATCTCCACAGGCTCGCCCTCGCCGTGCCAGCGGCACACAGAGCCGGGCAGCGCCACGGCTACCTTCATGCCCTCGCGCAGGTTGCTGCCGCCGCAGACGATGTCCTCCACCCGGCCGCCGCCGATGTCGGTCTTGCAGACCTTCAGCTTGTCGGCGTTGGGGTGCTGCTCGATGGTGTTGATGACGCCCACCACCATGTCGTGGAAGGACGCGCCCAGGTCCACGGCGTCCTCCACCTCCACGGTGGACATAGTCAGGTCAAAGGCCAGCTTTTTCAGGTCGGCGTCCGCCGGCAGCTTCACATAATCTCTGATCCAATTCAGTGATACTTTCATTTTTCAGCCCTCCCTTAATGGAACTGTTCCAGGAAGCGCAGGTCGGCGCTGTGGAACAGACGCACGTCGTCCACGCCGTAGCGCATCATCACCAGCCGGTCCAGACCGATGTTGACATAGAAGCCGGTGTATTCGTTGGGGTCAAGGCCCGCGGCCTTCAGTACGTTGGGATGGGGCGTGCCGCCGGGCATGACCTCGATCCAGCCCACGTGCTTGCACACGCTGCAGCCCTTGCCGCCGCAGACCAGGCAGCCCATATCGATCTCAAAGCCCGGCTCGACGAAGGGGAAGAACCCGGCGCGCATACGCACCGGTACGTCCCGGCCGAATACCTTGCTCAGAATGCTCTTGATCATCACCTTGCCGGAGGAGAAGGTGAAATCCTTGTCCACGATCAGCGCCTCGTACTGGAAGAACGCACGCTCGTGCCGGGCGTCGGTGGTCTCGTTGCGGTAGACGCGGCCGGGGTACACGAAGCGGTAGGGCGGCTTGTGGGTCTGCATATAGCGCACCGAGCCGCCGGTCAGGTGGGGACGCAGGCACAGCTTGTCCCAGCACTTGCCGGTGTCGTGATTGGCCAGCCAGTAGGTGTCCATGCTCTCCCGGGCGGGGTGATCCGGCGGGAAGTTCAGGTTGTCGAAGCCGTACAGCTCGCTGGTGATGTCGTCCTCCTCATAGATCTCGAAGCCCATGGAGCGGAAGGCGTCGTTCAGGTCGTAGCACATCTGGGTGATGGGGTGCAGGCCGCCGCTGAGGGGCAGCGTGCCCGGCACGGAGATGTCGAAGTCAGGATCGACCTCCGAGGCCTTCATCTTCAGCTCGTCACGCCGCTCGTCCAGCAGGGCGGACAGCTGGCCCTTCACCTGGTTCACCGCCTTGCCCATCTCCGGGCGCAGCGACACATCCAGCTTGGGCAGCTCCTTCATCAGCTCCGTCAGGCTGCCCTGCTTGCCCAGCAGCGCGGCCTTGATGTCCTGCAGCTCCGTTTCGCTGCGGACCGCCTCGATCCGTGCCTTGCCTTCGGCAAGCAGTTGTTCCAGTTTCTCTTTCATATCAAGCGCTTCCTCCTTTTGAGAGTTTGATTTAGGGATAAAAAAACACCTCTCATCCCTCATACAGGGACGAAAGGCGAACTTCCGTGGTACCACCCGGCTTCGCAGGCACAGCCTACGCACTCGTTTCCCGTTAACGGAGGACGACCCGTCCGCGCATTTCCTCGCGGCAGCTCCCAGGCGAACACTGCGGCACGTTCCGGGTCGGCTTGCAGCCGGTGACCGACCCTCTCTGACGGGCGTGTGGTGGCAGATTTTCCTGTTCATCGCATTTTTCCTTTGATGCAACCATTTATACCACACAAAATAGAAACTTGCAAGCACTTTTTTCCCCTGACGCAACGAAAAAAGCAGAAATTGCGATTGACAAATGTGCTATACTATACAAAAACAATGTGCAGGGGAGGGATACCGTGTTTGCCATCGACCGGGACTATGTGAAAAGCGTGCTGCCCGCCCGCGATCCCGCCGGGCACAAGGGCACGTTCGGCAAGGTCTGCCTGCTGGGCGGCAGCGTGGGCTATACCGGCGCGCCGGTGCTGTGCGCCCGGGGCGCGGTCCGGGGCGGCTGCGGGCTGGTGTTCCTGGGCGTGCCCCAGGAGGTCTGGCCCATCGCGGCGGTGAAGTGCGACGAGGCCATGCCCTTCCCGCTGCCGTCCGCGGAGGGCAGGCTCTCCCTGGACGCGGAGACGGAGCTGCGCCGCCGCGCCGTCGGGTGTGACGCGGCGGCCATCGGCTGCGGCATGGGCCGGGGGGACGAGACCGACGCCCTGACCCGCCGGCTGCTGACGCTGGAGCTGCCGCTGGTGCTGGACGCCGATGGCATAAATGCCCTGTCCGGGCATATAGATGAACTGTCCTGCCGCCGCGGTCTGGTCACGGTGCTGACGCCCCATGACGGCGAGCTGGCCCGCATCGGCGGCGATATGGCCGCGCCCCGGGAGAGCGCCGCATCGGACTTCGCCGTCCGGCACGGCGTGTATCTTGTCCGCAAGGGCCGCCGCACCGTGGTGGCCGCGCCGGACGGACGGCTGGCGGTGAACACCACCGGCAACGACGGCATGGCCAAGGGCGGCAGCGGCGACGTGCTGACGGGGCTGCTGACATCCCTGCTGGCTCAGGGGACAGAACCCTTTGCCGCCTGCTGCACCGCCGTATGGCTGCATGGCCGGGCCGGGGATCTGGCCGCCGCCGACAAGGGCCGCCGGGGCATGACGCCCACGGATATGATAGAGAAACTGCCCTACGCATTGAAAGAGGTGGAATAGACGGAGCGCCTCCCGGATGAAAAGAGGGAGGGAATACCGTGAAAAAGACCGTTTTGCCCGTGCTGGCCTGTCTGCTGCTCCTGTGCGGCTGCGGCGGAAAGAAGGCGCTGAGCGTCCAGGACCAGTACCGCGCCGTCATTTCGGCGGAGATGGAGGCGGAAGTCGTCAGCTGTGCTGACGCGGCCAGCCGCACCTTTACCCTGTCCTGTCAGTATGATGCGGCGGGCCAGTCCGTCACCACCGTCACCGCGCCCCAGGAGCTGGCGGGCCTTACCGCCGTGCTGGTGGGGGAGGAGCTGTCCGTCCGCAGCGGCGACACGCTGCTGCCCGCCGGTGCGTCCACGGACGTGTGCCCGGCCAACTGCCTGCCCTACCTGCTGCACACGCTGGCCGGCGGCTACCTGACGGAGCAGAATGAGGAGCGGCTGGGGGACACGCCCTGCCTGCGGCTGACATTGGACGCCGCAGGCCGCAGCGGCACGCCGGTAAGCTGTGCCGTGTGGCTGGACAAGGCGACGCTGATCCCCCGCTACGGGGAATTTTCGCAAAATGGGCAGGTGGTGCTGACAGTGAAAATGCTGTCCTTTACCTGCCAAACGGAGGAATAACTATGGAGTCAACACTGAAGAGAACATGGGCGGAGATCGACCTGGACGCCCTGGCCTATAACTACCGTGCCCTGCGGCAGCGGGTGGGGAAGGGCGTGAAATTCCTGGGCGTGGTCAAGGCGGACGCCTACGGCCACGGCGCGGTGCAGGTGTCCCGCACGCTGCAAGCCCTGGGGGCGGACTATCTGGCCGTGTCCAGCATCGACGAGGCCGCCGAGCTGCGCCATGGCGGCATCACCATGCCCATCCTCATCCTGGGCCATACGCCCCGGGAGCAGGTGGGCAAGCTCATCGACCTGCACATCACCCAGGCCGTGACCTGCCAGGCCAAGGCGCTGGAGTACAGTGAGGAGGCCGTCCGCCTGGGCGGCACGCTGACGGTGCACATCAAGGTGGACACCGGGATGTCCCGCCTGGGCTATCTCGTCTCCGGGGAGCACTTTGACACCGGCACGGCGGATATATGCCGCGCCTGCGGCCTGCCCGGCCTTTACGCCGAGGGCATTTTCACCCACTTCGCCGTGTCCGACGAGCCGGACGCGGCCAGCGCCGCCTATACCCGGCAGCAGCTGGACCTGTTCCGCCGGGTCATCGACGCGGTGGAGCAGCAGCGCGGCCGGCGCTTCGCCATCCGCCACTGTGCCAACTCCGGCGCAGTGGCCTCCTGGCCGGAGAGCTATATGGACATGGTGCGGCCCGGCATCCTGCTGTACGGCTGCGGTGAACTGGCGGAGGGGCTGGGCCTGCGCCCGGTGATGACGCTCAAGACCACCGTCAGCACCATCAAGACCTACGAGCCGGGCACGGATGTCAGCTACGGCCGCCTGTATACCACGCCCCGCACCACCCGCATGGGCGTCGTGCCCTACGGCTACGCCGACGGCTTCTTCCGCTGCCTGTCCGGCAAGTGTGCTTTCGCCGCCAAGGGCGGCGACGCGCCCCAGCGCGGCCGCATCTGCATGGATATGTCCATGGTGGATCTGACGGACCTGCCGGAGGTGCAGGTGGGGGACGAGCTGGAGGTGTTCGGCGCGCATCATCCGGTGGGGGAGCTGGCCGCTCTGGCCAACACCATCCCCTATGAGCTGACCTGCGCCGTCAGCCGCCGTGTACCGCGGGTCTATCTGCAAAACGGCGCGGAGGTGGAGCGGGAGCTGCTGCTGCGGTTCTGACACCGCCGGGCACACAGATGCATAGGATGTAGCGGACGGAACATACGGAATTTGCCTGGTGGGCGTATAAATTCCCCGGCTGCGTGGGACAATGGAAGTGACCTGAGGACATATCCCTCCGGTACTTCTTGCCTCGGAGTGTGAACTGTGTGGATACGACTGTCAGACGCGGCGACATCTATTACGCCGATCTAAGCCCGGTGGTGGGCAGTGAGCAGGGCGGCGTGCGCCCGGTGCTCATCGTGCAGAACGACACCGGCAACCGCCACAGCCCTACCGTCATCGCCGCCGCCATCACCTCCCAGCTCGGCAAGGCCAAGCTGCCCACCCATATCGCCCTGGCGGCCCAGGGCAGCGGCCTGCCCAAGGACTCCGTGATCCTGCTGGAGCAGATCCGCACTTTGGACAAAAAGCGGCTGCGGGAGCGCATGGGACGGGTGGACGGCGCGGTGATGGAGAAGGTGGACGCCGCCATCGCCGTCAGCTTCGGGCTGACCGGCAGCCACCTGGTGTGACCGGCGGAACGTGACGACATGATGAAAAGAGACTGCCCCCGGACGGCCTTCGCAGGCCGCCCGGGGGCAGTTGCTTTCGACTGGGAAAAGGCAAACGCCGCAAGCTCTGAAAGGGCTTGCGGCGTTTGCGTCTGGCACCCCCGGCCAGACTCTAACTGGCGGCCTACCGCTTAGGAGTATGGCTTACCATGTGATACACGGTTCGGATGTAACTTCCAATATCATCCCTTACGCAGAATGACTTGTAGTAAACGAATTTTATGGTGCAAAACACCTATTCTGACGCAGTTTTATGTGTCCGTTGGGTGGTCC
>CAVGVB010000006.1:0-78863 GCA_963632705.1 bacterium | reverse complement strand
CAAATTTTTCTTAGGTCAAGTCCTGCTTGGGGCTTGACTTTTTATTTGCAGGCTTTCACCGCAAGAATGTCCGGCAGCGGCGCAAAGTCGGCGGGGAGTTCGCTCTTACAATACAGGTTGGCATCCAGAAACTCCTTGTCATCGTACATGTGATAGACGCCAAGAAGCATGTAATCGGTGGTCTCCGGCTCCATGCCACGCAGGGTATCAATGAGCGCCGTGATGCGGCGGATGCCCTTGTCACACTTGGCGGGTTCAACATCCAGGCGGTCAAGCAGCGCGGCGGCAATGTCCGCCGCAGACTGACTCAGGATCAGTTCTTTTACGTTCATACCTCACCTTCCTTTGGAAAAGTGTGCAATCATTGCACACTTTTTCTGATAAAAAACCGAAGGTCTATAACCGTACTTCGACCTCCGGGGGAAAAGTTTTCTCGCGGCTTCCGCAGCCAGTTATAGCAACGACCCGAAACATTGAACACGGGCCACATAACCCAATAACAAATAGAATAACCCGCCTCCGCAATAACGTTGAACACGATCGGAGGTCACTACTTGTCATAAAAAACGGTGCGGGCAGCGCGACGGAACGGTTTTTTACTCCGCCAGTTCAAACGTGTCCCGCTGGTTCACGGCGTCCAGTGCCAGCTGGGCGCGGGACAGCTCATCGGTGGTCTTTTCATAGTCGCCTTCCACTGCCGCCAGGTCGTAATTGGCATAGGAATAGTCGATGATATTGGACTGCCGTCCGTACTGCTCCTCCACCCGCTGCTTGGGTAGACGGGCTTTCATATCGGCCAGCTTGTTTTTGCGCTGGGTCAACTGAGGGATGTACACCAACATCTCGTCGATGGTCATATCAAAATTGGGGATAATGTGTGTGGCGTTGAACACGTTGATAGCGTGCTTCACCTTGCGGATACGCTGCTCCAGTTCCGCTAATTTCTCCTGGGTGTCGGCGTAGTCATAGGCCGGGCGCACGGATTCCACGTCCTCGCCCATAGCGGCGCGGAAGTCCTTGCTGCGGTTCTCCTTATCCAGCAGGGCGGCGTGCTCGTCGTTGAGCTTTTTCAGCAGCTTGTTGGCCTGTGCGGAAGTATATGTCATGGTCGGTCGTCCTTTCTCTTTTGTAAATTTCTGCTCCCATTGTACCTGATTTTGCGGTGTAAGTCCAGCGGATGATGGTGCTTTCATCGGCCATATTCTCACTCCTTCCTGTCGGGGAAAAGTGTGCAATGATTGCACACTTTTCCCCGACTGTTCTCACGCGCTCTGGCGGATCACGATACCTTCTTCGTCCCAGGTGGCCAACCGAAAGTTGTAGGGACGTCCGTCAGGTGCGGTCAGGGTGTTCAGAATGTCCCGCAGCTCCTTTACCTCTGCCGAGTGGCGCTTGGCGATCAGCACGGCTTCATCCACAGGCTTGTTGTCCAGGGCGCAGCCATCCACATACATGCGGAGCTGGTACAAGTCCAGCGCCTTGGTCTTTCCTACCTTGGCCTCGTAGATGGTCACGCGGTCGATGTAGCCCACGAACAGATCGACCTTGGCCTTCAGCCCGATCTTCTGGAATACCGGCTCCTCACGGCTCACCCGCAGGGCAGTAGGGTCGTTCTCCCGCTTGGCAGTCAGCTCCTTGACGTACCGCAGCTCCATCGAGTCCACATCCTTGGCCGGGGCGGGGACGTAGGAGGCGATCCAACTGAGGGGGTTCTTCAGACGAGGATCGGCTTCACAAAAAGAGGTCTTCGTGTTCTTCGTGGCAGGCAGCGCGGCGGGGTTGTCCGAGATAAGATCCACCTGTACCAGAAAGCGGTTCTGACTGGGGTGAATGGCCTCGCCCCAGACGCGGTCAAACATTCCGTGCTCGATGGCGCGTCCATTGATGCGCAGCTCCACGCCGCTGGACTCCATGTTGCACTTGTAGTAGATGGCGTTGGACGGGTTCTTCAGGATGTTGCCGTACTTACAACGAATCGTCAGCGGGCCGCCGCCCAGGTTGCAGGGAATATCACCGTAATCCTTCACGCTGCCCTCCTCCCACACCGGCAGCAACGGCGTCAGCGTATGCTGCGCTTCCTCACCGCCGCTGATCTCCCACACCTCCATGGTGATGGATGTATTTGCTAGAATGCCTGCGTAGACGTACCGCAGCTCCTCAATGATGTACCGCACCAGATTGTGGAAGTCGGAGGGTGCCGCCTTACGGTCAGGCTTCACCGTCCGGAACTTCGCCATAGGGCAGCGGACAGAGATCGACGTGCCGGTGGGGTGGGGCAGGTCGCCCGTACCTGAATAGAACCGCACCTTCATGGGCTTGTCCAGCTCAGACGTGCCCATGGAATACGGCGCCTTGACCTCGCGGTACTGATTTGCCGCTGCGTCGGCCTTCGTGCGGGTGCGAATACTCCACTTCTGTTCAGGGCTGCTGTCGCAGGAGGCCAATGCGTGCTTTAATCCGAAGCCGTGTTCGTTCAGCGGCGTCTGCGCACCGTCCCGGCAAGCGATGGTCAGGGCACTGCCGAGGTCGGCAATGCCCGTGCCGCCGTCCGTCACGGTGATCTCCACCGCATCGCCCAGGTTTTCCAGCGACAACACTACCGTCATGGACAGTTCGGAATCGTCTTTGTTGGCGTGGAGGTTGGAGACCGCGTCGTCTATCAGCTCGCAGATGACCTGTGCCACGCTGTTGAAATTGTCCCCGATACCGGCGAACAGGCCGTGGCCGGTGGGATTGTTGCGGATGATCTCCTCCGCAATAGGCGTTTTGTTTTCGATTTTCATAGGTGTAATTCCTCCCGTTATCGGTTGAGTTGATTGGCCATGTCGGAGCGAATGGCGGCAGCGATGATGCGCAGCAGCGCCTGCTGGCGGATGACCTCCTGGCAGAATGCCACAGCTAGATCCTCCGGCGTCAGGTTGATGTCCTCGCACAAGCACAGCAGCTCGATCCACTCGTCATCGGTCATGTTCACTTCGACGGTTGTTTTACGTTCGTCGTTCATAATGGTTACTCCTCATTCGTATCAAATTTGATTTACACCGCCCAGATGATCTCCGCGCTGTCCTCCGCCACCTCGATGCGGCGGATGAACTGGGCGGCTACGGCTTTTTTCTCCTCAAAGGACAGTTCATTGAACACCAGCTTTTCCGGCAGCGGAACGCGGCCTGCTTCACGCCGCTGGGCCTGCCGGAGCGCTTCACGCTCCTTTTCGATCTTCCCCAGCGCCTTCTGCAGATAGGACGCGGGCAGATCCTCGCTCTCGGCAAAGGCGTCCATCAGGCGTTCGGCGCGACGATCCAGCTCCAGCAGCCGCTGGGTATAGCTGTCCTCCTCCGGCTTCGGCACAACGGGCTCCTGCGGACACTGGGCCAGCAGCTTTTCGATCTCCGTCTGCACTACCGCTTCCAGCTCCGCCAGCTTGACGTGGATAGCGGCGTCGCAGCGGTTCATGTTGTACCGTCCGCTGCACGCCAGATAGCGATAGGACTTGTCCGCCACGACGGACAGACTGTAGCCGCACTTGGCACATTTCAGCAGGCCGGAGAGCCAGGTGTGCTTGCCCTTGCCGCTGTTGCCCACCTGACGGTTGTGTGCCAGCTTTGCCTGTACCGCCAGAAACAGCGGCGATGCCACGACGCCCACGCTGTTCAGCACGGACGCCCGATGGTTCTCGGTCTTGGTGTACTTCCGCGCGTTGGCCTCCCGCTTGCCCACCAGCAGCACGCCGTGTACGCCGTCGAAGGCCTCAGGCGGGCTGGTGACCTCCACGCCCTGCCCCAGATAGTGGAGCCGCACCTGCTCGTCCGCCATCACATAGGCCGGATTGTGCAGCAGGCGGGACAGCGTCACGTTGTCCCAGGTAGTGCGTTTGGGGGCGGGGATGCCCTCGGCGGTCAGCTTGCGGGCCAGCAGTCCCAGCGACATGCCCTCCGCGGCGTACTCCTGAAAGATCCGCTGCACCACCGCCGCCCTGTCGTTGGGGATGAGGGACGGCACCTCACGGCCATCCCGTCCGCGAGCCCTGCCATTGTTGAAGCCGTAGGGCGCCGGGCCGCCGGGCCATGCGCCCAGCGCCGCGCGGCGGTAGTAGTTGTCCCGCACGCGCTCGGCGGTGGTCTCCCGCTCCAGCTGGGCGAACACCATGATGATATGCAGCATAGCCCGCCCCATGGGCGTCTTGGTGTCGAAGTTCTCGTTGACCGACACGAACTCCACATGGTGCTCCTGCAGCACCTCCCACAGCTGGCCGAAGTCCGCCACGCTGCGGGAAAACCTGTCCAGCCGGTAGACGTACAGCGTGCCGATGCGGTCGGCGCGGATGTCCTTCATCAGCTGCTGGAAGGCGGGGCGCTCGGTGTTTTTGCCGGAGTAACCGGCGTCCTTGTAGACCCGCAGCTCCCCGCCGCCTGCCGTGCGGCGGCACAGATCGATCTGTCCCGCGATGGACAGGCTGTCCTTTTTCTCCACAGACTGGCGGGCGTATACCGCGTCCGTTTTCATGCGGCCTTTTCCCGCTGGGCCGTCCGCAGTGCCCGCAGCTTCGCCATGCAGGCGGCATAGGCATCCTTCATCTGCTGCTGCCGCGCCTGTGGATCCTCATACTGCGGATGGGTGTGCTTGACTTCCATGTTCATTCCCCCTCGCCACAGCCTATGAGCTGGGGACGGAGAACATGACGGGGACGCGGGAAACGGAATACGATCTTGACTCATGCGTTTTCCTCCTTTCGGTGAAATGAGAAAAGAGAAACACCGTGCAGGCCGAGGCACTACACGGTGTCATGAGTATGACAAATAGACCGGATTCCGCTTGCAAAATCAGGGTCAAACGGGTATAATGACCCTATGCGGTGCGGATTCGTCCGTTGTGTAGGTGCGGTAATCACCTGCGCAGGTTGTAGGGAGCGCCAACTCCCTGCAACTGCCGTTGTTTTTCTTTTGTAAGGACAGTATAGCATATATGTGACCTCACATCAATAGTCGAACATACCAAAAATGAGAAAGATAATTTGTAAAATATGTGAGGTCACACCAACGCAATAGTTCTTGCTTCACATAAGATAATTCGTTATAATGATAAAAGCATCTTTGGGGAGGAGCTCACATGGCACAGACAGAAGCGCAGCTGCGCGCCAATAAAAAATACCGTGAGGAGAAGCTGGAAAGCATCACTTTCCGCGTCCCAAAGGGCAACAAGTCTCGCATTCAGGCGCACGCCGCCGCCAACGGGGAGTCTACCAACGCATTCATCTACCGCGCGATCAATGAAACCATCGACCGCGAAAAACAGCCCGATACGGAGTGAACCTCCGAATCGGACTGTTTTTAAGCCACCCTTCTCGGGTGGCTTTTGCTTTTAATGAGAGTTTGTACCTAGCTTAAATCTTATAATGCGCACCAATATCTCATACAGCATCTCCTGCTCCTGCAGAGTCTGTTTCTGTATCAGATCATAACTCAAAGAGGCATAGTCTCTCACCTCAGATGATGGTGATATATTTTCAAACAAAGCCGACAACGGAATGTCCAGTGCTGTTGTCACCTTGTAAATGCTCTCAATCGTAGCGTTCTTCTCACCGCGCTCTAACTGACCGATATAGGTATGATGAAGCTCCGCTTTTTCTGCCAGTATCTCCTGACTCCATCCTTTTTGGACACGGTAAGCGCGCAGCCGTTCACCGATGATTTTTGCAATCGACAATGGTCCTCACCTCTCTTCCTATACTATGAATAGTTTTTGGGAGAAATAAACAGACCATTGATATTTTTTGCCTTTGAATATATACTATAAATATAATTTCAGGAATTCTAATGACTAAAGATAAAATGCAAAGTGCAGGTGGGGTTATGAAGATCATCAACAATATTACGGACAAGCTCTCAGACGAGTTAAAAGAAAAGCTGGAGCCCGGCAGCAAGCTCTCGATCGCAGCGGCGTGTTTTTCTGTCTATGCCTTTGAAGAGTTAAAAACTCAGCTGGAAGGTATAGACGCCCTGCGGTTTATTTTCACATCCCCGACCTTTTTGGCGGAGCAGCCGGAAAAGGCGCAGAGAGAATTCTACATTCCTCGCCTGAACCGTGAAAAAACGCTGTATGGAAGCGAATTTGAAATACGGCTTCGCAATGAGTTCACGCAAAAAGCCATCTCCCGCGAGTGTGCGGAGTGGGTACGGAGAAAAGCGTTATTTAAGTCCAACGTGACTTCTGAGCTAATGCCCGGATTTATGACAGTGGAAAACGCTGCTCCCTGCGCCTTTGCGCCTGTCAACGGATTTACTCGTGCCGACTTGGGTTGTGAGCGCGGCGGCAACATGTTCAGCATGATCAACGAGATCGATGCCCCGGAAAGCGCCGCCTACCGTAAGGGCATTAAGGTATTGAGCCTGTTTTTCATTGACGAGGTGTCCAAATACCGCAGCTATGACGGCGATGACGACACAGGCCGCAACGGCGAGTACGCTCAGATGTTTGAGGAGGAGTACAACAGCGTTGTAAGTGAGCTGCAGCGGAAAATCGGCGACGAGTCCTATCTCCGCTATCTGGACAAGCTCAGCGCCAGGACGACCCACCAGGGCTACTTTTCCATCGACAAGAAGAAGGGCAAGAAAGCCCGCTTTGTGGAGAGTAAAGTTGACCGTAAGACGCAGACTTCCGATGACGCGGACGCCTACGACCTCATTATGAAGGACAAAGAGAGGCTGTTGAGTCTCGACGAGCCGGTGCGATTCATTTTCTCCCACTCCGCGCTGCGGGAGGGTTGGGACAACCCCAATGTCTTCCAGATATGTACGCTGAAAAAGCAGAGTGACTCCGACATCCGCAGCCGACAGGAGATCGGGCGCGGTCTGCGGCTGTGCGTTGATCAGCAGGGCGAACGTATGGACGAAAGCGTGCTGGGCAGCGAGGTGCAGGAACTGAATAAGCTGACGTTGATCACCGACATGGAGTTCGGCAAGTTCGCGGAGGCGCTGCAATCCGGCTTGGCGGAATCCTTGGCTGACCGGCCTAAGAAGGTCGATACGCAGTTGTTCCTTGGTAAAGTCCTTACCGATGCCAACGGCAGCGAAGTCAAGGTCACGCCGGAGCTGGCTACGGCTATCTACGAAGACCTTGTCAGCAACGGCTATGTCAAGCGCGGCGAACTGACGGATAAGTATTATGCCGACAAGGCCAGCGGTACAGTGCAGGTGGCGGAGGAAGTCAAGGATTGCACCGCCGCAGTGGTGCAAGTGCTGTCTTCTATCTACGACAGTCACTCCATGCGTCCGGAAGATGCTCACGGCAACAATGTGGAAGCGCGTATTGACCCGGAAAAGCTGCACAAGAAGGAATTTGTGGAGCTCTGGAATCGTATCAATCACAAGTCCTTCTATACTGTGCGGTTTGATAAGGAAAAGCTCATTGAGAACGCTGTGCAAATGCTGGATGAAAAGCTGAATGTGACCACAGTGACGGTCAAATTGGAGTACGGCGAACAAGCCGCGCATTTGGACTCCAAGGAGCAACTGGAACAGGGCCACGGCTTCCGCAGGACGCTCTCCGACCAGGAGGCACCCAAAACCGCACCGTTGGGCAGTGTCCGCTATGACCTCATTGGAAAGCTGGTGGAGGAGACAAAGTTGACCCGCGCAACGATTGCAGCGATCCTGCAGCGCATGGCCTCGCAGAAGTTTGCCATGTTCCGCCTGAATCCGGAGGAGTTCATTCTGAAAACAGCAAAAATCATCAATGACCAGATGGCTACACAGATCATTGAACACATTACCTATAACAAGCTGGATGCGGCTTACGACACAGACATCTTTACCAGCGCCAATCTTCGTGGTAAACTTGGCTTGAATGCAATGGAGGCAAATCGCAGCCTGTACAGCCACATTATCTACGACTCCGAGAACGAGAAACAGTTTGCCGGTGAATTGGATGTCAATGCGAAGGTCGCGGTATACGTGAAGCTGCCAGGCGGATTTTTCATCTCCACACCTGTCGGCAAGTATAATCCGGACTGGGCGATCGCTTTCAATGAAGGCAGCGTCAAACATATCTACTTCATCGTCGAAACGAAGGGCAACAGTGATGCTGCCGAACTGCGCGGCGTGGAAAACGCAAAAATCGCCTGTGCAAAAGCGCACTTTGCCGCGATCAGCAGCGAGAGCGTAACATACTCTGTCGTTGATAGCTTTGCCGAATTGATGAACATTGTATCTTAAGAAAGCAAGGGGGTGTCTCCATGAAATGTCCATCCTGTGGCGCGCCGAATGTAATTCTGCACAAAAGCATATGGGAATGTGGCTGGTGCGGCGACAGCGGGCCTATCCCGCGCCGCATCCTTGAGCAGCGCAAAGCCGCACGTGAACAACAGAATGCGTGGTGGAAAAATGCCGCCGTGACTACGCGCAATGCCGCCCTCACATTCGTGGATGCGGTCTCAAGGCTGCTGCCTACATATCCGGAATCAAAAGCCTTCGCATGGAGGGTAGTACTCTGTCAAGTTTCTACTGGACTCATCGAAAGTGGCCTGTGGAATGGAGCGTGGGACGACGAGGTAGATGACTCCGTTATCGGACGCGTTTTCTATCCCTATCGGGCGCTGGCCAACGATTTGGCGGATTTCAGTGGCATCAGCAACAGCGCGACAATAGAAAAGGCTGTTCGTTCCAGGCAGCCTCTGTTCCAGCCGGAAGGCCAGCTGACGGATAAGGCCTGCGGCAAGTTCTGGGAGTTGATGATCGAACAACTGCCGCCCTACGACAAAGAAGAACCCTCCATGCAGGACGGACACCTCTATATGGGCCGTGCCTTTGACGGCGAAAATCTTACGGAGAGTGCCATAGAGGATGCTTTATGCAGCATTCTGCCCTTGGCAGCGTTCTTCGCAGGATGCACAGACGAAAAAGCGGATACCCGCGACAATCGTTACTTAGGATACTTCACCACGCATTGGAAACGGCTTCGCGGCGAAAAGGTCGACCCCATGGACTACGAAGACTCCGCCGTGGCACGGATCGTGGAGCAATTTCCGGAGCTGAAGGACGAGTACAAAATCGAGGATCTCTTCAATATGTACGCTTCGGACCTGCTGAAAGGCATCTACACCGCCGACCCGCAGCGTGCTATCGCCATGTGGCGCTCTCTGCCGGAAGAGCAGGAGCCGCTGCAAGACGATTTCCTTTCTGAGGATTTCTTTTATATACTTGACTTCCTTTGGTACTACAAGGAATTTGATGAAGATGCCATAGCTCCGCTGCTTGACGCTATTCAGGTGGATGATGTCCTTGCGGAGATGGTATTCCGCAGTCGTTATGTATGCAAGCTGCACTTATACCTGATCCAAGCTGCCTTTGAACGGAGAAAAACAAAGCTGGCCGATCATTTATACGCGCTGCTGCAGTCAAATCCGCTGCCGCGAGAGGAGTGGCATGAAGACGCGGATGAGTTTGATTCCCTCATGGAAGAATACGCGGACGTGGATGATAGCACGCCGATGTATCGCTACTGCTTCGTGCGGGTGGACCATGGCCGGCGCTATTCCTACCTGACCAATGGTCTGCCTGTGAAGAAGGGTGACCATGTGCGTGTGCCCTACGGTAAAAACAATGAGCTGAAAGAAGGCGTTGTTCATGCTGTAGGTAACTATACTCGTGACACTGCTCCGTGGCCGCCGGAGAAAACCAAGTGTGTGCTGGAGATACTCCCCAAACCACAAGAGCCTGTGGGAAAAGAGCCCGCCGAGCCAAAACCGCAGCCCAAGGGGCAGCAGCCGCAGGAACAGCCCAAACCTGTGAAACCGGAGAGCACACCCACCACCAAGCTCCAAACTTCAGCTGCTGCAGAGACACCGGAACAGACTCCACCTGCAGGCGGTACGCCGGATGAAGCACCGCAAGAGACGCCGCCACGGAGGAAAAGGAACTTTGCTCCCTTTCTCGTAGTTGCGGCATTGGCGGTGATGGTTGTGGGCGGCGTTCTATTGAGCCGCCATTCGCAGGCAAAGCGGCTTGCCGCTTGGGAACAACAGTATCAGACTGCGGCGGAGCTGTTTGCGAAAGGTAACTACAAAAAAGCGGTGGAGCTGGCAGAAGACGTACCCGAAAACATAGCCGAGCAGCCTGCATTGCTGACTGTAGCCAAGGCTGGCGTTGCATTGAACACAAACACGGAGGACTCCCTCCGCGGCGGAATTGACCTTCTAAAGAGTTCAGGAGATTTGGGCTCATTCCGAAAGCAAGGCAACGATTTACTTACGGATATGACTCTCCAATTGCATGCATCCATCTACCGTAAAGCTATTATGAGGCTGCGGCAGCACCAACCGTACATGGCGCAACCTTATTTGGAGGAGTTGGGCAACTACAAAGACACACCGGTACTGCGGGTTTACGCAGAGGCTTACTCACTGACGCAACTATTCAACTCCACTTCCTATAAGCAGGCGCTGGAGCTGCTCCAGTTGATCCCTGCGGATTATGATGGAGAATTTGCTTCTGAGATCACAGATTTGCGGGATGATTTGCCGGATATGATCGCAGAACGCGAAGAATTAGAAGCGCAAATCGCCGCCTACCAAGCCCAGCAGCAACAGCAGAAACCGAAACCGCCCCAAACATTCAACTACGGTGGCGGCAGCACCGACACCGGTCCCGGCAGCGGCTACAGTCTCCGCGAGGACTACGGCGACCCGGAGGACCTCTACGAGGACGGTGGCTACGACGACCTCGATGAAGCGTGGGATGAGTGGGAGGAAGGATGGTAAGCACTCGAAAAATGTGCGTGATGCCGCTATAAAAATAAAGTGTGCAATGATTGCACACTTTATTTTTTGCCTCATAAAAACGCATCCGAAAGCATTTCTATAAAGAACGGAAAATTTGCCCCGCCAAAGGGGTTGACATGATCAAAAAACATGGTATCGTAGAAGTATAATTACGAAGCTTTTTATTAGGGGAAGAAGTTTATCCTCTTTCCGATTTGAAGATACCACACGTTTTTGAGACAAGGTTACCTTAGGGTGACTTTGTCTTTTTTTACTAAAAAAAGGCTATTTACTACTGCTTCATTGCCGCAGGCGCGGGCGTGGACGGAGGGGAGGGAGCCGCTGAAGAGACTATAATAATATATGCGAGAGTACGATTACTCGCTTGAAAGGAGAATGACACCAAGATGATGATAATAATTTAATACCTCCCCTCCGGCCACTGTGCCGCATGAGGGTTAATATATGAAGCTTAACAGCATCGATTTCTTTGGCGTAACTATCACCTACCGCGTAGAGGCGCGTAAAGCGGGTCCTACAGTATTTCTTTCCTTGCGTTCTAGCGATGGTGTGCACATCGATGGTGCAGGGCGCGTTTGCTATGAACACAAGGCACACATTTTCCGCGCACCTGATGCAATTGGACTGGAGGAGTATGTGCGCACGCTGGTTCCCGAATGCCTCCAGCGCGCCTTTGATCCCGATACAAAAGCGGGATGTTCGTTACGGAAAAAGTTTGCTCAGAGTCTGCCGTTGGCCGCGTTGATCGCAGCGGACTTTGATTGGGTCGCCCAGTATATGAAGTGGTCAACGTCCACGAAAAAAGCATATATGCGTTCATTTGAACTGCTTGTAAGCAAATTTGACCGGATACCTTTTTGTGAAATTACGCAAGAAAAATTTGCTTTACATTTGCGCGAGGGAGGCTATTCTGACTATCAGATTAATGGTCAGATCTACGCTATGAGGGCATTGGTTATATACGAGGAGACCCAATGTTTGATCTCAAGCCATTTCGTGGACACGTTCGCCATGGGAAACCGCCGCGTAGTTGTTGGGCCGCGGGATGCGAGCAGGCATTTCGAGAAAAACATCTTGACTCACGCTCAGGTGCGGGAAATCGTCGCAACCTGCGCCGAGAACCTTGAAAGCAGCCGGGGCTACCTATATTTTGGCCTTATCTTGATGTTGACTACAGGCATCACGATCAGTGAGCTATGCGCACTGACGTGGGGGCATTTTCTTTCTCAAACACCTATACAGGAATCATTATTATTGAAATTGCAGCAGAAGCAAAGCATACAGGTGAGGTGTATCGACTTGAAGCGCTAAATTGGCCGCGTCGGCGGACGTTGCCACTGCCGCCGACGGTGGCAACGTTTTACCGAAAGGTAAAAGATAACGCACAATGCATACAGGAGGATATGCCATTCATTCGTAGTCCCAAAAATGCGGCGCGTAGAATGCGTCCGGATGAGTTTGATCGGTGGTTAAAAGGATTTTTCAAGAGCTTCGATTTCTCAAAACAGCCGGAGCTAAAGAGTTTGACAAAGAATCCAGAACGAACTTTAAGAGCCACTTTCAGATCGACGCTGGATTCTTGCGGATGTGACGAAGAGGAAATTCACTATTTGTGTGGCAACGCACCTGAGAGCGTATTTGCGCGGAATTATTGCGCTTTTGACGATCCGCGGGAGTTGGCGAAGCTGGCCGCAATACTGGATAAATACGCCATATCTTTGACAGAAACACCCTACGATGTATCCGAGTTCAAGATTAGCCGCAAAGACGAAGATGCTGTGATGACCTCCACCCCGAACTGTCGCTTCAGTGGTGATGTCATAATCGACATAGACGGCATTTCAGAACACAATTTTGAAGCTGGAAGCGATTTACTACTTTGCATCAAATCAAACGATAATATGTTCTTCACGGCAAAACTAAAATCAAAGGTGACTTAATATGAAATCTAAGACTGATGGAGATTTGAGCCTTAAGAGCTACCGGAAAAAACACTGCATTTCTATCGCAAAAGATCGCCACTGGGCGATCCAGGCGGGAGATCAATACAGTTTTGAAACCTGTACGACACTTCGCCAATACGATGACTACATCAAAAAGGTTGCAGGCCATCTAGATATGTCAATCTCCGAAATTACTCCGGCAAATATTCTGCTCGCTGTCTCTAAAGTCGCTAAGGAATGCAAATACCAAGAAGCGACCGTTAAGACGATCATCTCGTCATTGCGGGACGTCTTTTCCTACGCCGCTACATGCGGACATGCTTACAACATCCTTTCAAAAAATCGTGCAGGAGATAAGTCGAATAATCTTACGACTTTGATGATGCAGAGGATCTTAGCCCCGGCAGAGGCAAACGCGGAGCTGAACGATAGTTGCCCGCGGGCCTTGACAATTGGGCAGCAGGGACGTCTGGCGCTATATGCGGCGGAACATGCACTGGAGGACGGGCGCTTCTGCGGCATTTTGATCTCATTGTACACTGGCATGCGCCCCGCGGAGTGCCGTGGACTGCGGTGGAACGATTTTCGCTCGTTCCCAGATCATCCAGACCGGCATTACCTGAAAATTGACGAAATTTTGAATGATAAATTGATGTACAGCAAGCAGGTGAAAACAAAAAACGCGCTACGGTGCGTTCCCGTTCACATTGAAATCGAGGGTGCTCTGCAGAAGCGGAAAAAATTTGTGCAGCAGAGTATGGGCGCGAACAAGGATATCGGGGAGTTACCCATCGTCTGCTTTGGAAATGAGTTTAAAACGCCATGCCGCGGGCCTGATTATTCAAATTTTGCTTTCAAATTGTTGAAGGAATTTGGCGTTTCCAGCGAGCAGTTAGGCTTTTTCTTGCTCGACGAGCCTGATAATTTTACGCCATCGGATTCGCACCCGCCCATGCGGATATTGCGTCGGAATTTTGCGACGGTACTCCAGGCGTGTACAGATATGTCGCTGGAGGAGAAAGAATACATTTTCGGCCACAGGATCTCCGGCAAGGATGGTGCGAAAAAGTGCATTGAGTACAGCCGTAATATGGATCGCCTATGGCGCATTGCGCAAAAGCTGGACAAAGCACCCTTTTGCAAAAAACTCTACGAACTTCATTTTCCTCAGCTCATCGTAGGTGACGGTATCGTAGCACAGGAAGGCCGCGGACAGGGTATGATCAGGATTCCCTGGGAGTCAGCCGTGTATGGTCAAAAATTACATCTGCATTTTGAGGGTAGTCCAAATGCTTCTGTGAGTATCTCCACTCCGAATGCCGTGCGCCCCTTCGGTGGATTGCCGGTTGAGGTAAAAATGGCTGACGCTCCCGTTCCCTGGGGTGACACTTTGCCACCGATCAACGCAGAGGCGATGCATTGGGAAGCAGTGAAGAAAGTACGGTATCTGAAGAAAAATGATAAATAATAAATGTAAGAAGCCGGCGCAGTTCAATCCCCTGCGCCGACCCAGTCTGTCTAGAAACCCAGTTGTGCATTAGGCAGTAACATACCTGCTGTTTCCATAAGGGACGAGTAGCGTAGTACATAGCAGAAATATAACGAAGCCCGGAAAACCAAAATTTTGGCATTCCGGGCTTCGAGTATAGTGTTAAATGAAAAAACTCCAGGGCAGTAAATATCCATTCAAAAATACTATAGCTGAGTATGTTTTTCGCAATTCATAGTATAACTGATTTCAGGATGTAGTAGTACATTGATTACCTCTTCGTTTATGGGAATATCTTTTTCGAGGAAGCTCTCAAGTCTAGATAATGCAAATTTCAAATCCGTGATAATATCTTCTCTTGAGCTAAAAGGGATTTCTCCGGACAATTTTACAGCAAACTCGTTTGTTGTCGAATCTAGATAGGAGCGAAGATGCTCTCCAAGATATTTCAAATTATTCGGAACATCGCCAGAATGAGCAATAGCATTTCTTGTTCGGTACATACGATACATATGCCATGTAATCCTTTGACTGTATGCAGTGATCATGGTGTTTAGTTTTTTCGTTGTAGAAGCGCTTGACAGTAAGTGTATTCGACTCCTCAAAAGAGGCACAGCACTCAATTTCTCGAATAATTCATTACGTATAGTTGCATATTTATCCAAGTATATCAAATAAAATGTTTTTTTGGTTTCACAACCTTCAATGGCAATTTGTTCATATATGCGCTGATAATCCTCCGGCGATAGATTATCTTTAATTGCTTTGTTTAATTCACGGATTTGCGTTGAAATATATTCTTTTTTCAAAATCGGAATAACCAACGCAAGTACAGGGCCAAGTTTACTATCCGAGCCTTGTTCTTGCGAAAGGATTTCCATGGCTGACCATAGGTTCAAAAAACCACTTTTCAAATCGGAAACAGCGAGGGCAGTATTATGTAGTTCAATAGCTTTGCTAAGCATAGAGTATTCATTCTCTGCATTGTTTAGCAACCCTGTAATAAGGAAATCGGACTGCTCGCCAATTTCTGTATAATTGATATCTTCAATAATGGCAAAGGATTGTTTTTTTGCGCCGACAAAAACAGGCCTAGTGTTTTTTTCAATTACCATTGCCCTATTTTGCAAAGGAAGGCTTCTCTTATTGCCTACATACTTATAAAAACTAAAAAACATGTCTAGATAGCTGTATGCTCTTTTTGCCGCGGTATTTGGACAACGCGCTCTGATCCCATCAAAATATATGACAATTTTATTGCGGTCATGCTTAAAAGAGTTAAAATTCCCATCATCTTCAAAGTGAACATGCAATCTTTTCTCAAGGATTGTCTTGAAATTTTGGGCGATTGTCGAGACAGAAAAATACACTTTATACTCATGGACTTTCAAGTCAAAGACATCTAAAAAACTCTTTACGGTGTCATTGCTTATGATAGCGCCTCTAAAAAAGTGGGTATTGAGAGTAACAGCTATAAATTCAGGATCATATCCCCACATAATAAGTTCCGGTAAGAAACACCTTAATAATGCCTCGATTTTTGATTTTTCCTTAGGGAGATTTGTATACTTAAGAATAGTATCTTTTGTCCAGTTTAAGTATTTACCATTATCCAAAGTTGCATCGATATACGCGATAATGTTGTTCTTAGTCTTTTGATTACTAGATCCAAAGGATTTTATTACACGTTCGATATTATCCTTGCCCCAATTTTCCTTAAGAACAATATCGTTTTTGAAGGAAGAAATAAATTCTTCATATACAGCGGTTCTGTAGTGCTCTTTAAGTAATCCAGAAGTTACGTCTTCTGAAACTTTACAGTATTCTGAAGCTAAACTTTGCGTATTCAAAAGGGGCATCTTATATAAGTCTACCGCACTATCCGCTAGCATTTCCTCCAATCGCTGTGCAAAAAATACTATTCCATCAGATTCTAGATTATGATTGCTTTGTCTTGGTATGCTATACTTCATAAACAGCCTCCTTTTTGTAAAGCGTGGTTATCAGTTTATTCGATACCCAATATCAGTCTTCGAGATATTTATTAATTATTTTGCTCAATAGCAAGTGAGTCGTGAATGGTAAAAATGCGCTTTATACACCATAGCATTGAGTCTGCAAATGACTTGTTGATGGGCAACAGATTGCCTATCGGCTTGGTAATGTTAGAGGCATAACCAAGGTTTGTGCAGGTAATTTTAAAAAGATTTTTGCGTTATCTTTCATCACTTCGCGTAAAGCCTTATCAATACTCATTATATCAAATATTGCTCATTTCATCAACTGGAATTTCTTTTGGCTTGAGTGATGTTATGCTTTTTAACTTACAAAATGTATTTTAAGAAAGGGGGAACGCCCATAGCTGTATTCAAGGTGGAGAAAAACGCAGAACTATACCGTCAGTCAAATCACCATCTGCGGGATAAGTCGCGGTCACTGAAGGTGAAAGGGCTGCTGTCCCTAATGTTGTCACTGCCGGAGGATTGGAACTCCACCACGAAAGGACTGGCCCGCATCTGCGCAGCGGTGCGGGATAGGGAGAGGGAATGCCGCGCAGAGGTACGCTGGCCGGCATCGAATATACCATTTTGGAGCAGCCCCAGGAAGCCGAAACCACCTAAACGGGAAAATCCCATTCAGGCTGAAAATGCCGGTGCCGCACTTAAACGCGCTTTTCTAAAACAGTAAAACCTGTCTTGGGAAAACCTGGACAGGCCCCCCCACAACCAAATATAGAAAAGCAAAATAAAGAATAACTAAATGCGGATTTTACTAAGTCTTTCTCTTTCTTCCCTCATGAGGGTAGTATAATCTTGAAGCAGGAGGACGGAACTATGCGTAAGAATTTTGGAGCAAAGCCCGGGCTGTACCCTCAGCCCGTTTTGATCATCGCGACCTACGGCGAGGATGGTACTCCAGACGCCATGAATGCCGCTTGGGGCGGTATCGCGGACATGAACCGCATCGCCATGTACCTCAGCGGCAGCCACAAAACGGTGAAAAACATCCTGAACCACAAGGCATTTACCGTCAGCATGGCGGACGCGGCCCATGTGGACGCCTGCGGCTATGTGGGCATTGTCTCCGGCAATACAACGCCGGATAAGATGGCGCGCGCCGGATTCCATGTGACCAAGAGCGAGGTGGTGGACGCACCGGTTATCGACGAACTGCCCATGACGCTGGAGTGCAAACTGATCAGCTTTGACGAGGAGTCTGAGCTGTTGCTGGGCGCGATCGTGAACGTCTCCGCCGACGAACGCATTCTGGACAAGGAAGGGAAGATCGACCCGCAGAAGCTGCAGCCGATCACCTTTGACCCTGTGCACAACGACTACCTCGTCCTTGGCGAGAAAGTCGGCAACGCCTTTGAGGACGGCAAAAAACTGAAATAAGCGTAAAGCACGGAGCCTTTTGACTCCGTGCTTTGCTTTATCTCAAAAGCTGTCTGCAAGGAAAAGTGTGCAATGATTGCACACTTTTCTCATTCGGACGCAATTCCTTTCAACCACCTCCCCCCGCGCACACCCCCTCGTATTTGACCTCTCCCGCGCCTGAAACACTCCTCAAGCGCCCCATTTACAGGTCAATTTTTTGCCTGATGCGCATTTCAGTCAAACCCGCAAACCCTTGCGCCGCAATGGCTTCAAGCCATTGCCGATAGGGACTCCCTGGACTGGAAGGACTACGATGCCGACACCATCTATCAGCGGGTGACGTCCAGGGTGCAGCCGGGCAGCATCGTGCTGTTCCACAACGCGGCGCTGCACACGCCAGAGGCGCTGCCACGCATTTTGGAATACCTCATCAACGACGGCTACACCGTGGTGCCCATCAGCCAGCTGATCCTGACGGGAGACTACACCATCGACCATACCGGGCGGCAGTTCCCGACGGAGATGTTATCCGCAGAATAAGCAGAAAAATATACAAAGCCCTTGCAATTCGTTAAAATTCATGCTATATTGGTTATAGTTCTTTATACCATACCAAGAACTATGCAGGTTACTATGATAAGGTAGTACACCGCAGAGCTCTAACGCCTCGCGTAAGCGGGGCGTTATCTCTATCCGGGAGTATGAGGAGGACATGCTATGTATCCCTACGCTATCGGTTTTGACATTGGTATTGCATCGGTAGGCTGGGCGGTCGTCGCTCTGGATGGAGAGGACAGGCCTTTCGGCATCATCAACATGGGCTCCCGCGTTTTTGATGCCGCCGAGCAGCCGAAAACAGGCGATTCTTTGGCCGCACCCCGGCGGGAAGCCAGAAGTGCGCGCCGCCGTCTGCGTCGACACCAACATCGCCTAGAACGCATCCGCCGCCTTCTTATAGTGGAAAAGGTAGTATCTCAAGCGGAGCTGGATACCCTTTTCGAAGGAAAGCTGGAGGATATTTACGCGCTGCGCGTCAAGGCACTGGACACCCCGGTGTCCAACACCGAATTTTCCCGTATTCTTCTGCATATCGCGCAGCGGCGCGGTTTCAAGTCCAACCGCAAGTCCGGCACATTGAAGGAGGATGGCGAGCTGCTTGCCGCCGTAACGGCCAACCGTGCGCTCATGTCCGAAAAGGGCTACCGCACAGTGGGCGAAATGCTGCTGAAAGACCCGCAGTACAGCGCCAATAAGCGGAACAAAGGCGGCAAATACCTTTCGACCGTGGGACGGGACATGGTAGAGGAAGAAGTCCGCGCCATCTTCAAGGCCCAGCGCGAACAGGGACAGACTTTCGCGGCGGCGGAACTGGAGGAGCAATATCTGGAAATACTCCTGAGCCAGCGCTCCTTTGACGAAGGCCCCGGACAGGGCAGCCCCTATGGAGGGAGTCAGATTGAGAAGATGATCGGCAAGTGTACGTTGGAGGCGGGAGAGCCGCGTGCGGCAAAGGCCAGCTATTCCTTTGAGTATTTTGCGCTGCTTCAGAATGTCAACCACCTGCGGCTGATGTGCAGCGGCGAAAGCAGTCCGCTTTCCGGCGCACAGCGGGAGGCGCTTATCGCGCTGGCACATAAGACGAAGGACCTGAATTTCTCCCGTATTCGCAAGGAGCTGGGAATCCCCGCAGGTACGACGTTTAATGTGGTGTCCTATAAGAATGCGGAGGACTATGAGGAGGCGGAAAAGAAAACAAAGTTCTGCTATCTCAGAGCCTATCACCAAATGCGTGCGGCTTTCAACAAGCTTTCCAAAAGCCATTTTGACGGGCTGACCCGCCAGCAGAAAAATGAGCTGGGACGCGTTCTCTCCACGTACAAGACTTCCGTCAATATCCGTCCTCGTTTGGCTGCGGTCGGCCTGTCAGAGATGGAGATCGACATTGCCGAGACGATGAGCTTCAGCAAGTTCGGCCACCTTTCCGTAAAGGCCTGCGATAAGCTGATCCCTTTTCTGGAAAAAGGAATGAAGTACGACGAGGCCTGCGCCGCTGCGGGATATGATTTCAAGGGACATGACGGTGAAACACGAACACGCCTTCTCCACCCTACGGAGGAGGATTTCGCGGATGTGACAAGCCCTGTTGTGCGGCGCGCAATCTCGCAAACGGTGAAAGTCCTTAACGCCATTATCCGTGAACGCGGCAGCAGTCCGACCTTTATCAACATTGAGCTGGCACGGGAAATGGCCCGCGACTTCGCGGAGCGCAGCAAGATGAAAAGAGATATGGACGAAAACCGCGCCCGCAATGAGCGGCTCATGGAGCGCATCCGCACGGAATACGGCAAGGAATGCCCCACGGGACAGGATCTGGTGAAATTCAAGCTGTGGGAGGAGCAGCACGGCGAGTGCGCGTATTCCCAAAGGCATATCTCCATTGAGCGGCTCTTTGAGCCGGGGTATGTGGAGGTGGATCATATCATTCCGTACAGCATCTCCTTTGACGATGGCTATAAAAACAAGGTGCTGGTATTCACGGAGGAAAACCGCAACAAGAGCAACCGCCTGCCGCTGCAATATTTGCAGGGCAAGCGGCGGGAGGATTTCATTGTCTGGGTGGAGAGCAGCATCCGCGATTTCAGAAAAAAACAGCGGCTGCTGAAGGAGACCATTACCACTGAGGACGAAAAGAAGTTCAAGGAGCGGAATTTGCAGGACACCAAAACCATGTCCCGCTTCCTTCTGAACTATATCAGCGACCATCTGGAATTTGCCGATTTTGCCAGCGGGCGAAAGAAGCATGTGACGGCCGTCAACGGCGCTGTCACCTCCTATATGCGCAAGCGCTGGGGCATTACCAAGATCCGCGAAAACGGGGATCTGCACCACGCGGTAGACGCGCTGGTGATCGCCTGCACAACAGACGGAATGATCCAGCAGGTGAGCCGTTATGCCGCGCTGCGGGAATGCGAGTATGTGCAGACAGAGTCTGGCAGCATGGCGGTTTCCCAATATACCGGCGAAGTACTGAGGCAGTTCCCCTATCCCTGGCCGGAGTTCCGCAGAGAGTTGGAGGCCCGTCTGGGTGAGGATCCCCGCCGCGCTGTGATCTCCCAGCGATTCCCTGTGTATGCCAACGGCGATATTCCGGTGCGGAAGCTCTTTGTATCCCGTATGCCCCGCCGCAAGGTGACAGGTGCGGCACACAAGGAGACGGTCAAGAGTCCCAAGGCGCTGAAGGACGGCGTTGTGGTCGTGAAGCGCGCGTTGACCGACCTGAAGCTTGACCCCAAGACCGGCGAGATCGCCAACTACTATATGCCGCAGAGTGACCGTCTGCTCTATGAGGCATTGAAGGAGCAATTAAAGAAGCACGGCGGCAACGGGGCCAAGGCTTTTGCCGAGCCTTTCCATAAGCCGAAAAGCGACGGTACGCCCGGCCCTGTCGTCAACAAGGTCAAGCTGTGTGAACCCACGACGCTGAACGTCTCCGTTCTGAAGGGAACAGGCGTGGCGGACAACGACAGCATGGTGCGTATCGATGTGTTCCATGTGGAGAACGACGGCTATTACTTTGTACCCATCTATATTGCTGACACGCTGAAAAAGGAGCTGCCCAACAAGGCGTGTGTGGCGTATAAACCCTACGAACAATGGAAGGAGATGGACGACAAGAACTTTATCTTTTCCTTGTACCCCAATGATCTGCTCCGTGTGACCCATAAGACAAAGCTGAAGCTGACAAAGGCGCAGAAGGAAAGCACACTTCCCGACACCTACGAAGCAAAGCAGGAAATGCTGTATTACATCAGCGCGAATATCCATACTGCCGCAATCGGTTGCCGTAACCATGACAATACCTACGAGATTGGCGGTATGGGAATCAAAACCCTGGAAAATCTGGAAAAGTTTACCGTGGATGTACTGGGCGAATACCACAAGGTCGAGAAAGAGCCGCGCATGGCGTTTTGCAGAAAGTGAGGTTTGAGTATGGCTTTTCGGAATATTATTGTTGAGAGTCCCGCCGCTCTCTCCTTGCGGAGAGAGCAGTTGATCGTCCGCACGGACAGTGAACACTCTGTGCCCATTGAGGATATTTCCGCGCTTTTATTGGAAAGCCGTCAGACCACCATTACAACAGCCGCGCTGTCCCGCTTGGGACAGCGCGGCTGCGCCGTTTTTACCTGCGATGAAAAGCATCTGCCCTGCGCAGTTCTGACGCCGTATCAGCAGCACAGTCGGGGACTGTCCGTTCTGCGGATGCAGATGAGCATGACCGAGCCGGCGAAAAAACGCCTGTGGCAAAGCATCGTCAAGGCTAAAATAGAGAATCAGGCCATATGCCTGCAGCTGACAGAGCACACCGCGGAAGCGGATACGCTTCGCGCGATGATCGACCGCGTGCGCTCCGGCGACAGCGAAAATGTGGAAGCCACGGCCGCACAGCTCTATTTTCCGGCGCTATTCGGGCAGGGCTTTACCCGTGGAGAGGAAAACGGCATCAACGCGGGATTGAACTATGGCTACGCGATCCTGCGAGGCTGCATTGCACGCCATCTGGCAGTGTACGGCTTCCTGCCTGCGCTGGGACTGCACCATCGCAGTACGCTGAATGCCTTTAACCTTGCGGATGACCTGATTGAGCCGTTTCGCCCGGTCGTCGATCTTCTGGTGTCGCGGAGCATTGCATCCGAAGATGAATTGACGCCGCCGCAAAAGCGGCTTCTGTTCAACTGCCTGAATCTGGATATCTTATCGGGACGACAGCACCACAGCGTGGCCTATGCCGTGGAGCGACTGGTACAAAGTCTGGGGCGTGCTATGGAGCGGCCTGAAATGAAGCTTACCCTGCCCACGCTGCTGGAATCCGAGCAGCACCGCTATGAATAAGTTTATGAGGATCCTGGTGTTTTTCGACCTGCCGGTCAAGACGAAGGCGCAGCGGCGGGAAGCTACCCGCTTCCGTAACTTTTTGCTGATGGACGGATACCATATGCTTCAGTATTCCGTCTATGCCCGCGTCTGCAACGGCATGGACGCCGTGGAAAAGCATCGTCAACGGGTCAAGCAAAATCTGCCGGCCAATGGCGCGATCCGCCTGATGGTCATCACGGAGAAGCAGTACGAAGCCATTGACGTGCTTTTGGGAAAATTATCAGAAGCCGATGATACATTTCAGTGTGAACAGCTCTCGATTTTTTGAGAAAAAAGTCGCCCAAGGCATTGCCTTGAGCGACTTTTTCGGTAGTCTATTATACCATACCAAGAACTACCAGGGAACTACAACGGGCCGCGCCGACCGTGACGCGGCTTCTAAGATTATACCATACCAAGAACTACCAGGGAACTACAACCGAAGACGTGGATACCGACCTGTCGGGAACATTATACCATACCAAGAACTACCAGGGAACTACAACCTTGCTGAGAGATCTCCGCAGAGCTCAGATATTATACCATACCAAGAACTACCAGGGAACTACAACGTTTACAGCTCCTTTGAATTTTTTGGTAGCATTATACCATACCAAGAACTACCAGGGAACTACAACCGCAGTATCTCACTGAAACTCAACGGGAAAATTATACCATACCAAGAACTACCAGGGAACTACAACTCTTCTGGGGTGGGCGGCTCATCCGCCCGTATTATACCATACCAAGAACTACCAGGGAACTACAACATTGACTTGACATACGATTTTTTTTCGTCTATTATACCATACCAAGAACTACCAGGGAACTACAACTGTGAAGTATAGAAAGGGGTGCAAATATGAAATTATACCATACCAAGAACTACCAGGGAACTACAACCGCGTTTGCCCCTTTGTGTATTCTATGCCAATTATACCATACCAAGAACTACCAGGGAACTACAACTTGACGTATGTGCCGCGCTGTTTGGCGGCAATTATACCATACCAAGAACTACCAGGGAACTACAACGTTTTCCTTTCCGGGCCATTGCCCTGTCCGATTATACCATACCAAGAACTACCAGGGAACTACAACCTTGAACAAAAACGCCTTGCCGTCCCAGAGATTATACCATACCAAGAACTACCAGGGAACTACAACCAGAATTATGCTTTTCAAATGTCAGCTCTCATTATACCATACCAAGAACTACCAGGGAACTACAACCCGAATGCGGGATCATGTGGCTGAGGCGTGCATTATACCATACCAAGAACTACCAGGGAACTACAACCGGCGAGCTGACAAAGTCGCTGCAGGGCAGATTATACCATACCAAGAACTACCAGGGAACTACAACTTTGGTGATTTGTTCAACTATATCACAAGTATTATACCATACCAAGAACTACCAGGGAACTACAACGCAATCCACAATGACGCATTGTTCCTGACGATTATACCATACCGAAAACTACCATGGAACTACAGCTGAGAACCGAAGAATCAGTTTTTCAAGGCCGTAATCGGCACGACAAAAACTCCATCCGGTCGCTGGTAAGCGGCATTCGCCATGCCGCACAGTACGCAGAGCACGGCAGGCGACTTGCCTTTTGGGTCTTCTGCGATCTGTTTCTCTATCTCCAAAAGATTTGCTGCCGCAGCGTCGATCTGGTTAGCTCCCAACTTGATCTCAAAGGCACACCATTGCCCATCCGGCAATTCAATTACCGCGTCTATCTCTTGATTCTTGTAGTCCTGATAGTGGTATAGATTTGCGCCGAAAGATTCCGCATAAACACGAAGATCCCTCTCACACAGAGCTTCAAACAAAAAACCGAGCGTTTCCAGATCACCCAACAGTCTGTCAGGGGTTGCCTTCAGTAGCGCACAGGCCAGCGATGGATCAGAGAAATGTCGCTTTTCCGCCTGTTTTACTCGGACGGATGAGCGAATACCGGCAGAGAACGGTGGTTGATTATCCGTGATGAACAGCCGCTTGAAAATATCCAAGTAGGCCGCTACTGTGTTGCCGTCAATGTCCTCGTCATCCACAGCTTTAATATCTTTCATCAAGGTCTTATTCGTGACGGTGGTGCTCTCGTTCCGCGCCAGCGAACGCAGCAGCAAACGCATTTTCTGCGTATCACGCTTTACGCCATCAATGCGGTACACATCATCATCGATGACGGCATTCAAGTATTCCGCAGGAAGCAGCATTGCATGTTCCAGCGGTAGCCCGAGACTTCCAGGCCAGCCGCCGCGGAGGATCAGTTCGATCAGCTTTTTGAGGTCTACATCACCGGTCATGGCAGGAGTAAGTTCGCCATGACACAGCTTTTCCAAAGAGACCTTGCCGCTGGAATCACCGGACTCATACAGCGACATCGGACGCATCCTCAGCTTTGCGATGCGCCCGGCACCGCTGTGCAGGATACCCTTGTGATTGGGCGTAGCGGAACCGGTCAAGATAAACTGTCCTTTCTCTGAGACCTGATCCACTTTATATCGCACAGCATCCCATAGCGCGGGAACTTCCTGCCATTCATCGATCAAGCGCGGTGCCTCACCCTCTAGTACCAGCGAGGGAGACAATTCAGCCAACTGACGGTTTTGAAAGTTATTGGCGGGATTACCAATATAGATCTCACTTTTGCTGTGGTAAGAAGAAGTCCATGTCTTGCCGCACCATTTCGGCCCCTCAATGCAGGCAGCGCCAAAGGCGGACAGGTATTCCTCCACCTTAGCGTCGATTACGCGGGGTTTGTAATCTGGATGGTCCATTACAATCACCTCGATGACGGATTGCTCTTATTATATCCCGTTCCCTTCCATTTTGCAACATCATTCAGTCGAATTTTTATAATTCATTCAGTTGAATTTCTCAATTCCGATCATGCACATTTTGGCGTGCCTTAACTTTTCTCCCCCCGCGCACACCCCCTCGTATTTGACTTCTCCCGCGCCTGAAGCACCCCTCAAACGCCCCATTTACAGGTCAAATTTCCACCTGATGCGCGTCGCCATCAAACCCGCAAACCCTTGCGCGGCAACGGCTTCAAGTCATTGCCGATAGGGACTCCCTTGACTGGAAGGACTACGACGCGGAGACGATATGCCGGCGGGTGATGTCCAAGGTCCAGCCGGGCAGCATCGTCCTGTTCCACAACGCCGCGCTGCACACGCCGGAAGCTCTGCCCACCATCCTCAGCTGTCTCATCAACGACGGCTACACCGTGATTCCCATCTCCCAGCTGATCCTCGACCCGCCCTACACCATCGACCACACCGGCCGGCAGTTTGCGGCGTCACCGGAACAGTGAAACAGTCATTATCACACGGGGATCGAAAGCCGTATGGCTAAATCGTTCTGAGAAGGAAAAGAGCCGGTTGATGTCAGGGACAGCACCAACTGCCTTTATGCGCATCGTCCTTGCTTTTTAGCAAAATGCAGACTATACTAAGGGCGAAAAGCTGAAACACACCTGTGGAGAGGAGGCAGCACGGATGAGGGAGATATGTCAGACTTTCGGCATAACAGCGCTCGGTGAGAGCGTGGAGATCTGGACGCTGAAAAATGAGTTTCTGACGGCGGAGGTGCTTACCTACGGCGCAACGCTGCGGCGGCTGGTGTTCGGCGGCGTGGACGTGGTGCTGGGGTACGACACATTGTCGGAATACGAGAGGAACGACGGTTGCCTGGGCGCGACGGTGGGCCGCGTGTGCAACCGCATCGGCGGGGCATCCTTCACCCTGAATGGCAAGACGTACCCGCTGGCGAAAAACGACGGAGAGAACCACCTCCACGGCGGCGTACAGGGCTTTGACAAGCGTATCTGGACAGCGGAATCACTGCCAGACGGCGTGCGCCTGCGCCGCCTGTCGCCCGATGGTGAGGAAGGCTATCCCGGCGCACTGAATGTGTCGGTAACGTACCGGCTGGACGGCGCGTCGCTGCGGATAGAGTACGAGGCTGAGAGTGATGCCGACACCTTGTGCAGCCTTACCAACCACAGTTATTTCAACCTGAACGGCGGCGGTACGGCTATGGGGCACACCCTGACGCTGGCGGCGGAGACGTATCTGGAGACCTCGCCGGGCTGCCTGCCCACAGGACGGGCGCTGCCGGTGGCCGGAACGCCCTTTGACTTCCGCACCGCCAAGCCTGTCGGGCGGGACATCGACGCCCCGGCGGAGCAGCTGCGGCTGGTGAACGGCTACGACCATCATTTCTGTGTGGACGGCGGCGGCCTCCGCCGGGCGGCAGTGCTGCGGGGTAACAGGAGCGGCATCACCATGGCGGTGGACACCACCTCCCCCGGCGTGCAGCTGTATACCGCCAACTGGCTGTCCCAACGGAGCGGAAAGGACGGCGCGGTCTACGAACCCCGCTGCGCCGTGTGTCTGGAGCCGCAGTTTCCGCCGGACGCGATACACCACCCGGACTTCCCACAGCCGCTGCTGCGGAAAGGCGAAGTATACCGCCACTGCACGGTGTACACCTTCTCAAAATAACGATACGACCCCCGCGCAGTACTCTGCGCGGGGGTCGCACTCTTATTTTCAGCCCATAACGGCGTGTACCCGCACCTCTGTGCCGGGCGCGGCCAGCGGCAGCACGTTTCCGGTGACCGGCGTTCCGTTCACGGTGAGGGAGACGATGCCTTTTTCTGCATGGCGGGCATTCTCCACGGTGATGTGATAGACTGCGCCGCGATAGCGGCGATCCACGGTGAAGCCTGCCCATTCCGCGGGAATACAGGGGTCGATGGCAAGGCCCTCCAGCGTGGGCTGTATGCCCAGAATGGCCTGAGAAATGCTGACGAACGTCCACGCCGCCGTGCCGGTGAGCCAACTGTTCTTGCCCTCACCGAAGGTAGGCGCGTCCTTGCCGGCCACCATCTGACTGTACACATACGGCTCGGTGCGGTGGATCTCGCTGATGTCCTCGATATAGGCCGGGCAGGTCTTGCGATAGACCTCAAACGCCCGCGCGCCGTGTCCCAGCACCGTCTCGGCGCAGGTGATCCACGGGTTATTGTGGCAGAAGATACCGGCATTTTCCTTATAGCCGGGGGGATAGCTGGTGATCTCACCCAGCTCCAGATGATACCGGGTGTAGGCCGGGTGCAGCAGAACGATACCGTATTGGGTGTCCAGATACCGCTCCACGCTCTTCAGTGCCTGGGCCGCCTGGCCGGTGGCAGCGCCGATGCCCGCCATGACGCACATCCCCTGGGGCTCGATGAAAATTTGACCCTCCTCGCAGCTTTGGCTGCCCACAGGCTGACCGAAGGCATCGTAGGCGCGGCGGAACCACTCGCCGTCCCATCCGGCATCCAGCACGGCGCGCTCCACGGCGGCGATGGAGGTCTCCGCGTCCTCCGCTTCGTCTGTCATGCTCAGATGACGGCATATATCCGCCCATGCACGGCCATATTTCACGAACATACCGGCGATGAATACGCTCTCGGCCACAGGTCCTTCGCTTGGGCCGGTGGTTTGGAAGCTCTCGCCGGGATGGGCGGAGAAGCAGTTCAGGTTCAGGCAGTCGTTCCAGTCGGCGCGGCCGATCAGCGGCAGACCGTGAGGGCCTAAGTGCTCCGCGGTATAGCGGAAGCTGCGGCGCAGATGCTCCAGCAGCGGCTGCTCCGTGCCGGGCTGTGTGTCAAAGGGCACTGGTTCGTCCAGAATGCTCCAGTCCCCCGTTTCCCGGAGGTAAGCGTCCGTTCCGGCGATGAGCCACAGCGGGTCGTCATTGAAGCCGCTGCCCACCGCCAGATTGCCCTTCTTGGTCAGGGGCTGGTACTGGTGATAGGCGCTGCCGTCGGGGAACTGGGTGGCGGCGATGTCCAGAATACGCTCTCTTGCCCGTTGGGGGATCATGTGGACAAAGCCCAGCAGATCCTGGCAGGAATCCCGGAAGCCCATGCCCCGGCCCATGCCGCTTTCAAAATAGCTGGCGGAGCGGCTCATGTTGAATGTGACCATGCACTGGTACTGATTCCAGATATTCACCATGCGATCCAGCTTTTCATCGCCGGTGGAGACACGATAGCCGCTCAGCAGGCCGCTCCAGTGATCCCACAGGACGGAGAGCGCCTCATCAAAGGCTGCGCCGGAGCGGTAACGCTCCATCATGGCGTGGGCCTTTTCCTTGTTGATAACGCCGGGGGCGGCCCACTTGGCCTCCTCCGGATTTTCAATATAGCCCAGCCCCAGCAGCAGCGACTGGGACGCACCGGCGGCCAGGGACAGGGTGAACTGCATAGCACCTACCGGTGCCCAGCCGTGGGCCACGCTGCCGGTACACGCGCCGTCCTTCACTGCCTGCGGCATGGACGGCCCACCGTAGACCCCCATAAAAGCGTCCCGGCTGGTATCAAAGCCGTCATAAGGCCGGTCGGCCCACAGAACGGCGTAGTGATCCCGCCTCTCCCGGTACTCGGTCTTGTGATAGATGGCGTTGGACTCCAACTCCACCTCGCCGATGGAGAAGTTCCGCTGGAAATTGGAGCTGTCGTCCATGGCGTCCCACAGGCAGAACTCCACATAGGGGAAAAGGGAGACGGTGCGCTTCGCATCGCTCTCATTGGTGACGGTCAAACGGAGCAGCAGGCAGTTGTCACCCTTGGGCACCAGCATCTCCTGCCGGACGGCCACGCCGTTTTTGACGCCCCGGATGACGGTATAGCCCAGCCCATGGCGGCATTCGTAATCATCCAGCTCTGTCTGCGTGGGCTGCCAGCCGGGATTCCACACAGTGTCGCCGTCCTTGATGTATACATGGAAACCGTCGCTGTCCAGCGGGCAGTTGTTGTAGCGGTAGCGAGTCAGGCGGCGGAGACGGGCGTCCCGGTAAAAGGCGTAGCCTCCCGCCGTGTTGGAAACCAGCGTGAAGAAGTCCTCGCTGCCCAGATAGTTGATCCACGGCAGCGGGGTGCGGGGCGTCTCGATCACGTATTCACGTCTTGCGTCGTCGAAGTGGCCAAAGCGCATAAAAAGCGTCTCCTTTCGCTCTCGGTACAGCACCGGAGCCAATAATGCGAAAACGATTAAGAAACGGATAGGGCATAGTTCACAGAAAAAGAGTATCGTATTCCCGGGCAAAAAGCAAGATGTTTTTGTTGTTTTTTCATAAAAATAGCAAATTATAATGCGTATTCCTTTGTTAAGTACGTTTTCGCTGCAAAAGTGTACAAATTTTCGCCGCCGCAATCGTGTGAATGTACAAAATTGCTTATTTTTGCCAATCTGATATTGCATTTCCCCCCGCAATAGGATATTGTAGAAATCGAAAACGATTAAGTGAAACGCAGACAAGGAGGGCACGCATGGTATCCATGAAGGACATCGCCCAGCGCTGCGGTGTGTCCGTGGCCACCGTCAGCAAAGCGCTGAACGGCCAGCAGGACATCGGAGAGGACACCCGCCGCCGTATCTGCACCGTTGCGGAGAAAATGGGCTATATGACCAACTCCGCTGCCCGGGCTCTGAAAACCAACCGCACCTATAATCTGGGCGTGCTGTTCGTGGACGAGCGGCACAGCGGACTGGCCCACGAGTATTTCTCCGCCGTGCTGGAGAGCTTCAAGGCCGAGGCAGAGGCCCACGGCTACGACATCACCTTTCTTAACCACAACGTGGGCGGCAAGCCCACTACCTATCTGCAGCACTGCCGCTACCGCGGGCTGGACGGCGTCGTCATCGCCTGTGTGGACTTCACCCATCCCCAGGTGCAGGAGCTGGTGGACAGCGGGCTGCCGCTGGTGACCATCGACCATGTGTTCAACAATCGCCTGGCCGTGACCTCCGACAACCTCCGCGGCACAGAGGCGCTGGTGCGCCACGTGTACGAGGCCGGCCACCGCCGTATCGCCTTCATCCACGGCGAGGACACCGCCGTTACCCAAAACCGCCTGACCTCCTATTACCGGGCGCTGGAATCGCTGGGACTGGAGGCAGAGCCGGACTACATACGGGCCGGGCGCTATCACGACCCGGAGCGCTGCGCCCAGGAAACGGCGGCGCTGCTGGCGCTGCCCCATCCGCCCACCTGCATCCTGTTTCCCGATGATTTTTCCGCCATCGGCGGGCTGAACACCATCGCCGCCGCCGGTCTGCGCGTTCCCGACGACATCTCCGTGGCGGGGTACGACGGCATCTATCTCTCCCAGACCATGAGCCCCCGGCTGACCACCTACCGGCAGGACACATCGGCGCTGGGCAGGACGGCTGCCGCACGGCTCATTGAGCTGATCGAAAAGCCCCGCACCACTGTCATGGATCGTACCATCGTCTCCGGCGCGCTGCTGCCCGGCGGAACGATAGCCCCGCCCCGCACCGAATAAGGTGATACCTGCGCACGCCGCGCAGTATGTATATCACACAAATTTAAGGAGGAGAAACTATGAAGAAGTTCTTGACCATGCTGCTGGCGCTGGTCATGGCGCTGAGCCTTGTGGCCTGCGGCAAGACCGAGCAGCCCGATGCCAACAAGGATGCCGAGCCCGTCAGCACCGACCCGTTCTATATCTGGACGTGGAACACCGACTATCAGAAGATCCTGGACGAGGTGCTGCCCAAGTATCTGAGCGCCGATGACGTCGCCCGCATCCAGATCGTCAATGTGGGCGACTCCAATATCTATCAGGACAAGATCGACGCCATCCTGGCCGATCCCAGCAACGAGCAGTATCCCGACATCATGCTGCTGGAGGTGGGCTATGTGCAGAAGTACGTTCAGTCCGGCCAGCTGATGAAGGCCGCCGACCTGGGCATCACCGCCGATGATATGTCCAATATGTATGACTACAACCTGAAGCTGGGCAGCGACGCCAACGGCGATGCCTACGCCCTGTTCTGGCAGGCCACCCCCGGCTGCTGGCAGATCCGCACCGACCTGGCCGAGAAGTATCTGGGCACTACCGATCCCGCCGAGCTGCAGGAAAAGCTGAGCACCTGGGATAAGGTCATTGAGGTCTCTCAGTCCGTCAACGAGCAGAGCGGCGGCAAGGTGAAGCTGCTCAGCGGCGCGGACGACCTGAAGTACGTGTTCTGCAACGGCGCCCGCACCTCCGCGTGGTATGACGCCGACGACAACATCGTCATCGACGACGCCGTCAAGACCTATTTCGAGCTGAGCAAGAAGCTGGAGGGTCTGACCTTCGACACCAAGATGTGGAGCACAGACTGGGCCGCGCTGAAGGACGGCGACGGTGAGGAGACGGAAGCCTGCATCGCCTTTACCGGCTGCCCCTGGTACACCTATTGGTGCCTGACCGACACCTGGTCCGACAACTCCGTGCTGATCCAGGGCCCCCAGGCCTTCTACTGGGGCGGCACTGGCCTGGCTGCCACCGCCAACTGCTCTGATAAGGAGCTGGCCCGCCAGATCATCTACTACACCACCTGCAACACCGACTCTATGGTGGACATCAACACCGCCAACGGCGACTATGTGAACAACAAGGCCGCCATCGACTACATCAAGGCCAACGGCTCCGGCACTACCAGCACCTACAAGACCGCCGGCGGTCAGGACATCATCGGCTTCTTCGCTGATAAGTGCGACGGCATCAACGTGCTGGCCGTGGGCGAGGATCAGGTCATCTGCGAGCAGCTGCTGCCCGCCGCTGTGGATCAGTACATCGCCAACGGCGATCTGGACGCCGCCCTGTCCGATTTCGCCGCCTCCATCCACGACAAGTATTCCTATCTGAACGTCAAGTAAGGCAACTTTCCGACAGGACTCCCTCCCCCGGTGGGGGGAGGGAGTCCTGCGGCCATTTCCCGAAAGGAGGCCCGCCATGCGCGTACCGAGACAAAAGCGCAGGGGCATCAGCTACAGCAAATACGGCTATCGGTTCATCCTGCCGTTCTTTCTGGTATACCTGGTGTTCTCCCTGTGGCCGCTGCTGAGCACGTTTTATTACAGCCTGTTTGAATACACCACCCGTAATCTTGTGGAGACCTCCCGGTTCGCGGGATTGGAAAGCTACGGCAAGATACTGGGACTGGTGGAAGGAGAGAAGGCCAACTTCCTCCTCTACCTGGGCAACACCGTGCGGATCTGGATCTGCAACTTTGTGCCGCAGATCCTGATGAGCTTGCTGGTGGCCGCATGGCTGACCGACAACCGCGTGGAGCTGAAGGGCAAAGGCGTGTTCAAGGTGCTGACCTATATGCCCAACATCATCACGGCCGCCTCCGTTTCCATGGTGTTCTATGCGCTGCTGTGCCAGTACGGCCCGGTGATGACCACGCTGCGTAAGCTGGGCTGGGTGGCGCAGACGGCCAACATCATGTCCGACAAGTGGGCCACCAGCCTGACCATCTCCTTCATCCTGTTCTGGATGTGGTACGGCAACACGTCCCTGATCCTGATCTCCGGCATGATGGGCATCAACAAGTCCCTGTACGAGGCCGCCGACATCGACGGCGCTGCCTCGTGGCAGAAGTTCATCCGCATCACGCTGCCGCTGCTGAAGCCGGTGCTGCTGTACACGCTGGTCACCTCCGCCATCGGTGGATTGCAGCTGTACGACATTCCTGCGCTGTTCAACACCAACGGCGGCACTATCGGCTATCCCGACGACACCAGCACCACCGTTACCATGTACATCATGCGTCTGCACAGCACGGATACCGGCCGCGCCGCAGCGGTGTCCATTCTGCTGTTCCTGGTCACGGTGGCCATCTCCATGCTGCTGTTCTTCTTCATGAAGGAGCGGCAGCCCCGCAAAAAGCACATCCAGGCAGGAGGTGACGCACAGTGAAGCACCACGACCCCGCCGCCATCCGGCGCGCCAAGATCATCCGCACCATCGTGATGGTGCTCCTGTGCATCATCAGTCTGCTTCCCTTTTATCTGATGTTCGTCAACGGCACCCGCACCTCCAACGAGGTCAAGTCCGGCATCAGCTTCTGGTTCGGCAGCAACCTGCTGGAAAACCTTCGCAACTTCGATCTGAAGCAGCGCGGCCTGGGCGTTACCGCCCTGGGCAGCATGGTCAATTCCCTTCTGGTGACGATACCGGCCACAGCGCTGTCGGTCTATTTCTCCGCGCTGACGGCCTACGGCATCCACGCCTACGACTTCAAGCTGAAAAAGGCCGCATGGGGCTTCATTCTGGCGGTGATGATGGTACCCACCCAGGTGTTCGCCATCGGCTATTATAAATTCATGATCCAGCTGAGGCTGATCGACACCTACTGGCCGCTGATCATCCCGGCCATCACCACACCGGTGGTGGTGTTCTTCCTGCGGCAGTACCTGTTGGGCGCGCTGCCCCTGGAGGTGGTGGAGGCCGCCCGCATCGACGGCTCGGGCGAGTTCCACACCTTCAACACCATCGTCCTGCCCATCATGAAGCCGGCCCTGGCGGTGCAGGCCATTTTCCAGTTCGTGGCCAACTGGAACAGCCTGTTCCTGCCCAGCCTGATCATCAACTCCACCGGCAAGAAAACGCTGACCATGTTCGTGCAGATGCTGATGGGCGAATCCTTCCGCGCCGATTACGGCGTGATCTTCCTGGCCCTGTCCATCACCATCCTGCCCATGTTCGTCATGTATTTCCTCCTGTCCCGCTACATCGTAGAGGGCGTATCCCTGGGCAGCGTCAAGGGCTGACCTGCGGGTCTCTATCGGCATGATCCATAGAAATCAAAACCTCCGGCTTAGCCGGAGGTTTTGATTTACAGGCATTCTCTTATCCGTGATAATCCCCTGTCGCGGAGTCTACGGCCACAAAGGGGATGATCTTGCCGTCCTTCTCCACATAGACCTGATAGATGCCGTCGCCCAGGTCCTCATAGTGGTCCGGTGTGACGCCGTAGTTCTCCAGCAGGCTCTTCTCAAACGCCGCCTTCCAGTCGTCACCCGCAGACGTCTCCGTCTGCCCCGCGGGAACATCCTCCGGTTCGGGCTGGTTCACATCCCGCGTCTTTTTACAGGCAGTCAGAGCGATCAGCAGCGCCGCCGCAACGGCCGCCACCGCAAAAAACTTACATTTTTTCATAGTCTTATCCTCCTTGTTCTTATGTGTTTTCTTCGTTCTGCTGCGGAAAGCACACGCAGATACGCAGCTTTCCGTCTTTATAGTCCGCCGTGATCGTGCCGTTCATCCTTTCGACCAGCAGCCTGGCGATAGACAGCCCCAGACCCGTGGAATTTCGGGCTGCTTCCACCGTATAAAACCGGTCGAACAGACGCTCCGCCTGCACACGGCTGAGGGTCTGCGCGCTGTTTGAAAAAGTGACCGACCCGTCCGGCAGCAGGCTGACGGCCAGGTCTCCGTCCGAGTACTTGACCACGTTGCTCAGAATGTTGTCGAAAACGCGCCGCAGCGCGGCGGCGTCCAGCTGCCGCACGACCTTCTCATCCGTCATCCGCACCTCCGGTGTGATGCCCCTGCCGGACAATGCGCCGTATGCTCCGGCAAGGCTCTGCTCCAGAATATCGTTCAGGCAGACGGCCTCCGTGTCCAGCACATCCGCCGTGGCGGTGATGACAGAATAACGAAACAACTCCTCCGTCAACGCACACATAGCGTCCGTCCGCTCCCGGAGGATGGCGAGGTAACGCGCTGCCTTCTCGGACTGCGGCTCTCGCTCCAACAGGTCCAGATACCCGCAGATCGCCGTCAGCGGCGTACGCAGATCGTGGGAAATATTTGTGACGGCCGTCGTCAGCTCGTCGCTTCCGGTCTGCAGCCGCAGGCGCTCCCTGCGGAGCGCCTGAAGCTGCCGGTTGATCTGGGCGGCCAGCGCCCGCACGGCTTTGTCGCCGGTGGATATGGAGATCAGGGTATTGGTGTCCGTCCGCAGCTTTTCCTCCAGCTCCTCCGCCGCCTCGCGGATGGAATGACGCAGCGAAAGCAGGTATACCAGAAGCGCAAGAACGCAGAAGGCAAGCACACAGATCAAAACCATACTCTGAAACTCCATAAGCAGCTCCTCACTTCAGATCCTTGCGGCGGAACACCAGCATGCCCACCGCGGTACACAGCAGTACCAACCCGGCAGAGGCGGAAAGGGAGACCGCCGGATGCTCCAGTTCCTGATTGGCCAGCAGGATGGCCTGCCCGGTGGGCAGCGCGTCCACGGCGAACTGATACACGGTACGCAGCGCGCCGGAGACATAGTCCGGGTTGGGCGTCGGCTCGCCCACCTCGAAGCCGTTCACCGTCATGATGGCGGCGGAGGCCATCTCCGGCTCGCACAGCGCGTTGTAAAAGACGCTGGCCAGCGCCAGCAGGCCGAACATCAGGAGTATCGCGGTCACCGCCGAGACGGCCCGGTTCGTCAGCAGCATACACAGCATGGTCAAGATCGCGGCCACCGCCGCCGTCAGCAGCAGGATCACCGCGGCAGAGAGCAGCAGCGTACCAGCCGGCGCTGCAAATCACCCGAGCTTGCCAATGCCCGCCAGAGCGCCCAGCGCCCAGGCCAGCAGGATACCGAAGCAGCCGGTGATGCTGACCAGCAGCCGGGACAGGTACACCTGCTCCCGGGAATGTCCCACGATCAGCTTGTTGCGCAGCGTGCCGTCCTGATACTCCAGCCCCAGGAAGAGGCTGACGAACGCGGCGTGCAGTATAGGCAGAAACGGGAACACCTGCAGCAGATGCTGCTCCAGCGTCCGCATACCGTCCCCATTGGCCCGCAGCATATACACAGAGGACAGAACGAACGCCGCCGCGGCGCACACCCAAAACGGGCGGCTGCGGCGCAGGCAGAAGAAGTCGGCTCGCAGCAGCTTAAGCATGGTGCGCACCCCCGATTAGATTCATATAGAAGCTCTCAAGGCTCTCATCCCGCTCTTTTATGCTGTAGATCACGCAGTTTTCCTTCCGCGCCTCCTCCGCCAGCCGGGTGACCTGCACATCATCAAAAACATCCGCCCTGGTATCGTCCACGATGCGGTATTCCACGCCGAGGCGGTCCAGCACCCGGGCTAACGCCCTGCTGCCGGCCGACTCTATACGGATACACTTGCGGCAGTGCGCCTCCAGCGCCTCCGCGCTCATCTCCTTCACCATGCGGCCTCCGTCGATGAAGCCGTAGTGGGTGGCAAGTCTTGCAAGCTCGTCCAGAATGTGGCTGGAGATCAGCACCGTGATGCCCCGCTCCCGGTTGAGCTTCAAAATCAGCTCCCGCATTTCGATAATGCCCTGTGGGTCAAGGCCGTTGACCGGCTCGTCCAGCACCAGAAAGTCCGGACTTCCCGCCAGCGCCACAGCGATACCCAGCCGCTGCCGCATACCGAGGGAGAAATTCTTCGCTTTCTTTCTCCCCGTGCCGTCCAGCCCCACCAGCTGCAGCAGCTCCGTGATGCCGTCCTCAGAGGGTATTCCCAGCACCAGATACTGCTGGCGGATATTTTCCTCCGCCGTCATGTCCATATAGATGGACGGCGTCTCCACCACCGCCCCCATTCTGCGGCGGCTGCGTTCGATCTTTGCGTCCGTGTTCCTCGCGCCGTACAGGGTGAAGCTGCCGCCCGTCGGCTCCTGCAGGCCGCAGATCAGGCGGATGAGCGTGGTCTTGCCCGCGCCGTTTCTGCCCACGAAGCCGTAGATCGCGCCCTTCGGGATATGCATATCCAGTCCATTCAGCGCCGCGAAGCCACGATAGCGCTTGCACAAGCCGCTGGTCTCAAGCACATATTCCATTTGAACTACCTCCTTTGCTTGATCGACCGTATGCTATCAGGCAAAGGTCAAGAAAGCGGTCAAGAAAACCCTCCAGAAATGGTCAAGATCCTGCCGCCAGCCGGAAGCCGATGCCCCAGACCGCCTCCACATAGTCGCGGCCTGCCGCGGCCCGCAGCTTGCCGCGAAGGTTGCTGACGTGGGTCTTCAGCGAATTCTCCGTGCAGTCCGGCGTATCCGCGCTGATGCGGTCCAGCAGCACCGACTTCGCCAGCACCTGACCGGGGTTCTGCATCAGCAGCTTCAGAATGGCGTATTCCGTCCGGGTCAGCTGCACCGGTACGCCGTCGGCGCGGACCTCGTGGGAGGCCGTGTCCAACGTCAGGTCGCCGCAGGTGCAGACCGCCGCCAGCGGGGAACGCGATGCCTCCCGCAGCCGCACGGCCACGCGGGCCAGCAGCTCTTTTGTGTCGAAGGGCTTGGTGAGATAGTCCGCCGCACCGCCCAGCAGAAGGCCGACCTTGTCCTGCACCGCCGCCTTGGCGCTGACCACGATCACAGGGATGCCCTGTATCTGCGGCAGGACCTCCTCGCCGCTGAGGCCGGGCAGCATCAGATCCAGCAGGACGAGGTCAGGGCGGCAGTCCTTCAAAAGCAGCAGCGCCTCCGTCCCGGAATAGGCCCGCAGCACGTCATACCCCGCCTGCGCCAGCACCTCCTGCTCCAGATCGCCGATGGCGGCGTCATCATCAATGATCAAGATCGTCTGTTTCATAAGTATACACCTCCACATTGGCCGTGGCCTTGGGATCAATAACAACCGGCTTCATTCCGCACACCCCTGTGCATCGTTCTTTCCGCAGAACAGATGAAGTCCCATCGCCGCATTGAAGCCCGGATACGCCAGCGGCGCGAACACCACCGCCGCCGTATACGAAAGAAAGCTGACGACACCGGATAACCCCAGTTTTTGCAGTAAAGTCCGTTTCACAGATCGATCCCTCCTATACCATCCCAAAAAGCAAAACGCAGCGCACGATCGACTCTGCGATCAGCACTGCGTCATAGCGTCTGGCCTTTTCAGCACCTGCTATTGTAATTGTCCATCGGCAGCTTGTCAAGACACTCTTTCGCCCCTCATGCAATATCCGCCTGTAAATTTTCTCACCCCCTTGACAAGTGAACGAACGTTTACTATAATAGGCTCAAGAACGTAAACGGTCGTTTACTGTGAGAGGTGCATATGACAGACACAAAAGAAAACATCCTGATGACAGCCCTCCGCCTGTTCGCCCGGGACGGCTATGAAGCCGTTTCCGTGAGCATGATCGCCGGTAAGCTCGGCATGACCAAGGGCGCACTGTACCGCCACTATGAGAGCAAGCGCGCCATTTTTGACAGCATCGTGGCCCGTATGTACGAGATCGACGCGGCGCGCTCACAGCGGCACGAAATGCCTGCGGAGACATACGCGGCCAACGCCGCCGCTTACGGCGATGTGGCCTGGGCCGCCGTCAGATCCTTCACCGCGGCCCAGTACCGCTTCTGGACAGAGGACGCCTTTGCCCGCGATTTCCGCCGGATGCTGACGCTGGAGCAGTACCGCAGCGCGGAAATGGCGGAGCTGTACCGCAGCTGCATCACCGCCGGCCCGGTGGCCTACATGGCGGACATTTTCCGGGAGATGATGTCCCGGGGCATCCTGCGGCAGGCCGACCCGCAGCAGCTGGCGCTGGAATACTATGCGCCGCTGTTTCTGCTGATCACCATATCCGACCAGACGCACGACCGCGCGCAGCAGCTGGCCCTGCTGGAGCACCATATGGACCGCTTTTTGCAGCACAACGCCGCAGAAGGTGCATGAATGATGACCGCAATACACATGGCCGACTACGGCCTTACCGGCCCATTCGCCGCGCTGGCGGGCGGCACACTGTCCCCGGAGCGCTGGTCCTCCTTCCAGAAGCTACACGCCGAAAACCGCTGCACGGAGGACAACAGCCCCTATATGGCGGAGAAACGCCGGAAATTCAAGGCCATCGCCAAGATCAACAGATCATCCTATAGAAGAGAGGAATGGTAATATGTACTACGAGAAAAGCAAAAAATACGACACCCCCGACCTGCGGTCGAAGATCATGGGCCCCAACCCCATCAAGCTGGAGGAGGAGCTGCTGCTGGGCCACCAGATCCCGGACCACGCCGTGGTCTGCGACCTGGGCAGCGGGCAAGGCCTGACCAGCGTGTTTTTGGCCAAGGAATACGGCTTCACCGTCTACGCCGCCGATCTGTGGAGCGACCCGGCGGAGAACCGCGCCTTCTTTGACACCATGGGCATCGATCCCCATCAGCTCATCCCCGTCAAGGCGGATGCCGCCGCCCTGCCCTTTGAGAAGGATTTCTTCGACGCGGTGGTCAGCACCGATTCCTACAACTACTTCGGCCGTGACGAACGGTATCTGGACGACAAGCTCCTGCCTTTCGTCAAGCCCGGCGGATACCTCTACATCGCCATCCCCGGCATGAAGCACGACTGCCACGACCACCTGCCCCCGGAGCTGCTCCTGTCCTGGACGCCGGAGCAGCTGGACTATATGCACGATGTGGCCTACTGGACGCGCATGGTGTCTCAATGCAGAGGCGCGGAGGTACTCTCCGTCCGGGAGATGGAGAGCAACGAGGAGGTCTGGGCCGACTGGCTGGCCCAGGACAACGAGTACGCCGTGGGCGACCGCAAGGCCATGGAGGCCGGCGGCGGCAAGTACCTGAACTTCATCGCCATCGTGCTCCGAAAGAAGTAAACCGAAAGGAACATCCCCCTGCCTGCGGCAGGGGGATGCTTTTGAGACTGTCGAAAAAGCCTGTCATTGCGAGCCAGTCCACAGACTGGCGTGGCAATCCGTTTCCAAAATGCAAAATTCTCGCGTTTTCCCGCAGATCTGCAGCTAAGAGATTACGGATTCCCACGTCGCTTCGCTCCTCGGAATGACAGAGTGGGTTTATCGACACGCTGAAAAGTATCCCCCTGCCTGCGGCAGGGGGATGCTTTTATACCGTCGGCACTTCGTAGCTCACGTTGTACTCGCTCCATTGAACGCGGACAGACACCCGCGCACCTCCCGCCGACAGGAATGAGTGTATCTCACACAGTGACCAGAGCTTCGTGGCGGGATCTTGCTGGCGGATCACCATGCAGTGCGTCTCCTGTGACAGGGTGTAAACGATCTCGTCCAATACCGTGCGGCTCGAAATAGTGGTATTGTTCAGCGTCTGTGTCTCCACCGTACTGCTGTTGTAGATAGATGTCCGGCGCATATCCACAAGGACCGGCACGGCGGTGTCCCTCGGCGCGGCGGTAATGCGCAGCGCGCTGGCGGACGTGGTCTGATACGTCAGCGTCAGGTCCTTCAGCGGTATGTTCAGCGCACTGTTGACCGCGGACAGATCGGCGTGGTATTCGATGACCGGCGGGATCAGGTTCGGTGTGGTCAGTTCCTGTTCTCCTGTCACAATGCGCAGCCGGTAGCTTAAGGGCGTATCCTCCGCAACGGTGACGACCGGTGTCTCGCCATCCTCGCCCTTCGGTCCTTGGATACCCTGCTCTCCCTTTTCTCCGGGTTCGCCCTTTTCACCCTGCGGGCCTTGCTCGCCTGTGTTGCCCTTCAGTCCTTGGATACCCTGCTCCCCCTTCTCCCCGGGTTCGCCCTTTTCACCCTGCGGGCCTTGCTCGCCTGTGTCGCCCTTCGGTCCTTGGATGCCCTGCTCCCCCTTTTCTCCGGGGTCTCCTTTTTCACCCTGCGGACCCTGTACGCCCTGCTCCCCCTGCGGGCCGGGGCATCCCCGGTCTCCCTGAACGCCCTGCGGGCCTATCTCTCCCTGAAGTCCCTGCTCACCGATAGGCCCTTGCTCGCCGACCGGGCCGCGCTCTCCCTGCTCACCGCGCTCGCCCCTTGGTCCGGCCGGGCCCTGCGGCCCGGGGTCTCCCTTCGGCCCGGCAGGCCCACGGTCGCCTTTTGGCCCAACAGGCCCGGGGTCGCCCCGTACACCCTGAATACCCATACTGCCGGGATCTCCTTTTGGTCCGGCGTCGCCCCGCACACCCTGCGGCCCTCGCGGTCCCATCGGGCCTACCGGGCCGCGCGGTCCCACCGGGCCCGGACAGCCCTGCTCGCCCCTGACGCCCCGCGGACCGACTGGCCCTTGCTCACCTCGAACGCCCTGTTCACCCCTCGGCCCTTCCGGCCCCATCGGGCCCATCGGCCCTTGCACGGCCACGTATGCCCCGCAGGCATCCGTCTGATAATAGTTGTTTCCCCTGCAAGCTCCGCCGCTGTAATTCATAGATATCTCCCCTTTTCATGATCGCAGGCCATCGTTCCATAATATGCCCCAGCCCCGCCGCAGGTGCATCCCTCGCAGGCCCACAAGACGCAAAAAAGAAGCACGCTTTCGGGTGCTCCTTTTTTGTCTGTCCGCGTCGGCTCAGTCATCCTTACGCTTGCGCCGGAACGTCAGCACGATACCCGTGCATCCGCTCAGCGCCAGCGCCGCGTAGGGCAGCAGGCCCACGTCGCCGGTAGCCGGGGAACTGTTCCCTCCGGTCACCACCGAGCCGCCGGAGCTGCCCGAGCCGCCGTTCTGCGTCTCGCTGCTGATGGCATAGGTGGAGAACTTGCTGGCGAAGATGTGGATGCACCGGTTCTCCGTGTCCACATAGAAGGTCATGTCCCGACCGCCGGAGAGCTCGCTCAACTGCTCAAACGCCTCCACCGCATCGCCGTGATGCCGCACCACCGTGATGCCGCTCCGGCTGGTGTCGTAGGGAATGATGATCTCCAGCACGCCCTTCGTCTCCGTCAGGTCCTTCTTCACGCCGTTCTGCACCAGCGTCAGGCTCATATCGATGAAGTCCGTCATCTTGTCCTTGAGGATCTCACGGATGGCGTTCTGCGCCGCGTCGTTCTTGTCCTCCGGCTTCTCCTCCAGCTCCATCTTCACAGACACAGAGCCGCCGCTGGGATCAGTGCCGCCTTCATCCTTGAACTGCTCGCCGGCCTCCTTGTCCAGGCCGCCCACGACGGCCTCGTCGGTCACGCCGCCGCTGCTCTTGATGTCCAGCTGGCTGTTCACGTCCTCCTGCGGGACGGCTACCACCAGGCCGTCCACGTTGTGGTCGGTGATCTCCACCTTCTGGGTCACGGTCTTGCCGTTGTACTCCACCACCACGTTGTAGACGCCGGCGATCACGCCCTCCAGGCTGAACACGCCGTTCTCATCGGTGAGCTTCTGCCCGCCCAGAATATCCAGGCCCTTGCGGATGGTCACCACCGCGCCGCTGATCAGCGTCTCACTGCCGCTGCCGGTGATGCTGTACGCCTTCACGATGCCGCCCACGGTGTACGTCGGCTCTACCGGCCGGATCACCGTCAGCTCGATCGTCCCGGTGACCGCGGCATACTTGCCGCTGGCGGGGGTAAACACCCACTCCGCCGCATAGCTGCCCACCGCCGGGCGCAGGTTCGGCTCTTTCCACGCAAACGTGCCGGGAACGAACTTTCCGTCGTCCCACATATTGCCGCTCAGCGTCACGCTGTTCAGCGCCTCGCCGTAGTTCAGTCTGGTATGGCTGGGATTGGGCTTGCCGCTGGGCACGGTCTTATTCACCGCATACAGCGTCACCGTCACCGCCATATCCTCGAAGTTGCCGGAGCTGACCGTCACAGTCACCGTGGCCGCCTGGCCCTCCGCGCCGGTGTCCACCGCCTTGACCGGCAGCGTCAGCACACCGTTGGCGGAGACAGCCGTCTCAGCCGCGTCGCAGTAGCCCATGCCGTCCGCGAAGCTGACAGCGCCATAGCGCAGCGTGCCGAAGCTGCTGCCCGCCGGCAGCGCCTGATCCAGCGCCGCCCGCAGATCCACCGTATACGCCGCGGCATAGCCGTTGGTCACATCCAGCCGGACGTTCACCGCGGGCGCTGCCGCCTTGACGATGGCAAACGTGCCCTTGGCCGTGCCGGTGAAGTTGCCCTGACCCGTAACGGTCAGCGGATACACGCCCACGGACACCGCGCTGCGGATCGCCGCCGTGTAGTCGCCGCTGCCCAGCACCAGGCCGCCCGCCGTAACGGAACTGATGGTCTGGCTCTGCTCACCGCCGTTGTACGTCAGGCTCTCGCCCAGCTCGATCTCCGCGCCCGCAATGTCCTTCCGGGCGATGGTAAATTCCTTGTCGGCCGTACCGGTGAAGTTCCCCGTACCGGTAACGGTCAGGGTATACGTCCCGGCGTCGGTCCGCTTCTCACCGCTGACGGTGTACGTCACGTCCAGGCCGTCCGCCGTAACGGAGGTCACGGTCTGGGTCTGCTGGCTGCCGTTATACGTCAGCCCCTCACCCAGCTCGATCTCCGCGTCTGCGATATCCTTCCGGGCCACGGCTATCTCCACAGTGGTCTGGGCCGCCACATAGTTGCTGCCCCGGGCCAGCTTCACGGAGATCACTGCGCTGCCCGCGTTCACGATGGTCACGACGCCCGCGTCGTCCACCGTGATCACATTGGTATCGCTGCTCTCGAACGTCACCGCGCCGTCGCTGCCGTGGGTGTCCACGTCCAGTGCAAACGGTGCATCGCCGTAGGTCTTGGCGTCCAGCGCCGCCACCGTCACCTGACCCTCTGCGCGAACCACGCGCAGCGTGCCGCCCACGAAGGTGATGTCATAGTTCCCGGAGGTCAGGCCCTTGACCGTGATGGCGTAGCCGAACTCCGTCACCGGGCTGCCCTTGGTGTAGCTGCACTCGAAGGCCAGCGCACCGCCCAGCACCGCCGCGTCCTCGCCGTTGACGAAGCCGCTGTAGGCTGCGGTGAACTCCGGTGCGTCCTTGCCGTACACCACGCTCTTGTCCTCTGCCGTCACCGTCAGGGATGCCTTGCCGATGGCGAAGGTCTTTTCCACCTTGCCGTCGTAGTTGCCCTGACCCGTAACAGTCAGCTTGCCCGTTCCGGCGTTGACGTTGTTCTCGTACGCCACGGTGTAGTCCTTATCCCGGACCAGTCCGGTCACAGTCACCTGCGGCGTCTGCGCCTTGCCGGTGTACGTCAGCACCCGGCCATCCACCTGCACGTCGCCGTCCAGAATAGCCTTGGGTGTCACCTTGTAGCTCCGGGCCACCGCACCGGTGTAGTTGCCCATACCCGTCACCGTCACGGTGATCGGGCCGGTAACATTGGTGAAGTCGTCCTTGTCGTAGGACACCGTGTAATCCACGTTCTCCGCCAGTGTCTTCTCGCCGTCCGTCACCACCGGCTGCCACTGCTGGGGCTGGCCGTTGAAGGTCACGTTGGCGGGTCTCGTCACGTCGCCGGTGGTCAGCGTCTTGGGCTGCACCGTCACCGTCACCGCTGTCTGGGCCGCCACATAGTTGCTGCCCCGGGCCAGCTTCGCGGAGATCACCGCGCTGCCCGCGTTCACGATGGTCACGACGCCCGCGTCGTCCACCGTGATCACATTGGTATCGCTGCTCTCGAACGTCACCGCGCCGTCGCTGCCGTGGGTGTCCACGTCCAGTGCAAACGGTGCATCGCCGTAGGTCTTGGCGTCCAGCGCCGCCACCGTCACCTGACCCTCTGCGCGAACCACGCGCAGCGTGCCGCCCACGAAGGTGATGTCATAGTTCCCGGAGGTCAGGCCCTTGACCGTGATGGCGTAGCCGAACTCCGTCACCGGGCTGCCCTTGGTGTAGCTGCACTCGAAGGCCAGCGCACCGCCCAGCACCGCCGCGTCCTCGCCGTTGACGAAGCCGCTGTAGGCTGCGGTGAACTCCGGTGCGTCCTTGCCGTACACCACGCTCTTGTCCTCTGCCGTCACCGTCAGGGATGCCTTGCCGATGGCGAAGGTCTTTTCCACCTTGCCGTCGTAGTTGCCCTGACCCGTAACAGTCAGCTTGCCCGTTCCGGCGTTGACGTTGTTCTCATACGCCACGGTGTAGTCCTTATCCCGGACCAGTCCGGTCACGGACACCTGCGGCGTCTGTGCCTTGCCGGTGTACGTCAGCACCCGGCTGTCCACCTGCACGTCGCCGTCCAGAATGGTCTTGGGCGCAATGGTGAATTTCTTCTCCGCCGTGCCGGTAAAGTTCCCCGTACCGGTAACAGTCAGGGTGTACGTCCCGGCATTGATCTGCTGAGCGTCGGCCACATCATAGGTGTCCACCGTCAGCTCGCCCACCTTCACGGAGGCGATGGTCTGGGTCTGGGGCAGTCCGGTGTACGTCAGGCTCTCGCCCAGCGTGATCACCGCATTGCCGATGTTCAGCTGCCCAATGGTGAATTCCTTCTCCACCGAGCCGGTGAAGTTGCTGTTCCCGGCGGTGATGGTCAGGGTGTAGTCCCCGGCCGCCCTGCCGGTGTTGTTCTTCACGGTGTAGCCGGTCACCTCCACATCGCCCACCTTGACGGACGCGATGGTCTGGGTCTGCTCCTTGCCATTGTAGGTCAGGCTCTCGCCCAGCTCCACCTCCGCGTTCGTGATGGACAGCGGGTCGATGACCACGGTCACGCTGCCATAGGCGTCCTCGTGGTTCTTGGCGGAAACCTTGTAATACACCGTGTGGTCGCCCGCGCCGGTGAACGCCGGCACATCTGCGCCGTACTCGCCGTTCTGCGCCGCGCTGTACGTCACTGTCACGCCGGTATTGTCCACGGTCTTTGCCGTCACGGTCACGTTGGCGGTCTGCGCCTTGCCGTTGTAGGTCAGTGTTTCCGCGCTGGCCTGCACATCCGTCAGCGCCGCCGGGGTGATGGTGTACTGTCCCGGCGTGTTGTTGGAGACCTCGTAAGTCTCCTCCGTCACCAGTTTGCCGCTGAGAAGCTGCAGAATATAGTTGCCGCTGTTGATCGTCACCGTGAAGATCAGCCGCTTCTGCGTACCCACGTCCGGGGTCTCGAAGTGCACGTTGGAGATGGTATAGTCCGCCTTGTCCAGCGCCACCAGCGCGTCCATGCCCACAGCGGCGTCATAGAACTTCAGCTCGGTCAGCGCGGCATCCGTCGTGCCGTCGTAGACTCTGGCGGGCATATCGGGCGTCCGGATGCCCACCTTCTGCTTTTCGATGGTCACGGTGAAGCTGCCGCCGACAGGCTTATGGTTCAAGCCCTAGTCGAACGCTTCATAATAGACCGTGTACGTCCCCGCGTTGGTGAATTCCGGCATCTTAGCTGTATAGCTGCCATTTTTCACCGCGCTGTACCGGAACTTCACGGAAGACCCATCCACCGTGGCGGCCTTGGTCTCCACCTGCGCCGCCTGCGCGCTGCCGTTATAGGTCAGCGTGCCGGTCTGCTTCACGGACACACCCGTCAGCTCGGCCTGCTCAACGGTGATGCGCGCCTTTCCTTGTACCGCCTGATAGTGCTGCGCATCCTCCGGCGTGAACGTCCACGCCGCCTGATAGCCGCTCTGCGCGCGGGGCTTGGTCTCGGGAGCGTCCCATGTGAACGTACCCTCCACCGTCTCTCCGCCCGCCGTCATGCTGCCGCTCAGGCCGATGCTGCCCACGGTCTCGCCGTAGGTGATGGTCGTCTTATCCAGCGTCGGCGCGCCGGTGGGAACGAGCTTGTTCACCGTCTCCACATCAACGACCACATCGAAGGTGTAGTAGTTTTGGCTCACCACCTTGACCGTCACCGTACCGATGCTTTCCTCCGTGCTGCTTTGCACCGCCTTGATGGGCAGCGTCAGCAGGCCGTTCTCGCCGATGCTCGCCGCACCCTCGTCGTAGTACTGCTCATCCAGCTTCACGAACGACTTGCCGCTCATTTCGATCAGATACTGCGTCGGCTCGCCGTAGCTGCATCCCGCCGCCAGTTCAGGCAGCAGCTGGGACACATCCAGCGTATACGTCCCCGCGTGGTCGTTCATCACCGTCAGCGTGGTGTTCACGTTCGCCGGAGCGTCCGCATAGTCGATCTTGCAGTAGTCGTCGGCGATCGTCTTCACCCACTCGTATGCCATCGTCCCATTGGCGAACACATAGTTGGTGTTCTTCAGCGTCACGGTGGCCTTCATGCCGGTATACTTCCCCTGCTCGGCGGCGGGATAGTTCTCCGAGATGCCCGACAGCTCGTAGTCCGTGCCCTTCTCCAGTCCTTTGAAGTAGTTAATGTACGAGTAGTCGACCGGTTCAAAACCATCCACCGTGGCCGTTTCCATGTTGACCGCCGCCGTGCCGTCGTACCGCTTGACCAGCGACACATTCGCGTCGCGCAGCGGGAACGGCGCGATGGACCAGTCCGCCTCGGTGCTGCCGGTATAGAGGGTGCTGCCCTCCGCCGCCGACACCGTCAGCTTGTAGTCGCCCGCGTTCGTCCCGGTGTTGCCGCTGACCACATAGTCCTCCGCGTCCAGCGTCTTGCCGTACAGCACCACGGACACCTGCTGCGTCAGCTCTGTCCCGTTCTTGCTGTCGGCGCTTTGCGGCAGGAACACCATCGCGTCCTTGTTGACCAGCTCCACCACCGCGTCGGCCAGGTCGCCCTTGCCGATGGTCAGCTCGTACCCGTTCAGAGCCGCCCGCCACAGCGCCGCGCCGCTCTCGTCGTAAGCCTGCACCACCGCGAACACGTCATACGTCCCGCCGATGGCCAGCTTGTCGTAAGCCTGATAGCCGGCCGACTCCTTGCTGCTGTCATAGACCCAGCCCGTCTCGGACTTCACCAGCTTCGCGCTGGCCAGACTCGTACCGTCCTCCAGATACCAGGCCACGCTGATGCTCGCAGGCACTTCCTCGCCCTCGTCCACCGTCACCGTAGGCGCGAAGGGCAGCTTATTTCTGCCGTTGGGCATCGTGCCGCTCTTGCCGCCGCCGAAGGCAGCGGGAGCTTTCTCCACCGTGTAGGTCGAGAGGTTGCCCTCGCCGTCATCCGAAAGGTCGGGCACTTCCTTCAGATCATAGCCGTCCGCCAGCAGATAGGCCACCGGTATCGCGGTCTCATAGCGGCTCTTCAGCCCGCCGCCCTGCAGCGTCACCTGCACCGTCTCGTCCTTGGGCACGGTGAGATGCCCCAGCCAGCCGCTCTCCAGCGTCAGCTTGCCCTTCGCGGACATGACCAGATTATCCACCTGTCCGTTCCCGGCCTCGCTGCCGTCCTTGATGGTCAGCGCCATGTCGCTGACGGTGATGCGCCAGCTGGGCGCATACTGGCCGCTGTCCTCGTTGTACATATTGCCGTCCGCGATCTTGTACCCGTTCAGGTCCAGCGTGTACGTCTTGCCGCTCACGCCCGTCCAGTTGGCGCTGGCCATGTTGTCCACGTTCTGATACAGCGTCAGCGTGCCGCCGCTGGTCAGCCACGCGGTCTCGGCCTCGCCGTAGGTCTTATAGGCCGTGCGGTTCACCTTCGCCGCGTAAGCCTCGTTGCAGTACACGCAGCGCCCGTTCTCGATGACCTCATGGGGGCAGAGGACCACCTTGACGTTGTTGAGCGTCCCGCTAATCTCGAACGCAGTCGCATAAGGCACAAACGTCCCGTCCGCATTCTGGAAAGCGTAGCCCGCAGCCAGCGCGCCGCCCATCTGGGTAGGCTTTTCTATGAAAGTTTCCATCAGGATCTGATCATAGCTGCCGCCGCGCAGACTGGTATTGGCTATCGTCTCTGCCTGCCAGTTTCCAAACCCCAGGAGCTTGATCCGGCCTGCCTTTTCGCCGATGGTCAGCGTGGCCGTCTCACCGGTGTTCCCGTTCATGCGCGTTGACACATACTCCATCGTGCCGCCGGTCCAGCCGTTCAGGTCCAGCGCAGCCTTCACATCTACAGCTATTTGCGGCTCAAAATTGCCGCTGCCGCGGATGATCAGCTTGTAAGGTCCTTCCGGTGTATCGTTGGGCTTTGTCCAATCATATGCGCCCTTGCCCAGGGTCACGGACGCCCAGCCGGATTTTGTAACATTGTGCCCGTTCAGGTCCAGCGTTACCTTCATATCCTCGGCGGTGGCGGCGCTCTCATTGTAGAGATACGCATCCGTTGTCAGCGGGCCATCCCCCAGCAGCATCACCGTATCTCCGTCCACAGCGCTGTTCAGCGCCGTGGTCAGATCCACATAGTACACCGTCTGGCTCTCGTCCGCGTTCGTCACCTTCGCCGTAAACACCGTGCCGCACCCATCGCACGTGCCGTCCGCGCCCACGTTGCTGTGGTCGCAGGTAAAGCCGCACCCGGTGGGGCAGGGGTTCACCGTGCTGACGGTGAAGCCGTGGTCGTGCTTCGCCACCGTGTAGTACTGCCCCTCAGACAGCTCAGTGAGGCTGTCCTTGTAGTCGCCGGGCAGGTACTGCTGCAGATAGCCGCTGTTGGTATTGTTCGCGTTGTAGTAGCCGTTCACGACGGTGTACGTGGCAGGAGTGGTGTTCTCATCCACCAGATAGACCGCATAGCCCGGATACAGCAGGTCGGCCACCACCTTCTTGTTCGAGCCGTCCGTCGGGCCCAGCATCTGGATATTTCTGATCTTCACCGTGCCCTCGCCGGTGATCTTGATGCTGTTCTCATACGAGGCCATGATCTTCGCGTAGCTGCCGTCCTGTATCGTCACATGACCGCCGTCTGCCCATATGCCGCCCACGCTGCCGGTCTTTCCCTCGGAGCTGTCGATGATGGTCAGAACGTGATCCTTAATAATTCTCGTCTGCGAACCGCCCGCATGGAAACCGTTCAGGTCCAGTGTGCAGCCGTTGGCAGTTCCCGCAAGGGTCATGTCCCAACAGTTCTCCAGCAGCGTGATGGTCGGGTTGTTTGTCCGGTCCTGCACCGCGCTCTGCGCTTCCTGGACGGTCGGATACAGCGTACCGTCGTCCGTCTTGCAGTACATTACCCGGTCGCCGCAGGCCGTGCAGATGCCGTCGTCATTCCATGCCGCATGGGGGCAGGGTGCGCCGCAGATGGTGCACGTCTTGCTCGTCCGGTCAATGTCGTGGGTCTTGTGCTCCACGATGGTCACCGTCGTATCGTTCAGGTAGACGCCCTTGGGCCATTTGGGATTGCTCGTGTCTACAATAGTACGGTTCGTCTCATCAAAGTACTTGATGGCGTTGCCCTTCGCGTCGCCGTAGGTCAGGCCCTCCGCCAGCACCTTCTTCAGCTGTCCTACCAGCCCCGTCACGCTTGAGTGCGATCCGGGATAATAGACGCTGTGAGTACCCGGATTGGCAATAAACGTGCCCCCGCTGATCTGCACCTTGCCCAGGTACACGTTAGCGCCGCCGATGTTCAGGCCGCCCTGTAACGTGCCGTCCTTGATAGTCAGCTGCGCCCTTTCAGGATTAGGATCTGTGCCGGTCGCCGCATTCGGCGTATACGCCACCCGGACGGCCCAGCCCTCCTTGGCCGTGACCATCACCTTGCCGTCCAGCGTCAGGTTGCCATCTTCAATCCCCGAAGTGCCCGAACCGCGCGACAGCAGGATAACGTCGCCGCTGCCCGTGTTCTCGATCGTGCCGTTCCGGATAGTAAGGCCAGAGCTGCACCAGATCTCGAGCACCACGTCGCCGCTGCCGAACAGCGTATGCCCGTTCAGATCCAGCACGCTGGCTCTCATCTTGTCCTTCACCACCAGCGTCTTCGCACCCAGATCCACATCCGTCAGCAGCGTCACCTCAGGAACGCCATTCGTAGCGGTCAGCGCATCCTCCAGCGTGGTGGCGTAACGTGTCGTAGAGGTGCTGGCCGTCACTTGGGTGACCGTCTTGGCCACGAACGTCTGCTTGCACTCGTCGCAGTAGTAGCCTGTCTCCTCACTCATACCCGCGTGGGGGCAGGTATACCCGCATTCGCACTTGCCAGCCGTCAGTGTATGGCTGTGCGCCACCACCATCAGGTCATCCCCGCTCTGGTATCTATTATACAGGTCGCTGGCATACTGCCCCGGGTCGGTGGCCGTCACTGTTCCGGTGCTCTCGTCATACGTGCACCGCACGAACGCCGCTCCCTCCGCCAGCCAGTTGGGCAGGGGAGTCTCCGAGTGGGAAAAATAGTCACCTTTGACGCCGCCGATCAGCGCACTGCCCGCCCACAGCAGCAGCGCCTTGTCGCTGCTGCTGCTGCTCATATCCACGGCGTAGCACTGCGTACCGTCGCCCTTCACCACCGTTATATCCTTGCCCAGCGCCAGCGTGCTGTAAGACTCCGTCTTGATGGCCGACGCGGCGGTGTCACCCGTGCCGCCCTGCTTGATCGTGCCGTTTTGCACCGTCACCACCGACTCATTATTAAACGAATGGCCATAGCCGCCGCTCTTGCCGGTGACGAACAGCGCCGGGCTTGCCTCGCCGTCCGCCAGATACGCCGTCCAGGTGTTGCCGCCCAGGTCGATGGTGATCTTCGCGTTCGGCCCGTCGACAGTCACGTTCTCCGCCCGGTCCTTCGCCAGCAGGATCGTGCCTTCCCTCGTCTCACTGGCCAGGATAGCGTCCACCGCCGCCTGAATGCTGCTGAACTTCTGCGTGCCGTTCAGCAGCACGTCGCACTCGTCGCCGCACGCGCACACGCCGTCCGTATACTGGTGCGTGTGCTTCAGCACCTTCACGTTCTCCAGCGTGGTCTCGTCCATCCGCTTCAATACGGTGTACTCGCCGTTCCCGTCCTTGCCGTAGAACGCGTACCCCTCCGCCAGCAGCTCACCCACCGTCATTTCGGTACTGCTGTACTGGGTATAGATCTTCCCGAACGTGCCGTGCTCCAGCTTCGTCCCGCCGTTCGCCTGGACATTCAGCCCGTCCACCGTCACATCGTCGTTTGCGATACTCATTGTACCGTTCAGGTACACATAGCTCAGCGAGCCCTTGCCCGTGATGGTCGCTATGCCCGCGATTGTCGTACGTGATGTCAGCGCGTGCCCGTTCATATCGATGACGCACGTACCGCCTGTCGTTATGTCGGCGCGGCAATCATCCAGCAGCGTCAGACTGCCGTTCATGAAGCTGCTGTACAGCTCATCCCAATACTGCACCAGACCGCTGCTGTTATACACGAACCGCGCCACGAACTTCTTGCCGCAGTACGCGCACACGCCCGTGGTCATATCCACCGCCGACCCGTGCTCGCACGTCACCACGCTCACGTTGGTCATCGCGTTAGCCGAAGCCGTGTAATTCACAAACTGGCCGCCCTCGGTCTTGAACGCGTACCCCTTGAACAGCAGTTCGCCGGCCTTCGCCCCGTTGGGCGCGTCGATCCGCCCATACGTGCCGCCGCTCAGCGTCACCGTCCCGCCGCTCACATTCAGCCGCTCGACCTTCCCGACGGTCGAATTCACCGTCACCGTCCCGCCGGACACATTGATCACGGTCCGGTTGAGCGCACCCGCGCCCTTCTCATCCGTGACCTTCAGTGTGCCAGCCTTGACGTTAAGCGTAGTGGGCGTGTCGGAACTGTTGCCTCCGGTGACGGTATATCCGTTCAGGTTCAGCCAGACCTCCGCGCCGCCCGTGATGTTCACGCCCGTCGTAGTCGGGAAGACTGGTTCTCCCTCGTGGCCCTTTTTGTCGGTGGTGATCAACCACATATAGGCATTCCGCAGCAGCGTGACATTGACAATGCCGCTGGTCTTCGCGCCCGCCGCGTTCAGCGCATCGGCCAGCCCCACGTAGTACGTGAAGGTCTCGTCGTCCGACACGCTGGCCGCCAAATCGGCCTTGCAGATGCCGCAGGTATACGTCTCGGTGTTCACCTTCTCGTCCCGGTGCAAACACGTCACGCCGCAGAGGGTACACACGCCGTTCTTCCAGCTGTTGCCGTACTCATGCCAGCACGTTTTGCCGCAGGCGCAGTCGGCCCAGTCCGCGTCGTTGCTTCCGCCAGCCGTATACGTGTGCGTGTGCGCCACGACGGTGTAAATACCCATCCCCCACTTGTACGTATCGGCAACGCTCATCAGCGACGGACCTGCGGCATCGCTGTCGCAGCGGTACGCCAGCGTGTCGTCGCTTTCCAGCAGCTCACGCAGGTTCTTATAGCGCTTGCTCTCGCGCACGTCGATGGTATTGGTCCGTATTTCCTGGCTTCCTTCGGTATAAGCCAGCGTGCTGCCCAGCTTCAATCCGCCCCGCAGCTCCGCGTCGCCCTTCATCGTCAGGCCGCCCAGCAGATGCACCGCGCTCTTGAACTCCAGCACGCCGCCCTCGGCCAGCACGCCGGGCTGTCTGGTATGCGTTGCCTGCTTCGTGCCGCCCTCGGCCGTCAGCACACCCTCAAACACCAGCGTGCCGCCGGTGAGATGAACAGCGGGCCGGGGGTCGGCGGCGGTGCTGGTGGCTTGGATGATCGTAGCCTCGCCCTTGATGGTCAGCGTGCCGCCGGTAACGGTCAGCGGGCTGCCGGCATCGGTCGTCAGCGTCTTGCCGTTCATATCCAGCGTGACGTTCGCCTCGCCGCCGTTGAACGTCACCTCCTCGGTCACGTCCTGCCCCAGCTGCACCCATTCGATGGTGCTGTCCTTGATCGCCGTGTTCAGCGCGCTCTGCAGCGTGCCGTAGATGTCGCCCTTGCTGTCGATGACCACGGTCTTCACGCCGCAGGCGCACTTGCCGTTGCTTTCGATGTGATGCTTGTGCGCCCTGACCTCCACGGTTTCTTCCAGGGTCGTCCCGCTGGCATCCACCACTTCATTTTTGCCTACGCTCCAGAACGCATAGCCCTTGGCCAGCAGGTTCATCAGCGGGGTCTTGTCGTCGTTGTTTTTGCCGATGCTCACGACTTCCGCGAACGTGCCGCCGCTGATGGCAAAGCTGCCGTCGTAGTTGAAGAAGTCCGTCACACCGAACGTGCCGCCCTCGATGATGATGCTGCCGTCGTAGTTCCTGAGATTCGCGTCGCCGACGGTCACATCGTCGTTGATGGTCAGCGCGCCGTAGATCGACCAGTCGATCCCATCATCACCATCGATATTGCCGCTGGCAGTGACCGTGCCGCCGCTCTCGCATTCGAGCCTCTCCACGAAAGCGCCGGAAATATCCAGCGTACCCGCGTAGAGGGTCAGGTTGCCGACAGTGCCGGTCTTGGCCGTGCTGCTGTCCACAACAGTCAGATAGCCGGGGATCGTTTTTTCAAGGATGAGCTGATCATCTTCATCCCTGATGTACTCTCCATTTTCGTCGACCTTATACACTTCCTCGCCCACGGTGACATCCTCATGCATCACATACCCGTTCAGGTCCAGCGTGAACGGCCCGGTGACGTATGCAAGGTCTGTTGCATAGGGGTCTTCTGCCTCCACGTCCTGCAGCAGCGTCACCGTGCAGTTCTTCTGCCCGTTGGCGTAGGTGATGGCGTCCGCGAACGCGGCGAAATACTTCGCCGTGCCGTCCGCCCCGGTCACCTCCACGGATGCTGCCATGCCGCAAACCGGGCACGCACTGGCATCCCAGCCCGCGCTGTGGTCGTTGGAGCAGGCATACCCGCAATCGCAGGGCTTGCCGTTGACGATGCTGTGCCGGTGCGCCACCACGGTCATGGGCGCAGCAGCGCCCTCAGCGTCCTTGGTGCTCTCGCTGACACTATACGCTTCAGTGATATACTCAGCGGGGTTGCTGGGGGTCACGGTCGTCCCGTTGACGGTGCACTTCACGAACGCCGTGCCGCTGGCCAAACAGTCCGCCAGCTTCATGGTATTCGGTACTTTCAGTGCGTTGGTCAGCGTTGCACCTGCCTCGAGGGTCAGCGTGCCGCCCTCTTGTACCTCGATGGAGCGGTCCACGCCGTCAATGACCGTGTTCTCCCCCACCGTCACGCTGCCGCCGGTGATCACAAGGCCGTTCCCTTCCCCGATCGCGGTCATACCGGACTGCGAGAGCACGCCGTTTTGCAGCGTCACCTCGCCGCCGCTGACGGTCAGAGGCGTAGCGGAATTTTTCCACGTGTAGCCGCCCAGGTCGATGACCACCTTGCCGGACGATATGGTGGCCTGGACCTCATTCATCACGTTCCGCGCCAGCGTCACACTGACCGCCGATCCCCCGCTCTCAGACAGAGTCCGGGCCGTCTCGATGGCCTTGTCCAGCGCGGCGTACTCCACACCGCCGCAGGTCGCCGTCAGCACCGCGCCGCAGCTGCAGATGCCGTTCTCATCGTAGAAGTGAATCGGCACTACCGGGTCTTCATAATGGCACGTGCGGCACAGCCATACATGGTGCTGGCCATCCGCAAGGGGGATCAGCTTGAAGTCATGCTCTGCCGTTTTCTCAAAATTGCACACCGTGCAGACGGCCTTGTGGCTATCCGCGTTATTCTGTTCCCACGCGCCGTAGCTGTGCTTGCCCGACACCGTCGTGCCGCAGTAATCGCACGTCCCCTCGTGCTTCGTGGCGTCGCTCGTGCTATATACGATCCCCTCGTGCTCGCACTTGGAGAGGGTGAACCCGTCATTGTCTGTTTCCACCTTCTTCATGGGCGTGCCAATGGGACTGATGGTCAGTTCACTGCCGACAGGGGAAACACCATACGGGGCTTCCAGCTTGCCCGTGCCGTCCTTTTGCATATAGACGTTCAGCGTCACTCCGTCAGGGAAGCCAGACGCTCCAATAGTGCCATTCACCCTCAGCGTTGCCTCGTCGCGGAGAATAAGATTGACGGTTTCAGCACCGATAGTCAGCATACTATCGATGGTCACGTCCCCCCGTCACCACGTACCATTTTTTGTTCAAATAACTAGTGCTATTGGTGGTCAATTCCGTGGCGTCCGTGCAGACCTGCTTCGTGCCTCCCTCGCCGATATACTCCACCGTGCCCGCAGCAGGCACGACCTCGGCATTACCTACTACGCCCAAGCTGTTTGTGCTGAGCGTGGCCGCGTTGCCGCTCTCATCCACATACTGATAGTCGCCAGCCAGCAAGTCCTTTGCACTGACGTTAGTCCAGGTCTCTTTAGCGTAGTAAATACTGCACTCAACATTTTCGCCGGTGGTATACTTACCGCCGGACAGCACCGCCCCGTTGCCGCTGTCGACATACAGAGCGTTGGACGTTTCGCCGTGGAACGTGCCGCCGGTGATATACACCTTGGACAGCACATTCACGCCGACCATGCTGCCCCAGAACGAACCGCCGTTGAGATATGCCGTACCGTTGGCAACATCCACCGCGCAGACCAGCCTGTAGCTGTCTGTTTTGTTCTCGCCGCCATCGCTCTCAGCCCTGATCGTACCGCCGTTCACGGTAAGTGTGCCGCTCTTCTCCACCAGCACAGCCGGGTTGCCGTTCAGCTGCACGATCGCGCCCGCGCCCGCGCTGCTGCTGTCCTCAATGGTCAGGTTGCCGCCTTTTACCCAGAACATGGAGTGCCACGAGTTCTGATTTTGGTACGTGCTCTCCCATTCTCCTTCGGCCTTGGTCACCGTGAAGCCGTTCAGGTCCAGCGTGACCTCGCAAGTCACCTCTATGCCCTTTCCTGGATGTTCCTCCAGCGTCAGGTCCGTTGGCATCGTCACGTCCTTCAGCAGCTGAACCGTGCCGCCGGGGTCACTTTCCGCCGCCGCGAACGCCTCCGCCAGCGTGGCATACTCCTTGCCGTTGTACTCGGCCTCGTTCTCGCCGGCGGCCATCACGGCGATACCGTTTTCGCCGCTCTGCACCGCCGTGTCCTCCCCCACCTCATAGGCGGTGTTGGACGCGGCCTCCTCCGTCTCGCCCTGCGCCGGGATCAGCTCGGCCCATGCCGCCGTGGGCAGCATGCCGAACATCATCACAAAGCACATGAGCAAACTGACGATCCGTCTCTTCATCTTTCTTCCTCTCCTTCTATTTTCTTTCAAGTTTTTTACTGTTAAAATCGACCCTGTTTACAAAGTCATCCCAGTTTATTATTAAGTATTTCCATTTTACCATCATCCCAATTTTTGTCAATCATACCAAAGTATGATATACTCAAACGAAACGGTTTCCTGTTCCGATAATCCCCCGCCATCCCGACAATGATCCCCTGTCATTCCGAGGAATACCCCCCCTGTCATTCCGAGGAGCGAAGCGACGTGGGAATCCGTCCCCCGTCCCCACTCGTCGCAGCGGTCAGAACAAACCGCGCAAAAAAATCCGTTTGGATAGTTGATTTTTTGTGCGCTTTCCTGTAAAATAGACCTACAATCTAAGATTGGTAGCTGTAAGGAAGTGCTTCGCGCACGGGCTGCAACTATCACTCGGCGCGCGCTTGAGTGTTTCAAATCCGGGAGATTTGAAGCACTTTTTGTTTACCGCCCCGTGAAAAAATGCAAAAAAGAGGAGGAAATACCTATGACACTGGTCACCAACGGACGGCTCATCACCCGCGACAGCGAGGGCAAAGGCTACTACGAACACGGCGCTGTGGCCTACGAGGGCACGAAGATCGTCGAGGTCGGCGAGGAGGCGGCGCTGCGCGCCAAATACGCCGATGCCAGCATCATCGACGCCAAGGGCGGCGTCATCATGCCCGCCTTTATCAACGCCCACACCCACATTTATTCCGCCCTGGCCCGCGGCCTGAGCATTGTCGGCAACAACCCCACCAACTTTTATGAAGTGTTGGATGGAACGTGGTGGGCCATCGACCGCCACCTGATGATGGACGGCACCCGCGCCAGCGCCACGGCCCTGTATATCGACAGCATTAAACAAGGTGTTACAACAATTTTCGACCATCACGCCAGCTACGGCGAGATCCCCGGCACGCTTTTCACCATCAGCGAGGAGAGCCGCCGTCTGGGTCTGCGCTCCTGTCTGTGCTACGAGGTCTCCGACCGCGACGGCGAGGAAAAATGCCTCCAGGCCATTAAAGAAAATGCCGACTTCATCAGCTACTGCCAGAAACAAGGCGACCCGATGTTAGCGGCTATGTTTGGGGGTCATGCACTCTTCACCATCAGCGACAAGACCTTCGACCGCATGGTGGAGGCCAACAACGGCCGCACCGGCTATCACATCCATGTGTCCGAGGGCATGAACGATGTGTACGATTCCCTGCAGAACTACGGCCGCCGCCCGGTGCAGCGGCTGCAGGATCACGGCATTCTGGGTGAAAAGACCATTCTGGGCCACTGCATCCATGTGAACACGGCGGAGATGGAGATCATCAAGGAGACCAACACCATGGTGGTGAACAACCCCGAGTCCAACATGGGCAACGCCATCGGCATCTGCCCGGTGCTGCAGCTCTACAAGCGGGGCATCCTGCTGGGCATGGGCACGGACGCCTACACCAACGATATGCTGGAGTCCATCAAGGTGGCCCTCTGCTCCCAGCGCAGCCAGAACTGCCTGCCCAATGTGGGCTGGTGCGAGGTCACGGATATGCTGTTCAAGAACAATGCCAGGATCGGCGCGCGGTACTTCCCCGACCAGCTGGGCGTGCTGAAGGCCGGTGCGGCGGCGGACATCATCGTCATGGACTACAAGCCGTTCACCCCGTTCTCCGATGAGAACATCGACGGCCACATGATCTTCGGCATGACCGGCCGCCAGTGCCAGACCACCATCGCCGCCGGCAAGGTGCTGATGCAGGACCGCGTGCTGGTGAACATCGACGAGGAGGCGGAGAACGCCCACATCCTCGAAGCCGCCAAGAAGCTCTGGGGCGACCTGAACCACCGCACCTACTAATTAAGAATTCGACAAGGAGGAATACCCATGTCTGAAAAAATGTATCCCATTCCCTTTAAGTCCCTGATGAACTGGGTGGTGGCGGAATACGCTGCCTCCGGCGAGATCTTCGGCGTCCGCAAGGCCTACCACGCCACCGGCAAGAGCCTGCCCATCTTCGGTGAGCGCATCGAGACCCCCTTCGGCCCTGCCGCCGGTCCTAACAGCCAGCTGGCCCAGAACATCATCGCCGCCTACATGGCCGGCGCCCGGTTCTTCGAGGTGAAGACCGTGCAGAAGATGGACGGCGCGGACCTGGCGGCCTGTGTGCCCCGCCCCTGCATCCTGGCCAACGACGAGGGCTACAACCAGGAGTGGTCCACTGAGCTGACTGTGCCCCAGGCCATGGACGAGTACATCAAGGCGTGGTGCGCCCTGAAGGTGCTGAGCAAGGTCTACGGCTTCGGCGATCCCGACGGTTTCGTGTTCAATATGTCCGTGGGCTACGACCTGGAGGGCATCAAGGGCGAGAAGGTCAACACCTATATCGACGGCATGATGGACGCCAATAAGACCGCCATCTTCGGCGAGTGCAAGGCCGTCCTGAAGGAGCTGTTCCCGGAGGAGAGCGGCTACATCGACGCCATCGACCCCCGCGTCAGCCGCAGCGTCACCGTGTCCACCCTCCACGGCTGTCCCCCGGATGAGATCGAGCGCATCGCCAGCTATCTGATCTCCGAGAAGCACCTGCACACCTTCGTCAAGTGCAACCCCACCATTCTGGGCTACGAGACCGCCCGCCGCATTCTGGACGGCATGGGCTACGACTACATCGTGTTCGACGACCACCACTTCCGGGAGGACCTGCAGTGGGCCGACGCTGTGCCCATGTTTGAGCGTCTCCAGGCGCTGGCGGACAGCAAGGGCCTGGAATTCGGCCTGAAGCTGAGCAACACCTTCCCCGTGGACACCACCCGGGGCGAGCTGCCCAACAACGAGATGTATATGTCCGGCCGCAGCCTGTTCCCGCTGACCATCGAGATGTGCCACCGTATTTCCCGCCAGTTCAAGGGCAAGATGCGTATCTCCTTCGCCGGCGGCGCGGAGTTCTTCAACTGCGACAAGCTGTTCGCGGCGGGTATCTGGCCCATCACCGTGGCCACCACCATCCTCAAGCCCGGTGGCTACAACCGCCTGCTCCAGATGGTGGAGAAGGTGGAGGATATGCCCTACAAGCCCTTTGACGGCACGGACACCCAGGCCATCTGCGACATGAGCACCGCCAGCCACACCGACGTACACCACGTCAAGCCCATCAAGCCCCTGCCCAGCCGCAAGAGCGAGAAGAGCGTGCCCTGGATCGACTGCTTCACCGCTCCCTGCAAGGGCGGCTGCCCCATCGCCCAGGACATTCCCGAGTACATGGAGCTGTGCGACAAGGGTCTGTACGGCCCGGCGCTGAAGCTCATCACCGAGAAGAACCCCCTGCCGTTCATCACCGGCACGATCTGCGCCCACCGCTGTCAGACCAAGTGCAGCCGCAACTTCTATGACGAGTCCGTCCATATCCGCGACACCAAGCTGCTGGCCGCCAAGAAGGGCTACAACACCCTGATGGCCTCCATCAAGACCCCCGCCAAGGTGTCCGGCAAGAAGGTCGCCATCATCGGCGGCGGTCCTACCGGCATTGCCGCTGCCTACTTCTGCGGCCGCGCCGGTATCGAGACCACCATCTTTGAGCGGGAGAACTGTCTGGGCGGCGTGCCCCGTCACGTGATCCCCTCCTTCCGCATCGCCAACGAGGCCATTGAAAAGGACGTGGCCCTGATGGAGAAGTACGGTGTGGAGGTCAAGTGCGGTGCGCCCGCTCCCTCCGTGGACGAGCTGAAAAAGCAGGGCTACACCCACATTCTGCTGGCCGTGGGCGCATGGAAGCCCGGCAAGCTGGACATCGCCGGTGATGTGGCCGGTGCGATTCAGTGGATGAAGGGCGTGAAGGCCGGCAACATCGCCGTGGCCGGCAACATCGCCGTCATCGGCGGCGGCAACACCGCCATGGACGCCGCCCGTCTGGCCAAGCGCAGCGGCGCGGAGAACGTGACACTGGTGTACCGCCGCACCCGCAAGTATATGCCCGCCGACGAGCACGAGCTGGCGCTGGCCCTGGCCGACGGCGTGACCTTCGCCGAGCTGGCCGCCCCCGTGGCCCAGGCTGACGGTGTGCTGAAGTGCGAGAAGATGGTGCTGGGCGAGGCGGACGCCTCCGGCCGCCGCAGCCCCGTGGGCAGCGGTGAGTTCTTCACCATCCCCTGCGACCTGGTGATCTCCGCCGTGGGTGAGCAGGTGGACGACGCCCTCATGGCCGCCAACGGCATCGAGCTGGACAAGAAGGGCCGTCCCGCCTTCCAGACCAACGTGGAGGGCGTGTACGCCGCCGGCGACGCCAAGCGCGGCCCGGCCACCGTGGTGGAGGGCATTGCCGACGCCGCCGCCTTCGCCGAGGCCGTTATCGGCGCAGCCCACACCTACGACATCCCGGAGCAGGCCTATGTCACCAAGGCAGACGCCGAGGCCAAGAAGGGTATTCTGGCCATGAGCCAGTGCATCTGCTGCGAGGGCGAGCGCTGCCTGCAGTGCGCCACCGTGTGCGAGAACTGCGTGGACTCCTGCCCCAACCGGGCCAATGTGGCCATCCGCATGGCCGACGGCAGCCACCAGATCGTCCACGTGGACAAGATGTGCAACGAGTGCGGCAACTGCACCCAGTTCTGCCCCTACGCCTCCGAGCCCTGCCACGACAAGTTCACGCTGTTCCAGACGGCGGAGGACATGGCGGACAGCCACAACGCCGGCGTGCTGCTCCTGGACGGCGGCAAGGTCCGCGTCCGCACCTTCGGCGAGCCGAAGGACTACGATCTGGGCGGGAAGAACGACCTGCCCGCCGATCTGGAGAAGCTGATCGTCACCATCCGCGGCAAGTACGGCTATCTCTACAACTGAGCTTTATCCCCAAAGTGGGGGCGGCGCTTCGCGCCGCCCCCTCCAGCTTTTTCGGCTGCCGCGGCGCGGAGCGGCCTTGACAACCGAGTAACGGCATCGTATAATACAGGCACGTGAGGTGATGAGGATGACCAACGAAGAGAGAATTTTGAAATTACTGGAAGCCCAGCAGGCGGAGTTCCGCAAGATCAATACCCGGCTGGACAGCATGGACGCCCGGCTGGATGGCATGGATGCCCGGTTTGACGGCATAGACGCCCAGCTTGTCGGTGTGCGCGCCCGGCTGAACAGCATGGACGCCCGGCTGGATAAGCTGGAGGAGGACGCGGAGATCACCCGTGACGGCGTGAACACGCTGATCGAATGGGCCGAAAACGTCAGCAATGCCATCCGTTTCCCGCTCCCCAGATTGAAATAAATACCCTGACTGCATAAAAGGCGGCGTCGGCGTTCGACGCCGCCTTCTAATCAAAAAGAGAAGCATTCGGAGCTCATCCCCCGGACGCTTCTCTTTTCCCGCGCCACACGGTCTTAAACATTTCTTAATCCGCCCCCTGCTTGTTTCTTAATCCCGCTTTTACTACCATAGAGGCAGAAAGAAACGAAAGGATGTGCCTCTATGGAGACCACGCTGCGTACCATCAACGCCGTTATCTCGGCGCTGTTTTTCATCTGCTACACCTACCAGTTCCTCTACATCCCCCTGGTGCTGGCCAAAAAGCCCAAGCCTCTGGCCGTTCCGGCCAGGGCGCACCGCTACGCGGTGCTCATCGCCGCCCGAAACGAGGAAAACGTCATCTCCGGCCTGCTGGACAGTCTGCGGGCGCAGACCTACGATATGTCCCTGGTGACGGTGTTCGTAGCGGCGGACAACTGCACCGACAGCACCGCCGCCATCGCCCGCAGTCACGGCGCGGTGGTGTATGAGCGGTTCAACCAGCTGAACGTGGGCAAGGGCTACGCCCTGGACTTCCTGCTCCAGCATATCGGCGCGGACTACCCGGCGGGCTTTGACGGCTACTTTGTGTTCGACGCGGACAACGTCCTCGCCCCGGACTACATAGAGCGGATGAACGAGATGTTCTCCAACGGCCACGAGATCGTCACCAGCTACCGCAACAGCAAAAACTTCGGCGGCAACTGGATCAGCGCCGGATACGCCCTGTGGTTTCTGCGGGAGAGCCGCTATCTCAACGGCGCACGCACCCGGCTGGGCAGCAGCGCCGCCGTGGGCGGGACGGGCTTCCTGTTCTCCCAGCGCATTCTGGACGAGAGCCACGGCTGGCGCTTCTACCTGCTCACCGAGGACATCGAGTTCTCCGTGTACCACATCCTCCGGGGTGAGAAGATCGCCATCTGCGAAAGCGCCGTGCTCTACGACGAGCAGCCCACCGACTTCCGCCAGTCCTGCCGCCAGCGTCTGCGCTGGGCCAAGGGCTACGTGCAGGTGTTCCTGCGCTACGGCGGCCAGCTCCTCCGGGGCGCGGCAAAGGGCAGCTGGAGCTGCTTTGATATGTCCATGTCCATCCTGCCGGCCTTTATCCTCACGTCCCTGTGCCTGCTGGCCAACATCACGCTGACGGTGCTGGGGCTGATGCAGGGCGCAGGCGTGTGGTTCGCCCTCCGCTCCCTGCTGGAGTGTCTGGGCAGTATTCTGGCCACGCTGCTGGTGCTGGGCGGCATCACCACCGCCACCGAGTGGCGCCGCATCCACGCCACCACCGCGCAGAAGCTGGTCTATACCCTCACCTTCCCGCTGTTCATGCTGACGTACCTGCCCATCTCTTTGGCGGCGCTGTTCATGAAGGTGGAGTGGACGCCCATCCACCACTCCGTCCGCCTGAGCGCCGTTCCCACGGCCGTGCTGAAAAACTGAGGGCTTGCCCTGTATGAACAAAAGGGGTATGATATTGTTGAATATATCCTCAAACACAGGAGGCCATCATGTATACCATTCTTGTCGTCGATGACGAAAAAGATATTGTTTCCGCGCTGGAGATCTACCTCAAGGCCGAGGGCTACCGCGTCCTCACCGCCTACAACGGCCGGGAAGCCCTGTCCGTGGCCGCCCGGGAGGACGTGCACCTGATCCTCATGGACATCATGATGCCCGTGATGGACGGGCTTACCGCCATGGCCCAGCTGCGCCAGACCAGCAACGTCCCCGTCATACTGCTGACGGCCAAGGGCGAGGACACCGACAAGGTGCTGGGTCTGAACGTGGGCGCGGATGACTATATCACCAAGCCCTTCAACCCGGTGGAGATGCTGGCCCGGGTGCGCTCCCAGTTGCGGCGGTATCTGCAGCTGGGCGGTGGCCAGGTGCAGCCCTCCACCCTGGTCATCGGCGGCATCTGTCTGGACGACAATGCCAAGATCGTCACCGTGGACGGCGACACGGTGTCCCTGACCCCGAAGGAATACGACATTCTCCGCTTTCTCATGCAGAACGCCGGCACGGTGTTCTCCCCCAGCGAGATCTACCGCCGGGTGTGGGACGATATGCCCCTCAACGCCTCCGGCGCTATCGCCGTGCATATCCGACACCTGCGGGAAAAGCTGGAGATCGACCCCTCCGACCCCCGGTATATCAAGGTCGTGTGGGGCAAGGGCTATAAAATGGAGGGCAAACTGACATGAAAGCATGGCTGAACACGACCTGGGCCAAGCTGGCCGCCTTCTTCCTGACGCTGCTCTTCGGCCTGGCCACCATCCTGGGCGGTCTGGGCGTCGCCATACTGGCCTACAATGATGTATTTCTGGACAAGGGTGACTCTCTCCGCCAGGGATTGTATCAGGAGCAGTGCTACAGCGCCATCAACGCGGCCAACAGCTTTATCTGCGGCCAGCTGGACAGCGTAGGGCTGATGGACCGGTCGTATTACTACTCAGACGCGGATACCACCACCGCCGCCTACGACCCGGAGACCGCCCAGCAGCTGCTGGACGATCTTCCCCGGCTGTTCGCCGAGGAGTTCCCCCAGGAGTCCTCCGCCTGCCAGCTGAACGTCTTTGCCCCCGACAGCGGCGAGGTGTGGTTCTCCAACTTCGATCTGACAGGCGGCGAAAAGCTCCTTTACACCACACAGAGCACCTATACCTATCACCTGGTGGACGGCGAGGGATATCCGGTGAATGACCCCATCGCCATCTCCGCCACCCTGCTGGAGAAAAGCGGTCAAGCCCCCAGCTATTCCTACCTGTTCTGCTCGTGGCTGCTGGAGCACACCGGCCTGACCATCTTCCTCACCGCGCTCTTCGCGGTGCTGACGCTGCTGTGCTTCTGCTTCCTCATGACCTCCTGCGGCCACTGGCAGGGCCGGGAGGGCATCCATCTGACGTGGCTGGACAGGATACCCGTCGACGTGTGGCTGGTCGGCCTGCTGTGTCTGTTCTTCCTGGGCTGGGAGGCGTTCTATTATGAGTGGGGTCGTGTCTTTTTCTGCGCGGCGCTGACGCCTCTCGTCCTGCTGTTTCTGTGTGTCTTCTCCGCCCAGTGCAAGGCCGGGACGGTGCTGCGGGGCTCGCTCATCGCCCGGTGCTGCCGGTTGCTGTGGCGCATCGTCAAGGCCGTGTGCCGCAGTCTGTACCGCATCGCCGTCGGCCTGCCCCTGATATGGAAGACCGCCCTGCTGACGCTGGCTGTGTTTTTCATTGAGACGATCCTGTTCGCGGGCAGCACCTATGGCTCGAACACCGGCATCTTCCTGATGATCAAGCTGGTGGAGTATCTGTTCATCCTGTATGTCGCCCTGAACCTCCGCATTTTGCAGCGAGGCGGCGAAAATATGGCCGACGGCGACTTCTCCCAGAACATCGACACCAAGCGGCTCATCGGCGACTTCAAACGCTACGGCCAGCGCATGAACGACCTGCGCTCCGGCATGGAGCAGGCCGTACAGGAGCAGACCAAGGCTGAGCGCATGAAGACTGAACTGATCACCAATGTGTCCCACGACATCAAGACCCCCCTGACCTCCATCGTCAACTACGTGGACCTGCTGCAGAAGGAGGACGTGCAGCCCGAGGCCGCCCGGGAGTATATCGCCGTGCTGGACCGCCAGAGCCGCCGTCTGAAGAAGCTGACGGAGGATCTGGTAGAGGCGTCCAAGGCGTCCTCCGGCGCGCTGCCGGTGGACCTGCAGCCCACGGATGTCTCCGTGCTGTTCGACCAGATCGTGGGCGAGTACCAGGACCGGCTGGCAGACTGCCGCCTGACGCTGGTGGCCCGCCCGCCGGAGCAGGCCGTCTCCGTCTATGCCGACGGCAAGCTCCTCAGCCGCGTCATGGACAATTTGGTGAGCAACATCTGCAAATACGCCCTGGAGGACACCCGGGTCTACGCCGTGGCCGCCTATGACGAGGAACACGTGACCATCAGCTTCAAGAATGTCTCCCGCGCCGAGCTGAACATCTCACCTGACGAGCTGATGGAGCGCTTCGTCCGGGGCGACGCCTCCCGCCACACCGAGGGCAGCGGCCTGGGCCTGTCTATCGCCGGCAGTCTGGTGCATCTGATGGGTGGCACGTTCCATCTGGCCATCGACGGCGACCTGTTCCGCGCCGACATCACCCTCCCCCGGGCGTAGCGACGCCGGAGATCCAAATAGAACACACAGGAGCGCACGGAGAAAAACTGTGCGCTCCTGTTGCTTTTTTGGATAAAACATGGTAGGATGAGTTGTCTTTGATTTTCCCCCTCGCCGTGGTATAATAGCCTCGTAGCGGCTATTATATTTTATCGCCGTTTTTCTCGCCCGGCGTAGCCGGGCAACCGGAAAAGACGGCGAATGATGCCATAATGCGGAACATTATGGCATCATGGCAAAAATTGAATATCCGGGTATAGCGAAGTTGGTATCGCGCCTGGTTTGGGACCAGGAGACCGTGCGTTCGAGCCGCACTACTCGGACCAAAAACCCTCTGAAATCGTTGATTTCAGAGGGATTTTTCTTATTCTTTGTCTACTGCGGCGCAGAATTTGAGGATTTGTGTTTATTACTCAAATAATTTATTTTGCCTTTTCGCTGCCACAATATTATCCGGGTAAATTCCCGGAGGCGACGGCTTAAATTTCTCGTTTTGCCTTTGCAAGGGAAACTCAAGCATTTGAAAATCTCTGAGTGCTTTAATATCTACCATATCTACTAAGACGCACGCATTGAGGCCACCTTTTGTTCTGATAATGTCCTTAGAGACAGAAGCTTTGGGGGCAACAATTCGACTATCACCATAGTCAGAAGAATTTGCCTGAATACAGTAACAGTGCAAGTCTCTGGACAATGACTCAATAATGCTACTGTAATATGGAACGTCTTTGTTCCATTCAACCGCTACAACCATGTCTGCATATGTCTGAAAGAGACTCCTATCTTGAATAGATGCCAGTTCAAAGCAGCAGTATACCGGGAACCAAACATTATGCCAGCCAAACAGCTGGTATGTATCGCCTTCTTTAAAGGAGTATCTTCTTCCCACAATTTGTTCTTTTTCCGCTGGCGAATAAGCAACTTTGTTATGGTAAGAAACACTCGCAAAAGGATAATCTTCACACTTATACGGCAAAATCGTTGCTGTAAGATTATAAACATAGCCGTTGCCGGAATGCGTTGACTCTGTGGCTATGACATGCTCAATCCCGGTCACCAAAGCCAACCCGTTATTGGCGCATAAGCGTGTAACTACCGGCATCCATTCAAACGGCAAAAAGCTCTCTGGTAACACAAGCATATCCGCTTTTTCACGCACAGCGTCATCAAAGACTTGCGCGAATTGCCGATAGCGTTCGTAGCTACGGTTAGGCCGTCGATCCAATACGAGTTCAAAGTCATCTGCAGATATCCGTACATTGCCAACTGCAATTCTCAATGTATACTTTGGACTTGCATTAGCTGCCACTTTGGTATAGTACAGATTGCGACCAGGTCGCTTCTCCATAATGCCGCTTTCAACCTTTGCGAGGTCAAATGCTTTCTGTTTTTTTACATCCAGTCGGGGATAGTTCTTGGAAATAAAAATTCTATTAATTTCATTATGATGTTTAGTTGGATCAAAGCTATCTATGTTATTTGCAAGTTCCATACAACACAAAACAAACGACAGTTCATGCGGAGTAACCATATATGGGTAATACACATATGAGTCATCTCCACTTGCGTCTAGCCAGGATGCATCCATCAACTGTAACATATCATTTAATGCGCAAAGGTTGACGTTACAGTTTTCACCAAGATTTTTTACTACGCAGTCAACCGGTAACGAGAGCAAATATTTATTAACCATTCTGGTTTCGCAATATGCTTTCCGCACAATTTTTATAGCCTGCCTATCAAACATGGTTAAAATCGATTGTGAAAATCTATTGTCGTTACGCAATATATCGACTTTAGAACAAATGTCTTCCAACTTGTTCTCAAAATCTGTTCTCCATACGATTGCAGCTGTCCGATGTAATGCCGAAAGAAACACCCGCAATAATGCGTCATGCGTTTTCACACCAGGAACGCACATGTTTTCAGGCACTTCATATCTTTCTAATGCTTCTACGATTCGTATTGCTAATTTTTTATACAGTTCAAACCGGTTATTAACAACCAGAATTTCAAAAAGTCGTTCCCAAGAACTATAGTTTGCAATCAGTGTCCTTTCATCAAGTATTAGCATCAAATCTTTTTCGAACTCATTTTCTTCACAACTTTGAATTAGCTCACTGACTTTTCGGTATTTACCAAGAAACTTCGACAATGCAAACTTGTCCAATTCTATGCCAATAATTCCTCGGAATTTATTAATGCTTTCTTCATTTTGCAAGTCAAAAATTTCACTGTAATTACGATACGTTAAAATTGCATCCATATCCGGCAACAATCTGAACTCGCTCGCATTCTGAGCAATTTTTGTTTTAAAACAGTCTAAAAGTGCACGAGTCGCCCCAGATTGGAAGTAAAACAGCTTAACCTTTTTGCTCTGTACTTGAATTATGCTATCTTTGCAAATCAGTGCTTCTTTGCTTATCTGATAGGTTGGCTGCTCTGCATCCACAAGTGTAAATATGGACTTATCCACCAATTTTTGCCGTATAACGTCATCTGCGCTTAATCGTTCAGCTTTCGACTTTTTGTGCGCTTTCTTATAAAGCGGGTCGTTTTTTTCAACTTTATCAACAATTATGATATCATCCACATATCGACCATAATAAACTGGATTCCATCTATCAATGATTGCATCGTCAAAAGCGCTTAATACCCAGTTTGAGAGAATGTTAGAAGGCAAAAAACCGATTGGCAAGACATTTCTATTTCCAATACTTAATTCTGACTGAATACCGATTGTACTTCTGAGTTTTTCGGAATAGCGACAAATTACTTTTAAAACGAACTCATTCACCTTGGCGCACCAAGGATGCTAATTGCCAACACGCTCCAAAAACGTTTGGAAATGGCTTTCTTCCAGATGCACACTATAGTAAAAACTCTTGAAATCCAGTGTGAGAATAATCGCATCTTGCTTGTCTTTCAGTCGCTCCTTAGCCTTCTCAAGTCCGTAATCGCGCCAACTCTCATACTGTGTGAAATACGGCTCGAATAGACTGGGAGAGTATGTGACATCACCACTATCCTCGTTAATCAATGCTTTCTTCAGGCGATTGCCATAAGAATGCTCGTACATTCCAGTCGGGTCACTCTCGTCGCTATTCTTATCAAGCACAAGTCCAACAGACAAGACCCACAATGTACCCAAAATGTGACCTTCAACAGGTAAATCAATAAAATACTGCGGTGCAGACATTTCAATAGGAATGTTGTCTGCATTGAAAATCGCGGTGTCGTTTGATACTTGTTCCAACTTTTTGGGATAGATTAGGACGCCAATTTGATCTAATATTTTTTGTTGGTAGGCTGCCCAATCTTTATCACACATCAATGCGGCATGAAGTTCGTCTAACTTATCTTGAATCCCTTCTTGTTCAAATAATACAACACGATCACGTAGTGGTAACTGGGTTTTGTCAAAATATAAGTTAGCTTTGAATTTCTTATATGCAATTTTAATTCGCTCCAGATCCGTCATGATAGTCACCGTCCTTATATTTCTTTATCTCGGTGAGAAACATTTCTCCGTACTGTTCAGCCTTATATTTTCCGACACCAGATACATCTAAGAATTCTGTCATGGTAGTTGGTTTTTTACTTGCCATATCTCGAAGCGTAGAATTGGAAAATACAATATATGCTGGAATATTTTCATTTGTTGCTATCCGTAGCCGCAAAGTTTTTAAGGCTTCAAACAAGCCCTCATCTACCTTAAAATCGCTATTTCTCCGTTCAGCGGTCTTCGAAGGCGTATGTATTAAAATTTTTACTTTCTGACTACGAAATAGCACATCTCCAGATCGTTCCGTCAAGATAATCGTCTCGTTTGTGGGATTTTTGTGCAAATACCCTTCTGCTTCCAAACTTTCGATCATCTCACGGAGTTCGATACGCGAAGTGTTCTTCATCAAACCATAAGTGGATAACGTATCAAGTCCCAAGTCAAGAACGCGCCTGTCTGTACTGCCTCGGAGAACACGTACTAAGCTTGTAATTCCAACTGAATAGCCCAAGTAATCCTGGATGCGTTTAACACAAGATAAAATCATTCTTGCTTGTGTGGTTATATCTTTTTCCATAGCCACCATACTACAATTGCCACAGTTAGTGCATTTTTCCCTATGATGTTCACCGAAATAATCAAGAATATAGCCACGAAGACAATTGGTAGTTTTGCAATAGCCGATCATTTTATCTAATCTTAAAAGCTCCTGTTCGGTAATTTGTTTTCTTTGCTTTTCAGGAATCTCTTCATTGGATACTGGATGTTCAATTAAGTATTTTGCCGTACGGATATCCCCTGCAGAATATAACAAAATACACTCTGCGTCAGAGCCATCTCTGCCCGCTCGTCCAGCTTCCTGATAGTAAGCCTCTATGCTTTGAGGTATATTATAGTGAATGACATAAGCCACATTTGATTTGTCAATTCCCATACCAAATGCGTTTGTTGCCACGATTACATTACAACGGTCATGAACGAAGTTATCTTGGTTTGCTCGTCTCTCATCATCTGACAGGCCAGCATGATATCTGGTGGCCAGAATGTCGTTATTTTGAAGCATCAAGCAAGTTTTCTCAACGCCTCTGCGTGTTGAACAATAAACAATGCCACTTTTATCCTGCCTATTCTTAATCAGCTCAAGCAGTGTAGCAGGTTTATTCCGGGGTTTTAAAACTTCAAAACGCAAATTAGGACGATCAAATCCTGTAACTACTCGTAATGGATCTTTCAGTTCCAAAATACGTTCAATATCATCGCGTACCTGTGGAGTTGCTGTAGCAGTAAAAGCTGATACAACAGGCCTATATCCCAACAATTTAAGAAATTCTACGATTCTCAAATAACTTGGACGAAAATCTTGCCCCCATTGAGAAATACAATGCGCTTCATCTACGGCTACAATCGAAACTTTGATGTTTTTTATAGTCAGTAAAAAACCTTCTGTTAACAATCGTTCTGGAGCGATATACACAATTTTATATTTGTCTGCTACCAGATTTTTATATACCGTTTTGATCTGATCAATCGACAGGGAACTGTTAATGTATGCAGCCGGAATTCCAGCCTTTTTCATCGCTGCTACCTGATCTTTCATCAAGGAAATCAACGGCGATACCACCAAAGTAATTCCGTCACTTAAAAGTGCCGGAATTTGATAGCAGAGACTCTTACCCCCGCCTGTAGGCATGACGCCCAAAACATCACGCCCTGCCATCTGCGCATCAATCAAATCCTCTTGACCACTACGAAAGTTCGAATATCCAAAATATTGTTTTAATACTTGATACTTTCTATCCATTTCGCTTGTAACCCTTTCCGCAGTGTATTATAGCAGGCTGCTTTTATGAAACCATCGAATTTGAATCTTACCAAACTCAGACACCTAACTCATTCTGCTCTTAAGGAACGTTTCTTACTGAACGCCACAACAATAGGAGCCATATTCTTTTCCCCAAAATCGAGACATTTTCTAGGCCCTTGGAGCAGGTGCAATGCTACCTGCTCCAAATCACCTATCACACCGTCCGAAAAATAGTATTCTTCTTCATTTAGATTAGAATCCACTTTCATGAAAGTTAAAAATTCAGATGTATTTTGTGCAAGACGGTCTTTCGAAGTTTGACCCAAGCTTTCTCTGGAAAAATCACAAAGTGCATAAGTCACCATGTAATACACTTCCTGAATATCCTCTGCAAGTATAGCTTCTGCTGTTTCTTTAATCTTTCTATAGAATGTTGTCTTTATATCAGCGTGAAAGGTATTCAATCGAAATGTTTTATCCCGGTACACAGTCATAACGGTAGGCATTAGATTGGTTGTCCCAATAACAACATTCATTATGACAAACTTCCTAAAATAATCATTATCATCTGGGGTGCCGAACATATTTAGGCCTGACAAAGGACTTCTGGGTCTATCTGTTGAACCTCCTATCATGAGTGCCAACCTTCCAGCTCGCTCAAATTCATCTTTGAGTGGGTAGTAAATATAATCATCAACCGACTTAAAATCGATAGGTATGTTGAGAATCGGTGATTCTTTAATTTTGCTACGAAGTTGCTCACAAAGCGCACAGCTTTCGCCGATTTGTTGATACATAATTTCCATAAAATTTTGCATCGTAGTAATTCCATCCAAAGCTTTGCTAAGAATATCTTCGTCGCTGTCTTTTTCAAGAAAAGTATATTTAGCTGAGAAAAAGACTTCATTAGGATCAATTCTCACGAAGAAAGATTTTAGGGTTTCTACAATCTTTTCGAAAGGGGTATTATTTTCAATCGTAAATATTTGAGACAGAATATCAAAACTTCTGTCAGGGAAGAAGACGGTCACATCAAGCTTTTTTGAGTACTCGACAGGATGAGTGTGTACAGTCTTAACTCGCTGCGTATTTAGCCATGGATCAAAATAACCTGCTGATACTCCCTTATAAAAATCAGCATGGGGTGTATGTGCTAAGGATTTTTGCATTACAAGCGTGATGCTACGGTATTCTGAAAAGAATGTATCCAGGCTGACAATATTAGAAAAGAAATCTTTTTCTTTACTGAATCTCTCCAAGCAACTAATCGCACTATAAAATTTTTGATATGCGGGATAAAGCAAACCTGGCATATATGCATCTCCTTTCAGACAAATATACGCAGTTCTTTAAAGAGGCAAAGAGACACTTTTATGAATTCGAACCATTTGCAGTTTGAAATAATTGCGTTTATTCCAAAGTCTCGGTCAAAAACTCCATGATATCTCCGATATTGACCTTTAGAGTAGCGCAGGTTTTATACAACACAGTTAGAGTTACTCCCTCATCTCGACGCAAGCGAGTCATAGTATTGGGCGCAATGCTCGCAGCCTTTCGCAGTTCAGATGTACTCATCTTTCTATCCACCAAAAATTTTCAGAGTTTGTCATAAGAAATATCCATGTTTCTTCCTCCAACTACAGCTATATTGCTATTATACCCCAATTAATATTACGAAACAAGATAGTTTCGCGCCAGGGTGTGCAACTATCTTGTTGTGCTTCTAGATTTAAGCTTTGCGAGAATATCACGAAATACTTTTAATCATCTAAGCTTTTGCACAAATAATTCTGCTGAGACCGTGCGATCATTATCGACACACCTCATTCCGAAAACTCACCGACATGGGCATCAATTTCTCAGTACCCTTGCCGGTGATTTTTTACGTTCCCTTCTTTCCTCGCTTGCCCTCCTTCCCCTCCGGCGGTTGCCCATTGCCCTCGCCCAAATTCTTCAACCGCTGCGCTTCCGCAATCTCTGCCTTCATCTCCACGATCAACACCTTCAGTTTCTCCTCGCACTCCTCGCGGGTGTGGGCGTAGATGTTGCGGGCGTGCTTTTTGCCGTCGGGCCATTTGGGCGAGTAGCGACCTTCAAACAGGTGGTCGTTGATCTCGGTGACACAGCCCGTGCCGGATCTACGCTTGCGGCCCACATAGGGCTTGAAATCGGTCATACTCGGCTTTTCCACCTGGGCTGGGGCAGTTTCTTGCTCCGGCTCTGGAGCGTCCTCCTGCGGTGCTGCTTTGCCGATGCCGCGGTCGATGTTGGCGGCGGCTGTGAGCCGCATATCGTCGGTGATGTGGGTATAGATGTCCAGCGTAGTGGCCGCCGACACATGACCCAGCATGGCGGAGAGCGGTTTCACATCCATGCCGTTCTCCAGCGCCAGTGTGGCGAAGGTGTGCCCTTACGGTATAATTACGACAAACCGGAAAAGCCCCGTATATCAAGGGTTTTCGGTTATCTGGCAAGGTTTTTCATCCTTTTCCAAACCGAGAAATCGAGCCACGAAGTGATTATATCGTAGGGGGTGTTATAGTAACGACAAAACAAAATACCGTTTGGGCGGGCTGGCAGCCCGTCCAAAAAATCAGGACATTTCCTCTGCAAAGAAGAAATGTCCTTTTTTTGTACCCAAAATCAGAGGCCGACAGGAGGAACACGATGCCTGAAAAAACAGCGCAGAAAGAACCGAGCAAAAAGCCCGCGCCATCCAAAAAGCCGAACCCCCAGCAGGAAGTGGTCGTTCAGATTCCGCTCTCGGAACTGCATCCGTTCCCGGATCATCCCTTTCAGGTGCGGGAGGATGCGTCTATGCAGGAAACCGCCGAGAGCGTCAAGGAATACGGCATCCTCGTCCCCGCGCTGGCGCGGCCACGGGAGGATGGCGGCTATGAGCTGATCGCAGGCCACCGCCGCAAACACGCCTGTGAGCTGGCGGGGCTGACTACCATGCCGGTCATTGTCCGCAACATCGACCGGGACGCTGCTACCATCATCATGGTGGACAGCAATCTCCAGCGTGAAAACATTCTTCCCTCCGAACGCGCCAAAGCCTACAAGATGAAGATGGAGGCCATCAAGCGGCAGGGCGCACGAACGGATCTGACTTCGCCGAAAATTTCGGCGAAGTTCCGCAGCGATGATGAAGTCGGACAGGAAGCCGGTGTGAGCGGCGATACCATCCGCAACTACATTGCCCTGACGCAGTTAGTTCCGGAGCTTCAGCAAATGGTGGACGAAAAGAAAATCGCCCTCAGTCCCGCTTATCAGATCGCGGCGCTGACGCCCAAGGAGCAGGGATTGCTTCTGGAAACCATCGACAGCGAACAGGCCACCCCCTCGCTCTCGCAGGCACAGCGGATGAAAAAGCTCAGTCAGAGCGGTGAGCTGAACGAGGACACCATGCTTTCGATTATGATGGAGCAGAAGAAACCGGAGAAAAACGACATCACCCTTTCCGGTGAAAAGCTCCGCAAATACTTCCCGCGTTCCTATACCCCGTTCCAGATCGAGAACACCATCTTCAAATTACTGGACGCATGGCAGAAAAAGCGCCAGCGCGATCAGAGCCGTTGAGCGGACAAGCAGTTTGTTTGTCCGCTATTTTCATGCCCAAAGGAGGAAGTCATGTATATCAACACGTTCAAATACGCCCCCAAGGATGTGAGCTGCCAGCTCTGCACCGAATATGTGAAAAAGCTGGGCTGTACTGCCCTGCGCTGCCCGTGGCTGGCCGAGCGCATCGAGGCCGGTGTGGTTGGCTACCGGGAAGCAGTCTTAGAGACTTTTCCCCATGAACGCCGCCTGTTCCAGCGCCTGAATCTGCTTATCAAGCACTATCCCGGAAGCCTTTGGAGCAACGAGCAGCATGAGCGCAGGATGCAGTATCAGCGCACGGTGCAGGGTTACCGCCGCCGCAGAGACACCAACGCCTACTATGCGGCCATGTACCTGCTGACTTCCAACGACGATATTTACCGCCGCACGGCAAACTGCTTCTGTAAGCACGGGATCGAGTTCGGCTATGCGGTGCTGAAAAATACCTCGCCGCACAATTACGCGCTGTTCATGGCGGCGCGTGACCTCTGCGACAAGACGGAGGCCGTCACGATGGCGGATTTGGCGGAACCGGAGGTCATTGACCCGGAGGCGCTGCGCCTGATCGTCAACGCCACCCTGATCGCCCGTTATGGGCTTGCCGCTTTTCAGATCAAGGTGCGAGGTGCCGAGTATGAACGCTGATGATTTTGTCGGCGGTCACAGCATCCTTGCGCTGGAGCGCTTTATGGACGAAACCCGCCACATGATTATTTTTGATGTCCTGTCATGGAAATCCCCTGTGGGCGAAAAGGGTGAACGGCTGCGGCTGTTCCTCTCCGACGTGGGATACGCAAAGGCGCAGGCATCCGAGAAACGCGGAGAAATCAAAATCCGCAAACACGCCGCCGTCATTGAGGGGCATATCCTCCCTGACCGGAAAAAGCGGCATCACTAAAACGATTGGAGGAATTACCGTGAGCAAAGTAACGGAGCTGGAAAATGCGCTGACCTCGCTGTTCCGCAGAGGCACGGAGGTCGGCTATACCGAAACGGAGATCGACGAGTTTCTGGAGAACATCGACTACCACACCCTGCTGCAAGCCGTTTGGAACAATGCCGAAACGGTCTACGCCTACCGCGCAGACGGTAAAAACGCGCTGAGTTTGGATTATCGCGGCGCGGAACTGTTCAAGCAGCGGGCGACGCTTCTCTATGAGGATGTGGGCGACAGTTATATCGGCGCGGTGTTAGCCACCCGGTCGATGGAACTGTGGCTGCTGGAGGATATGGGCTTCGCCGTTGTCGCCAATTTCAGCGTGAACGCCGGGGACGGCGAGTATGTCACCGAGTACCGCGTCTACAAGGGCAGCGACTGGACGGACAGCGAGATTTCGCTGGATTTGGAGGATTTGGTGGCCGAGCTTGCCGCCCTGTGCGACCCCTACTATGAACACGAGCAGCCCATCTATGAGCTGTGATCCGGGAAAGGAGTGAAAACGGAGCGACTTCCCCATGCGGGAAACAAACGCAAACGGCAAGCAGTTTCACGCCGTCAGCCTGTCCGGTGGCAAGGACAGTACCGCCATGCTTCTTTTGATGATCGAACGGGATATGCCCATCGACATGGTGCTGTCGGCAGATACCGGCATGGAGTTCCCTGAGATGTATGAACACCTCTCCAAGCTGGACGAGCATCTTTTCCGGGAACGCGGCATCCATATCACCACGCTGCGGCATCCCAAAGGCTTTGAATATCTGATGTTCGACGAACCCAAGCAGAAGCCCAGCAGTCTGGAAAACCGTGCAAAGTTGGGTATCCCGCCCTACGGCAACGGCTGGCCGGGTATCCGCGTCCGCTGGTGTACCGGGCAGCTCAAAACGCACCTCATCACCAAGGAGGTCAACCGGCTCAAGGGAGAGTTGGGCGCGATTCACTATGTCGGCATCGCCGCCGATGAAGCGTGGCGCTGCAAGGACGAGCGGTATCCACTTGTGGAGTGGGGCATCACGGAGGCGCAGGCACTCCAAGCCTGCTATGACCGCGGCTTCGACTTCGGCGGACTGTATGAGATTTACCACCGTGCGTCCTGCTGGTGCTGCCCGTTCCAGCGTATCGACGAGCTGCGGAAGCTGCGAAAGCACCACCCGGAGCTGTGGGAAAAGCTGATGGAGTTGGATCGCCGTGCGCTGGCGCAGTTCGGCCCCGGCCCGCTGGGACAGTTCAAGCAGAACTGGAGCGTGGAGCGGCTGGACGCGCGGTTTGCCAAGGAGGACGATCAAACAGCCTGACCGTCCTGCGGAAAGGATTTGAAGCAACATGGCTGTATTTCGCGTTGAACGGACGCGGGATTACACGGTGATGTGCAACCATCACCTGAAAGACAACAATCTTTCTCTGAAGGCCAAGGGGCTGCTCTCCATGATGCTCTCCCTCCCTGACGAGTGGAATTACACCACACGGGGACTGGCTGCGATCTGCAAGGAGGGCGTGGATGCCATCGGGAAAACGCTCAAGGAACTGGAGCTGGCAGGCTACATCATCCGCCGTCAGCTTCGCGGCAAGGACGGGCGCATTTCCGACACGGAGTACACCATCTTTGAAAAGCCCCGAAAGCCCTCTCCACCGGGTACGGCGTCACCAGATACGGAAAACCCGTATCTGGATAACCCGGATGCGGAGGAACCGGATACGGAAAATCCCGCGCAATTAAATACTAAGAAATCTAATACTCAAAAATCAAATACTGATCTATCAAGCACTCATTCATTCTTTCTGCCTGCGGCGGGCGGAATGACGGACGGGCTTGAGAAAAAAGCAGAGATCAGAGAGCAAATCGAATACGACATTCTCTGTCAGCAGTATGACCGGATGCAGCTCGATGAACTGGTGGAGATCATGCTGGAGGTTGCTATGAACCGCAGCCCCACGGTCAAGATCGGGCGGGACGCGGAATATCCCACCGGCTTCGTCCAACAGCGCTTTGAAAAGATCACCTCCATGCACATCGAAAAGGTCATGGATGGGATACGCGAGAACACCACCCGCGTCTGGAATACGAAAGCCTACCTCATGGCGGCGCTGTTCAATTCCGTTTCCACCATCGACAACCACTATGCCATGCTGGTCAATCACGATTTTCACGGCGGCCCCTAAAGGCCGCTTTTTTCATGCCCGATTCCGGGAGAAAGGATTTGATACCGATGAAACGTCCCCTTGCCTACATCACCGCTCCGTGGAGCGAGAACGAGTTTGAGAACACCGAAAACGCCGCCAAGTATTGCAGGGCGGTCTATGACGCAGGCTTTTCGCCTGTCTGCCCCGCGCTGTTTTTGCCGCTGTTCCTGCGCGACGAGATTCCGCAGGAGCATAAGGACGGCATCGACATGGCGCGGGAATATCTGCGCCGCTCTCATGTGTTGGTCGTTTGCGGCAGCACCGTGGATGAGGGCGTAAAAAACGACATCGCCGTAGCCGAGCGCCTGCGGATTACCGCCACCACGCTGGACGGCATCCTGACCGTCAAGGGACAGGGGCGCAGGAATGAATAAGCATCTTCTGCACCGGCTGGTGGTGCCGCCTTAGCGCCCCGGAGTTCTCCCTGCAAATTGGAGGAAAGCCTGCAAATAAAAAGTCAAGCCCCAAGCAGGACTTGACCTAAGAAAAATTTG